>NZ_JGZU01000009.1 GCF_000741765.1 Bifidobacterium tsurumiense
CCGCATCCTGGCTGGTGGAAAACGCGTTCACCGAACCAGAAAATCGAGGAACTCCACAGGCTGGCATCGGGAAAGGAGCCCCCAAGGCGCATACGAAACGTTCGGCATACCCAACCGATACGGAACCGGCATCGACTGGAACGAATTCCACACCAGCACCAGATACCCAAACGCCACCGAATAAAACCACCACCAGACACACAATTTGGCCTATAACCCGCATATCCCATAGCGGTCAATCGTGCAAGATTATCCCTGAAATCGCAGGCCTGAGCAGTGCAGGCCGGAGTCATTGCAGCAGGATAGAAATACAAGATAACTCGCTGACCTTTGAAATCGGCCAGACTGACATCCTTGCCTTCATCACTTGGCAGAGTGAAATCCGGTGCCGCTTGGCCTGGTTCAAGTCGTGTGGTCTCGTCTGTATTACTTTGTGCTGATGATTGATATTGCGTGCTCATGGATTCCATCGTAGTTCGGTTGGTACGGAAATGACGCCGTACGCGTTCAGCGCATCAATGAATGCGCAATGCATACGACGTCATTGAATCTCCGCCATGACTTGTTGGAAGCCGACAGCATGGCAGATCGTGAGCCTACTCGCGGACGAGCTGAATATGCCCGATACTGTCTCGCTTTGATCTGCGGAAGAGCACGAATCGGTTGCCGATTACCTGCACGACTTCTGCATTGAGCTGCTCGGAGAGTTCGGCAGCAGCTTCTTTTGCGGTCAATCCCGAACCATCCAGAACTGAACATTTGACGAGTTCATGAGCTTCCAGTGTTTCGTCCGTTTGTCCGATAGCGCCTTCGGTCAGGTCGTTCTTGCCGATAATGATCAAAGGATTGAGGTGATTTGCCAAGGTCCGTAGTTGCTTGACCTGCTTTTTTGTTAATGCCATGGGCGTCTTCTTTCGTATTGCCGTTGCTGCTATTGACCATCTTCGCGCCTGGCGAGGTCTTCGAAAGGCGCATATGTTACCGCCTCGAAGATACCGTATGGTACGAATACCGGCATGATGCCGATAGTTTGAGCTGACACTCCCTGATGCCAATCTCTAGCCGTGTGTCAGCCTAAAACAATGCGGCAGCACACAAAGCCACGATATACAGTGCGGCACATGCAATAAGCGCCATGTCGCGACGGCGTACGCTCATCACACGCCAATGCGCGCGTTGAATGCCGGATTCATAGCTGCGTGCGTCAAGGGCGAGACTGAGATTGTCGGCATGGCGAAGTGTCCCTGCAAACACTGGAACGACGATTGCCCCCAAAGCGCGGATACGTTGCAATGGAGAACCACTTTCTATGCTGCCTCCACGACTTGCCTGAGCATCGGCGATGGCACGTGCTTCGCTTGACAATGTCGGAAGGAAACGTACCGACAGAGACATAACCAGGGCAATATCTTGCGTGTGAATACCGAAGTTACGCAGAGGACTCATCAACGATTCGCAGGCGTCGGTTACAGCAATGGGCGTGGTCGCATTCATGACGATGGCACCAAGGATGATAACCAAGGCGAAGCGGCAAATGTACAGCACCGAAGCGGCTATGCCCCCTGTCGTGAGGATTAGGGGGCCCCATTGAACCAGTATTGATCCCGTTCGTACGAAGAAGATATTGAGCAATCCGGTGAAGATAAACAGTACCAAAAAACCGTGGGTGGCTCGCACCAGTTCTCCGACTCGTATGCGACCTGCACAGGCTGCGGCCACCACCAGTGTTCCTGCGACCATGAGTTGTGCAGCATTCGAAATCGTGAAAGCGCTGAACATCGCGATGATCGTCACGACAAGCAATATACGCGGATCAAACGAAGAAAGCAGTGAAGACCGAACGCTGGCATTGACCTTCGGTGACTGCAACGACATGGATTGGTTATTCACGTCAATGTGTTCGACAGAGGGTCGTGATGCATATTGCAAAGCGTGTCTCGACACTGATACGTTGGCTGCACGCGGAGTCTCATGAGATGGCGAATCTGTACTGAATTGGTTTTGTGTCGTATTGCCAGTGGCGTCGGTAAGGTTATCGACTATATCGGCGGTGCCGTTGATGCCATTGGAATCGTCATCGCCATCTGCATAGGAATCTTTGGAGTCGGGCATGATTTCGATGCGATCTGCCAGGGAATGCGCTTCTTCAACGTCATGGGTGATCATAAGAATGGTCACGCCCTGCTTATGCAAATGTGTCAGCATATTAATAATGCGCTGTTTGGCGTGGGCATCGAGATTCGCAGTGGGTTCATCGAGGATCAGTACCTGAGGATGGCAGGCTATCACTCCTGCTATGGCAACAAGACGCTGCTGCCCTCCAGATAGATCAAACGGAGACCTCTGTGCAAGATCTTGTATGTGCAGCAAAGACAGAGCCTCATCCACTCTTTTGGCGATCTCATCCTCGGCAAGTCCCTGATTACGAGGACCATAGGCCACATCCTGGGCCACGGTTTCCGCGAATAATTGACGCTCCGGATGCTGCATGACATAGCCGACCGAGCGGCGCAAGGCTTTGCGCTGCCGTGAATTGGCTGGTTTGGGTTTTCGCGTGCCGAAGAGCGATGCATTTCGACGAGATGAAACCGGTATCCCTGCAACGGTTATGGAACCTTCGTCAGGGGAGTCCAAGGCGCTTATCAGTCGGGCCAATGTGGTTTTGCCGGAACCATTGCGGCCCATAAGCGCAACGGTTTGCCCCTGAGCGACGAACAACGGGTAATTATCCAACACTGCTTGCTGAGAATGAGGGTAGCGGTAGGTAACGCAGTCGATGGCTATCGCCCATTCGCGGGTTGTGTTGCGGGCTGTGCCGTTCAGATCGGTAATGTGCTCCGATTCGGAGGCGTACCAGAGTGTGGTTTCTTCGAGGGATTGCTCTTCTACCGGTGGGGCATTATTGCTTTTCTCGAATGAGTCTGTTCTGTGTCGAGCCACGTCATTAGCAATGATCCTGCCGTGGTCCATGCGTATGACCCGCTGTGCCAATTGCACTTCTTGGGCAAGATGGGTGACATGCACGATGGTGACACCTTGGGCATGCCAAGCCGAGAGGATTCGCATCACATCTTCTCGAGCTTCGGGGTCAAGCATAGCCGTGATTTCATCGAGGACAACCATGCGGGGATGCATGGCCATGGCTCCCGCTATGGCAACACGTTGTTGCTGGCCTCCGCTGATATGCGTCGGATCGGCGAAGCGCATTGATTCCAAACCGACCGAATGCAACGAATCCGAAATGGCTTGAGCCATGTCTCGACGAGAAAATCCGAGATTCTCAGGCCCGAATACCACATCATCCTCAATAACCGTGGTGACAATCTGATCCTCGGGATTCTGGAACACAGCCCCAATGTCTCGTCGGGCAGAACGATATTGAGCGGCATGGGCTCCTTGCGCATCAAAAACAATATTGCCGAGCAGAGTGACCACGCCATCATCAGGAGCTGACAGGCCTGCAATGACCTTGGACAGAGTGGACTTCCCCGAACCATTGGGACCGGTAATGCAAACCCATTCGCCGGACCGAATATCGAGGCTTATGTCATTGAGAGCCCAGGACGAGGCGTCATAACTGAAAGAAACATGGCGCAGTTGGGCAGCATACGCCTGATTTGCACTCTGACCTCGCTGAGTCATACCCTGTATCTTTCTTGCATGTCTGTGACTTCGTCATTCCGTGAAATCAATCATCTCACGATTTCAAATTGGCGTTTGCCCTTGATGAAACCGCGAGACGAGTTGAAAGCGCTCAGCGGTGGAGCAAATCGGAGATCGGCTTGTAGATGATGAATGTGCACACGATATGCAGGAACATCTTCAACACGTTGAATGGAAGCAATACCGGCACGATAAGAGCAGCTACTTGGGCAACGGTCATGCCGGTGTATATGGGGGTAATGACCAAATTGCCTGCAATGGCAATGACGATGGCACATATGGAGCCAATAATAAGGGCAAATAATGCTCCTTTACGTGTGCGGAAGCGCTGATATATCAGTGCCGCAGGAACCGTAAGCGCCAATCCGACGGCCATACCCATGATGGCACCAAGAGGATTGGTGAACAGATGCGGAGTGAAGCTGAGCACGCTGACAATGCCGGCAGCCGATGGGCCGAAAGCGAAACCAGCGACCAGGGCGATGATTCCCGATGGATCATATTTGAGCCATGGCACGAGAAGCGGTACTTCGATAAAACTGGTCGCGGCGGTCAATGCCACGAATAATGCATAGACCGCGATGCGTCGGCTCGACCATCTGCCTGAATCGGCGACGCCTGTCGAGTGGGCTTGGAGAGCCGATGGGCGTCGACGGTTTTTTGGCATGCTGTTGTGATTCTCGCTGGATGATACGGATTGTGCCGATGCAGAGTCAATCGGTATTGATTCATTGGCATCCGAGGAGATATCTGGAGAAGTATGCCCTTGATTTGAGGCATGCTGGAATTCACCCATTGCGGGCTCCGTTTCTTTCATCCGGACTGTGACCGTTGGCTCCGGACTCACACCGGTATCTGCCGTTTGCACGGCTCGCGGGCTGCAGAAGTGAATGTGACCAACTTCTGTCACCGCCAGTAAGGAATTGCACCTTCCCTGAAACTTGCCTTTCCATCTATACTCCAGAATGACTGATATTGCAAGGTTTCGTTCGTCGCAGGCAAAACACGGAGCCATGCGGCTGCCGGTTGGAAGCGCTCGGGCGTCGGGCTGTGGCGAGGGCGAGTGTAAGAATGGGGATATGAGTGAACACAAGCATGCCGCAAAAGCGACTATCGAAAAGCTTGCCATAGTCGTCGTCACCTTCAAGCGCCAGCAATTGCTGGCTACGCTTATGGAATCCATACAGGAATTGAGCGTGGCTCCGTGGCGCGTGGTAATCGTTGATAACGAGCACAGCGACGAAACCCAACATATGGTTGAAGAGTTTGCACAAATCGTCACCAAACAATGGGGCACGACGGTTCCTGATGCTTCTGGCAATGAGAATCGCGTGGTCTATGCGCCGCAAACCGACAATCTTGGCGGGGCAGGCGGATTTAATGCCGGTGTAAAGAAGGCGTATGAACTCGGCGCAGAGTGGTTCTGGGTTATGGATGACGATGTGGCGGTTCTGCCGGACAGCATCGAAAAACTCGCCAAGTGGACCGGCAAGCATGATGTGGTTCAAGGAAGCCGATATGACTATGACGGCGGCCCCTTCTATTGGCAGTACCAGTTCCTCGTGAGTCTGGGCATTCCGAATCCCATTGCGCCTGCGGCATTCGGTCCTGCCGGATATCGCGTCATGAATACCATGTGCTTTGAAGGGGGATTGTTCCGTCGCAATATCGTTGAGCAGATCGGTTTCCCTGATCCTCGATTCTTCATCTACTGGGATGACACGATGTACGGATATCTGGCCAGCAAGGTGACCAATCCAATAGTGGTACCTGATATGGTGTTGCGTCGCACCCGTGAAATCAGCAATTGGGATATTGCCGGAGTGCGTCAGCTGAATTCCACTTCAGACATGAATCGTTACCACATTATGCGCAATCGAGGCTATATGGCGAGATACTTCATGGCGCATGGAGATTATCGTCCTGTGCTATTCGCTCTGGGCACGGCAGCCACGGCAGCAAAGGAATTGATCCGCCTGTTCGCAGTGGATCGCGAACATATTCGCACCGGAGTGGCGCAACTGTGGAAAGGCTGGCGAGATTCTCGTGCCCTACTGCATGATGGTCAATGGAAGCCTATGCCTGCTTTGAAGAAGGACTGATTGCGACTCATAGTGGTAAATGCGTTTATGGCGTTTAGTGATGTTATCTAGGCATTGCCAATGTTGGAAGCGTGAGATCCACAAAGATTGAAATTGTCTGGAGCCGTTGCCTCAGATTGCTGTATGTGACTGAGGCAACGGCTCTTCCATATTCTTGACCTTCGATATCGAATGCAATGCGAACGATTCCGATATCTATATCAGCGAGTCGCGCCACTTGTGCAATCGTTATCACATTTTATGCAAGTTGGAATCTGTATTGGCTATGGGAAGAGTTACTATGCTCATACCGGTTGCACACCATATTCTCACAAGAGAGGTCAAAGATGATTGAAACAGCGCAGGCGTTCGGCATCGATATCGGAGGTTCGGGCATCAAGCAGCGCCAGTCAATTTGGAAGCTGGCGAATTCGCCGAGCCTAGGTTTAAGATCTTGACTCCGAAGGTCTCTACGCCAGAAGCTGTGGCAGAAGTGGTCAAGCAGCAACTTGAGCATTTTGAAGTCCCGGAATCGGCTCCGGTCGGCATTGCGTTCCCAGCACCTATCAAGCCAGGGCAGCCGTTGGATTTCATTGCAAATCTTGATCAGTCGTGGATCGGTGAAGACATCACCGCAGTATTCACCGAGGCCTGCGGTCGACCGGTTGTCGTCGTCAACGATGCCGATGCCGCTGGTCTGGCTGAGCAGCATTTCGGTGCGGCAAAGGGTCAGGATGGTTTGGTCATCGCCACCACGCTTGGCACCGGCATCGGCACCGCGCTTATCTACAACGGTCATTTGATTCCAAACACCGAATTGGGTCATATCGAACTCCCTGACGGCAAGGGCGATGCCGAGAAGTATGCGGCGTCCTCGGTCCGTGAACAGCAGGATATGAGCTACAAGAAGTGGGCGAAGCGTCTGACGAAGTATTACGGCTTGATGGAGAAGTATTTCAACCCTGATCTCTTCGTCGTCGGTGGCGGCGTCAGCCGCGTCAGCGAGAAGTTCTTGCCTCTGGTCGATATCAAGACTCCGATTGTTCCTGCGAAGTTGCGCAATGAAGCAGGCATTATCGGCGCTGCATATTATGCGAGCACCAAGCACTGATTTGCGATAGCAGAGATCGTATGAGGCGGCACCAAAGGTGTCGCCTCATTGCTTTGTTGGTCAAGGACAAGGATTTGGGCATACGCTTACCCTGTCCGTCTCTCACCATATCGGATCCCTTATCGGTGTGATGAGCGGTTCTGGTGGCTTCGATCCACCGAGAACTGTGCTGATTTGATGCATGAAGTTGAGTGGAATTACTGCGCAGGAATCAATAATCTCGTGATGCCTGATGCTGTCAATGCTTTGTCAAGGGAAAGCAGTGCGCGGTGCGATATGTCGAGTTTGATATTACCGATTGAGTGTCGATAATTGCCATGACGATGGTTCGGAGCAGTATGGTAACTCGTTGCACGGCAGAGCGGATGACAGGAAAGAGGTTGGTCGGCAATGCGATTCTCATCACGGGTCGATATGGGGGAGCCCAATGCAATCGCCCAAGCGGAAATCGCGGCTGCAAGGCATGGCACGAAGTTGCGTAAACTCAATGATTCCAATCCCACACGTTTCGGACTGGCTCCTCGCATTCTTTCTGAAGAATATGATGCGAATCCCAGAGGTCCACTAATGGCTCGCCGTGCATTGGCAAACTTCCTCAATGAACGGAATTCGTTTGATTCGCATGGTGCGAGTCGCATTGATGCGGATAGCCTGTATGTGCTGAGTTCAACTTCGCAAGCATATTCGTGGCTCTTCAAATTGCTGTGTGATCCTGGTGATATTGTTCTGGCTCCAAAGCCTGGATATCCGCTTATTGCATCAATCGCAAAGCTTGAGGGTGTCACAACCATGGATTACCGATTGCAATATGACGGTTCATGGTTTATCGATACCGCTGAAGTGGAAGCTTTGCTTGAGGCCGATACGCGGCATCATATCAGGGCGCTCGTCGTGATCAATCCCAATAATCCCACCGGTTCATATGTGAAGCCAGGCGAAAGAGAGCGCTTCGTTGAGCTGTGCCGCAAGTACGAAGTGGCGATAATCGCGGATGAAGTGTTTTATGACTATGATTTGAAGCCGTTTGCAGGCAATGCTCGATGGGCAGGTGAGAAGGGCGTATTGACATTCGCGTTGGACGGATTCTCCAAAATGCTGGCAGCACCTCATGCCAAAGTCGGTTGGATCCAGGTGTCAGGGCCTCAAGAAGATGTTGAACAGGCTCAACGTCGTTTGGATGTCATTGCCGATGATTATCTGCCTATGGGCGATCTCATCGCCACTCGCATACCGGAGTTGCTTGCTCTTGCTCCTGAACAGACGGCACTCGTTAAACAGCGCGTACAGAACAATTTTCATATGGTGCAACGCATTCTTGAGCAGCGACCCGAGCATCTGGTGAGCATGCTACGAGCTGAAGGTGGATGGAATGTGCTGCTGCGTTTCCCCGCCGTGGTTGATGACGACACCATGGTGCTTAGCCTGATTGAACGCCACGGTCTTAGCGGTCAGCCCGGTTATTTCTTCGATTTGGCATCGGATGGGTATTTGACAGTTTCTCTATTGCCAGAACCTGAGGAATTGACACATCGTATCGATGAAGTTCTGGATACGATCGCGATGCTGTGTAAGGCCTAGAGTCATAGAGCAGACTTGCCCATAAGTTCTTGGACAAGCTTGTCATATCGTTCCGCGGCTTCATGTGGATTGCCGTCGAATATGACGCTCTGATTATGCATGAGTATCGTCCGGTCGATCGCAAAGTGAGGATTCGTGGTCATGGCCACATCATGAGTCGCGAAAATAACTTGCAGATTTCCGGAGAAAAGAGCGGTTGCCACACGATCGGTGCCGTGTTCATCCAAGCCTTTTGTCGGTTCATCTGCGACAATCGTGCATGGGCGAGTGGCTAGTGCCGCAACTACGGCGAGCAAGTGGCGGCGCTCGCTATCCAATTCCGCAGCATTTAGTCTTGAACTATCAGCCAATGCGAATCGGGCAAATAAGTCGCCGACAAGGGCATCGATTTCTGTTCGCGGCACACTTCCAGCTTTGCGAACGGCTGTCGCTACCGCTTCGGCTATTGTTTTGGACTGATAATATGCATTGGGTATTTCTTCGCGTCGCACTTTTCCGATATGAGCGGCAATTCGCTTGTTTTCCTTGCGCTGTGCAGTGTCGAATTTCTGCTCACCTGCCGTGATGGTAACCATGCCGGATGAGGGCAATAAGGCACCGTCCATCAGCTTGAGCAGAGTGGTCTTGCCAGAGCCGTTAAGCCCGATAACCGCAACTCTGCGTTCGTGAATCTCTAGATTTGTCGAACGCAATCCCACTGTTCCGTCATCATAGACGTGTTCGGCCTGTTCAAGTCGAATCGTCACCGAGTCAACGGTGGGAACGGCTGGAGTGCGTTTGAAAAGTCTCAGAAGGCTCATAGTGCTTATTGTAGAACACGGTGATCTGTTTGCTGTGGTGTTCGAATCTATGGATTTACATGAGTTGAGACCGACTCGGTACTCGTCTATCGGCAGATATGTATTCATGAACGACATTGAGCCAATGGAGGGTTTGAGAATTGAATAGCGGGAACGTTAACCGCGTTCCACCAGCGCTAGGGTTCCGGCATGGAATTGTCCCCTGAGCGTTTGAAATGGATACAATGAGTCCACCGAAGTAATGAGGTGGATAAATGAGTATCAAGACTTTACGTTTGAAACGTGGCATGACACAGAAAGAGCTTGCAGAAAAAATACCCGGATTTGATAGAGGCAGAATAGCTGACTACGAGACAGGTAGGCGATCCGTCTCTAACATGACTCTTGGTAAAGCTTTAGCAATCTGTGACGCTTTGCATGTGTCTAATCCACGCAAGCTACTCGATGATGATATCGAGTAGGCGCGGTAAGGGTTCGACTCCTTTACCACGCACGAGGCACCAGACGGTTGCCTTACAATCAAGCTGCTAGTCGGTATAAAAATACCTACAACTAGCTGCAACTAGTCGAGGTATCCGATTGCGGCATTACCGCAAAGGAAGTTGATATGACTAATTATATCATCAATGGCGACATTACCATCAACGGTAGGCATGTTCATTTTGAACAAGCGGACAGTTGCGTAGCAGTCGCCACGATAGACGATGCAATCGAGTTAAGGCTTGGCTCGCTAGCTCAAGTCCACAGACTGTTAAGACTGTTGGCTTAAGCGTCATATGAACGATAAGTCGGTAGCTTGTTCTGCCGACTTACCCCCGACTCACACCCAGCTTAAACTTCTTATCGGTAAGCTGACATGCCAATATCACACAGACTTTCAATCAACTAGTCATCTGCCTCATCAATAAGACCCAAGGAAAAGGGAATCGCGGACGGCAGTCATAAAAGCGGTAAGAACCATGAAGCCACGCGATGCCAGAGTTCGGGATTAGAACGCAGCATGGCATCGTCTCGTCCTGACACAAAACCAGACATCGCGGTTATGACTATTGAATACAGCAGTATGACGACCACAATGCAACGCAATACCCATAGACCGATACCCAATCGAGAATCGTCGGAAGAGCGTATGTGTTCACATCGCGAGGCAAGGTCGGATTGCTGCAGAGTTGAAGATTCGAGTGGTTTTCGGCGATGTTCTCCAAGCATTACCGCCAGCGTTCCTATTGCAGGCATGGCCAGAAGCCAGGCGAAATCGGCTATATAGCGCCATCCTATGCCACCCTGTATGCTGTCCACCACAAGAATGAGCGTCCCAATGCCGAGACAAGCAGTGAGCATATTCCGTAGCAAGATATTGGCGAAATACTTCCTCAACAATGGGATTGCCACAGCCAATGCGAGGAACGGGCATAGCACCACGATCCCGGCTACCATGGGTTCAGCATATCCCCATTGTGGCAGAGGCGTTGGTGATATGCCGATCCAAGGGAATCGATGAGTGAGCCGAAGTGGCAGCAATAAGTAATATCCAAGAGTTGGCATGACATTGGCCCAATCGGTATGATGCGCAGTCATATCGGTGACCGTGAGCTGATAGGCGTTGCCGAAATTGAGGGGCGAGCCGAATCGAAGCATGTTGTACCAAGCCAGTGGGACGGTTATCAGCACAGCGGGAATGGTCACGGCAAGAATCGGTTTGAGTGCGTGGGCAACACTGACCGAATGGTTCTTCAGGGCTCGTTTCAATGCAATAATTTGATCGGAAAACAGAGGCAGTCCCGCAAGAGCCACCAAAGCAAAAGCAGGTCTGCAGCCAACGTTCGCTGCTATGCAAATCGCACCTGAGGCTAAATGCGGGAGGGAAATCGGCGTGGTTCCTAGGATTGCCCAGATGCCTCGAGTTCTGATGGGATTAGCGGTTTGGGATGCAGCGTTCGATTCAGAGGCAGCTAAGTTCCGACTTTGTTCATGCCGAGGCCTGAAAGCGCCCAGCCACAGCCATAATCCCAATGAGCTGAGCAGTAATGATGCCGATATGGGCACTGAATAGAAGTTGGTGCGGAACCATAGATAATACGAATTGGATCCGATCGCGAACAGAGTCAGGGCTATGGATGCAAAGGCCAGGCTGGCATGAGGAAAAGCCATGTGAACGATCCGAATAATCAGCAAGCTCCCGAAAACCAGGAAACCGAACATCAAGAAGAGCACGGCGGCATCCGAGGGCAGTGAAGTGCTTAGGCCTGGCAAGAGCGGGCTGAGCAAGCGGTAGGGGACGAATAACAATAAGGCTGGCAGCACTCCGAAATAGGAATACCAATGCCCTTCATAGAATGCGTAATCCCAGTAGATGGGCGTAGTGCCTTGGGCGAGCAATTGATCGCGAACCGCGGTGTCATAAGGGTTATCGGCTTGGGCAAGCGCTTGCGGAACGGGAAGATCCAGCCATGTGTGACCGTGTATCAATGCGTCTGCCAGATGGCCGTATTGGTCAAAATCATAAGTATAGCCACCATCGATATGGAATGACGACGGTTGTGAGAACCTCAATAGCCAAATGATGCGGAATATGCTCATCAAGGCAAAGGGAAGGAGCGCCACGGCGAAAAGAAGCCTTTGGGAAGTCTTCTTCGTATCCAGAGGGGTATTCCAAAGCAACGAATGCGGTCTGAACAGCATGATTAAGACCAGCACGACTATCATCGCGGCGACACGGAGCCAATCGATATGAAAAGGAACGCGGACATTGGCGCGAATCGCAGCTATGGGAATAAGCGAACCTGCAGGTTCTTGAATCCAAAGGCGTATGGTGTGCCGCGCATTGCTATGCACATACAGTGATCGAGGAACGCGCACATCAACCGACTGCGTTTTGCCGGCAATGCCATCGCTATCCACTCTCACATACAGGGATTTGACAATATCCTTATCCTTTGCGGCTGATTCGGAATCCTGCTCGGAGGAGTCTGAGATGGAGGTATCAGGATCGATGCGAGCATAGGAGGAGGAGCCGTCTGCCTCGACTTCAAGGAAGGCTTGCGTGGGATCAGTGATTTCCAGCAAACCGTCATCGCGTTGTTGCAGGCCGGGGCCGAGGATATTGGAAGCGGAGGCTGAATCGGTGCTGGCCGACAGCGTGCTCCAGAATGGCATATTGAATCCGATGATCTCCACGCTGGCTATGGCCAATAATGCGACCAGCAGTGCCAAGAGCTTTGTGCGTCCCTTTCTCAACGTCAATGAGACATTACGATGGAGGTTGCGCATATGCATGCATGCCTTCTGCGATAACGAGACTGGGAATACGCTCACTTATCCGATTCTATATGTCGATGTGTGCAAAGGTTCTGCATAGGGGAGAATGCTTGGTATTGCGCAGATTTTAGGCATTCATCTATAAGCTGTATGTCTGGTTGGGTTAGGACAATAACAGTTATGCCTGAATTCACACCTCACCCACATGAGCATGGACGTCGACGTTCTGACGATATGCTGTCGCGTCTTTTGCGTGGTATGCATATCGTCTCGTCCGATCAGCGCAGGAAATCCGGACGTCAGGAGCAAGTCATGGCGAATGCCCTGCCTGAAGATGCCATGCGGGTTATGCGTGAGCAAGCAATCAATCTGTCTGCTTTGGTGAAGCGTCGCATTTACACCGATCTACCAGGTGTCCCATCCGGTGTGAGCCTGGGATGGGCTCAATTGCCGAAATCGGGTGGCCAGTCCTTCTCAATCGGTGTATTCATGGATCGCGGTCGTTTCACGCAAATCGCGCTCGCGGATGGCAAAGGGCGCGTATTCATGGGCCATGAGCCTGATATGGATACGCATGATATCGAACCGCGTTTCATGTTCGTAGAAGAGTCGGAATTGCATCTTTCTGATGCCAGCCGGCTTGGCAGGAACCGTGGTCGGGGACCGTTCGGGTTGCCGATATTGCCGCAGAAGGCTGCGGATCGCAAATCTGCTCATGCATTGCAAGGCGGTATGGTTGGACGTGACGATACTGGCCGCATGACATGGTTGGCTTCCTGGCTCAAAAGTGATGGCAGATATGCCTTGGAACAGATGCGAACGGCGCTGCCTGAAGAACTGAGACTCAATCTGGAATATCGCGATGCCATGGCGATTGGTTTTCTTGTGGCATATGTGTTGCCGCGTATGAGTGGCATGCTCATTGGATTTGGTTCAGGCAATATTTTCCGTCGATTGAATAGGGAAGCGCCCATTGGCGCGATTCGCCGCAGTGTCGAAGATACCAAGGACGCCAGGGATCATGGGATGCGGGTTTCGGGCTTGGAGGAATACTTTGCCGACCTGATGCAGGAGGCCGGAGCTTTGGGTGAAGCGCGTGGCCTTGAAGCGGTTCATGGCGCTGAGAAATTGCATTTATTCACTTCGAGCTTTTCGGGCAACTATTTCTTTACTTGGGATTCTTCTTTGGATTTCGCTTCGGCATTGACATCCCTTCGTATTGAAGGCAATCTGAATCGGTTTGCTCAAATTAGCGCATTGCTTGAGCATAATGCCAATATCGGCGCATATCCGGTTGAGGATACGGTAACCAAGGCTCAGGCCGCGCAGATCGATTTCATACTTTTGGAGAATCCAGCATTGCTGACTCTGCGCACGCCTGTGGATGGTGATGAGCGTCGACGAGAGGTTGATCTTGCTGATGATCGCATGGCTGTAAACCGCATGGTGGATATGGCACGTGACACGGCCGCACGCATGCATGAAGAGCATCCAGATCCCATGCGACAGTCGGAATCGGGTGTTTCGCAACCTCTGCAGGGCGCTCATCCGGTTGACGCTGCAGGATCTGAATGGGTGTATCGACAGGCGCTTTCACTGTTAATCAGGCAGTTGCGTTTGCCTTATCGATTCGATATGGAGATGCGCTCAAATCTTGTCGGCGGGCAGGTCGCCATGGCGTTTACGACAGCAGGTGCCTCAATGATGCCCATGAGCCGCTACGATGTGGATCGACGCACTTGGATGCCGCTTTCACAGGCAGATCGCGCAGCAATGAGTGCCCAATATAACCTGCGAGTCGGATTGATGATGGCGGCTTTGGCTTTCGGAGCTGATGCCCATGTCAAAAACGTAACCTTGCACATTGATTCCATAGGACTTGAGGAGGCGGTGGCTGAGCAAAATTCAGCCATATCAGCTCTTATGGGAGAAGCCATGCACGCCTTCGAGCGAATGCGAGCGTCCAATGTGCGCGTATCCGGCGCCAAGGGTGATCCCAAGGATGGCGATATCCACGGTGATCCAACCTTGGCCGGAACTCTTGGGAGTGAGGGACGTCCCCATGACAGCGCAGGTTCGGCCAGCCACGCAGGAGGTGAGGAATCAGATCATTCATCTGAGCATGGTGAAGCCTCCGTTGCTTCCGGATCTGCGATGCAGACATCCGAAGCCGGTGATGCCAAGGAATCTGACACAGGCCACTTGGAACAGGGACAGCCTCGCAGCGATGAGGTTGACGCTGCTCAGGCTTCAACGGCATCCCTTGATCAGCGCTTCGAAGATCTTATGCGTGATGTGGATTTTGACTCCATGACATTCGAATTGCCTGAGGACGAATCTTTGGCATCTGAGGATGATGCGGATGGCAATGCCAATGCCGCCGCAAACAGTGATTCTTCAG
Source organism: Bifidobacterium tsurumiense (assembly GCF_000741765.1). GTDB lineage: Bacteria > Actinomycetota > Actinomycetes > Actinomycetales > Bifidobacteriaceae > Bifidobacterium > Bifidobacterium tsurumiense. The sequence continues at coordinate 14,893 of NZ_JGZU01000009.1, forward strand.
AGGGTCTTGCGCAGGATGGCAATAACCCTTTGGATGTGCTTCAGCGCAATCCAACGGTAAGGCATATGGTTTCAGTCACTTTCTCACGCGAGCAATTCCTGACAAGATTGCATGAGGATGGCTTGCGGCATCCTGAGGAGACCTATCGCAAGTTCTCGGCGAATATGAGATTGGATGCCGATGGCGGTTTTCAGGCTATTGAAGATCATGATGTGGATGTGCATGCCGTGCAGTTCGCACCTGTTGGCGCCCAAGAACAGCCCGAACTTGCCGATGCACAGTTTTCTCCGGGGCTGACTCGAATTTTCGGAGCTGAGGATGCGATCGGGCTCTCCATTCAGCGAGAGGATTTGCTGCATCGCGCGGTCAGCGATTTCCATCGATTGGCTGCTGACGCTCAGTTGCCTTCTGTGGCGAAGGCTCAGCAGGCCATGGCCATAGTGCAGCGCATCGCTGATCCGGAGCTTGGCGCATTGTCTTCACAGATCAGCAAGGCGCTAATCGATGGTGAGGACACACCGGATCTGTCCTTCAGTGTTGCCAAGGATTTGGACGCCATGAGGATAAAGGCCCGTGACATGCTTTTCTCGGGACAACCAGAGCAAGCCATAGCAATGGCGCAGGAACATGTGGAAAGGCTGGACGCACTCTTTGCCGAAAATGGCGGTGTTCCTCGTTATTTCAACTCATATGCTGAACGCGTGGTTTACAATCACTTGTTTGCCACGCCGGGCGAGCATACAGTGCTTATTCCCGACAATCTGTTCTATGCGCATATGGAATTGGCCGATGTTCTGGCTCAATTACGAGGTCCCCAGGAGGCGTTGCCACACTTGAACGCGATGGTCTCATATGCTCCTGCATATCCGTTGTCGCATATGAGACTCGCTATGCAATTGGCGCGTAATGAGGATTGGGATTCAGCTCGTGCGGCATGCCTGAATGCACTGCGCGTGGCTTTGGATCGCGATGATGCAGCCTTCGCTTACTACCGATTTGCATATGCCGAATGGATGCGCGACGAATTCGACGTTGCCGCGGCGGCATATATGATGAGCGAACACATCGCTCCCGGACAAATCGCCGCTCTTCAGACGGAACTGCGAGAATTAAGCGCTCGCGCTGATTCTCAGTGCATTAGCATTCCGAGAGATGTCGAAGAGGCGCAATCGGTGTTGATTGAACATGATTTGCCTGTCTGGCCTCATACTCAGGTCGCGCATATCGTGCGTGATGCGGCGCGTGCAAGCGTTGACAATGGCATGTTCGTCTTGGCGCGAACCTTATCGGTGGCTTCGGCGCGTATGAGTGCTGACGACAATGATGGTATCGATATGGCGCAGGTTCAGTTCCTACGTTCCTTGGGAGCGTAATAACGCAGAAATACAAGGCAAAGGTCGGAAGAAGTGGTAATACTAGCCACTGCTTCCGGCTGTTTCTTCTTGCCATTTCTCCTCTACAATCAGTAGTTGAAATGGCATTTGTGGCGAATAACAGGGGTTGAATATGGCTCATGACGTGCGAAAGAGTAGGCAAGTGGAACCGAAATCGTCAAGCAATGACCAAGGTGAGCAGTTGGCTTGGGATTTCGCCCAAGAGGAGGGGCAAGCGCCGAAATCCTCGGATGAAGTTTTGGATAGCAGTGCATGGGTCGCTTCACTACAACCCACAGATGAGGATGCTCTGAAGCTGTCTCGTGTTGAGGTAGCTCAGCTCAGTGTCGAAGTCGCCGCTCGGTTGTGGGCGAAAGTGGCGGCTTGGGTGGAGGCTGACCAAATTGCATATTACATAGACGATGCCCCGGTGAGCTCTGATGCCGCCTATGATGCGCGTATGCGATGCTTGCAGGCACTGGAATCGGCATTCCCGTCATTGGATAATCCGCAATCCCCGACGCACCGGGTTGGCGGCTCGTTTTCCAATGACTTCGCGTCCGTACGCCACCCTTCACGCATGATGAGCTTGGACGATGTGTTCTCCATTGAGGAATTGCATGCGTGGTACAACAGCGTGCGTCGCGATCTGGATTGGCCTGAAAGCAAGCCTCTGCCCATGACCTGCGAAGTGAAAATAGACGGTTTGGCCCTGAACCTCATATATCGCAATGGCGTACTCGAACAGGGGCTGACTCGCGGCGATGGCGTTACGGGAGAAGACATAACCCTCAATGTGCGCACAATCAAGTCCATTCCCGGTCAGCTGCAGGGGGATGCTGATGACATTCCTGAATTCGTGGAAATCCGCGGCGAAGTATTCATGAGATGGGATGATTTCCGTGCATTGAATGAGCGGACCGAAGAAGCAAGGCGGACACCCTTCGCCAATCCCCGTAATGCCGCAGCGGGTTCGTTACGTCAAAAGGATCCCAGCATCACGGCGACAAGGCGTTTGAGTTTCTATGCCCATGGTCTGGGAAGTCTTCGCTGGGGAGCGTCAAATGATCGGCATGCACGACCAGAAGTGGTCGATCAATCCCAGGCATACGAGCTATACAAGCAGTGGGGTATTCCAGTATCCCCTCACAATCATGAAGTCACATCCTTCTCTCAAATAGAAGAGATTATCGAGCACAATGGTGAACATCGCAATGAAATCGAGCATGCTTTGGACGGCATTGTGGTCAAGGTCGACGATCTGGCTCTGCAGCGCAGACTGGGAGCGACTTCGCGTGCGCCAAGGTGGGCTATCGCCTACAAGTATCCGCCGGAAGAAGTCAATACCGAATTGCTGGATATCACCGTGCAAGTCGGGCGTACGGGCCGAGTCACTCCGGTGGCCGTGCTGAAGCCCGTGTATGTGGCCGGGTCGACCGTTGCTCGCACGACCTTGCATAATCCTTTTGAGGTGAAGCGCAAGGGAATTCTCATTGGGGACACTGTGGTTGTGCGCAAAGCCGGTGATGTGATCCCTGAGCTGGTCGGCCCTGTATTGGAGCGACGTAAAGGTCGGGAGGAGAGTCTTCACGCCTTCGTCATGCCGGAATTCTGCCCTTCATGTGGAACTCGTCTGGCCCCCGCAAAAGAAGGCGATAAGGATATTCGCTGCCCAAATATCGAGGGTTGTCCGGCTCAGTTGACCGAACGTATCATCAATCTGGCATCACGCAAGGCCTTTGACATCGAACATCTCGGTGATCAAAGTGCCATAGCATTGACGAATCCCGAAGACAATAGGCCTGATACAACGGCCACATATGCGCCGCATATTCATGAAATCACCGTTGAGCCCGGGCAGGAACCTGAACCATATGAGCCTGATGCTTCGTTGACTCTGCCGGAAACACAACAACCGGTGCTTTCCAATGAAGCAGGCATATTCGCGCTTGATGCGCAAAGGCTGCGCAATGTGCTGGTATGGCGAGAGGCTCCGATTATTGAGATCAAGAAGGTGCGCGGATCCAATGGCAAATTACGTAAGACACGACGCAGCCTTGGAGGGTCCGGCCTGTGGCATCAGGTTCCGGCTTTCTGGACTGCGCCGATAAAGGCCGCAAAAGACAAACCCAAAGAAGCTGTCACCCAAAGTTCGACTGCTTCGAAGGAGTCCAGTTCTTCGCAAGAGCTTCAGGAGAAAGGTGAGAATGCCGCCAACCGATATCCCGGTTTCGCAGTGCCTGAGGATGCGGTTGTGGTGGATGAAGCTGTGCGCAAGGTCGGTGGAGAAGAGATTCGTCAGCCGATATATGTCAGGCCTGCTGAGAATACGCGAAAAATGCTCGAGGAAATCGATAAGGCACGACGCGCAGATCTATGGAAAGTGTTGGTTGCTTTGTCAATTCGACGTCTGGGGCCACCCACTGCCCGAATCATCGCATCGCGCTTGGGGTCCTTGGATGCCATAGCCAATGCCAGCGTTGAAGAACTGTCTCAATTGGACGGCATCGGGCCTGAAATCGCACAATGCGTCGTGGATTGGTTTTCGGCGGCCAAGCAGCCGGGTGACTGGCGGGGAGAAGTGCTGCGCTCCTGGAAAGAGGCAGGTGTGGGCGGCAATGTTGAAGTCAATGACGCTCCGCAAACTCTTGAGGGCATGACCGTGGTGGTGACCGGGTCTTTGGGGGATTTCAGCAGGGACTCGGCAAAAGAGGCAATAATCACCCATGGCGGCAAGGCTTCGGGTTCGGTGAGCAAGAAAACGACCTATGTGGTGATCGGAGCCAATGCCGGTTCCAAGGCAGCCAAAGCCGAGGAATTAGGCATACCAATGCTTGATGAACGGCAATTCCATACGCTTTTGGAAACGGGTTCGCCCGATGAACCGGAAGCTATTGTGCAATAAATACCGTCAACGCACACCAGTGGTATTGCACTTTGCCATATGAGGTAACGGAGACTTAGTGCAATACCACATTGTGTGGAATGTCGGCTGGTTCACTGCACATGTTGCTGAATGCACAACCATACAAATGACCAGCGGTCTGGTCATGCAATCGCTCTGTCGGGCACATCGGTTAGAGAGGTGCCGTACGTGGCTACTGAGCTGATTGCATAGGCTGCGGTTGCTTCATCAGCTGGCGTGCCAAATTGGCGAAAGAAGCGGCCAGAGGGGAGTCGCTGAGCGCGCCATCGGCATCGAGCACCGCTGGACGACCAGCCTCGCCGACTTCACGGATTTCAGGCTGTAGAGGAAGTTGCACGAGCAGAGGGATTTCAGTGCCAAGGGCATGGGTGAGCTGTTCGCTGACGCGTTGACCTCCTCCATGGCCGAATATTTCCAATCGCTCGCCACGATGATCGAAGTAGCTCATATTCTCTACCACGCCTCGCACGGTCGTAGGCACTTGCAGCGCAACCAAGCCGGATCGAACGGCGACGTCTGAGGCACTGGGTTGGGGAGTGGTAATAATAACCATTTCAGCGTTCGGCAGGGTTTGGGCGACGGAAATAGCCATATCGCCAGTGCCAGGAGCCAAATCGAGCAGGAGCACATCGGGATTGTCCCACCACACATCCGAGAGGAACTGCTCCAAGGATCGTTGCAGACGCGGTCCGCGCCATAAGATCGCTCGGTCGGCTCCTGCGAACATGCCGATGGAAATGAGTTTCACGCCCCAAGCGGTAACTGGCATGAGCATACCGTTGAGATTGGTCGGCTGAGTGTGAACACCGAATAGTTTGGGCAGTGAAAAACCGTAGATATCCGCGTCGATCGCTGCGGTTTTGTATCCCAAGGCGGCAAAAGTCGCCGCAAGATTGGCTGTAACCGAGGATTTGCCGACTCCGCCCTTGCCTGATGCAATCGCGAATATTCTTGTCTTGGATCCTGGTTTGGTAAATGGGTTGTGCTTACGCTCCGCCTTGAGTCCTTCAACCAGATTGGTGAGCTTGTCTTTGCTCATGGACGAGACTTCGATATGCGGGATGAGCGTGGCATCCGGATACGAGGATACGGCGCCATTGATTTGGTTGGTTATGGTTTGTGAAAGTGGACATCCCTCAACCGTGAGTTCGACATGAACGGTTACGTCATAGGATTGCGACGCATCCTTGGTTTCGATGGCATCCGCATTGATGGCCACTATCATGCCGAGATCCGTGACAGAACGTCCTAATTCCGGGTCAATGACTTTGCTTAAACGCTCATATATCGCCGCTTCGATTTGGCGGGCTTCGCTCATCGTTCCTCCTTGTGATTCGATACCACACTAGCGTGAGGTTGGAAGGCGTGCCAGAGTGTGCATAGAACCTTCTCAAGAATCGTCAAAAAGCGTGCATGCGAGGTTGATAGTTGCCCAAGTCTCACATGTCATGTACAGTGTGCACGAGTTGGATAAGCCGATATGCCAGGCGAATCCGGATGGAAGGAATCGAGCATTGATTAACCGATAAGCGACGAGTGCAGCAAGGGGATCCCTGGCAAGCGTGCGTACAGAAGCGCACTGCCGCGCATCGTTGCATCGGAAAAGCTCTCATTTAACGCGTTCATCATTCGCTTTCGGGCCAACATATGTTCCTTTGCAGGTCTTTGAAACGAATCGGGCATCGGTATTCCATATAAGCTTTCGGTGACAATTTCACCAACCTGAGCAGCATGTTGCGATACTTGTGCCCACCAATGATCGATGCGCGCATCAAATCCATGTTTGAATACCTAAGAGCTTGTTCTGTTGCCTTGTCAAATGCTGTGCTCTGACATTCGTAAGTCGACGATTGACGCGGATGTGTTTCGCGAACGTCTTATTAGTAGGCGGTGCACAGGATAAATAAGGAGTTTGATATGTCTCAACCAAGTGTCGTTTCGATGAGTGCAATATCATACACGCCACCACAGGCTCATGATCCGTTATTTTCCGGAGTTTCCGTCACCTTTGCAAAAGGATGGACCGCCGTTGCCGGAGACAATGGGATAGGCAAAAGCACCTTGATGCGCTTGCTCAGCGGCCAGTTACAGCCGGACTCCGGAATGATATCTCCCGCTCCCAAGTCGATGGTGATCGCCTACTGTCCCCAGGAAACCGATATCGTTCCGCCGCAATTGGAATCTTTGATGAATGATTGGTCAGCCTTTGCCATCGAGGTGAGGCAGCTTATGGATATTGACGAGGAATGGCTGTACCGATACGGGGAGCTTTCCGGAGGCGAAGCCAAGCGTGTGCAGCTTGCATGTGCAATAAGTGCTCAGCCGGATGTTTTGATATTGGATGAGCCCACCAATCATGTGGATGCAGAGACGAAACGTCATATTGTCGAAGCGTTGCAACGATATCAGGGCATTGGCATTGTGGTATCGCATGATGTTGATCTCATTGAAGCATTGTGCACACGCACTGTGATGTTCGAACGTAGGCATATCAGCGGGCGCAATATCACGGTTGTCGAGTTGTATCGCGGAGCATATGAGCAGGCTGTTGCACAGCGTGATGCGAATGATGCCAGTCGGTCATCGGCGTTGGCTGCAGCCCGCAATGAGGTGGCGCGATTGCAATCGGTGCGCGCAGACCGCATGCAAGCCATAGGCAAAGTGGAAGCGGCCAAGTGCAGATCAGGTAGCATCGATCCGAAGGACCATGATGCCCGAAATGCGCATAAAGCCGCCAAAAGCACCAGCTTGGATAAGGGTGTGCAACAACGATACACGCAATTGGAAGGCCGCTTGAAGGCCGCGCAATCTTCGGCAGAAGCATTGTCGGAAGCGGCAAAACGCTATGATGCTCGCATGGAATTCGATGGGGATGCCGTTGGACATGGACGGGTGCTTAGTTTGGATCGGCGGACAGTGGATAATGCGATGACTGCGCATGGGATTGATAATTATGTGGTCGATATGGGCATGGAAGGGGTGCTTGGGCACGGCGTGCAGGGTGGTCCCGTCGGCAGAGAGGATATGGAAATCCAAGTATTCGTTGGAGATCATATCGGCATAAGCGGTGTGAATGGCGCTGGAAAGAGCACATTGGTTCAGGCCATGGTGCATGTGTTGCCCAAGGATGAGACATGCCTATACATCGAGCAAAACACTGATCAACAAGTATTGCAGGATGCGATAGATCGGTTGCATGCATTGGATGAACAGCAACGTTCTCGGGTGCTCAGTGCATATGCAAGATTGAATGCGGATCCGGACAGGCTGCTTGCCGGAGCCAGTCCATCACCAGGAGAGCTGCGAAAATTGTTGCTCTGCCTCGGACTTGTGGGCAATCCCAGACTCATCATTATGGACGAACCGACCAATCATATGGATATTCAGTCCAAGGAATCCTTGGCTCAGGCGTTGGCCGATTATCCGGGCGCAGTTGTGGTGATAAGCCATGATGACTGGTTTTTGAATAAGGTCGCAGATAAGAGGTGGATTTTGCGTCGGAGCGAATGACCCGTCTGATGGCAATGTTCAATTCGTCGGATGCGACGGATTTGATGCATTTGGCGACTTGTACAACAAGGCATTCTACGCTCAGAGCAATAAATGAATTCAGTCAATGACCACAGTCAGTGACTGGTGTATAGTGAAAGAGTCGAAAGGAATGATTATGGGCAAACGTCAGGAAGCAGCAAAACTCACGCGCCAGAACATCGTGCGCGCTGCGGAACGTTTGCATGAGAGTCGAGGACTGAGCAATGTTTCAGTAGATGAAATCGTCGCAGAAGCAGGCGTCAGCAAAGGAACGTTCTATGTGTATTTCAAGCGCAAAGAAGATGTTGCTTTTGATATCGCATTCCGACGCTTCGGTGATCTCAAAGATTCCGTCGAACATCTATCCGGCAGTGCCTTTGACAATATCGAGACATTTTTGGATGTTTCCTCTCAGTACATCCAAGAGCAGGGTGTCTCAATATGCAAAGAGTGGATGAAGGGGGCGGTTTCGGCTGCTGACAGCAACGGAATGTTGAAACTGCAGTTTGACGAGCAAGTCATCCGAGAGCAATTGGAGAGAGCAGTGCAATCCGGAGAATTAGCGCCGAATATGTCTGTGGATTTTGCGTGTGATTCCATTCTCGCTGAGTATTACGGCTATGTGACCCTATGGGCAATGACCGAGGGTTCATTCGATTTGCATGACAGAGTGAAGCGCCTTGCGCACAATCTTCGCAATACGGTCTGGAAAACCAAGGCGTAGCGTACGCGGATTCATTGCATACAACAGAGCTTTGAACTTCAATACAACACATTCAGAACGAAAGGCAATCATGGAAACAGTAACGTTGAATAATGGCGTGACCATGCCGATATTGGGACTTGGGGTGTTCCAGGTGCCGGATCCGCAAGTGTGTGAACAAGCGGTGCTTGACGCTTTCAATGCTGGTTACCGACTCATCGACACTGCTGAAGCGTATGGCAATGAAGAATCCGTGGGCTCGGCATTTGCCAAGAGTGGCTTGAAACGCGATGAGGTATTTATCACCTCAAAGATCTGGGTATCCAACTTCGGATATGAACGAACCAAGGCTGCTTTCGAGCGTTCTTTGAAACGTTTCGGCATGGATTACTTGGATCTGGTATTGCTGCATCAATCGTTATCTGATTACTACGGGTCGTGGCGTGCGCTAACTGATCTGTACAAGGAAGGGAAGATTCGCGCCATCGGCGTATCGAATTTCTATCCAGAACGATTGGCTGATTTGTGCATGAACGCAGAAATCAAGCCAATGGTGAATCAAATTGAAAACCATCCATATTTCCAACGAGGCACTGATCTTGAGGTTGCTCAGCATTTTGGCGTGCAAGTTGAGGCTTGGGGGCCATTTGCCGAAGGAGGCCGTGGCATTTGGCAGGAGCCAATACTCACGGAAATCGCAGTGGCCCATGGCAAGAGTATGGCGCAGGTGATTTTGCGATGGAATATTCAACGCGGTGTTGTGGTGATTCCAAAATCGACCCATCGCGAACGCATAGAAGAAAATATCGATGTTTTTGATTTCCAACTCACCGACGATGAGAAGGCTCGTATTGCCACGCTGGACACCGGTCACAGCACCATAATCGATCACCACGATTGGCATGTCGCCGAGGCGCTAAACCAGCATAGGGTCTGAGTGGCTCATTTGTAACACCAGCAATAGGAATTCTCACAAACACAAACAACAAGGAGCAATGATGGAATCTTTCGAACTCAATGATGGGGTACGAATCCCGAAGATCGGATTTGGCACATACTTGATCCCCAACGACGGATCGACATACAAGGCTGTGCGAAGTGCTTTGGATGCCGGGTATCGTCATATCGATACGGCTGCGGCATATTTCAATGAGGAAGAAGTCGGTCGCGCGGTCGCTGAGAGCGGTATTCCGCGCGAAGACATCTTCATCACTTCTAAGTTGTGGCTGCAGGATTATGGATATGAAGGTGCCAAGAAGGGTATTGCACGCAGCCTTCGTCATTTGGGCACGCATATCGATCTGTATCTGATCCATCAGCCTACGGTGATGTTCCTGGTGCTTGGAAGGCGATGGAGGAGAGCAAGGCAGCGGGGTGATATCCGTTCGATTGGCGTTTCGAATATGACGCCGAAGATTTGGAACAGCTTCGTGCCGCAGTTCGAGACCATTCCTTCGGTGAATCAGGTTGAGTTTAATCCGACATTCCAGCAAAAGGATCTGCGTGCGATCACCGATGAACTCGGCGTTCGTATCGAGGCCTACTTCCCGCTGGGGCATGGCAACAGGGAATTATTGACCAACCCTGCGCTTATGGCGATGGCTGAGAAATACGGCAAGAATGTCGGCCAAATAATCCTGCGCGCCGAAATTCAGGACGGTGCGGTGGTGTTGCCGAAGTCCACCAATCCGCAACATATCGCTGCCAATCTTGACATTTTTGACTTTGCATTGACTGACGAAGAAATGGCAATCGTGCATGCCATGGACACTGGCAAGCCATCCCATGATCCCGATGCCAATGGGGTTGAAGAGATGTTGCGCTCTGCCTTTGTGATCGAAGACTAGTCGCATTCAAAGAACAGTGGGCTGTGCCTCATATTCAAATGAGGCACAGCCCACTGTTTTACTTAACCAACACTAGCTGTGGTCGATGCTCGATGTGCAACGAAGTGCTATGGGCAACCACATATCAGATATGGAAGTACAGCTCGTAATCCAGAGGGGTCGGAGCCAAACGGGCCATTTCCAACTCGCCACGCTTCATGTCAAGCCAAGTCTCAATGAGATCATCGGTGAAGACATCGCCTGCGTTCAGGAAGTCGTGATCCTCTTCCAGAGCGTTCAATGCTTCGTCCAGAGATGCCGGAACCTGCTTGATGCCGGTGTATTCCTCTGGAGGCAGCTCGTAGAGATCCTTGTCGATCGGTGCCGGTGGCTCGATGTGGTTGAGGATACCGTCCAGACCTGCCATAAGCTGTGCGGAGAAGGCGAGGAACGGATTCGAGGATGGATCCGGAGCGCGGAACTCGATGCGCTTTGCCGCAGGGCTGGTTCCAGCAAGAGGAATGCGGATGGCGGCGGAACGGTTACGAGCCGAATACACGAGGTTGACTGGTGCTTCATATCCAGGAACCAAACGATGATATGAATTCATAGAAGGATTGGTGAATGCCAGCACCGAAGAGGAGTGCTTGATCAGGCCGCCGATGTACCAGCGAGCCAGATCGGACAGTCCTGCATATCCGGTCTCATCGTAGAACAGTGGCTTACCATCCTTCCACAAGGACTGGTGGCAGTGCATGCCGGTTCCGTTATCGCCTGCGATTGGCTTAGGCATGAAGGTCGCAGCCTTACCAGCCAAAGCAGCGGTCTCGTGCACCACGTACTTGTACTTCATCAGATCATCGCCGGCGTGCTGCAGTGAGTTGAAGCGATAATTGATTTCCTGCTGTCCGGCGCCACCGACTTCATGATGAGAACGTTCGAGGATCAGGCCGACCTGCTGCAGATTGGCGACCATGTCGTCGCGCAGATCCTGATAATGATCAACCGGTGGAACAGGGAAGTAGCCCTTCTTCACACGGTTCTTGAAAGCGATATTCGGGGTGCCGTCATCTTCGGTGTCGATGCCGGAATTCCAAGGTGCTTCGATGGAATCAACCTCGTAGAAGGAACGACGCATGCTGTTCTCGAAGCGCACCTTGTCGAAGATGAAGAACTCAGCTTCTGGTGCAAATGATGCCGTGTCAGCAATGCCGGTCGCCTGCAAATAGGCCTCGGCCTTGGCGGCAACCTGACGAGGGTCGCGAGAATATGGTTCATCGGTGACAGGGTCAACGATCGAGAAAGCAACATTTAGAGTCTTGTGGCGGCGGAAGGGATCCACATATGCCGTGGTGATATCCGGAACCAGCTTCATATCGGATTCGTTGATGGCTTGGAAACCTTCGATGGACGAGCCGTCAAACGGCATGCCTTCGTCAAATGCGTCCTTGAGGAATTCACTCGCTGGAACGTTGAAGTGCTGCTGCACGCCAATCAGATCGGTAAAACGAACAGAAACATATTCGATACCCTCTTGGTTGATCAGGGCCTCGGCGTCTTCCTTAGTGGTGAGTGCAGTCAATGAAACGCTCCTTTCGAAAAGAACTTACGAGTAACCAGTGTAGGGTGGTGAGTTTCGTTGACTTGCCCATTTGGTTACGAGAATGTTTCGTAATGGTGTATTCAGCGTTATTCGGCGGCATCAATGCCGGTTTGCATCGAAGACCTCATTGTGATGATTCGTATATTTATGTGGTTGATATGGGCTCGTGAAACGAATTTGTTCTTCTCTATGTAATTACAATTGCAGTATTTAGTTATGTTTTGCATTGGTATATATCGAACTCATACCAATGGACGCCGAGTTGCGAGATACCGTATTATCACCATATTGTTCATGGTGATATCACAATCCCTGAGTTAAATAAAATGAACCGCACCTGCAATCATGGACCTGTATTTTTTCAGTCCAGATGGGTGCGGTTCAAAATCCGGGGATTTGAATATTAAGGAACGGAACGATCAGCGTCCGCGCATCGCTCGACGGCTGACCTTCTGCGGACGGTTCGGATCGATTCCCTTGGGGATTCCGTAACCATTCTTTGCCTGCAAGGTGCGCAGACGATCATTCAAGGTTTCCAATTCGGCCTTGGTAAGGAAGAAGCGCTGACGAGGATGAATCCGTGCCATCAATCCATTCTTGTGATTCGTGGGGATATAGCTCTTGCACTTCATAACCGTGCGACGCAGATTCTTCAGTCGAACCTGCTTAGGGCCAGTGCCCACCATAATGCGATACACAGGGATATGCGAGCCTGCGGTTACGCCCTTGATGCTCTGTTCTTGACGATTCATCGCCTTGTTCACGCGAGCATAGTCGCCTTCGCCAAGCAAGTAGATGCCGTTGTAGCCAGTGCCGCGCCAAATCGCGTCCTTGGTTTTCGGATCGATCCATGCAGGCTCCTGCGGGAAATTGAATCCGGCACGGTTGATATTGCTCAGCACGCTCACCGAAGCTCCCGGCTGGCCTTCAATCTTCGCATAACCTACTCGGTCGGCGCGGCGGGTAAGCACGATAGTGAACAGCAACAGACCGAGCATGATCGCGGTGACCATGAACATGATCCAGCTGAGAATCGACCAATTGAATACGATGCCCAGAACAATCATCAAAACTACCGGCAGTGCAAAGGCGCCGGCAAGAAACCAGGGGAGCTGCTTGTCTTCGGCGTAGGTGTAGTTGTAGATCTGAATGATCTGCTTGATGATATTCGGCCTTTTGCCGCGTGCTTCCTTGTCTGCCATCAATTCCTCACTTGCTTGTTTCTGCATGCATACGATGCGAAGTTGCACGCACTGGCTCAACATCCTATCAGGAGAGATGCCCGTAGGGATTGGGACTGCTGTGATCCTTTTGGGCATCGATATCAGGACTCGCTACCAAAAGACCCTATGCAGACATCAATTCCGGTATGAGTTGCCGATGATATGGATGCAAAATGATGTGGGTGCAAGGAAAACAGGTTTCCTTGCACCCACATCACAGAATATGAGGCATTGCTCAATGCCGATGCCGCTTTCGTTGTCTAGTCACAACCAATTGCGAGCCATATTGTGCGGTTATTTCACAACAATTTCTAGATTCTTTATTCTGGCCAATGACCACGCTTTGCATGGCGTGGCTTAGGCAAGCGGAAACGCCGGATCTGGATGGCACGGCTCCAAGCATATGTGGCAGACCGGGATCCTCGAGCCACGGCCTGTTCGCCGTATTTATCGATCAGCTTGCGCTTAAGCTTGCGCCACATGAATACCACATCAATGATGGCTGCGAAGAGATAGCCATACAACGCGATGGTCGATCCGAGCAGAACCGCTGGCATCGATCCAAAGAACAGCATGCAAATGAGCACAACTCCGGCGACTGGGATGAAGAACTCGCCGAGATTGAATCGTGCATCGACGTAATCACGGATGTAAATACGCCAAGGCAGGCGCTCTGCACGTGGCATATGCGCGGTATCACCAGTGCGCATTGCCTCATATTCAGCGTCTTCACGCTTGCGCACGCGTTCACGTGCAGCCTTTGCACTGGCCTTGCGATCTGTCGGCACCAATGGGCGTAGATTCTGCTTTTGTGCGTCCTTGCGCTTTGGGGTCGGACGACCTTTGCTTTGTGAAGCGGGCTGCTCGGGAACCGCATCCTGGGCGGTCTCGGCGGCGTCGCCTTTCTTAAACGGATTCCAAACCATGCTTGAAGACTACGGTGAAGCCTCGACGCTAGATGTTGATTTTTCACCGATTTGAAGTGCATGCCTAATGCTTTGGTCTTGGCAGTTAGCGAGGATGGAAGGAAGCATTGATGACACGAATGGGCATCTCGCAGAGGGCTGCGGGTTGCATAGCGAAGTCGTCTAAGCAAAAGGTGGAACTGGCCCAAGCAAAAGGAGAAAGCGATGGCAGCTGGTCAAGTCGATGAACTGCGCAAACGGGTGAATGACGATTGGGAACGAATCGTGGAGTTACTCAAGCAGAAAATAGCATTGGGTTCCGTGTCTTCAAAGGGCATTGCCGCCGATCATATGAAGCGGTCAGCCCAATTTGTGGCCGATGAGCTGATCAAGGTCGGGGTCGATGCGAAGGTCGTGCAATCCACTAATCCAGACGGAAGCGCCGGAGCTTGGGAAGTCATCGGATCCAAAATCGTAAACGAGCAGGCGCCAACGGTTTTGCTGTACGCCCATCATGATGTGCAGCCGGTTCCGGATGCTTCACAATGGGATACCGATCCATTTGTGGGAACAGAGATCGACGGCAGGCTGTATGGGCGCGGATCGGCGGATGACGGAGGCGGAATCGCCATCCACTCAGGGGCTTTGCAGGCATTGGGCGATGACCTGCCGGTGAATATCAAGGTATTTATCGAGGGCGAGGAAGAAATGGGGTCTCCGAGCTTTATTCCATTTATCGAATCACATCGCGAAGAATTCGACAGTGATGTCATCATCGTGGCTGATTCCGGCAACTGGTCTGCCGACATTCCAAGCCTGACCACCAGTCTGAGAGGGAATACCACTCTTGATGTCACAGTCTCGGTTTTGGGTCACCCTGTTCATTCAGGGCAATTTGGCGGACCGATTCTCGATGCCAATACCTTGGCCGCGATGCTCATCTCGTCCCTGTATGACGAGCATGGCGATGTGATCGTCCCGGGCGTTGCCTCTCAAGAAGTTGTCGGTGGTCTGCAACGTGATTTGGATGAAGCATCCGTGCGCGCCGATGCCGCTGTTGAGCCGACCTACACGATGGCTGGAACCGGGTCATTGGCCGAACGCTTGTGGACGAAGCCAAGCATCACGGTCATTGGCATGGATGTGCATCCTGTTGAAGGCTCCTTCAACGTCATTGCCAATCAGACGCGCATTCGTCTCTCGATGCGCACTGCGCCAGGCCAGAAGCCACAGGAGGCGCAGCAGGCATTGGCCAAGTATCTGGTCGAGAACGCTCCGTTCGGCGCCAAGGTCGAAGTGACCCCACTGGATAACGGTATGGGTTGGGCGATGGATCCGGACGCTGAAGCTACCCAGGATGCTTTGCAGGCCATGAAAGAAGCTTTCGGCGTTGATCCCGTCAATAAGGGAGAGGGCGGTTCCATTCCGTTCATTCCTGAATTGCAGCGCATATTCCCACAGGCACAGGTATTGGTCACCGGACCGGAAGATCCCAAGGCGAATGCTCACAGTCCGAACGAGTCCATTTCCTTATCAGGTTTGCGCAACAATGTCATCGCTGAAGCCTTGCTACTCAGCAAACTCGGAGGTGAGTGAAAGAATGTTGAGAGGCCACTGCCGTCACGCCTGCCAAAGCTTGACGATAGGTGACTTTACACTGTGAGAATTGACACGGGAGCTGCTTGGCGAATGCCTCGCGGCTGAGATGAGGACTACCTCGACCGATTGAACGTGAAACCGGATAATGCCGGCGCACGGATGTCGATTTTTCCCGTGCCTCAGTCCCTGCGCTGCAACCTACAGCGCAACGAGCAGAAAGGCACATATGTCTGCAGTAGATTACCCAAACAAGCACGAAGAACAGTTGCAATGGCGCGTGGTCGATATCGCGGTGGCTTCTGTGATTGGCGTGGCCAGCGCACTGATTTATTGGGTGGTGGCAATCGTCAGCTCCGGCCCTTGGACGATATTGGATGGCGTTATTCCTGGCCTTGCCGGGATCATCAACGGTTTATGGCTGTTTGCAGGACCTCTTGCCGCGGTAATTGTTCGCAAGCCCGGTGTGGCCATTTATGCCGAAGTCGTGGCCGGCGTATTGGAAGCGTTGTTTGGCAACCAATGGGGTGGTGCGGAAA
This sequence comes from Bifidobacterium tsurumiense, assembly GCF_000741765.1. Lineage (GTDB taxonomy): Bacteria > Actinomycetota > Actinomycetes > Actinomycetales > Bifidobacteriaceae > Bifidobacterium > Bifidobacterium tsurumiense. The sequence continues at coordinate 31,118 of NZ_JGZU01000009.1, forward strand.
CCTTCGCTATCGCACTTGTGCAGGGCTTGGGTGCTGAAGTGGTATTCCTGATCTTGCGGTATAAGCGTTGGAATATGGGTGCAGTGGTCCTGTCAGGTGCCATTTCAGGCCTCGGATGCTGGGCATATTCATTCTTCACGAATCTGCAGAGCATCGATATTCTGGGCTCGTACGGCATCATGTACGCAGTCACCACGATTATTTCAGGAGCCATATTCGCAGGTGTACTGATGTGGTATCTCTACATAGCAATCGCAAAAACCGGAGCTTTGGATGCATTCGAATCAGGTCGTGAGATTCGAGGTGTCTCTGATTGAGAACCGTGGCAATAGCCACAATCTGATAACACTGTGCGAAGCGTGATATGCACGGCTCTTCTAGAAGGGCGTCGCACAAATCGGTGGGCGGAGCGAATATCAAACGTTGCCGCCCACATGTGTATTCATTGGTTTACAGCGTGCAAAGAAGGAGAGGTTGCGGCGTGAGCGCAGAACAAGCCAAGCCACAGCAGGAATCTACGCAGCATGACAATACGCAGCCATTGGGGGCGGCGTCACTACGTTTTGATAATTGGGGATATCGCCATGCGTCACGACGCAATTTTGCGGTTCGAGGGTTGAGCCTGGACATTCCGGCCGGACAGAAGGTATTGATTCTCGGTGCTTCTGGAATCGGCAAGTCCACCATGCTCGAGGGTGCAGCGGGATTGCTGGGGGCGCGAAGGGGATGCGTTCCGAAATATCAGAGGCGCAGCACGAACCATCGCAAACGGGCGGTTCACATGCAGAGAACACCTCATCTGAGGAACTGCATCCGCATCAGACACAGTCAGAAGGGGCCGTCAACCGATAAGCAGGTCAACGTGCAGGCAGTGGTTGACGAAGACGGCGGCGTGAGCGAGGGCAGCGTACTGGTCGATGGCGTTCCTGTTCAGCAAGCGCGGGGCAGGGTCGGTCTTGTTCTGCAGGATCCTGATGCTCAGGTCATATTTCAGCGCCTCGGTGACAATGTGGCTTTCGGTCCGGAAAACCTGAATGTAGAACGGCACGCGATATGGGACCGTGTGTGCACAAGCTTGCAAGCCGTGGGACTTGAGGGATTGCAATTGCATCGCTCGACCACTCATCTCAGTGGCGGACAAACCCAGCGTCTTGCTTTGGCTGGAGCTCTTGCCATGCAACCCGGCGTGCTCTTGCTGGACGAACCGACTGCGAATCTCGACCCGGACGGTGTTGAGCAAATAGTGGATGCGGTCAAAGATGTCGTGGATCGTACGGGTGCGACCATGGTTCTTGTTGAACATCATGCACAGCCATGGGTCGAGATGCTCGACAGGGTTATTGTGCTTGGAGTCGAGACGAATACTGGCGATGCTGGCGAGACCGGTCACGGCGCACAACGGCGAACTGTGATAGTTGCAGACGGCAGTCCTGATGACGTGTTCATGAGGACCGATATCGATTTCGCCAGCTTGGGTATTTGGCTTCCTCGCATTTATATTGACAAGCGGCATGAGAGTGCCGGCAAGTCAATGAGCGATCGACAGCAGACTTCATCGAACGACCAGGCAGCGCAGGTATCCGATGCCGCTGCGTGCGAAGGGGATGTTGCTCACGATGATTCGCCGAAAAACGGTGACACAGACACTCGTCGGGGCGAGATCCTGGTAACCACTCAAAATCTGGCAATCGGACGCAACGGTCAAGCGATAGCTTCTGATATCAACATTGCTCTGGCCGCAGGTGAAGTGACGGCTTTGGTCGGAGCCAATGGCGCAGGCAAATCGACACTGTCGCTGACCTTGGCGGGATTGCTTCCTCCTGTCTCTGGAAGCGTTCAGGCATCCCAAGCTCTTGCCGACGGCTTGGGTGTTGCACCGATATCGTGGAAATCTCGTGCTTTGGCGTCTCGTATATCCTATGTTTTCCAAAATCCAGAACATCAATTCGCCACTGGAAGTGTTTTGGATGAGGTCATGCTCGGTCCGATACGCACGGGTATGAGCCAAGAGGATGCCAAGCGTAGAGCGGAATCATTGCTGACACGCTTCCGTCTGGATCGCTACGCCAAGGCTAATCCGTACACCTTATCCGGAGGAGAAAAGCGTCGATTGACTGTGGCAGCCGCTTTGGCCGCTGCGCCTCGTTTGCTGATATTGGACGAACCGACTTTCGGGCAGGATCGCAATACCTGGATGCAGATGGTGGAACTTATTCGTAGCTTGCGCAATGACGGAGTCGGCATTGTTGTGGTGACTCATGACAGGGAATTGGTGCGCGAACTTCAGGCTCGAGTAATTGAACTGCTGCCTGAACACCAGTCGGGTGTTTGGGACCAACGACTCGATGCCTCGGAGCAAGCACAAGGAGAATCGCCAATGTTGCCCGCGAAGGCAGATCTGCCTGTCGAACGGACGATAGATGAGGATGCTGACGACAGCGAGGATGTCGAACAGGCCTTGCCCTCCACAGCCGATGATGCCTCTGTGCCCGGTATGGAGAGCATTCTGGTCAGTGAAGTCAATCGTCGTGACGAGGAACCAAGGCAGTCAAGTCGTTCTCCGGTCTTGGCTTCCATGAATCCTGCATACCGATTAATAGGCGCTTTTGCGGCTTCGTTGCCTTTGCTGCTCTCATTGGATTGGATGTCCGCCTCCGTGGCTTTGGGATTGGAATTCCTGCTATTGATGGCCATGGGATTGATGCCTTGGCGTGTGATTGCGTCGACATGGCCCGTGTTCATAGGCGCTCCTGGATCGGCTTTGGCCGTACTGCTCTATGGAAAAAGCGGCGGTGAAATCTGGTGGCAATGGGGCTGGATTCTGATCAGCGAGCGATCGGTGACTCTGGCTCTGGCAACGGCTTTGCGTATTCTTGCAATCGGAATTCCTGCCATAATCACCATAGCCGGTGTTGATGCCACCGATTTGGCTGATTCATTCAGTCAGGTGCTGCATCTGCCGGATCGATTCGTGTATGGCGGTTTGGCAGGTATGCGACTTTTCTCCGTGCTGCAGGATGATTGGGCTGCCCTCACCGCTTCGAGAAGGTCTCGCGGTCTTGGCGAGGACGGGAAAATTCGTTCATTCTTCCCGCAGGCATTTGCGCTATTGGTACTCTCCATACGGCGTTCAACAACGCTTGCAGTGGCCATGGAAGCTCGTGGTTTTGGTGGTTCGGGGCCGAGAAGCCATGCGCGAATCAGCGAAGTGAGACTGCGAGATCGGATATTCGTCGTTGGATGCCTATGCGTGCCCGTTATTGCATTGTGCGTGGCAGGAGCGACCGGTCACTTCGCCTTCTTCGGTGGATGATTGATGTAAGCAGGATGAGCTTTTCCAACGGGCAAGTCGGCGGCAAACCTCACCGATGAATCTTGTAAGGGCTGGTCATGCTGGATATGACACGTCTCAGTACTGAGGCGCGATTCCGACCGTATCCAATACTCGGCTGATATGAGCACATGATCGGACGCATAACAGCTGGTGACGTTGTATGAACGGTGTCGCCAGCTGTTATGCAAGGGGAAAAGATTCAGGATCCGATACACTTCCTTGGCGAGGAAGTCCGCAGCCCATGAACCGTTGTCAACTTCATGAAGCCATGTCATCCTGTCTTTTCATGGTGATTCTTCGGGAGAGCATCAAGCTTCGACCGTCTTGCGCGCCGCAGAAAACGTCAACCCGAGTGCAGCCGTTGCTGCAGCAAGAATGTATCCGATCCTGCGCAAGCCAAGCTGCTGTCGCGTGCGTGACCGAGCGATAGGCGGCAGCATGTGTTCGGATTGGTCTGCTGAGTGGAGCTTGTTGTTGGTGTTCATGATTATTCCTTCAAAGGTGTAGTTGGAGGTGCTGGGAATCTGTTTGGTCGGTGATTCCTTATATCTGCGCACTGGTATCGATGCGCTGTGCGGCAGAAATTAAGGAATCCGCCTTGCAATAAGGAATTAGCCCGCTTCTGTGATAAGAGGGGACATCAGACGTGATGTTCAGCGTTCTTTGATGATGATCTATCCTGCTGCTTGGTGCGACGAAGAGGAGCCAATTCAAAGACTTCATCAGAAGCCTGTGCGACCTGGGGGCTGTGAGTGACGATTATGACGCAGCGGTTCTGAGTATGAGCCAAATCGCGGAAAATGCCCATGATGTCATCTTGGGTTGCCAGATCCAGGTTTCCGGTGGGCTCGTCGGCGACGATAATCTGCGGATCATAGCTCAAGGCTCGCGCTATGGCCACACGTTGCTGTTCACCACCGGAAAGATGCAGAATGCGCTCATTGGCATAATCTTCTGGAAGATGGACCTCCTTGAGCAATCGCAACGCCACATCTTTTTTGGATTCGTTGAGTTTTTTGCCCGATGCCTCCAAAGACAGAATGATGTTCTCTGAAACGGTGAGAGCGGGGAGCAGATTGAAGCTCTGGAAGATGACGCCAATATCATGGCTGCGGTAGCGGTAGCGATCCTGTTTGGACAGAGGGGATCCCTGATACAATACCTCGCCCTCAGTGGGATTGGTGAGTCCCGAAATCAACGAAAGCATGGTGGTCTTACCTGCTCCGGAAGGACCGGTGATCGCGGTGACCGAACCGGTGTGGAATGTACGACTGATATTGCGCAGTACTTTCTTTCCGCCCTTTGAATAGGCGTATCCCACATTGCGCAGTTCCAGGATGGCTTCAGATGTGTCAGTGGAAGCATCGAGCTGCGTGCGCTCATCTTCCTGGGCGTTATCGTGGAGATTGTTTTCCTTGGTGGTTCCTGTGGTGGTGGATTGCTTTGCCATGATGTGTGCTCCTTAAGGGCGAGGCTGATGAAGTTTCTCGGATGGGAGGGGTTTAACAACGAGGATGTGATGTTGTTTGAGAGGGTGGCGGGCGCGGGGTAGGCGCCCACCACCGTGGAAATCAGGATCGATCGGCGAGGATCTGCAGCGGTTCGTATCGCATGACGAAGATCACTGCGGCGAGCGAGGAGAACAGCGTGAGTGCGATGCCGATAAGCACGAGCTGTCCGACCACCGAGAGGTTCACCGTGGCATTGACTTCGGAGAGGTAATTCGTTGCCTGACCGAATGGTGAATTGCCGGGAGCCGATGGGGTCTGTGCCGCGGTGCTGGAGGAATCATTCGAAGTGCTCTGCGAGCTCTCGCTGGAAGACGAGCTTGAATCAGAGGAGGAGCTATCCGAATCGCTTGACGTATCAGATGATGTCTGAGCGCCCGGTCCACCCTGCATCTCTCGCCCGAACTGTGCCTGCTGGCTGGATTGTTCGCTTTCCTGGGCTGCAACCTGGCTTGCGAGCAATTGGTTGGAAACAGGCACTGATGTCGCTGCACCTGCTGCCACGCCAATGGCCAAGCCGATAAGCGTGACCATGAACAATTCGAATACGAATTGTGCCGCCACGGTAACTTTTTTCACGCCCATGGCCGTCAGAACGCCGACTTCATATTTGCGTTCGCGGACATTGAAGACATTGATGGCGATCAGCACTATGGCACCGACGCCCAGCACAATCAGCAGCAGGGTGAGTGCGAACTGGGAGAGGTTGTTCAACGGAACCAAGCTGGATTCGTATTCATCAACATCAGCTGAGGAAACGGTGTAATCGTCGGACAAACCGGCTGCCTTGACATCGGTGACGAAGGTTTCGTATGCATCCTTGTTGGCGAATACGTAGGTGAAGCTGAGCTGAGCCGCCGAATCGCTATCGGAATCGCTATCCAATCCCAAGGATTTCAACGTGGAGACGGAGGTGTAGATGGCATTGTCCGGATCGGAAGCGGACGAGCCCATGGGGCCACCCTGCGAGCTGGAATCCGTGGTGTTCTCGTATATGCCAACCACGGTCAAGGTGTAGGTAGTGGAGGAATCGGATGCATCGGCAACGGTAATCGTGGACCCGACAGAGAGATTGTTGAAGTCAGCGAGTGCCTTGGAAATAATCACCTGTCCGTTCGAAGATTCCTCATAACCGAATACAGAGCCATCCACCATGGTGAATGAACCGTTGCTTGCATTGGCCACTGCGGTATCTGAACTGAAACTAGTGAGCTGGAAATCGCCGGACATCTGCTGCATTCTGCCGCCACCGCCTCCTTGCGGAGCATCTTGACCGTCTTCGGCGTTGATTTCGGAGCTCGAGGAATCCGAGGAGGACTGGGAGGAGGATGTCGAATCCTCGACAGGCTGGAACGAATCCGTGGCGGCAAGGGAAGTGGTTTCGGAGTAGTAGGTGCTCTGCACGCTTGACGATGCTTCGGCATACTTTTCGTAGTCAGACAAGCTGAGTTCCTTGTCGCTCAACGCTTCGCGCATGCTATCGAAATCAGGAGTGCCGGAATCAGAGGATTCGCTTCGAGAATCGCTGATCAATTTGCTTCGATCCACGCTAATCTGTGCAGTGACGGTGGTATTGCTCAGTCCAGTATCTCGTGCGGTTTGAGCTGCCTGCCTGATTGACAGGCCTATTGTTGCCGCCGCTGCGATTATGGCGACAATGATGACGATGAGGACGTTACGCCCCTTATTGCGGGTGACGCTTCGCCATGCGTTATTCCATGCGAACATGTTGGTCCTTTGACAATGAGGTGCCGCACCCTGTGTTTGAAGCGCAGCGTGGATTTGCCGGATGGACTCATTGAACCTTGCGTATTTGGCAGTGCGCTGGAGTAAGTCTGCGTTACAACTGTCAGAATCTGAAAAGCTTCCTGAATGTTGTCATTTGCTGACTATGCGATATGGAAGGCAGGAGGAGCCTTGCAAATACGAACAAGAATAAGCCGATTGCATACCGCCTGTAATGTGCAGGGCGTACAGTTGAGACATATGACAGGTTTGACAAATGCTATCGAAAACCCCAAGGCGGAGCGAATACGAAGAGCGGCCGACCTTAATTCACGACGTGGCCGTGATAAGTCTGGAAAATTCCTTATTGAAGGCCCTCAGTCTGTGCGCGAGGCAGTGGCGTACCGTCCTGAGGTTATACAGGACATCTATGTTCAGGTGGCTTCCACGGATGGTGGCGACCCGCTCAAGGCGATGACACCGACATCGAGGCGCATAGTGGAATCCGCTCTGGAATATGAGGGGGAGATCTATGTGCATCCGGTGACCGCCGAGGTTATGCAACGGTTGAGCAAGGATGCTCAGGGCATTGCGGCTGTGGCTGGGATCGGAGCTATGCGGGAGGCTTTCGAACCCACACAGGAGCTGCATAATGTGGCTGCTTTTTGGCAGGTTCGCGATCCCGGAAATGCAGGTGCGGTAATCAGGGCAGCCGATGCTGCCGGCTGTGATGCGGTTATTTTTGTGGATGAATGCGTGGAGGTTTTCAACACCAAGGTTATCCGCTCCACAGCGGGTTCCTTATTCCATCTGCCTGTTTTGCATATGGGCACAGAAGAGTTTTTCGCTTGGGCGCAGCAGCACAGCATAAGCGTTATGGCAGCTGATGTCTATGGCACAGCGGACCGGAAACCACGGCTATTGCCTGATGTGCTGACCGACGAACGATATCTGAACCAGTCCAAGGCCGTGCTTTTCGGGAATGAAGCCCGTGGTTTGGAAGAGGATGTGTTGCGCAGGGCGGATCGTATCGTGTCCATACCCATATATGGCAAGGCTGAATCCTTGAACCTTGCCACCAGTGCGGCAGTCATGTTGATTAGTATGGCCATGTCGAGTCATATTGGAAGAATCTGAGTCGGTAAAACGCTTGCGACTACGTGGTTCGCAGGTGATTTGCACCAATGAAAACAGAAAGGCTACTCGTGGCACAGAGTGCGGTATTCGATGCCCAGGCGGTAAGCGCCGCAGTGAGCGAAGGCATCGAACTCATCGAGAAGGCCTCCAGCATGGAGGCTCTGAAATCTATTAGGACCCGCTATGCAGGAGCGGATTCGGCAATGACGCAAGCCAGCAAGGCCATCGGCGCTTTGCCCGCAGATCAAAAGAAGGATGCAGGCAAGCTCATGGGCAAGTTGCGCGCCGAATTCGGTCGCGCATTTGCAGCCAAGGAAGAGCAGGTCAAGGCAGCCGAAGAAGCAGCGGCATTGGCTGCGCAAACCGTGGATATGACGATGCCGGTGCATCGCAAACCTTTGGGCTCTCGCCATCCTCTTCCGAAATTACTGGAAAATGTCGAAGACTTCTTTATTTCCATGGGTTGGCAGATTTCTGAAGGGCCCGAAGTGGAAAGCGAGTGGTACGACTTTGACGCTTTGAACTTCGGTCCGGATCACCCCGCCCGCCAAATGCAGGACACATTCTATGTCAAAGGAAACCAAGCCAAGGATGCCGCAGGTTTTGTCGGATCAAATATGGTTTTGCGTACGCAGACATCCTCGGATCAGGTTCGTGCTCTGTTGACGCATGGCGTTCCGCTCTATATTGCGTCACCTGGTCGTGTGTTCAGAACTGACGAACTCGATGCCACGCATACCCCCGTATTCCATCAGTGCGAAGCTCTTGCAGTGGACAAGAACCTTACGATGGCTGATTTGAAGGGCGTGCTCGACAAGCTTGCCGTTGCCATGTTCGGCCCGGAAGCCAAGAGCCGCCTGCGCCCGAGTTATTTCCCGTTCACCGAGCCATCCGCCGAGCTGGATTTGTGGTTCCCCGACAAGAAGGGCGGGCCCGGTTGGATTGAATGGGGCGGCTGCGGCATGGTGAACCCCAATGTGCTCAAGTCCGCAGGCTTGGATCCTGAGGAATACACCGGATTCGCATTCGGCGTGGGTATGGAGCGCACATTGCTTTTGCGCCACGATATCAATGACATGCACGACCTGGTCGAAGGTGATGTGCGTTTCAGCAAACAATTTGTGATGGGGGAGTGATAACCCATGCCAATGGTGGATATTGATTGGTTGAAGGACCATGTCGAGGTTCCTGAAGACCTCACATATGAACAGCTTGCCAAGGATCTGGTCAAGGTCGGCCTTGAAGAAGAGGAAATCCATGCCTCCCAGGTCACCGGCTCCATTGTGGTTGGTTATGTGGTCGATGCGACTCCTGAACCGCAGAAGAACGGCAAAATCATCAACTGGTGCCATGTGGATGTCGGCGAGCAATACAACGCAGTCGATGAGGATGGCAATAAGGTCCCGCGAGGCATCATTTGCGGCGCTCCTAATATGGCAGCTGGTGAAAAGGTTGTCGTCACTCTGCCAGGTGCAGTCCTGCCCGGAGATTTCAAGATCGAACCGCGCAAGACCTATGGCCACATCTCCGATGGCATGTGTGCCTCGGAACGCGAGCTTGGCTTGGGAGACAGTCACGATGGCATCATCCTGCTGCGTGAATATGGATTCAGCGAAGCGGAATATGAGGCGTTGAAGCCCGGCGACGATGCCATGCATCTGCTGCATCTTGACCAGCCCTTTTGGAGATTAACATCACTCCTGATCGTGGATATGCCTTCTCATATCGCGGCGTGGCCAGGGGAATATCATCATTCCACAGGCGCTGCGTACACGGATCCGGTTATTGCCTTGAATGAACAGACTCCTGTGGTTACTGGTCTGGAGCCGGGAACTCCCACCGATATTGAGGTGTCGATCGAAGACAATGCCCCGATTCACGGGGTACCTGGATGCGATCGGTATTATGCGCGAGTGATTCGCGGCGTTGATGCTTCGGCACACACGCCCAATGCAATGCGTCGTCGCCTCACACGAGCGGGTATGCGTTCGCTGTCATTGGCTGTGGATGTCACCAACTACGTGATGTTGGATCTTGGTCAGCCGATGCATGCTTTCGATTTGGATAAGCTCGAAGGTCCTATTGTCGTGCGCCGTGCCAATGAGGGTGAGACCCTGACGACCTTGGATGGCAAGGATCATAAGCTTGATCCCGAGGATTTGGTGATCACGGATTCTCCTAATGGCGAGCACGGTTCTCGCATCCTCGCCATAGCGGGCGTTATGGGAGGTTTGTACGGTGAGGTTACCGAAGAGACCACCAATATCCTGCTTGAATCCGCCCATTTTGATCAGGTGACCGTGGCACGTTCCGCCCGTCGCCACAAGATCCCATCCGAAGCTTCGCGTCGATTCGAGCGTGGAGTCGATACCCAATTGCAGCCTGCAGCAGCCCAGATGGCAGTCAATCTTTTGGAACAGCTCGCAGGTGGAACGCCTTCGGAGCATCCGACCGATATCAATATGACTTCGCGCCGACTGCCGATACACTTCAAGGCAAATGAAGTAAGCCGCGTTGCCGGTTTGGATGTCGATGTCAACACAGTCAGCAATATCCTGAGCGATATTGGCTGCACGGTAGCAGGTGGCGGCAATGGCGAGTTCTCGATAACCGCTCCGACATGGCGTCCTGATCTCAATGAGCCTTGTGATCTGGTTGAAGAGATCGCGCGTTTGGTCGGTTATGACGAAATTCCTGTGACGGTTCCTCCGGCACCGGTTCACGGCCATGTCGGGTTGACCCCGGAGCAGGCATATCGTCGTCGTGTGGCTCAGGAGCTCGCTGAATTCGGCATGGATGAGACGCTGAGCTACCCATTCGTTGGCGATGAGGACTTCAAGGCCTTCGGGTACGACAAGGATGAAGTGGCTCCGATAAGCGTTGAGGTTGCCAATCCACTGGCTGGTGATCGCCCGTATCTGCGCCGTTCCATTCTGCTCACCTTGGCACAGACAGTGCAGCGCAATTTGCGTCGTGGTGTGGAAAACGTGAGCCTGTATGAATTGGGACATGTGTATTTGTGGGATCCTCAGGCTCCGGCCATCCCCGCCTTACCGGGTGGAGTACGCCCCACTGATGAGCAGCTCAAGGCCCTTGATGCCGGTCTGCCTGAACAGCCCATGCATGTTGCCGGCATACTCACCGGCTTGGCGGAACAGACCGGATGGCTTGGCGATCAACGTGCCGTGGATTGGAGCGATGCGGTCGAGGCTGTGAATCGCATTGGCGAGCGTCTGGGTGCATCGCTCAAGTTGGACCAGCCACAGTCTGAAAACGTGCCAGTGCAATGGCATCCTGGCCGTGCTGCCAAGGTGCTTTCCGCTGGAGTTGAAGTCGGCATGGTCGGTGAATTGCATCCACGTGTGAACGAGGCCCTTGGGCTTCCTGAACACAGCGCTGCATTTGAGCTCAATCTCTCGGCTTTGTTCTCCACGCTGGACGCGAAGCCTGTGCAGGCAAAGGCCATTTCGACCTTCCCTCTGGTCAGGCAGGATCTCGCATTTACGGCGCCGAAGTCGCTCAGTGCCGAAGCATTGAAGCAGGCCATTGTCGAGGCTTCAGGAGATATGCTCGAGCACATCGAACTCTTCGATGTCTTCGAGGGCGAGCAATTGGGAGAGGCCAACCGTTCACTCGCTTTTGCTGTGACCTTCCGCGCCCAGGACAAGACCTTGGATTCGCAGGATACGGAAGCGATTCGTGCTGCCATTGTGCAGAGGGCGGAAACGTTGGGAGCCACGCTACGCGCCTGATATTCTCGAATCACTGAATATCCGAAGCACATAAGGAGTCCGTATGACGGCTGAACCGCAGCAGGTTGGTAATAGCAACGAGAGCCAGAGCAGTAACGCTCCGGTTCAGCCGCAGTACGGGCAAGTCAAACAGCCGGAATTCGGTCAAATGGCCGCACAGTTCCCCGCTGATTACGATCCGTATGTGTATGGCAAGCCGGAAAGCGAAGACAACGGCCATAAGGACGAGCCGCAGCAGAGTCAGCGTATGACGAATAGTCAGGATGCGCGAGTGCGTCCTTCAGGAATGCGTGATCGGCAGTCCGGGATGGCGCCGCAAGGTTTCGGCGTCATGCATAGGGAGGATTTTGACGATCCTCAGCGCAATCCGCTGTATGGCCGCTGGGATGTCAATGCGGTTCTTGCGCTGGTTATGGCTTTGTTCTCGGTTCCCATTTTGCCCATTATCGTCAGGGCTTTCTCGATGAGGCGTACTCGTATGCTTCATATGAAAGGCTATTGGCTGGCCCTTGCTGCCGTCGTATTGGGTACCATTTCTTTTCTTGTGCGCATATGGCTCATATCCCATGGCATAACGACAGACGAGGTCTATCAATGGCTTATGAATCGTCTTGGCTCAACTGCTTCTGATCCCACGGGTGGTATCTCGGCATAGCTTGACTATGAATGCCGTGAACGACACACCATTTGCATAATTATGCAATGGTCTGCATAACTGTGTATACTCGCCAGTATCTCCTCTTTGGAGTACTGGCGAAAGAAGTTTTATGGCACGTTTTTCGGTCGCGGTGGCAGGTGCTACCGGTTATGCAGGAGGCGAAGCATTACGCCTATTTGTCTCACATCCGGATTTTGAGGTGACCACAGTTGCAGGTCATTCCTCGGTCGGAGATCGACTGGGCAAGCATATGCCGCATATTCCGCAGCTTGCGGATGCAGTCGTTCAAGACACTACGCCTGAAGTGCTCAATGGCCACGATGTTATCGTCCTCGCTCTGCCGCACGGTGCTTCTGGAAAATTGGCGGAACATCTGGATCCTCAGTCAATAGTCGTGGATCTGGGCGCCGATCATCGTCTGGAATGCAGTGAAGACTGGGATGAATATTATGGCGGCGATTTCTACGATCATTGGGTATATGGCATGCCGGAGCTGCTGCTTGGATGGGATGCTGAAGGGGCATACCGTCGTCAACGTGAGCAGTTGCGTGGTGCGCACCGCATAGCGGGTCCTGGATGCAATGTGACCGCAACGACACTGGCCATGCAGCCGGCGTTGTCAGCCGGCCTGGTTACTGGAGATGTGGTCGTCGATCTCGCCGTTGGCTATTCCGGTGCGGGCAAGAACCTCTCCAAGCCCTCATTGCTGGCGGCGCAGGCATTCGGTTCGGCGAGCCCGTATTCCGTGGGCGGCAAGCATAGGCACATTCCTGAGGTGCTGCAGAATTTTGCACATGCAGCAGGATTTGATGCATCTGAAGCCTCTCGTTTCACCCTTGGTTTCACGCCGATACTGGTTCCTATGTCGCGAGGAATACTTGCTGTCGTTTCAGCTCCTTTGAGCGACAAGGCGATGGGTATGGATGATGCTGCAATTCGCGATATTTGGCGTGGTGTCTACCAAGACGAATCGTTTATCGTCATGCTGCCAGAAGGAACGATGCCAGCAACGGCTGATGTTCTGGGCTCCAATGCGGCGCATATCCAGGTGGCCGTTGATAGGCATGCCAACAGATTGTACGCTTTTGCGGCCATTGATAATTTGAATCGTGGCACGGCGGGTCAGGCGATCCAATCATTGAATATCGCATTGGGGCTTCCGGAAGACGCAGGATTAAGCAAGATAGGAGTGGCACCGTGAGTGTGACGTATGCACAAGGATTCAGCGCGGCTGGTGTGGTCGCAGGAGTTTCTTCGGTGGCGGGCAAAAAGGATATGGCCGTAGTGGTCAATGAAGGTCCGCTTGATGCCTGTGCCGGGGTGTTCACCTCGAACCGTTTCTGCGCAGCCCCAGTGCAGTGGTCGAGGTCTGTTGTCGCTGATGGGCATATCACGGCTGTTGTGCTGAACTCAGGTTGCGCCAATGCGTGTACAGGAACAGAAGGCTTTGAGCAATCGAAGGCAAGTGCTGAAGAAGTTGCCAAAGAGCTTGGAATTCAGTCTCAACAGGTCGCAGTATGCTCCACGGGTCTCATCGGTGAATTGCTGCCTCTTGATCGTGTGCTCTCTGGTGCCAAGGAGGCTTTGCGGCAAAGACAATCGGATGAGCAGTCCGGCATTGATGCGTCTGAAGCCATCATGACAACGGACACTCAGCCGAAAACCGTTCAGCTGGACGGAAAAGGGTATCGCGTTGGCGGCATGGTCAAGGGCTCGGGCATGATCGCCCCTCAATTGGCCACTATGATTTGCGTGATTACCACGGATGCAGTGGTGAGCGCGGGGGCCTTGCAGGCGGCATTGAACTCGGCTGTGGACATGTCCTTCAACCGCATTGACGTTGATGGCTGCATGTCCACCAATGATACGGTTCTGCTGCTGGCATCAGGAGCTTCCGGAGTCGAGCCGGATCCGGATGAATTCAATGCATTGGTCTCACAAGCCTGCGCGCAGCTTGCTCGGAAGATCATCGGTGACGGTGAGGGCTCGAGCCATGACATCCGCATCGTGGTGAAAGGCGCTGAACATGAGGATGCCGCTTTGGCTTGCGCTCGTTCCGTTGCTGCATCAAATCTGCTCAAATGTGCAATCTATGGCAATGATCCGAACTGGGGTCGAGTGGTCAGCTCTTTGGGCGTTGTTCCCGAAGATATTGCGCAATACCGTCCGGAAGATGTCGATGTCGTCATCAATGGCGTCAAAGTGTGCGATGGTGGAAAGCCCGGTCAGGACAGAAGCCTGGTCAATATGAGCGCTCGCGAAGTGCATATTGATATTGATTTGCATATAGGCAAAGCCGAGACAACGGTGTGGACCGATGATCTCACCCATGATTATGTCCATATCAATGCCGATTACGAATCGTAATTCCAGTCCTCATTCAGGTGGGCACACGAAGATGTCGTTCGATGGTTATCGCATACAGGAAGGATAACAAGTGGCAGAGCTGAAAGGGCCGGGGTATCACTTCGACGTGCATGCCGATTTACGGGCCGATCAGAAGGCGGAGGTATTGATCGAGGCCCTTCCGTGGCTAGAAGAGTTCGCTGGTCAGCGCATTGTCGTCAAATACGGCGGCAATGCCATGGTGGACGAGCATTTGAAGCAGTGTTTTGCAGAGGACATGGTATTTCTGCGTCAAGTGGGCATGCATCCGATTGTGGTTCATGGCGGTGGGCCGCAGATTTCCCATATGTTGAAGGCCTTGGGAATCAAGTCCGAGTTCAAGGGCGGATTGCGGGTGACCACTCCGGAGGCCATGGATGTCGTTCGCATGGTGCTGACAGGAAAAGTGTCCAGGGAATTGGTGGGGCTTATCAACGCCCATGGGCATTTTGCGGTCGGATTGTCAGGAGAAGACGGCAGGCTCCTCACCGCAATGCAGAGAAAGCCGGTGATCAATGGCACTCCGACCGACATCGGATTGGTCGGTGACGTGGTCAGCGTCGATGCTTCGGCGGTCGAGGATCTCATATCTGCCGGTCGCATCCCGGTCGTTTCCTCAGTGGCCCCGAATGAAGACGATCCGACCGAAGTACTCAATGTGAATGCGGATTCTGCGGCGGCCGCACTGGCATGTGCGCTGGGCGCACGCAAGCTGGTGATACTCACCGATGTGGACGGCTTATATGCACATTGGCCTGATCGCAATTCCCTTGTCGGATCGATCGGAGTGGATACTCTGCGCGACATGCTGCCGGATCTGGAATCCGGCATGAGACCCAAAATGGAAGCGTGTGCCCGAGCCGTCGAAGGAGGGGTTTCCAAAGCCCATATCATCGATGGCAGAAAGCCTCACTCCATACTGAATGAGATATTTACAACAAACGGCATCGGAACCATGGTGGTACCGGACGAAGGCATTGAAATGAGGAGCACCTATGGCCACTAATACCCAGCACGGTTTGGGCGCGCAGGATGAAGCGCTGCTTAAGCGCTATTCACAAGTGCATATGAATGTGTTTGGTACGCCTCTGCGTGTTATGGACCATGGCCAAGGTTGCCGACTGTGGGACGTTGATGGCAATGTATACTTGGATTTCTTGGCAGGGATAGCAGTCAACGCTTTGGGCTACGCGCATCCCGCATGGGTCAAGGCGGTCCAGGAACAGGCCGCTTCCATGGCGCATGTCAGTAATTACTTCGCCACGAAGACGCAGATCGAATTGGCTGCAAAACTTGTCGAGCTCAGCGGTGCGCCTGCTGGTTCGCATGTGTATTTCGGTAATTCGGGTGCAGAAGGCAATGAGGCGGCGTTGAAGTTGGCCAAATTGTATGGTCGCACGCTGCCGGGATCCACGACGATGTTCGGGGGGAAACCCGCCCGAATTATCGCGCTTACACATGGATTCCATGGCCGGACATTAGGTGCGCTGAGCGCCACGTGGAAGCCGGTTATTCGTAAGCCATATGAACCATTGCTGCCAGGGGTTGACTTCGTTGAAGTGGGCGATGTCAACGCATTGCGCGACGAATTCTGCATGACGGGATCTGGCCCATATGCCAAGGGGCCGGTTGCCGCAGTCATCATGGAACTCATCCAAGGCGAAGCGGGAGTGCGTCCAGTGGGCGCCGACTTTGTCAAGGCTGCTCGTGCGCTCTGTGACGAGCACAAAGCATTGCTCATAATCGATGAAGTGCAAACCGGAATAGGGCGTACCGGCACTTGGTTTGCATTCCAGAACGAAGAGCTTTCCGGAGGCGTCGTTCCTGACATGATCACCTTCGCCAAGGGTGTTGCTTCAGGATTCCCCATGGGAGGCATGATCGCTTTCGGGGACAAGCTTTCCAAACTGTTTACGCCGGGTTCGCATGGATCCACATTTGCCGGCAATCCGCTTGGTGCATCGGCGGCAATGGCGACACTCGAAACCATCGAGAGAGACCATGTTCTTGACAATGTTCGGAGGCGTGGCGAGCAGTTGCGTGCAGGCGTGATGTCAGGCGGTAATCCGCTGTTCACAGGTGTTCGTGGCGCTGGATTGCTCAATGCCATCCAACTGCAGCATCCTTGTGCTCATGCCGCAATGGAATGGGCTTTGGAACATGGTCTGATCGTCAATGCCGTGGCGCCTGATGCATTGCGTCTGGCTCCTCCTCTGATCGTCACCGAGGCTGAAGTCAATGAAGCGCTCTCGATTTTGAACCAAATACCTTGCGAATTGCCAGATGACTGATTGAGCCCATTGGATGTTCATCAGGAAGGCATTCAGTAACGGATAACAATGCCATTGGCGAAGACGATTGGCATGAATCAGAAAGGAAAAGAGATGACGGAACGACTGCGGCATATGCTGCGCGATGATGATATCAACCATGAAGAGCAGAAGCAGATCCTGTCATTGGGCATGCATTTTAGGAAGATCGGTTCTATCACCGTCCCTTTGAAGGGCCACAGGCGGTTGCTGTGCTCTTTGATAAGCCAAGCACCCGCACGCGCTCGAGCTTCTCGGTCGGTGTGGCTGAATTGGGTGGCTATCCTTTGGTCATCGACAAGTCCGGCTCCCAGCTTGGCCGTGGCGAACCGGTTGCAGATACCACACGGGTGCTGACCCGTATGACTTCGGTTCTGGTGTGGCGCACATTCGGCCAGGAACGCATTGAGGAAATGGCGCAATATGCCACCGTTCCTGTGGTGAACGCACTAACAGACAGCTTCCATCCTTGTCAGGTTTTGGCTGATTTCCTCACGATTGCACAAATGCGTGGGGGAGTTGATGCGCTCGAGGGCATGACCATTGCCTATGTTGGCGATGGTGCGAATAATATGGCCAATTCGTATTTGCTTGCTGGTGCTACCGCTGGTATGCATGTGCGAATTGCAGGCCCGAATGGTTTCCTCCCTGCCGCCAATATCGTGGAAGATGCCAAACGAATCGCTGCGGCAAATGGTGGTTCGATTGTTGTGACCACTGATGCGCGTAAGGCAGTTGCCGATGCGGATTGCGTGTTCACTGATACATGGGTGTCAATGGGCGAAGAGGCGGAATATGCCATACGTTCCAAGCCATTCTGGCCGTATCAGGTCAATGATGAACTCATGTCATTGGCCAAGCCCGATGCATTGTTCCAGCATTGCTTGCCGGCATATCGCGGCAAAGAGGTGACTTCTTCGGTTATCGACGGTCCTCAATCAGTGGTGTGGGATGAAGCCGAGAACCGCCTGCATGCGCAGAAAGCTTTGCTCACCTGGCTTATTGGTTGGCAGCGTGAAGACGAAAGCCTGATGCGTTGATGAGCGAATCGGTTCCATCCCTCCAACGTCCTGCCAGTCGCGCTGCACGTCTCAGCGCGATTGAGCAGGCGCTTGCAAACCATATCATCACTTCGCAGTCGCAGCTTTCTCAGATATTGGCGGATGAGGGCATTGAGGTCACCCAAGCCACCCTGAGCCGCGACCTGGATGAAATGCATGCCACCAAGACGAGATTGCAAGACGGATCCACCGCATACGTGGTTGCTGATCAGCCACAGCCTCAAATTCAGCCAGCAAGCCTGTCAACAGCCAAGGTGGAACAGCAGATGTCCCGTGTGCTTTCCGGTTTGGTGACTTCTGTGGCTGCGGCTCGCAATTTGATGGTCGTGCACACGCCTTCAGGCGCCGCTCAATATGTTGCCAGCGTGCTTGACAAGCAGCCTATGGAGGATGTTTTGGGGACCATAGCCGGTGATGACACGGTCATGGTGGTCTGCGTTGATGATGAATCTGCAACCCAGCGTACGCAATGGCTTTTGGAGATAGCTTCGACCGGTCAAAGTGCTACTGCGTAAAGGCGACGCACCGATAGTGTATATATATGCAGGGTGTTGTATATTCTAGTGCATACCATGTTATGAAAGGGTCGTGATGAGCGATAAGAATCGTATTGTTCTGGCATATTCCGGAGGTTTGGATACTTCGGTGGCAATTCCGTTCCTAAAGGAACGCACCGGTAAGGACGTCGTTGCCGTGTCTCTTGATGTCGGCCAGGGTGGGGAAAGCCTGGAAACCATCAAGCAGCGCGCCTTGGATTGCGGCGCCGTTGAGGCGTATGTCGTTGATGCGCGCGAAGAATTTGCCGATGAGTACTGCATGCTGGCGCTGAAGGCCAATGCGATGTACGAAGGCGTGTATCCTTTGGTCTCCGCACTTTCTCGTCCTTTGATCACCAAGCATCTGGTCCGTGCCGCCCACCAGTTCGGAGCCGATACCATCTCTCATGGTTGCACAGGCAAGGGCAATGATCAGGTTCGTTTTGAGGTTTCCATCCAGTCGATCGATCCGACGTTGAAGGCTATCAGCCCGATCCGTGATCTTTCGCTGACCCGCGATGTGGAAATCCAGTTCGCCAAGGACCACCAGCTGCCGATCGTGCAGACTGAAAAGAGCCCATATTCCATTGATCAGAATGTTTGGGGCCGCGCAATCGAAACCGGCTTCCTTGAGGATCCGTGGAATGCGCCGACCAAGGATTGCTACGCATACACCGATGATCCTGCATTCCCACCGGTTGAGGATGAAGTGGTTATTGAGTTCAAGCAGGGCATTCCCGTGAAGATCGACGGTCGTGACGTTACTCCTCTGCAGGCCATTGAGGAGATGAATCGCCGTGCCGGCGCCCAGGGCATTGGCCGCATTGATTTGATTGAGGACCGTCTGGTCGGCATCAAGTCCAGGGAGCTGTATGAGGCTCCTGGTGCAGTCGCACTGATCACAGCGCACCAAGAGCTGGAAAACAGCTGCCTCGAACGTGAACAGCACCGCATCAAGCGCGATATCGACAAGCGTTGGGGTGAGCTGGTGTACGATGCCCAGTGGTTCTCTCCGGCAGTGCGTTCGCTCAATGCCTTCATTGAGGAAACGCAGCGTTATGTTTCCGGTGAGATTCGCATGACCATGCATGGCGGTCGAGCAGTGGTCACCGGTCGCCGCTCTGACACTTCGCTATATGACTACAATCTGGCCACATATGATTCCGGTGACAGCTTCGATCAGAACGCATCCGTCGGATTCATCGAGATCTACGGCCTGCCGAGCAAGGTGGCTGCAGCTCGCGATGTGAAATTCGGCAATGGAATCGAAGTGCCTGAAAACACCGTCAAATAAGTTACGGTCATGAGTGCCGGCGGGTTCACATCACATCCCGCCGGCACTTGTCATATCCATTCCGCAAGGAGTTGGAAGTCCGAATTGTCGCATCGCTCATGCACTATCCAAGGTAGATGCGAATTACTTGAATCGAAGCGAGGAATCCCGTTATGAGTGAACAGCAGCAAGAAGAAACATCCATTGCCTTGTGGGGAGGACGATTCTCGTCGGGCCCTTCACCTGAATTGGCTCGATTGAGTAAATCAACCCAATTCGATTGGCGACTTGCGGATGATGATATCGCAGGTTCCCGTGCCCATGCCCGTGCACTTGGCCGAGCCGGGCTGCTCACAGCCGAAGAACTTGATCGCATGGAGTCCGCTCTCGATGAGTTGCAACGCCGGGTCGACAGCGGGGCATTCGTGCCGATCGAAGGCGATGAAGACGAAGCCACAGCTCTGGAACGCGGGCTCTTGGAAATAGCCGGGGATGAACTCGGTGGAAAGCTCAGGGCAGGGCGTTCGCGTAACGACCAGATTGCAGCGCTGATCCGCATGTGGTTGCGTCGCCATGCGCGCACTATCGCAGCGGCGACTTTGGATGTTGCAGCGGCCCTTGTAGAACAGGCAGAAGCGGCGGGGCATGCCGTCATGCCGGGTCGCACGCATATGCAACATGCACAGCCTGTATTGCTGGCTCATCAACTCATGGCTCATTTCTGGCCTTTGATGAGGGATGTCAGCAGACTCGCCGACTGGGACGTTCGCGCCGATGCCAGCCCGTACGGTTCGGGTGCCCTTGCCGGCAATACTTTGGGACTTGATCCGGACGCAGTGGGAAGGGAACTCGGATTCAGCCGTGTTACGAGCAACTCCATTGATGGAACATCGAGTCGAGATGTGGTTGCCGAATTCTCATTCATCGCTGCCATGATCGGCGTGGACATCTCTCGCCTGAGCGAAGAAATCATTATCTGGAATACTCAGGAATTTGCTTTCGTCACCTTGGATGACGCATACTCCACGGGTTCCTCGATCATGCCGCAAAAGAAGAATCCTGATATCGCAGAGCTTGCACGCGGCAAGGCGGGTCGTCTTATCGGTGATCTCAGCGGCTTGATGGCCACCTTGAAAGGTCTGCCGACGGCATACGCCCGCGATCTTCAGGAAGACAAAGAAGCCGTATTCGATCAGGTGGATGCTCTCGAAGTGCTCCTGCCTGCATTCAGCGGCATGGTGCGCACCATGACATTCGATACTGAGCGCATGGAAAAGGAAGCGCCTACCGGATTCGCGCTTGCCACCGATATTGCAGAGTGGCTGGTACGCAATGCAGTGCCATTCCGCCATGCACATGAACTCTCCGGAGCCTGTGTGAAGTTGGCGGAACAGCGTGGCCAGGAATTGTGGGATTTGAGCGATGCGGATTTCGCCAACATCTTCCACGATTTCCTTGATGCGCAAACCGCGGCAGGCGTGCGTGAAGTGCTGTCCACAGAAGGTTCAGTGAACGCCCGAAACGGCAAAGGCGGAACCTCGCCCGCTCGTGTGCGCGAGCAGATCATCACGGCAAAGGGCAAAATGGCCAAAATGGGTGAATTCGTGCGCAGCATAAGCGATGGTGCGGCATACAAAGCCCCCGAATCGTTGTAATTCACCGGAGTCGCCGATGCTGATAGCATTGCACTGCAGGAAAGGGGAGATATGAAGCTGTATTCATATGGTTATCTCACCAATCAAAGTGCCATAAACAATGGCATACAAATCGCCATGACTGCGGTTATGGTGCTTCTGCTGTGTGCTTCGCTTTTCAGATTGTACAAAACCCATGGCGAGGTGAAATATCGCGAATTGTCCTTGATTCTCATAGTCGGACTCCTCATTATGGGATTCATCAAATTCGATGAATTCCAGCAGGAGACAGCGAAGGAGAGCAGATTCGCGAACGCTGCTCAAGTGGTCGAATCGGTTGCCAAAAAGCTTGAGGTAGACACCGACAAGGTGTATATCAGCAGTGCTTCTTCATTGGATGGCACGCTTATTGCAGTGGACAACCATTATTACCGCATTGTCGCATCAGATAACAGCGATGACGGCTACGTCCTGGAATCCATCACCTTGAAGAACCCTGATATCGAGCTTGTGGAGGCGCAATAATGGTCAACTTGTCATATCTTGACATCGCAATAAAGCTTGCATTGGGTCTTTTGTCATTGGTATTCGTCATCAACGTCTCCGGCAAAGGCAATCTTGCGCCATCCTCGGCAACCGATCAGGTCCAGAATTATGTGTTGGGCGGTATCGTCGGCGGTGTGATTTACAGCACCTCGGTCACCATAGTGCAATACATCATCATTTTGCTTATCTGGCTGGGTCTGGTGTTGTTACTCAAATGGGCGAAATCGAGCAGTTCTGTCGTCAAACGGATTATGGATGGCGAGCCGGTAATTTTGATTCAACGAGGCGATCTTGATGTGGAAGCATGTCGTCATGCCGGGTTAACCGCACAGGAAGTGGCCTTTAAACTGCGTTCGCAAGGTGTCTACAGTATCCGCGAGGTGAAAAGGGCTGTTTTGGAGCAGAACGGTCAGCTCATCATCGTGAAGGCCGGTGAAGAAAATCCCAAATATCCTGTGATCACGGATGGCAGTATCCAGACCAATGTTCTGGAAATGGTTGAGCACGATGAGGAATGGCTGACTGCAAGGCTGAAGGATATGGGATATGACAATATCTCGGATATCTTCCTCGCGGAATATGACCACGGCAATCTAACCGTGGTGACCTACTGACATCATCAGCCTGATGCCTGTTGACCAGCGCGAAACGGCTGGTGAAATGCACAATAAGAATGTGAGCTTCCTCTCGTTATGAAGTTGCGAGGATGATGCCGTAAATCTAATATCAAGCTGCGCATCCAGGCTGTGACGTCGTGATGTTCTCACATCAAGAAACGGTATTATTGCAAGGTTTAACGCCATGCATAGAGAGATGTGCATAGGTGCATGTTCAACACCTAACGTCAAGATATCTTCTTTGTTGCATACAGGGAAATCACAGGTTTTGCTCTGTTATTGTGATGAATGAGGTTCATAATCTGAAGACACATGGATGAGGTCGTCTCATGGGTCATCGGGTTCGGTGGCTGGGGCGGCAACAACCGGATCAAGGAGTAAATGATGGAACAGAATAAAACCTCATTTGAATTGTTGAATGATCCATTTTTGAACAAGGGGACTGCGTTCACTCTCGATGAACGTGAACGGTACGGATTGGTTGGGTTGCTTCCTCCATATGTTCAGACCTTGGAAGAACAAGTCAAGCAGGCGTATCTCAACTATCAGGGGCAGCATGATGATGTGGCTCGACGTCATTATCTGATGAATCTGTTCAGCCGCAATCGCACACTGTTCTACGCTCTATTCGCCGACCACGTCGCTGAATTCATGCCAGTGGTGTATGACCCTGTTATCGCCCAGGATATCAAGCGGTATAGCGAGTTTTACATCGAACCGCAGAACGCGGTGTTCCTTGATGCCACCAGGCCGCAAGACATTGAATCCGCACTGAAGCTGGGCGCGGACGGACGCGATATCGATATCATTGTGGTCACCGACGCCGAAGGTATTCTTGGCATTGGTGACTGGGGAACCAATGGCGTGGAAATCTCTGTCGGCAAGCTTATGGTCTACACCGCCGCAGCCGGCATTGATCCGGCCCGCGTCCTGCCTGTTGTCATCGACGCCGGCACGAACCGCCAATCCTTGCTGGACGATCCGATGTATCTGGGAACTCGTCACACCCGTATTGATGACGACACCTATTATTCCTTCCTCGACAAGTTCGTTCAGGAAGCTGAACGTCAATTCCCGAATCTCTACCTGCATTTCGAAGACTTCGGTCGCTCACATGCCGCAGTGCTGCTGGATAAGTACGCTGACACATATCCAGTCTTCAATGATGACATCGAAGGAACCGGAATCATTACACTGGCCGGTATCTTGGGAGCGCTGAACATTACAGGAGGCAAGCTGCTGGATCAGCGGTATCTGTGCTTCGGCGCCGGCACCGCAGGATGCGGCATTGCTGAGCGTGTGTATCAGGAAATGGTTGACAACGGTCTGAGTGAGGAAGAGGCACGTTCGCACTTCTACCTCATCGATAAGCAGGGACTGCTCTTCGACGACATGAGTGACCTGACCGAAAAGCAACGTCCTTTTGCTCGCAAGCGCAGTGAATTCGCCAATGCGGACAAGCTGACCACCTTGCAGGCCGTGGTCGACGAGATTCATCCGACCATTATGGTGGGAACCTCAACGATGTCTGGAGCATTTACCGAAGATGTGGTGCGTAGCATGGCGGCCCATTGCGAACGCCCGATGATCTTCCCTCTGTCCAACCCAACGGAGTTGGCGGAGGCCAAGGCCAAGGACCTTATTGAATGGACTGATGGCAAGGCATTGGTCGCTACCGGCATTCCTTCGGAACCAATCGAATACAAGGGTGTCAGCTATGAAATCGGCCAGGCCAACAATGCCTTGATCTATCCGGGACTCGGTTTGGGTGTCATTGCAGCACATTCCCGACTGCTCACGGATACCATGATCTCGCAGGCAGCGCACTCACTGGGTGGCATTGTTGATGCTTCGAAGCCGGGCGCCGCCGTGTTGCCTCCAGTTTCCAAGCTGACCGAATTCTCGCATACCGTCGCTATGGCAGTTGCGAAGCAAGCCATCAAGGAAGGACTCAACCGAGTCGATATTCCGGATGTCGAAGAGGCCGTGCGCAGCCATACATGGACACCTCGATATGATGACTAGTTCAATGTGTTGTGACTAATTGAGATGCCGCGATAATCCGAGTTGAGCCCGGAGCGTCGCGGCATCGTCATGCCAGTGTGACAAATATCTGCTTGCCTGACGTATCACTGCGTTCCCTGATGAGATAACTCGCAGCTATCAGCAAACATTTTCAATACGGCAATAAGTCTATGGCGACGATGCCTTTCATATGTCTTAACTCATACATCTTCTTATGCGCCATCATGTGACACTGCAGAGCCGTTGTCGAAAGGCACGCAAGTGTCTCCCTCTGCTGAGAAACTTAATAGGCTTGAATGCATGTTGATATTACACAATTTGATAGGGAGATAGTACTGATGGCTCACGTCACCAATTTCAAGGAAGCAGGGTTCGATTCCCTCTTCGATGAGTTGCAATGGCGCGGGTTGATTTCCCAGTCCACGGACCAGGAACAACTCGCAGCGGCATTGGATGGAGAGCCAATCACATATTATTGCGGTTTCGACCCGACCGCAGCATCCCTGCATATAGGCAATCTTGTTCAGTTGATTAATATGCGTCATCTCCAGGCCGCAGGTCATCATCCGATCGCTTTGGTCGGTGGCGCCACCGGTTTGATCGGGGATCCTCGTCAATCCGGCGAACGCACGTTGAATCCGAAGGAAGTCGTATCCCAGTGGGCACAGCGACTGAAATCCCAGATCGGGCGCATTCTCGAGACTTCAGGAGAAAATCCCGTCCAATTCGTAAGCAATTACGAATGGACTGCGGATATGTCGGTTATCGATTTCCTGCGTGATGTCGGCAAGAATTTCCGGTTGGGCACGATGCTGGCAAAGGACACCGTTGCGCGTCGCCTGAATTCGGAAGAGGGCATTTCCTTTACTGAGTTCAGCTATCAGGTGTTGCAAGGC
The DNA here is from genome assembly GCF_000741765.1 of Bifidobacterium tsurumiense. Lineage (GTDB taxonomy): Bacteria > Actinomycetota > Actinomycetes > Actinomycetales > Bifidobacteriaceae > Bifidobacterium > Bifidobacterium tsurumiense. The sequence goes on from NZ_JGZU01000009.1 coordinate 56,514, forward strand.
AATGATTTCCTACACTTGTTTGACGCATACAACTGCACGCTTCAATTGGGTGGTTCGGATCAGTGGGGCAATCTCACTTCGGGACTTGATCTGATTCGCAAGGTGCGTGGCGCAACCGTCAATGTCTTCACGAGCCCCATCATCACTGATAGCCAAGGCAAGAAGTTCGGCAAGTCCGAGGGCAATGCGATGTGGATCGATCCCACCATGCTCAGCCCATACAAGTTCTACCAGTTCTGGTTCAATCAGCCCGATGGGGAAGTGGAGAAGCTGCTGCGTGCTTTCACATTCCTCCCCAAAGCTGAAATTGAGCGACTTGCACAGGAGGTTCAGAACAACCCTGGTGCTCGAGAGGCGCAGCGCACTTTGGCATGGGAAGTGACCAGTTTCGTGCATGGAGAGCAGGCGACTCAACAGGCCATCGATGCAGCCGCGGCATTATTCGGACGTGGTGCGGAACTTGCAAGCATCGATGAGAGCACATTGGAAGCGGCGCTTGATGGTTTGAAGATCGCTGACGAAAACGGTGACAAGCAATTTGCCGCTGGTGCAGTCGGTGAGCGCGTCACCGAAGCCGGCGTCAATGCAGGATTGTTCAAGTCCATTTCCGAAGCACGCAAGACCATAGCTTCCGGTGGTGTGTACCTGAATAATCAACGTGTTGAAGATGCGGAACGAACCATGGAAGAGGCGGATTTCCTGCAGGGACGATTTGCTGTGATCCGTCGAGGCAAGAAGGCTCTGGGCGTTGTGGAGCGCCATCAGTAATTCCATATCCATAGTGGACTAGGCAATATCAAACTCACAGACGGAGCCTGATGCATCATGGCGCGTTCTCGCAAGGAACGGGATGGTGTAGGACAGTGCTCATGAGATAAGCACATATGCGGTAACCCCGTGATTGTAGAAAAGGAATAAGGCATGGCAGAGGAACGGCGCACATCGCGCGGATCATACGGTGCACACCGTGGCAATAACGGCGGAAACCGTCGTGGCAAGTCATTCGGCGGTCATTCAGGCCGTGGAGGATCTTCGTTTGGCGGAAGGCGTGGATCGGACTTCCGCAAATCCCGTTATCAGTCGGATGGCGAGGGCAGAAGGGATCGCAATCCTCGTCGTGACGGCGAAAGGAATGAATGCGACGAACGTCGTTCATATGACCGCGGATACGGACAGGGACGTGGTGAGCGTTCCGGCTTCCACGGTGGTCGTGACGGGAACCCGCGCTATCGTTCCGGCGGTCAGCGCCACGATTACCGTGACTCCGGTCGTCATGACAATGGTGACCGCCGCGAATTCCAGCGTGATGGTGAACGCTCGGGCTTCCGCAAAGATGGTGAGCGCAGGTCGGATTTCAAGCGTGGTGGCGACCGTCGCGATTTCCGTGGAAACGGACGAGGCTTCCGCAAAGATGGTGACCGCCGCAATTGGCGGGACGGTGATAATCGTCGTGGCGGTTTCCGCTCCGATCGCGGTCGTGACGATTCGCGTGGTGGAGAGGGTCGTGACTTCCGCAATAACGACCAGCGTCGTGACTTCCGTCGTGATGGTGAGTCCCGTGGTTTCAAGGATGGCGGAGACCGTCGTGGATTCCGCGGACGTGATGGTGAGCGTCGAGAAGGCGGCAATGGTCGTTTCGGTGGGGATCGTCGCCGCAACGGGGATCGCCGTTTCAATGACAGGCGTCAAGGCGGTAACTACCGTCGCGATGACAAGAAGTTTGATCGTCGCGACGACCATCGTGATTTCCGCCGTGACGGAGAGCATCGTGGGGGACGTCGTGATGACGATCGCCGCGATTTTAGAAGAGACGGCGAGCGTCGTGATTTCAAGGATCAGGCACGACGCAACTCCGATGGAACGATTTCATTCCCTTCGCAGAACCCGTACACTCACCGTCGCGAAGGCGAGCCAAAGATGCCGAAGGGCATGGAATGGTCGATGCTTTCCACTGAGGAGCGCGAGCGCCTGCGTGGTCTCTCCAAAGAGCATGCAGAGAATATAGGTTTGCATATTCTTGCGGCGTATTCCTTGGAAGAGCAGGATCCACAGGGAGCATTGGCACACGCCAAATGGGTTGCCAAGCAGGCATCTCGTATAGATTTCGCCCGTGAAACCCTAGCGTTCATCGCATATCGTCAAGGTGATTACAAACTTGCTCTGCGTGAACTGCGTACCGCATATCGCATGAACGGATATCTGGACTATCTTCCATTCATCGCCGACTGCGAGCGTGGTCTGGGCAATCCGAAGAAGGCCATTGAAATCGGATCTTCGGATGACGCCAAGCAGCTGCGCGGCGAAGCCAAGGTGGAAATGTTCCTGGTATACGCGGGTGCTTTGGCTGATATGAAGCTGTGGGACAAGGCCATTGATCTGGTGCATACTGTGGCACGTTCCAAGGGCCTTGCGGGTGCTTACCGCATGCGTGCCATACAGGCGGAGCAGTATTTCCTCGAAGAGGCGGGCCGTGGTGAGGAAGCGGTCGAGCTTGATCAGCTTCTCGACAAGCTTGAACTGCAGTACGCCGATGCCGATGAAGACGAAACCGATGAAAATGTGGTTATCGATTATGATCTCGCCAATCTGAGCGAGGATCTTCTTGAAGAGGCCGGCATCACCGAGGACGATGCACAGTATGCTCCGGATGACTTCGGAATGGAGGAATCTGACGACATCGAGGATTCCGATGAGTCGGATGAAACCGACGACTCTGCAGAAGATGCCGAGGTTCCTGAGGCTATCCGCGCACAGGTTCAGGGCGAAGACGTGCCCGATGAGAGCGAATCCTCCGATGATGAGGAAACGCTGCCTGCCCGTGAAACCGAAGCGGGTGCCGATGCTGAAGAAGACCCGGTTGTGACCGCCGATGATTCCGAGGCGACCGAGGACGAATCGGAGCAGTCTGATGAAGGCTCCGATCAAGACGAAACCGAAAACGAATAGGAGTAGTTGCATATGCCAGGACTGCAAGGGTCTGCCGAGCCTTTAAGCTCGGCGTACCAGTTGGCCTTGTTAGATCTGGATGGGGTGGTGTATCGAGGAAAGAACCCTATTGATCATGCCGTCGAAAGTATCCGCGAAGCGGAAAGGATCGGCATGACCATCGAATACACCACCAATAATTCATCACGCTTTCCCAATGTGGTGGCGGGGCAATTGCAAGGATTCGGTCTGGACGTCGAGGACTGGCAGGTTATCACCTCATCCATAGTGGCTGCACGTATGGTGGCGCGAAGCGTACCTCAGGCTCGAAGGGTTCTGGTGTTAGGCGCTGAGCATCTTCGCCATGAAGTGGAGTCTCGTAGGGGGTTGGTTGTGGTTGATGATGCAGCGGCTGAACCGCAAGCGGTTATCCAAGGCTGGTATCCGGACATGTCGTGGAATCAGATGGCGCAGGTCGCCTTCGCCGTGGAACGTGGCGCCACCTATTTCGTGACCAACAGGGATCTGACCATTCCACGCGAATTGGGCATAGCACCGGGTTGCGGCTCCATGATTCAGGCCGTGATCAACGCGACCGGGGTGGAACCAGTCGCATCGGCGGGAAAACCAGAATCGGCGATGTATGACGAAGCCCGCTTGTTGGCGGCACATGACGGTGCAGAGGCGGTGGCCAAGGAATTATGCCTTGCCATAGGCGACCGTTTGGACACGGATATCGAAGCCGGCAACCGTGGTGGATATGATTCCTTGGCAGTGTTGACTGGTGTTACCAATCCTGCGGAATTGATGAGGGCCCCGGAGCATCTGCGTCCAAGCTATATTGTTGCCGATTTGCGTGGTCTCAACCAGGCTCAGCCGCAGCCTAAGCAGCTTGAACGCAATCGCTGGTCATGTGCAGATGCGCAGGCTTGGATTGACGAAGATGCGATTGTGGTCACTGATGAGCAGGATATCAACGCCTTGCGGGCCGCATGCTCATTGACATGGGCCATGCAGGATCGCGGCGAGGCGGATACCTTGCCGGCAATGCGTTTGCCTGAGTTCGCTACGCTATGAACATGGACGATATGTTCTCACCTACCGAGAAAGATATTGACCGCAACAGCCAAGCCGCAGAGCAAGAACATGGGGATGCGGCTTGGCAAGCGCTTGATGCGGATATCGCTCAACGCTTGTCTCAAATCACTCAGGAAAGCGAGGATGGCAGAATCGCGTTGTATCGCGAAACCTTGGACTCCCTGCGTGCATCACTCGATGAGGATTCGGAGCGATAGGGCGTGAAGAGCATGCAAACGAATCCGTATGTTTTCAATGGTGCTCATGGGGATCCAATCCAGAAAGACGGAATAGGGCGCCAATGCAATACGGCAGAAACCGTTCGTCTTGATGTGCTTGTGGTTCAGCGCCAGTTCGTAGACACACGTACCAAAGCCCAGCGGTTGATATCCGAAGGCAATATCTCAGTGGATGGCAAGGTCATCACCAAACCGTCCACAAAGGTGAGTCCTCTCGCGCATATCGTCGTGGACAAAGGGGAAGACTACGTTTCCCGCGGCGCTTATAAACTGCTGGGAGCGTTGCAATCCTTCACGCAGCATGGCTTGCCGAATATACACGGTTTGCGTGCCCTAGATATCGGAGCTTCTACAGGAGGCTTCAGCGATGTGCTCCTCAGGCATGGAGCAAGCCATGTGCTGGCCTTGGATGTCGGTCATGGGCAACTTGATTCACGCATCTCACAAGACTCTCGTGTTACTGAAATGAGCGGGGTCAATATTCGCGATGTTCAGTCGCATGACCTGCCATATCGACCCGAGCTGATCGTTTCGGACGTATCCTTCATATCCCTGCGTTTGGTGTTGCCGGTGGTAGCGCGCATAGCAAACTATCCCTCGCATATCATCATGCTTATCAAACCGCAGTTCGAAGTCGGCAAAGGGCATCTCGGAAAAAACGGCGTCGTGGATGATGCCAACCTTCGCCAACAGGCGGTTGACGATGTGCTTCAATGCGCACAGGAATGTGGTATGCAGATACGTGCGGTTATCGATTCGCCCATAGCGGGTATGCATGGCAATGCGGAATATCTGATGTATGCCTATCTGGCCTGATGCGGCGGAGAGGTGCCATGATTGCGCATGATGACCGCAGATGAGATATCGCTGGTGAGGCGATCGCGGTATCGCACATATTCGATCAGACACTCGTCGGACAATGTAATGGAATCGGCATCCATGCTTCGACAACGCAGCTGATGCACATTGACTTGGGCGGCGACCACTGTGTCGATAACGCTACGCTTGGCATAATGTGGCATGCCGTGCCGGTGCAATAATGTGCTTTGCAAGGTGGAAAGCGTCAGCTGTTCCGTATGCACCGAGCAAGCGACGATATGCCCTGTGATATCAATGCTTGTGGCATCGATGCATCGCGGCTTGCTCACCATGCCGGAAACCTTGAGCGAGTGGGTGCGGATATTGCCTTTGACCGCGATGTCACCTGTAAAATCAAGGCTTTCACACTCGATGTCCCCATGGACCATAATGCTCCCATAGCCGCTCAGAAGGCGCACATGCAAATTACCGGTGCAAATGACACGCCCGGAAGAACACGCAAGTACTTCACCATGGCAATCCTTGGTCCGCAGCAGGCTATCGGTGGAAAGCTTGCCGAAACTCACATGAGATCCCAAACGATGAGGGCCGTGTAGAACCAGAGAATCGTAGGCTCCGGCATACACTATTCCTCCAGCGGATTTGAGATTCATCATGATGGCCCCCGCTCCCAGCTACGCCCCTTGAGTAGCCGAACTTCGTTGTTGAGGCTATATTGCCGGAAAAATCCATCCGCCACACCAGAAAACTCAATATATGTTGTTTTTGACTATGTGGACGCTGCAACAATATCCGGATGGCTGAAGCCTAATATTGAAGCCAACGAAGATCAGCGGATAAGGCATCGCGACGATGGGAGCTCATATGAATGCGAATAACGAGCAAGTTCTGGCGCTATCCTCTATCGAATTGCGCAGAAGACGTCGTCCTATTGTCCGCGATGTGAATATGCGAATAGAACGAGGGCAACGATGGGTGTTATTCGGTCCTAATGGCATCGGCAAATCCACTCTGGTTTCAATGATGTCGGCACGGTTGTTTCCGAGTGCCGGAACGGTGGAAATCCTCGGGAAACGACTCGGTACGGTTGATGTTTCGAGTTTGCGACCGCATATCGGATTGGCCAGTTCGGATCTCGCTGATGAGCTTCCTCCTATGGAAGACCCCTTGGATGTGGTTCTTACGGGATTGACAGGTACTGCCGGCCGTTGGAAGGAACTGTTTGAACGGCAGGAGCGCGAACGTGCGCTGCAGCTTATGGAGGAATTCCAAATCGCGTATTTGGCCGGAAAAGCCATGTGGCAGCTCAGCACTGGCGAGCGCACACGTGTGCTGATAGCGCGGGCGTTGATGAATGATCCCGAACTGCTTATTCTCGACGAGCCCACAACCGGGCTGGATCTGGGTGGCAGGGAGCGCGTTATGCGCACTTTGGGCAGGCTGGGGACAGAACGATCCAATCGTGCGGTGATTCTGGTCACCCATAGGCTTGAAGAAATTCCCGAAGGTTTCGATCATATCGCCATGATGGGCAGGATGCGCACCGAAGATTCTCAGGCCAGTGCGGCGGAGGGCTTTGCCCCGGATGCCCCTGATAATCCGGAACCGGGAACCATCGTGTACAGCGGTCCCATAGAAGAAGGGCTCAACGACGCCCGCCTCAGTTCTATGTTTGATATGCCGATCCAGGTGGTTCGCACAGGAAAGCGATGGTCTGCATTCGCACGATAGTCTTATGCTTGGCGTGACCTTTTGCCACAATGGTGCCGGATACGCGGGAGTCCATGAGGTCCGAAACGGACCGTGCGTGCCGATGTGCTGAAAGGATTGTTATGCCAAAACGTGGTTTGCTGCAGGCCGGCGAGAAAGTGCAATTTACCGATCGCAAGGGCAAACGCATAACCGATCAGCTGAGCACAGGCGGCAGCACACAAACCGAGCACGGGCTGATAATGCATGACGATATTATCGGCGGCACCGAAGGCGTTGTGGTCACTACGCGCACGGCGAGCAGGGAAGCGCAGATCAACGAGGTGCATCCAGAACGAGATGCCAATAAGCCTTGGAAGGCTTCGCGTGCCATAGGTGGTTGGCAATATGCGGTTATGCGACCGCGGTTGGCGGATTATGTCCTTTCCATGCCACGCGGGGCACAGATCATGTATCCGAAGGATATCGCACAAGTCATCCAGCTCGGAGATATTCGCAAAGGCATGCATGTTCTGGAATCGGGCGCAGGATCTGGCGCAATGAGCATCAATCTTCTTGATGCAGTGGGGGAGCAGGGCCATGTGACCACGATCGAAATGCGTTCTGAATTTGCGCATGTGGCTCGTGCGAATGCCGCTTTGTATTTCAACGAGGAACCCCAGTGGTGGGATGTTCTGGAAGGTGATTTTGATTCAGTGGCTGCAACCCTCGAGGCCCATTCCTTCGATCGGGTGATGCTGGATATGCTCGATCCGTGGAACAGACTTGAACAAGCCTGGCGGGTCATGGCGCCAGGCGGCGTTGTGGTGGCATATGTGACCACCACGACGCAAATGAGCCGTATGGCTGAATCGCTCAGACAATCGCAGCATTGGACCGAACCCGACATTTACGAGAGTCTGGAGCGAAGCTGGAAAGCGCAAGGGCTGGCGGTTCGCCCCGATCACCAGATGATAGGACATACGGGATTTCTGGTGATCAGCAGGGCCATGGCCGAAGGCTTCGATGCCCTGCGCAAACGTGAACGTCCCGCCAAAAACGCCGTTACCGATATCGACGACTTGACGGCCGAACAACGGGAAGCGCAGCTGGAAGAGCTTGAACTGCGTGATATCTCCGACCGAAAACTGCGCAAGGTGCTTCGCGATCTGGACCATCAAGTGGCATCCTTGCATAGGGGCGCGTAGATGCATTGGTGTAGATTCGTCAATACAGGCGTGTGTGTGCTGCGCATGCGCTCGCTGAATCGCGCAACGTTGCCAAAGTAGTTCGTGCGTCGTGTTCGCGTACGGAATCGAGCTGCGACAGGAGCTGGAGAGCATGGGAGTCAATATCGCAAAGGTGGCAAAAAAAGCGGCGCATTACCCATATGTGCTGATGGTTATGCGTCATGCCAAAGCCGAGGTGATGAGTTCTGGCGGTGACCGCGAGCGAGAACTCACTGAAAAAGGCCGCAAACAAGCGAAAAAAGTCGCCAAAGGAATTATCGAAATGGATCTGGTTCCGGATGCGATTTCCTGCTCCGGAGCCACCCGTGCCCAGCAGACCTTGGAACGCATGCTGAAGCAATTCGGTGACAAGCCTAAGGTGAATTACCGTCAGAGTCTGTATGAGGGCGGTATCGGTGCGTTGATGGACGAGATCACGCAGACCAAGTCTTCAGATCGCATTCTTATGATCGTGGGCCATGAGCCACGGTTTCTATGGCATGTCAATGGTTTGCCCAGTGAAGAATCTGAACCGACGAAACTGGATTTGTTGAATCTTGGGCTTTCCACGGCGTCGGTGGTGATTTTCGGATCCGAAACGCCCTTCAACCGGTGGACCACCCATGATGGGGAAGTGCTTGCAGTGATCAATCCCAAGGATTTTGACTGAGAGATTGCATAGTGCACATTCGCTGTGTTTCCAAGCCGCTTGCTGACATGAGGCATGCCGCTGACCAGTCGATTTTCCTCATATAAGCACGGTTTATAACGACACCCCAATTGACTTAATGCCCTTATCGCTGACTTCCTTTGGTACGCTGGGCGCATCATTTACGTCATCCTTGGGAGGTCACATGTCCGTGCTCACATCTGTATCCGGATTTCCGCGTGTCGGTCGCAATCGTGAATTGAAGCGAGTCATCGAGGCGTATTGGAAGGGAACTGCATCGCTCGAAGAGGTGCGCAAGGTGTCAGCACAATTGCGTGCAGAGCACTGGAAGCTCCAGGCGGATGCGGGCATTGATCTCATTTCCAGCAACGATTTCAGCTTGTATGACCAGGTATTGGATACTGCAATCCTGCTCAATGTCATCCCTCAGCGTTACCGTCGACTGGCTCTGGACAATCCAGAGGATACGCTGTTCGCCATAGGTCGAGGATATCAAGGGGAGAAGGGTGATGTGACCGCCCTGCCGATGAAGAAGTGGTTCACGACCAATTACCACTACATCGTCCCGGAAATCGATGAATCCACGGAAATCAAGCTCAGTGGATCCAAGCCATTTGATGAGTTCGAAGAGGCCAAGCAGCAGGGAATCATCACCAAGCCGGTATTGGTCGGACCTTATACCTTCCTCAAATTGGCTCGTGGATCCAAGGCTGAAGAACTGGATATTGACAAAGGTCTGGTCAACGCTATCGCCAATGCATACGCTGAGATCGTGAAGCGATTCGTCGAGCTTGGCGCGCAATGGGTGCAGTTTGATGAGCCGTATCTGGTTTTGGACAAGGAAGATGGCGATATTGCGCTCTTCAAATCGCTCTATGCCAAAATCCTTCCGGCTCGTGGCGGCAAGCTCAAGATCTTGCTCAATACCTATTTCGGACATATCGCCGACTGTTATGAGACAGTGAATCTGCTCGGTTTTGACGGCATTGGACTTGATCTGATCGAGGGACGAGATGACAATCTGGCAGCCGTAGATCGGTATGGCGTCACGGAAAATACCACTCTGTTTGCCGGCGTGGTGAATGGACGCAATATCTGGCGCAACAATTATGCGCAAAGCCTTGGTCTGGTAGAGGCTTTGCAGAAGAAAACCGATAAGGTCGCGGTTGCCACTGCATGCTCACTGCTGCATGTGCCATTCAGCACGGCCGGTGAAGAGGCACTGGGGCAGAATGTGCTCAAGCATTTCGCTTTCGCCGTCGAGAAATTAGGTGAGGTCAAAGACATCGCTCAGCTGGCTGAGGCTGATGAGCAGGCCAAGCGCGAATCGCAGGTTTTGGCCGAGAATCAGGAACTATTCGATGGCAGCCGTGTCAATCCGGACGCGGAGGTCCAGGCTCGTCTGGATGCATTGAACGAGAGCGACTTCGTGCGCCAGCCTCTTCGCGAAGAACGTCAGAAGGCGCAACGCGAAGCACTCGGATTGCCACTTCTGCCCACTACGACCATTGGATCCTTCCCTCAAACCAAGGAAATTCGCGCGCAGAGGGCGAAGTTGCGCAAAGGTGAAATCTCCCGCGAGGAGTACGAGCAGTTCATCAAGTCGCATATTGACGAAGTCATCCGCCAACAGGAGCAGATAGGCCTTGATGTGCTGGTGCATGGCGAATTCGAGCGCAACGATATGGTCGAATATTTCGGACAGCGGCTCAATGGATTCCTCTTCACCAAGAACGCCTGGGTGCAGTCCTATGGCACCCGTTGCGTCAAGCCTCCCATTGTCTGGGGTGACGTGTCCCGTGCCAACCCGATAACCGTCGAGTGGAGCGCCTATGCGCAAAGCCGCACTGAGCGTCATGTCAAGGGCATGCTGACGGGTCCGGTAACCATTTTGAATTGGTCGTGGCCTCGTGAGGATGTCTCCCACGAATACCAGACAAAGCAGCTCGCGCTTGCCATTCGTGATGAGGTGCTGGATTTGGAGGCAGCCGGCATCAATATCATCCAGATCGATGAGGCCGCATTGCGTGAAAAGTTGCCGCTTCGCCGCAGCGATTGGCATAGCCGCTACCTTGATTGGGCTATTCCGGCATTCCGTCTGGTGCATTCCGCGGTCAAGCCCACAACGCAGATCCACACGCATATGTGTTATTCGGAATTCAACGATATTATTCGCGATATCGACGCCATGGATGCCGATGTCATTTCCTTCGAGGCCTCTCGTGGTGATTTGGTGGTTCTGGACGCCATTCATGACGCCCGGTTTGAAACCGAGGCAGGTCCAGGCGTGTATGACATTCATTCGCCGCGTATTCCGTCGCAGCAGGAGATCGAGGATCGTGTTGATCAGATTCTGGCCAAAATGGATGTTTCCAAGGTGTGGATCAATCCGGATTGCGGTCTGAAGACACGGGGCAATGCCGAAACCTGGCCGAGTCTGTCGCATTTGGTCCGCGCAGCCCAGGCGGTACGGGAACGTTTGGGGAACTGAGCGACCATGGGTGTACCGCAGTTTTCACTCGAAGTGTTCCCGCCGAAGCGCAACGGTCCTGTGGGAACCATATACGATACTCTCGATGGCTTGGAAGGAGTGCGTCCCGACTTTATTTCCGTGACCTATGGAACGGGAAGATCGGCGGACCGCACTGCTACGGCAAGGATTTCGCATACGGTGCGTTCCGAATATGACATACCGGTCGTGGCGCATCTGACTGCACAGTATCTGGATGAGCAACAGGCCGACGAGGCATTGGACATGTTTCAGCAGGCTGGTGTGAAGGCCGTGCTCGCGCTGCGTGGAGATAGGGTAGAGGGCAGAGATCCGGCAGGAGTGTTCTGCCATGCCAGTGACCTTGTCGCGTATATTCGAAAAACCTGCCCGGATATGGACGTATTCGGCGCCTGCTATCCCGAATGTCATCCCGACGCTGCAAATCTGGATGAGGATATCGCTCATTTGAAAACGAAAGTTGATGCTGGCGCATCGCATCTGATTTCTCAGCTTTTCTTCGATAACGAGGATTTCCTGCGTTTTGTGGATAAAGCCCGGGCGGCAGGTATCAATGTGCCCATTGAGGCGGGGATTATGCCGGTCACCAATGCGGCTCAGGTGAGACGTATGGTGTCGATGTGCGGTGCTCGGGTGCCTGCTGGCATCACTGCCATACTGGATCGCTGGGGAGATGACCGCGAGGCCATAAAACAGGCAGGTATTCTTTACGCTTCGCAGCAAATAGCCGATCTGGTATCGCAGGGAGCGGATGGCGTGCATGTGTATACGATGAACCACCCTGCAACCACGAGGAAAATATGGAATAATGTATCTTCATTATTCGCGAATCGTTGAGATACCGCCTGTGGTGAGATCTTCTATGTGCTGTGGTGCGGATCCGATGTCAGGAATGCAGCATTGAGAGTCTGCTCAATACTGTGCCGCAACACAACGGCAATGATTCCCGAAAAATACCAAGAACGATGAATACGAAGGGCTGAGACAATCCAATGGAATTGTCTCAGCCCTTGTATTGTGGAAAGAGATGTAAGTCCTTGCGGATATGGTCGCAACCTACTGCGGATGGGGGGCAAACCCGATATACGGCTTGGACAGTGTGTGCTAGGGGCAATTGTGCGTCTGGAACTGTTTCTTATGCCTCATGCTGCTTCTGACGCCGTTACTGAGTCTGTCTGATTCCTATCGTCTTCTGGTACGTTGTTTTTCTGGCCGACGAACACCGGGTTTGCGTTCCTCATCGAATACGGGGAACCGTGTGCGAAGGAACGAGCGCACGGGCGGGATGACGGCAATAGCCACACCGAGCGCCAAAGCGATTATTACGGCCCATGAAGCCGCATCTTGTCGAGCAATCATCAGCACCAATACCAAGCCGATGCCAAGTATTCCGAGCAGCTGCTGGATTTTGCGCTGCCGTTCATTGAGTGCGTCATTGCGCATGGGCATTGTGCCCAAGATCAAGCCTATTATCAGTCCTGCAAGAGAGACTGCAATGATAATGACAATGCTGATGGCATTCATGTCGCTTCCTTACGCATCTTGCTCATCGGTATGCTCAGCACGGTTTCGCATCGTGCGATTGATGAGTTTGCTTTGCCCTACGAGGCTACCATATCGTTGTGCGCCCTCATTGTCAGCCATCTCCTCGTCGTGGGAAACGCCTGCGATTTGGGCGATGATGTGTTCATAGCTCGTGTCTTCGGTACGGTGGACTCCGATGATGTGTCCCTGCCGCAATACGACGATGCGATCCGCCACTGCGAACACATCGGGAAGATCATGGCAGACCATGAGCACGCATCGGCCTTCTGAACGCAAGCGCTTGATATAAGAAAGCACTTCCGCGACTTGCATAACCGACAGGGATGCGGTCGGTTCATCCAGCAAAATAAGTCGCGGATCATTCAGCAGGGTTCTTGCCAATGCGACCGTTTGCCGCTGACCCACTGACAATGCATTGATCGGCTGACCCACGCGAATTGACTCAGTCAAGGTCGCCAGCACTTCCCGCGCTTTGGAAATCATGGATTCGTCATCGCGAATGCCGGCGTTGTGTTCGAGTTCCTGTCCTAGGAAAAGATTGGCTGCAACATTGAGATTGTCACAGAATTCCTGATTCTGGAATACAGAGGCTATGCCCCTGCTGCTCGCATCGCGAACGCTCGTAATACGCACCTCTTCGCCCTGCATGATGATGCTACCCTCATTGGGTTGCTGCAGTCCGGCAATAACCTTGACCAATGTCGATTTGCCTGCGCCGTTGTCGCCCACAATGGCGACAACCTCCTGGGAGAAGAGATCAAGGTCAATGGATTTCAGCGCGTCGACAAATCCGAAACGCACGGAAATCCCTCGGAGCTCAAGCAATGGTGTGTTCAAATTCTTCATGCTCGTTCTTTCATACGCAATGACATCATCGACTTGGTTCAGTGGCGGTGAGCCGGCTATGTTCGGCATGATCGATCGCTAGGATCGCCGCGCCGATAGACGAACAGGATTCTGGATATTGCGCCTCGACCACCTCTATGGGGGTGAGTGCGCTGGGGAAAAGCATCCGTTGGAGCGATTCAGCGAACGGTTCTGTGAAGGTTGTTCCGGCCATGGCGAGTTTGCCGCCTACGACGACGATTTCCGGATCGACGGAAATGCATAGACTCGCAGCGACAGTGCCGATACGCACCGCCGCGTCCGCAATAACACGTCTGCAACCCGGATCGCCGGCATTCGCCTCGTTGACCAGGTCATCCATGGTCATTTTTCCGTGGGTGACGCTGAGCAACGAGACCAGTCTGAATTCATCAACTGCGGTATTGAGGCAACCTCGGTTTCCGCAACTGCAGATACTGCCCAAGGGGTCAACCTGAATATGGCCTATTTCACCTGCCAGACCGGTGACACCTCGCCATAGTTCTCCATGGGTCATGATTCCCGCGCCTACGCCATCAGTGGTGCGCACGTACACGAAGTCGCTATGGCCTATGCCTGAACCCATACGTGCTTCGCAGATCGCCGAAGTATTGGCTTCGTTCTCCACGATAACCGGAACGTTGAATGCATTGCTCAGGGGAGAAATGATATCGAATCCATCCCAACCCGGCAGAATTCCGGGAACAGCGATGGTATGGGTACGAGAATCCACGGGTGCGCTGACAGCAACTCCGATACCGGTGATTTCCGAAGCGTCGGCGCCGATTGAGCTGAGGGTTTCGTTGATAAGCACCATCGCACGTCGTAAGGTGGTGTCCGTTTTGTGGTTCAACGCGAGAGGCAGCACATGTTCTGCGAGAACGATTCGTGAATGGTCGATAATCGTCAGACGCAGATCATGTCGCTCTATGGACAGGCCGATGCCCAAGCCTTGGGATCGAACGAGAGCCACAAGGGTTGCTCTTCTGCCATTGCGCACGGTATTCTGCGTTTCCAGTTGGCCTTCATCAACGAGTTGGTGGACGAGATTGGACACGGTTGCCGTCGACAATCCCGTGGCTTCTGCCAATTCGATTTGCGTCATTGCACCGAATTTATGAATGCATTCAAGCAGATTGGAACGGTTTGCCTCGCGTAATGAGGTTTGGGAACCGAATAATCTTGCCATGCCCATAAGCATAACCCGACAGATCGCATTTGTGCCGGCGAGTCGTGGCACTGTGGGGTGTGGCAGCGCCTCGGAGCGCATGCCGCTGCAGTGTGATGTGCCGGACTTGGTGTCAGTGGACCCAGTATTGAGAACATGTTCTGAAGGTTACGGTTCAAAAGTCTCGTTATCTCATTGCCGCAGTCCTTGATGAGATCGGATCGGAGTATGGCGGGTGACGGGGGTGTAGCCATGAGTTGCATTTCAGCAGCCCGGCAGCTGATCATGGCCGTGCTGATAAGAAAACAAAGGGAAAGCGGCGGGTGTTGCATGTGCTCCAATTGTCATTGGCAACACACGCTTGCCATCGGCGACACCCGCTTGTCAGTGAAGGTATCCGTTTGTGAAAGATATGACGAGTTGAAGGTACGTGTTTGACAAATTGAAAGTGTGTATAAGCGAAAGTACGTAATAGAGATAGTGCGTCGCAACCATTGTTCCATGCGAGTGACTTCAATCCGCATAATTCACATGCTTGATCTGGTTCGTTTGCCGCACAACGCGTGAATTGCATCGTATATGACACGCCGAAGAAGGAATGTGAAGATGTGCAGCGGGTCTATAAACAGCGTAATATAGCGGTTTTTGGCATTGAATTTACGGATAAAACACAAAAACCCAAAAACAAAGGTTTTGAGTTTGACAAGTTAACGCAACAGTGTATGCTTAACACAAGAACCTCGGAATTTCCGTAGTTCCACAGGCAAAGAAGCCTGTATTTTCCTCTCAATGTCGAAGGAGAAGATATGAAGTTCACCAAGAAAGCCATTGCCCTCGTAGCCGGACTCGCCATGTGCATGGGTCTTGCAGCCTGCGGCGGTTCACGTAGCGGCTCAGCTTCCTCGGATTCCTCCTCAAAGTTGGAAGATGGCGCCACCATCGGCATTTCCATGCCAACGAAGTCGGAAGAGCGTTGGAACAAGGATGGAAACAACTTGAAGAAGAAGCTGGAAAGCGCAGGATACAAGGTCATCCTGTCCTTCGCAGACGACAAGCCTGCCCAGCAGAACTCTGATATTGAAAATATGGTTAACAACGATGCCAAGATCGTGGTCGTGGCATCGAAGGACGGCACCGCAGTCGGACCCGCAGTGGAGAAGGCCCACGACGCAGGTGCAAAGGTTATCGCATATGATCGCCTGATCATGAATACCGAAGCTGTCGACTACTACGCAACATTCCAGCTCGAACAGGTCGGTGTGCTCGAGGCGAATTATCTGATCGACAAGCTCGGACTGAAGGACGGAGCAACCGGTCCGTTCAACATCGAGCTGTTCACCGGTTCCCCGGATGACAACAACGCCAAGTACTTCTTCAAGGGTGCATGGGATCTGCTCCAGCCCTATTTCGAATCCGGCGTGCTGGTTTCCCCTTCCAACCACGGCGGCGGTGTGACCAAGGACTTCACGGTTGACGATTGGCAGAAGATTTCGGTGCAGTCCTGGAAGGCGGAACAGGCCCAGAAGGATATGGAATCCATCTTGGACTCCACCTATGCGAATGGTGAAAAGCTTGACGCAGTGCTCAGCCCATACGACGGCATCAGCCAGGGCATCATCAACGCCATCCAGTCCAAGCGCCCCGACATGGTTCCCGGCTCCGACACCTGGCCCTTCATCACAGGTCAGGACGCCATGGAAATCGCCGTGGCCAATATCTCCAAGGATATGCAGGGCGAAACCGTGTTCAAGAACGTGAACGATCTTGCAGACGCTGTCTATGACATGATCATCGAGATCGCCAAGGGTGAGGAAGTCACCGGCATCAACGGAGAGTTCAATAACAACAAGATTGACGTTCCTTCGAAGCTGCTGGATCCTCAGAACATCACCAAGGATAACCTCAGCGACCTCGTTTCCGCAGGATACATCACCCAAGAGCGGTTCGACGAGCTAACCAAGTAATGTCCGCGCTGACGCAGGCAATATAACGGGTGTGTGCGGTGCAATGCCACCGTGCGCACCCACCAACCAGCACACTGAATACGAGGAGTGATGGCATGTCTGATCAAGACACCATTTTGACAATGGAAAACATCACGAAGACGTTCGGTCCGGTCAAGGCTCTGACCAATGTGAACCTCGCTGTGGATCGTGGGGAAATACACGCCATCTGTGGCGAAAACGGTGCAGGCAAGTCAACTTTGATGAATGTGCTTTCAGGGGTCTATCCTTATGGGAGCTATTCGGGAACGATCACCTTCGATGGCAAAAAAAGCGAATATCATAATATCAATGATTCCGAAGCCGACGGCATTGTAATCATCCACCAGGAACTGGCATTAAGCCCCTTCCTCTCCATCGCGGAAAATATCTTCATCGGCAATGAACAGGCCAAAGGCGGCGTGATCAACTGGGACAAGACCCGAGCCGAAGCAAAGAAGCTGCTCGATCGCGTCGGTTTGCCAGAGGATCCCGATACCAAGATCATGGATATCGGCGTCGGCAAGCAGCAGTTGGTGGAAATCGCCAAGGCGCTGAGCAAGGACGTCAAGTTGCTCATCCTCGATGAGCCCACTGCGGCACTCAATGACGAGGATTCCGCTCACCTGCTTGACCTTGTTCGCCAACTTCGTGACGAGCATGGCGTGACCAGCATCATCATCACTCACAAGCTCAATGAGGTCGCAGCCATTGCAGACAACGTCACCATAATCCGTGACGGTTCCACAGTGGGCCAGATGTATGTGACCAAGGAAACGCCTTTGGATCAGGACGAGCTCATCCGCAAGATGGTGGGCCGTGAACTGACCAATCTATATCCTGAACACGAGTCCAATGAACCGGGCGAAGAGTATCTGCGCGTCAAGGATTGGACGGTTCATCATCCTCTGGATTCCAATCGCGTCATCGTCGACCATGCCAATATCTATGTCCGCTCCGGTGAGATTGTGGGATTGGCGGGATTGATGGGCGCAGGCCGAACAGAGATGGCCATGAGCATATTCGGACGATCCTACGGCTCGAATATCAGCGGTGAAGTGTATATCAAGGGCAAGAAGACAGAGCTGCATTCCGTGCAGGCTGCCATTGACGCCGGTCTGGCATATGCCACCGAGGATCGCAAGGTCTACGGTCTGAACCTGTTGCAGAATATTCGCGAGAACGCCTCGATGGCATCTTTGGAAAAGATGAGCAAATCAGGAGTTATGGACGACAATATCGAACGCAAGCAGGTTGAATTCTATCGCAAGGAATTCAATATCAAATGCCATGACATCGACGTTCAGGTCTCGACACTGTCTGGCGGCAACCAACAGAAGGTCGTATTGGCCAAGTGGGTGCTCTCCGATCCGGATGTGCTTATCCTCGACGAGCCGACTCGAGGCATCGATGTCGGTGCAAAATACGAAATTTACGAAATCATCAACCAAATGGCCGATGCCGGCAAGGCGGTAATCGTCATCTCCTCGGAGCTCCCTGAGCTCATTGGCATCTGCGACCGTATCTACACGGTCAGCCAGGGCGTAGTCACCGATGATGTTGACAAGAATGGATTCACCCAGGAATACCTGATGAAGGGTATGACGAAGGAAAAGGAAGTGGCAGCATAATGAGCTCTGCAACTGCAAATCCCCGCGCTAGTCGCAAGGAAGAGACCGGTGGTCTTCTCGCCACCATCGCCAACAACGCTCGGCAGTACGGCATCGTAGGCGCACTGCTCGTTATCGTCGTTGTCTTCCAGATTCTGACCAAAGGCGTTCTGCTCAAGCCGAACAGCTTCGTTTCGCTGATTCAGCAGAATGCATATGTGATCATCCTTGCCATTGGTATGGTGATGGTGATCATCGCCACTCATATCGATCTGTCGGTCGGCTCCTTGGTGGCGTTCATAGGCGGCGTGTGTGCACTGCTTATGGAACGGCAGGGCGTCAATTGGATGCTCGCCATTCTCCTCTCGCTGCTGGTAGGCCTCGTAGTCGGTGTCTGGCAGGGATTCTGGGTGGCATATGTCGGCATTCCAGGATTCATCACTACATTGGCAGGCATGTTGATATTCCGCGGACTTGCAACAGTTATCGTAGGCGAATCCGTGCCGATTACCTCGGATGCCTTCCGCGGCATCGCACGCAACTATCTGCCGAATATCCTGGGCTGGTGGGGACCATTCG
The DNA here is from genome assembly GCF_000741765.1 of Bifidobacterium tsurumiense. GTDB lineage: Bacteria > Actinomycetota > Actinomycetes > Actinomycetales > Bifidobacteriaceae > Bifidobacterium > Bifidobacterium tsurumiense. Next base: position 75,419 of record NZ_JGZU01000009.1, read on the forward strand.
ATGGTCTGACCATAGTGCTCGGCCTGCTGTGCATAGCGGCCTTCGCATGGGGACAGCTGGCCAAGCGCCGCCGCGTGGAAAAGGTCGGACTGGTACCTGAGCCAATGACCCTGACCTTGGTCAAGATCGTGGTGGCTGCAGTCGTCATCGCCTTCGTCACCTACTTGCTGGCATCTTCCGGAAACGATACCCAAGGCGGAACGCCGATTATGTTGGTCATCGTCGGCGTACTGGTTGTTATATACAACTTCATTCTTACCAAGACGGTTTTCGGACGCCATGTCTACGCTGTCGGCGGCAACCGCAAGGCCGCCGTGCTCTCCGGTATCAATACCAAGCGAGTAGACTTCACGCTCTACATCCATATGGGCTTCTTGTCCGCGGTCGCCGCAGTCTGCATGCTTTCGCGACTTGCATCCGCAACCGCCCAGGCCGGCATGGAATTCGAGATGGACGCAATCGCAGCCTGCTTCATCGGCGGAACCGCAGTGACCGGCGGTATCGGAACCATTCCAGGTGCTGTCGTCGGTGCATTCGTGATGGGCGTGATCAACCAGGGTCTGTCCATCATGGGTGTGGACACCGCAATCGTGAAGACCATCAAGGGCTTGGTATTGCTGGTCGCAGTGGCCATCGACATCATGTCCAAGCGCAAGAAGGGTTGATAGCAATCCCTTGGGATGCTAAGACCTTGGGGTAAGAACAATTGAGCGGAGTCAGGCCGGTATCGGTCCGATTCCGCTCTTCAATATGCAATCATGGGTCATAAGCATGACTCAGCGGCAATGTGCACGTCAACTTCATATGCGATTGCCATAGCAGAAGGCTTTCAAGCGATAATACTGATTGATTCAAGGATGGAACATGACATTTACACCACGTCACAGGGCACGTTTATATGCATTGACCTCGTTGGCATGCGCCATTTGGCTGACACAAAGTTTGGTCGAAGCATATGATGACGGCAGCATATGGTCATGGGCCAATATCATATTCAGCCTGTGTTTGGCGGTGGTTATTGGTTATACCGCATATAACGCAGTGCATGATTGGAATGCTCCAGAACAAAGTGGGGATGCTTCAAACCAAACTGATTCACCGACTGCGCGACGTCGGTCTTTGAGCGCCTCAGAGTCTATGGATACGACTCTCGCTCCCCACAATGGTGCCTCTGACAGCAATAGCGAAGCCAAAAGCCGTTAAATTCGCATAATATGGGATGTGCATGCAGTGCAGTGTCGTGCCGGTTTTGGTTCCTGCGCGCGATGCTTCGCCATTTATGCCCGGACGCATGTACATTGAGGTCATGGATATTTCCGCTTCTCGCACCATTTCCACACGCGATCTGATTCAGGCAGGGCTGCACAACCTCGATACGGCACGTGAATTAATCGCACGGGCGACGGAACATTTGCCCGATGAACTCGTCACGGTGTTGTTGAATGCATTGAAAGGCACCGGCGATCCTGATACGGCTTTGCGCTCGCTGGTGGATATCCATGAACATTGCCGCAATGCTGCAGACAACGATCTTGGCTGTTTTCAACATGAAGATGCATTGTGCAAACTGATCAAGGTAGTGGGCAACAGCGAGTATTTCGGCACGTTGATGCGCACGCGCCCTGATCTCGTGCAGGCTGCTTGTGGCGATCAATATCATGGAACGGCTATGGATTCCGACCAGCGCCGCGATATGATCTGGAATGCAGTGCAAGGCATTGGCGAAGTGCCATCGCCCGTGGTGCGGCTGGCCCGGCAAAGTGACGCTTTACGAGCGGCATATCGGCGACAATTGGTTTCCATTATGGTTGAGGACCTTTGCGCGGATGATGCCATGGAAATCCAGCCACAAGTAAGCCGGGCTCTTTCGGATTTGGTGGATGCGGCATTGACTGCGGCATTGCGCATTGCCCAAGAGCATGTCCCGAACGGTGATAAGTGCCGGTTCACCATTATCGGCATGGGCAAACTCGGCGCCCGTGAAATCAATTACATCTCCGACGTCGACGTGATGTATGTGGTCGAACCCGTAAAGCAAGCCGAAGTTCAGGATGATCACGAGGAATTGCGAGGCATGGCATTGACTCGTGTCGGCACCAAAATCGGTGCATTGGTTCAGCGACTGTGCCAATCGGTGATTCCAGGGGGATCCGAGCCTGCGCTATGGCAGATTGATAATGCATTGCGGCCGGAGGGCAAGGACGGTCCGTTGGTGCGCACACTGGAGTCCTACAGGGGATATTACGAACAGTGGGCGGAGAATTGGGAATTTCAGGCTTTGCTCAAAGCCAGGCCATGCGCGGGAGACGAAGCCCTCGGACAGGCCTTTTCGGACATGGTCCGTCCTATGGTGTGGTCAGCATCGGCAAGAAAGAACTTTGTATACGACTGCCAGCAAATGCGCAAACGAGTCGAATCCCTGATACCGGAAGCATTGAAAAACCGCGAGATGAAACTAGGCAAAGGCGGGCTGAGGGATGTCGAATTCACTGTGCAAATGCTGCAATTAGTGCATGGCCGATCGGATGAAACCTTGCGAATACCTTCGACTCTTGGAGGTTTGCAGGCGCTTTCCAAGGGCGGTTACGTCTCTCGCAAACAGGCGGAGCATCTGTCATGGGATTATCGTTTCGAACGTGTGCTTGAACATCGACAGCAAATGTGGGTGATGAAACGCACTCATCTGTTCCCTGATCTGGGAGGAAATAATCAGGGAGGGTTGGACCGTAAGCGCGATTTGAGCCCGGAAGATGTGCAGGGCTATGCGGAACTTCGTCGATTGGCCAGACAGGTGGGCATGCGTTCTGATGAACTGGTTGAACGATTCGATGAAACGCGTCGGGAAATTCGCCATCTGCATACGGATATCTATTACCGTCCCATGCTGCCGATCAGTGCGCAGGCAGGTGCTGATCCATTCACCCTTTCGCAGCAGGCCGCACGTGAACGCTTCGAATCCATTGGCTTTGCGGATGCACAGGCCGCCATGCAGCATGTCGAAGCGTTGACCGAAGGCGTTTCAAGAGCTGCACGCATCAATCGCATTATTCTTCCCGCCGTTTTGCAATGGTTGGGTCAAGGGCAGAATCCGGATATGGGTCTGTTGCGTTGGAGGACATTGGAAGAGCGCTTCCGTGACGAAAGCGAATATCTCGGTTTTCTTCGTGATTCGCCTTCGGCAGCAGGACGGTTGTGCCATGTGCTATCAAATTCTCGATTCCTCGGGGAAGCCCTCAACAAATCGGTTGAATCGGTGACATGGCTTGGCGATGACGACGCTTTGCGTCCGCGCAGTCGTGCAAGCCTGGATGTGCAATGCAAGGCGACATTGGAACGCAGCAGAGCCTCGGCCAAGGATTTCGCGACTTCCATGCGAGCGCTGAGACGACATGAAATCGAGCGCATAGGTCTGGGCTGGATGAACGATGTCATCCAAGACGATGATGCTTTGGACGGTATGAGTGATGTCAACGATGCCATAATCGATGCCTCCGTTGCCTGGGCGATGCGCAATCGCTGTGAGGAATGGAAAGTGGATGCCGCTCCTGCCACGATTGCCATAATCGGCATGGGACGATACGGCGGCAGGGAGATGAATTTCAGTTCGGACGCCGATGCAATGATTATCTATCAGGCGAGAAACGGGGTGGCAGACGATCAGGCCAATGCATTCGCGAAGCAAGTGGTTGATGATGTGCGCTCGATTCTGCAAGGTCCTGTCAGTCTGGAGGCGCGCATCGATCTTGATCTTGATCTGAGGCCTGAAGGCAAGAATGGTCCTTTGGTCCGCTCCTTGGCATCATGCGCTGAATATTATGCGTCATGGTCGAGTACTTGGGAACATCAGGCTTTGTTGCGCGCCCGACACTGTGCCGGCGACGAGGCATTGTCCCAACAGTTCCTGACTGAAATCGCCAATCCCTTGCGCTATCCGGCCGAAGCGCTAGATGAGACGCAAATCGGAGAGATCCGCAAACTCAAGGCGAGAATGGAATCCGAACGGTTGCCCCGCGGCGTGAGGCGGGAACGACACCTTAAATTGGGCAAAGGTGGATTATCCGATGTCGAGTGGAGCGTCCAGCTCATGCAAATGCAGCATGCCGGCAAGCATGAAACTTTGCGAACGCAGTCGACCATGGTCGCTTTGCAAGCCCTAACTGATCTGGGACTTGTCAGCAAACAGGATTCCTTCATACTTCGTAAGGCGTGGAAATTGTGCACTGCAGCCAGGAACGGCAATTATCTGTGGTCCGGAAGGGCGTCGCGCGCTGACATATTGCCCGATGATCTGTATTCCCTTGGTGGAATCGCCATTTATATGGGATATGACGCGCATCAGGGGCAGCATTTCGAGAATGATATGCTGGCCGTCATGAGACAATGCCGCGAAGTCACAGAACGGCTGTTCTACGGTCTATGAGCCTGAATTTCTTTGAAACAATAGGCAAATTGCCGGTGTCATAACCGTGCCGCATATGGACACTCCGGTATGATTCTGTGTCCTCAAAATGGCGTATGGTTGGCTAGGTCACATGAGGTGGCCACCTTGCACAACAGAAAGGTGAGCCGTTGTCAGAACAGATGATTGCCGGTGCAAATTCGGGCGGTGCGAACCCGAGTGGTGACGGTATGGTCGGGCGTCATGTCGTCACATTGGATGACGTATCCACTGCGCAAATTCGTGAATTATTGCATAAGGCACAATATATCGACGCGCATCGTAAAGAGGTGGCACACACTTGTGAAGGCAGGGTGTTGGCCACCTTATTTTATGAGCCCAGCACGCGAACACGTTTGAGCTTCGAAACCGCCATGCTGCGTTTGGGAGGAAAGGTCATCGGCTTTGCCGGAGCGCAGTTGGCATCCGTTACCAAAGGCGAATCCATAGCCGACACCTTGAAAACAGTCTCGAATTACGTGGACGTCGTGGCAATCCGCCATCCCAAAGAGGGAGCCGCATTGGTCGCATCCCGTGCATCTTCGGTTCCGGTGATCAACGCCGGAGATGGCGGTCATATGCATCCCACGCAGACACTGGCCGATCTGGCGACATTGCAGTCGAGATTCGGACGCATAACCGACCTCACCGTCGGATTGTGCGGTGATTTGACGTTCGGAAGAACCGTGCACTCATTGATCGAAACACTGTGCCGATTTGGCAACGTTCATTTCGTGTTGATCAGCCCGGATGAGCTGAAAACACCACGATATGTCATTGATCGCATTGAATCCACTGCGACCTGCTCCTACACCGAAGTGCGTGATTTGAGTTCAGTCATCGGTGATTTGGATGTGCTGTATATGACCAGAGTGCAGAAGGAACGATTCTTCAACGAGGATGACTATCTGCGTCTGCGTGACACCTACATTCTTGATACCGAGAAAATGAAGTTGGCAAAGCCGAATATGGCAGTTTTGCACCCTCTGCCTCGTGTCAACGAAATCGCCGTAGAAGTCGACGACGATCCCCGCGCCGCATATTTCGAGCAAGTCAAGAACGGCATGCTCATGCGCATGGCATTGGAGAGTTCGGTCGTGGGCGACGAGCTGCCCGGATATGAACCGCTTGAACCCAAGGAGTTGGATGTCTGATGGAAGTTACCAGCATCAATAACGGCATAATCATTGATCATGTGCCGGCAGGCACCGCTTTGAAGGTGCTTGAATACTTGCATATCGACCCGGCTTCGACTCGTTTGGCTTTGATCATGAATGCCAGCAGCAAGCGATTCGGCACTAAGGACATCATCAAAATCGAGGATGACAAGGATATCGACCTTGACGTTCTGGGTTTCGTCGCTCCTCAGGCCACGGTTGATATCGTTCGCGGGGGTTCCATAACCGACAAGGTCAATCCGCGCATGCCCGAGCATGTGATCAATGTCATCACTTGTGTCAATCCGCGATGCGTCACCACCACTGAACCTGGGTTGAAACAAATGTTCCATCTCTCGCATTCACCACGACAGGAATATCGTTGTGATTATTGCGACGAAGAAGCAAAGCTGTAAATAGCGGACATATTGTCGTATTTGCGGCCTTGAGTGCGGCAGTCCAGTGTACAGAAGAATTGCACAGAAGAAAGGAATCAGCATGCTCACGCTCCATGACATTCGTGTTTGGGATACCGAAGAGCGTATCGATGTAGTGATCCCGCAGGTCGATGAGGCGCGTCTGCTTCGCGAAAACGGGGCGCAAATATCAGGCGATATTGACGCTTCTTCTATGACGATCGCACCAGGCTTTGCTGATCCGCATGTGCATTTTCGCGACCCGGGACAGACCTATAAGGAATCGATGGTCTCCGGAGCGAAGGCAGCGGCATCCGGCGGATATACCAATGTGCTGATCATGCCCAATACGCTGCTCGCCATAGACGGAGAGGATGCTGTCGACGGAGAGCCCGGCGCACAGGAAGTGCTGTCTTCCGGATGCCGGACTTCTCTGGAATATCTGCAGCGTTATGAGGATATTCATGGTGTGCAACTCCCTGTGCAATATGCGCTCAGCGTGTGCGCATCGAAGGGGCGAGAGGGGAAGGAAGCCAGCGATCCGGCTCGCTGGCAGCATGAGATTCCAGGGCACGATGATGAATCCAAGACTTCATGGCAACGGGAACACCCCGTAGTAGCCATAAGCGATGACGGTTCTGCGGTAACTCCCGACACCCTGGAAGAAACGCTTCGTAATGCGCAAGCAACGGGACTGTGCCTTATCGAGCATTGTGAACATCATGATACAGGTGCGGTCAATGACGGTCCCATTGCGCGTCAACTGGGTGTGCCCGGGATTCCCGCGGATACCGAGCTCGCAATAGTCGAGCGCGATATCGATGCTGCACGGCGCACAGGAGTGCATATTCATTTCCAGCATGTCAGCACAGCGCTGGCTTTTGATGCCATACGGTCCGCGAAAGCTGAGGGATTGCCTGTCACGTGTGAGACTGCCCCGCATTATCTGGCGTTATGCGATGAAGATCTGCTGCGCTACGGCACCATGGCGAAAATGAATCCGCCTCTGCGTTCGGCGGCGGACAGGCAAGCCACAATTGCAGCCGTGGCAGATGGCACGGTGGATATGCTCGCCACGGATCATGCTCCTCATACCGACGAGGAAAAGGCACGTGGATTCGTGGACGCGCCGAATGGCATTATCGGTTTGGAATGCGCATATGGTGTATGCCATAAGGTTCTGGTTGAAGGCGGATATATCGATGAGCAAAGGCTTATCGAATTGATGTCGGTCGCACCATCGCGATTGGTGGGGCATCGCCCTACGGATGTGGCGGCATTGCTCAATACCTCTTCGTCATGCGCCACCAAGCGAGTGCTTGACCTGGCCGCAGTGGAACATCCCGACCAGGTGAATCTCGTAATACTTGATACCACTCGCAGGTGGACCGTTGATCCCGAACGGTTCCATTCCGCGGCACGCAATACGCCATTTGCAGGCTGGGAGGTCACGGGCTTGCCGTTGGCCACGATTATTGGTTCTTCGCTGGTGTTCTCACGATTGGATGCCGCCGTCTGAGTTGCATCACGGTATTGGTGACAGGACTTGAGAAAGGATAATTATGGATCGACTCATCGCAGCCGTTGAAGCGGCGCAGAATCCGAGTGTTGTTGGATTGGACCCCACGGATGCCTTGGTGCCGCAGCAGGTCATTGATTCGTTTGCACAGGAGGTCGCCGAAGAAGTCGAGGATCCCAGTGAGATCCCGGCAGCGCAACGAGCGGTGGCATATTTTGAGTTCAATCGCACGATAATCGATGCCATCAGCGACGTGGTAGCAGTGGTCAAGCCACAAATCGCCATGTATGAGGCTCTTGGTCCTGCCGGAGTGGATGTATATGCCATGACCTGCGAATATGCCAGGTCACAGGGATTGTATGTTTTGGGCGATATCAAACGAGGTGATATCGGTTCCACGGCCGCGGCCTATGCCGGCCATTTGCGAGGTATCGGCGAAGGCGAAGCGCATACGGATCCTTGGCATGAGGATGCCATCACCGTCAACCCATATTTGGGCTCAGATGGGATTGAACCCTTTGTCGAAGCGGCGAAAGAAGCCGATAAGGATATTTTCGCTCTGGTGCGCACTTCAAATCCATCGAGCGCGCAAATTCAAGAGCTTGAACTGACCGATGGCAGCAAGCTGTATGAGAGAGTGGCGGATTTGGTTGAAGAATGGGGAGCGGACACAATAGGCTCCCATGGGTATTCCCGCGTAGGAGCCGTTGTTGGGGCCACCCATCCTGAGCAGGGCAGGCAATTGCGCAAGCGTATGCCGCATACCTTCTTCCTGGTGCCTGGATATGGCGCTCAAGGAGGGAGCGGTGCCGATGTGGCTGGCATGTTCGATAAGAACGGCAGCGGGGCAATCGTCAATTCCTCCCGCGGCATTATCGGAGCTTGGAGAAAATCCGAGTCATACAGCACCGAACTCGATGCCGGGCAAGCGTTGGAAGTCGTGGCACAATCCGCAAGGCAGGCAGCCATGAATATGCGCGACGATCTGCGCACTTTCGTTTACTGACATCACAGTATGCTGGAACAATCAGATTCCATGTGAGGAGCACCATGTCACCTTCATCATTTATTCCAACGGCGCGAGCCGTGGAACAGGCCACGGCTGCAGGGTATTTCCCCGGACGTCGTTCGGTCGAAATCACCGACAACCAACGACTTGACGAGGGAGTGTATCGACTGACCTTCCGTGACCCGTACATCGCGGCGCACGCCAAGGCCGCGCAATTCGTCAACCTGTTCTCATCGGACCCGCTCAAGCTCATGCCCAGACCACTCGGCATCAGCGAAGTCAATGGTGAAGAAGTGAGCCTCATCTTCGCTGTGGTTGGCAAGGGAACCGATGAATTCTCCCATTTGCGGGCAGGGGATACGGTTGACGTTCTGGGGCCTTTGGGAAAACCCTTTAGATTGCAAGACGATGCCCATTATGTGTTGGTCGGTGGCGGCCTCGGTGCGCCTCCTTTGATTTTCACGGCGCAGCAGCTTGCACAGCGTCCTGATTGTAAAGTCAGTGCCGTGTTCGGATACCGCAGCACGCGTTTCGCGGACGATTTGGTTGGCAAATACGCCAACCGTGTGGAAAGCATCACGAATGCGGAAGGCAATGTGGTCGACCTGTTGAATCAGATCGAGGATTCGATCAATGTTGATGGTTTGACCACCGTGATTCTGTCATGCGGTCCGACGCCGATGATGAAGGCAGTCGCCTCTTGGGCGCAGCGTCGTGGCATCGGCTGCCAGCTCAGTTTGGAAGAACGTATGGGTTGCGGTTACGGCACATGCGTGGTGTGTGTTGTGGACACCTTGGAAGGCCGGAAAAAAGTGTGTGCGGATGGGCCAGTGTTCACCGCTGAGGAGTTGGGTTGGGCATAATGAGCATGAATGTGTATGAACCGCATGAGTGGAAGCATGGCACCAAGGTGGCGGGTGTGCCTTGGAAGAATCCGGTGGGAACGGCTTCGGGAACTTTCCAATTGGCGGCTTGCCGTTGGTTTTATGATGTGAGCCAGATGGGCGCGATCTCAACAAAAGGTGTTTCGCCTGTTCCGTGGGAAGGAAATCCGACGCCACGCACGGCGGAATCTCCGGCTGGCATGGTGAATGCTGTGGGTTTGCAGAATCCTGGCGTCGATCATTACTTGGTCGATGAATTGCCCAAGCTCAAGGAATTGGGTGCCACAGTGGTGACCAATGTGGCAGGCCACAGCGATGACGACTATGCCGAAGTGGTGGAGAAACTTGCCGATTCTCCCGCTGACATGCTGGAAATCAATGTCAGCTGCCCGAATGTGAGTCACGGCGGCATGAGCGTTGGCTCTGATCCCAAAACCCTGCACCGACTCATTTCCAGATTGCGTCCGATAACCGATAAGCCTATGGTAGTCAAGTTGTCGCCGAATGTGACGGATATCGTGTCGATTGCCAAGGCGGCAGTGGACGCTGGCGCCGACGCATTAAGCCTGATCAATACTTTGGTGGGCATGCGCATCGATATTCGCACAGGAGAACCGATAATCGCCAACCGAACCGGAGGCGTCTCAGGTCCGGCCATTTTCCCCATTGCATTGGGATTCGTGTGGAGAGTGCGGCAGGCATTGCCGGATATTCCCATTATTGGAATCGGCGGCATAGATTCCGGTGAAAAGGCTCTTGAATATTTGTATGCAGGGGCCAATGCGGTCGAGGTCGGTGCTGCGGCGTTGTACGATCCGACGGCACCCTTGCGTATAGCCCGGGAATTGGATGATCTGTTGGATTCAAGGCCGCAATTGGCGGCAAAGCTGGCACAAGGCCAGACTTGGCGTTAAGTAGTGAGTTTCGATGTCTTGCTGCGTTGCAGAGCCCATGCGGATGCGCCGTATCATGTTGTGCGGCATAACGGATTGGCTCAACCATGTGCATTGCAAAGCATTCGTTACACTGCGCGATTCACGCCAAGACATGCGACTTCGCAGCAAGTTGTTGCATCGCTCCAACGCAGGCATATTCGCAGCATAGCCGCAGTAATTGATAAGGAAGGTTGTACTCATGGAACATCAATCTCTGGATGAACGATTCACTTCGTTCCTTTTGGATTCACAGGTCCTGAAATTCGGCGATTTTACCTTGAAGTCAGGTCGGCAGTCACCGTATTTCATCAATGCAGGCGCATTTGATAACGGGGCAAAAATCGCAACGCTTGGCGATTTCTATGCTGAAAAGATAACCGAGGCCATGGCTTCCGGAAAGCTGCCGAAAGATATCGACACCGTATTCGGTCCCGCGTATAAGGGGATTCCGCTGGCTGTCTCCACTGCTATGGCCTTGTATTCGCGGCATGATCTCAGCGTCGGATACACCTTCGATCGCAAGGAGAAAAAAGACCATGGTGATGGCGGCATGTTCGTTGGCACACAATTGCGCGATGGCATGAAAGTGCTGTTGGTCGATGATGTCATGACTGCCGGCACAGCAGTCAGAGAGGTGTTGCCGAAACTCAAAGAGGCCGTGGATGTCCAAGTGGTCGGCTTGGTGCTTTCCGTGGATCGCATGGAAAAAACCAAGGACAGCGACATGTCCGCAGTGCAATCGGTGGAGAAGGAATTCGGTTTCCCGGTACTCGCCATTGCCAATGTGCGCGAGATTTTTGCAGCTGCCGCCAATTTGGAAGATGGCGAAGGAAAGCCCCTGCTCAATGATGAGATCATTGCTAGGGCTGAGGAATATATGAGCCAATACGGAGCCTGATCCTCGACTGAACTATCTGAGGCGCCATGCGTCGCAATGCTTTCTTGCAAAGAACGTTGTGACACATGGCGTTTTCATTGCCTTGCTCCTTCATTGTTCCGCATTGTTATGGTTTCGCGTTGTATTATTTTGCGCCTTTATTGTTTCGCATCTTTGCGGTTTCTTGCTTGTGTTGTCTCTCGCTTTCGAGTCTCTTGCTTTTAAGTTCCTTGTTTTTGAGTCTCTCGCCGTTGTCATCTCTCGGCATTCTTGCATTTTGCACATCGACTGCAATATGCGAACTCGATGGAGACCTCGTTGTGGTGGTCATATCTTCATGCTGTTCCGCAGCTTCAATATGACATGATTTATGAAACGTTTGCAGTCACGCATAACCCCATATCTATGTGCCATATACGATGCATTGTCATCACTTTGGCAATGAGAGCGTTTGCAAATATTGCAATAAATTACCGTATTTTCAGTCCACATTTTCATATATGAAGTCGCTATAAACCCTGAAACTGTGGTATTTTTAGTGTTACGTTTGCAATAGCAAACGTTCTCATATTATTCTGCGAAGAAGCAGGGAGGATAAGGTGCGACGAAGCACTCGTATATTCGCATACCTTGCGAATGTATTCACATCAACATTCACAACGAAATACTGCGAACAGTCTGGGAAGCTGACCAGAGTGGAGCGCAGACGATATGCACGGAAAACCCGTGCTGTGAACATATGGAAAAAGGCGGCGGCCGGTGCAGTGGCGGCTGCCACACTATTTGGAGGAATGGGCATTGCCTCTGCTGCCTTTGCCGCCAATAGGGACAGCTATCAGGATACGGTGGGCAACTCCGCCTTTGAATCAGCCAGACAGACTTACGGTTTGGCCGAGCATATGAAGGACGGCGCCATCCTCCACGCCTGGATGTGGTCATTCAATACCATCACGGAGAATATGGAGGCGATCGCCAAAGCCGGTTACACTTCCATCCAGACAGAGCCGATGAGCAAAATCAAATATGTTCCGGCGAATGGCAAACGATTCACTGAAAATTGGTATTACGTCTACCAGCCTGCGAATACCGCAATCGGCAATTTCGTGGTTGGCAGCGAAGACGATCTGAAAACGATGACGGCAACCGCTCACAAATACGGAGTTCGTGTGATCGTTGATGTGGTGGCCAACCATTTCACTTCTGATTGGTCGGCCATAGACTCCAATTGGCAGAATACGGAGTATTTCCATAAACGCACCGGTTGCGACGGTCCCAATGGGGAAATCAAAGACTATGGCAGCCGATACAAGGTGACACAATGCCATCTTCTGGGCTTATGGGATCTCAATACGCAAAACCAGTATGTTGCCGATCGTATGCAGGAATTCCTGAAAACAGCCGTTGCGGATGGCGTTGACGGATTCCGTTATGATGCCGCCAAACATGTGGAATTGGCGAATGAGAATTTCAATAATTCAAGTTCAAATTATTGGAATACGATATTGAACAACGGGTCTCAATTCCAATACGGCGAAGTCCTGCAGGGGGATTCCGGTCTTGATTACCGGGCCTATGGCAATATGTTCCAGAACAATTCCTCCGACGGCGGCGGCAATACGGCGTCGAATTACGGGAAAACCATTCGCGCGGCGATAGCTTCGCGCAATCTCGACACCAAGATGGTGAACTACATCGATACCGGAGGCGTCAATGAGGACCAATTGGTCACCTGGGTGGAATCCCATGACAACTATGCCAATGGTGACAAGGAATCCACTTGGCTGACAGCCGAGCAAATTCGCTTTGGCTGGGCTATTGTCGGTTCCCGAAAAGCCGGCGCTCCGCTATTCTTCAATCGACCCAAGGGATCCGGCGGTTCGCAGCCGCAATTCGCGGAAACAAGCCAGCTCGGCGATACCGGCGACGGGGAATGGAACAATCCTGCAGTAGCGGCGGTGAACCACTTCCGAAATGCCATGGATGGCAAGAGCGAGTATTTGCAAAATTGCAAGGACAAGACCTGCCTCATGATCGAGCGATATGCCAAGGATGGCGTGCAGAATGACGGCGTCACGATCGCCAATATGGGAACGGATCAAAATCTCGCCGGTCTCAGCGTCAATCTTGATGATGGCACCTATCCCGATGAGGTGAATGGCGGTCAGCTTGTCGTCAAAGACGGCATAATCGTTTCCGGGTATGCCAAAGGCAACGCGATCAGTGTTTTCTACGTCAAGGGTGAATCCGATCCCAATGTGTCTGCACAGTCGGATGCGCAATCATTTTCTTCGGACAAGGTCAAGGTCACTCTGCATGCACAGGATGCTGATACCCTGCAATACACCACATCCGAAGGAGCGTCAGGAAGCTTCAAGGATGGAGACGTCATATGGGTCGGTGCCAATATTGCTGCCGGACAGAGCGTTTCGGTGACGGTGACCGGCACTGCGAGCAAAGACGGCACAAAGGTCAAGCAAGGGCAGAAGCTGAGCAACACCATAACCATGAACAAAGTGGAGGTGCCTAAGCAGAACCTCGCATCGCAATACCGCACCAATACAGAAGAGATGAAGGTGAGGAAAACCATCAACTTCAATAGCGGCAAGGATGCGAGCATCGCGGACTGGGATAGCTCCATGGTGATCGCACAGGGCGCCGCCAATGATGATCCTCGCGTCTATCGCCCCAATTCCATGTATGAAGTTCCCATTGATCTGTACACCTTGTATGGCACCTACGATGACGACAATCTGTATCTGATGTGGGAAATGACCAATGTTTCGGATGTGGTCGATACGGTTGACGATTACCCGCTGAGCCAGGGGCATCTGTGGCAAACGCAGAATCTGCCATTCCATATCGCCATCGATACCAAGGACGAAAGCACTCGTATTGGCAATAATGCCGGACTGAGCACAGGTGGATCATTGTGGGCGTCCAATATCACATGGGGCGGTGACCAGCAGATCAACAAGGTGGTCACGATTTCCACGAACGGTTCAAACGGTCCTTGGATGTATAGTGGCGATGAGAACGGCCTCGACGCCAATGCGGAATATGGTCCGGCAGCCAATGCGGAGACCAATACAAAGAAATCCAATATCAAATTTGGATATGGCAATGGCATCCTCAGCTCGCAGGTCGTTGGCATCAACGGTGGCTGGGGTGAGAACAACGGACGCTATGTCGGGGATATGAAAGTCGAAAACCAGAATGCAGCCCAATGGGTGAATTTCAACGATTTAGGCCATAATTCAGCCGGTATGGATGACCATTACGAGATCGCCATTCCATTGGAGGAACTCGGTACCACAGCAGACCATATTGACGAATATGGTCTCGGTGTTCAACTGGCTGCGACCTTCGGCTTGTCCGCCATGGATTCCTTGCCATACGATCTGGCGATGAATGACAATGCGGATCTGCCGGATACGGGTTCTCAGTTGAATAACTCCTTTGAGAAATCAGATGATGATATGTTCACTGTGACCATGGCCAATATCGGAGGAACCTCGGTGCCATCCGCAGTGAGATCAGTCTCGATCGACCAGACCGATTACACCACTGATATCACGGATGGTGTGCAGACCAAGCAGTTGACGGTCACCACCGATTCTGCCGGAGCATCGGTGTCGTGGAGCTCTTCGGATACACAGATTGCAACGGTCGACGCCGATGGTGTGGTCACCCCTGTCGCAGCCGGCGTGGCTACCATCACTGCAAAGGCGGGCGGCGTATCGGATTCGATAACCGTCACCGTCACTGGTGGCCCTCAGGTGGATCCGGTCGCAACCAACACCATATATGCCATCAAGCCTTCGGGCTGGAACAAGATGTTCGCCTATGTGTACACAGGAGACGGCTCTTCGGCCCATCCCAATGCGTCCTGGCCTGGCGTGGAGATGGAAGCGGTAGATGCGAATGATGGATGCGCCCAATCCGGTTGGTACAAGTACGTGGTTCCCGATGATTTGTCTGCGGGCGCCAAGGTCTTGTTCAACGATGGTGGCGGCCGGCAATATCCTGGCGTTAATCAGCCTGGTATGCCGTATGATGGCGGTACCGTGCAGTGGGACGGTGCAGGCAATGCGAATTCCCTGGCTGCTTTGAACTGCCCTGTAGCCGTAACCGGTGTGGTGATCAGTGGTGACGGACTGAGCGATGGAAAGCTTATTCTGAAGTCCGGCGCAAGCGTGCAGCTTTCCGCAACGGTGAAGCCCGACAACGCCACAGAACGGCGCGTCACATGGAGCAGTTCCGATTCTTCTGTGGCAATGGTCACCGGCACGGGAATGCTTACCGCAGGTTCGCAGGCCGGTACGGCAACGGTGACTGCATTCGCAGGAGGCAAGAGCGCCAGCGTCAAGGTCATGGTTTCCGCGCCTGAACGGCCTATGACGGTGTATTACAAGCCGGATCCATCATGGAAGTATGTCAAGATCAACTATCTTGCAGCAGGCAAATGGTCCGAGCCGACAAGCATGACTGCCACGTGTTCTGGTTGGTACAAGATCACGGTTCCTGATACAGGAGGTGAGCAAGTACGTATGGCCTTCGGCTACGGATCCACGTGGGACAACCAGTCCGGCAAGGATTACTATGTGTCAGGTGACAGCGTTGCCGTATCTGGAGGCCAGCTCGTTGCGGACGTCACGCCGAATTGTGCCGTCTCCAATAAACAATGAAGTAACGGTGCAATTCTTCAAGAGTTGAAGTGCTGAGGAAAGCGTCTGGCGGGGTTTCTGCTCCGCCAGACGCTTTGTTTTAGTGGCAAGACATGGTTCTCAGCGCTGATTGCAGACTTCACTGAGGTCATCATTACTGTCGTTATTTCAGCAAGAAGTGCGGTACTGAGTACTGAAATTTGCGCAGCCATCATTGCGGCAATAACTGATGCAATGATGACTGCGCTTATCTCAAATTGCTGTCAGCATCGGATGAGCGAGAATTGTTCGAATCTAGTCAATGAGTTTGTACCCGTGGCGGTCCACAACCTCTTTGAGCTTTTCGATGTAGCTCTGTGCGGCCTTGGAAAGCTTGGCTCGCTCATTGGTAACCCAGCCGACCAGCATGGTTTCGTCGCTATCGAGCGGAACGGTGAGGATTTTCTCATTGTTCAAATCACCGTTATCAATACCAGTGCACACAGTGTACGCATTCAAGCCAATGATGAAGTTGAGCATGGTTGCACGATCAGTGACATTGATTTGCTTGGGAGAGTATTCAGGCCACACCGCTTCCTCGGCGAAGAAGAAACTTCCTTCATCGCCCTGCTCGTATTGCAGGAACGGGAATGGCTTGAGATCCTCCATGGTGACACGTTGCTTGCTGGCAAGAGGGTTGTCTCTTGAAATGAACACATGCAGCGGGGCGCGGAATAACGGATGGAACTCCAGATGCCTTTCACGCAACAGCTTGCCGATAACATGCTTATTGAAATCAGAAAGATAGATGATGCCGATTTCCGACAGCATATTGGCCACTTGATTGATAATGTCCTTGGTGCGAGTCTCGCGCAGTGTGAATTCAAACTCGTCGGATTGGCTGGAGTTGATCATCTCCACGAATGCTTCCACTGCGAACATGTAATGCTGAGTGGATACGCTGCAAAGCTGCTTGCGCGGTTTCGCGTTCTTGTAACGCTCTTCAAGCAGTGAGGCCTGATCGAGCACCTGCCTGGCATATGTCAGGAATTCTGCGCCATCAACAGTCAGAGCGATGCCTTGGGACGATCGCGTGAAAATCTCGATGCCCAGTTCGTTTTCCAATTCCTTGACGGATGAGCTCAAGGCCGGCTGCGAAACATAGAGCTCGTGGGAAGCCTCGTTCATCGAACCGCATTCGACTATTTTGACGATGTATTTCAGCTGCAGCAAAGTCATACTGGCAGTGTATATCAGCGTCTCTATCGAGGGAATTTGGTTTCACTGAGCTTGTCTCCCAGCGCAATACACCTATCTAGTCCCTTGTTGGCAGAGCGACACCGAGTCCTTGCAGATCCTTGCGCGCTTGCTCGGCATCAGTGAATCGGAAAGCATGCAATCCAACAGCATGTGCACCATCGATATTTTTGGCGGTATCGTCGAAAAAGACCGAGGTTTGCGCGGAGATATCGAATCTGCGCAAAGCGAGTTCATAGATATCCGCATTCGGTTTATGCATCTTCTCCACGCCCGAAACCACCGTGCCATTCAACAGTCGTTCAAGCTGGGGGAACTTTTCAAAGGCGATATGAAATGTCTCATGTGACCAGTTGGTCAGGCCCCACACGCCGAGTCCGGCTTCGCGAATATCGTTGAGCAACGCCTCCATTCCAGGAAGCATACGGGGCAGAGCATCGCCATAATGCTTGATGTAATACCGGAAAATCGAGGCGAGTTCCTCACCGTACTCAGCCTGATATTCCACAATGAGATCGGCGAAATCCTCACCGGCATCCATGCGATCCTCATAATGATAGAAACCACAAGGATCATCGTCAGCGCAAATCCGGTCGACAATGGCCTGATCGAAATGGCCTTGCAGACATGCTCTGCATTGCCAATCCAGCAAGACTCCGCAAAAGTCAAAGATTACATCATGAATTGGCTGAGGGGTTTGCATTCCGGTCATTGCGCCACCTTTGGTTTGACGGTCTGTGTACAACGGCCAGTCTATCCGAATCTCGGCACCGAGCATGTCATGAAACCGAATCTGAAAACAGTGCCTCAACAACTTGGGGTAGTGAACCGATAAGTTCTGAGGCCACTATCGGTTGTCCTATTGTCGATGGCTGAGTCACTTGGAAATTGACGTTCTTGTCATATCTGCGTATGTGCTCGGTCAGTGACCATGGCCTCATGCCGGCAGCCGCCCGTGCCGCATTGCCGTGGATGAATGCTGCGCTCGCAGCAATGTCAACTGTGGAAATGGGCGTTGAGCTGTTTGAGTCCGTCATTGCTTCGGTTTGTGCAAGCAGAGCTCCCATAACACCAGCAAGGACATCGCCCGCGCCTGCCGTTGCGAGCCAAGAAGTGGCGCTGTCCACGGTGAGCGTTCGGATGTCGCCGTTAGTATCAGGGCCCACAACAATCGTGCATGCTCCTTTGAGCAATACCGTGGAGCCTGTGAACTGCTGGATGCGCCGAGCCCATCGGTATGGTTCGGCGTTGATTTCCTGAGCCGTGACGGTTTCTCCGTAGCGTTTGAGCAATCGTGACAATTCCCCTGAATGAGGAGTTATGATCACTCTTCCTGAGACGCGTTGGGGGAGCAGCGACAGTGCCCCTGCATCCACGCAGAGCGGAATGTCAGTTGCGGAACCATGGTGAGATGAAGGAATATCATTGCGTTCCGGATCGTTGTTACCTGCCGCACCGATCTCAACTGTGTCGACATCATGCAGGTCGGTCCCTGCCGCATCGTCCGTGTACCGCTTCAACAAGGAGGCAATATGCTCGCGTTGCGTATCATATGCGTCATCAGTATCCGGCACCCCTGAACCTACGATCCAAGACTGCACTCGACCTGGTGAAAGCACCGCCTCGGGAAGTTGGGCAAGCACCATATTCGATGCGCGATCCGGTCCCAGATAGCGAACCATCCCCACATTAGATCGTGCCGCTGCCTCTGCGGAAAGCACTGCGGCACCGGGATATTGCGCGGAACCGGTGATCAGTCCGACAACACCACGAGAATATTTTGAATCAGTATGTTGCGGCAAGCGGATTGTCTTGCGTGCGATATCGGCATCCATGGCTCTCGCAACCGGTGATGCGGTATGTAGCGGGAAATCAAAATCCACTACTATTATGCGGCCGCAACTGAAACAGGCTGGAGGCAAAATCAAGCACGGCTTCAACGCGCCGAAGGTTATGGTGACATCGGCTGCGAGCATGTCACCCGGCATTGAGCCATCGTCCACGCCAATGCCGGAGGGAGCGTCCACTGCGATAACCGAAGGCCTTGGTGATTCTGTGCAATCGCATTGCATATGGGCTCGGTCAGTGCTTTGTGTGCAAGACTGCCATGCCTCGGAATGATTGATTGCATTCACCAGTTCTTTGGCGACGCCGCGCAACGGTCCTTGAGCGCCTATCCCCGTTATGGCATCGAGCACCACATCCGCCCGGCTCACCAATTCCACTGCTTCTGCCGGAGTGCTTTTGACAATATGTCCCTCTATGGATCCGTCGCATGAGTCAGGCGTATCAAAGAAGTCACATAGATGGAAGAGCTTTCCGCCTGCCTGCAACAGAGCGGCCAATCCACCATCATGCAATGTTGCTCCGACTGCAATGGCACATACGTCGAATCCTTTGTCGGCCAGTATTGCTCCTGCATACAAACCGTCGCCGCCGTTATTGCCTGATCCGCATAGCACCACAATGCGTTGATTCCGGGGCCGGTTTTCGGGCCGCGATGCCAAGACGCCGCAGGCTACATGAGCTATCGCCGCGGCGGCCTGTGTCATAAGCGGTACGCCGGCTCGCAGCAGCGGTTCTTCGAACTCGCGGATGTGATTTACCACATACGCATTGTGGAGTAATGCATAAGCGTGGGTGTCCTTGTTATTCAAGTCCATGGAACCCTCCAAACCCTGTGAGGCCGTGATGATTCCATGGTAGCCATGACCATGACGGCTGCCGCGGTCATGACTACCATGGAACCATCACGGTTGCCGTGGTCATGACCGGCCTATGCGTCGCGAATGTTCCTATTCCTCGGCGACCAATTCCAGATAGGTGTCATTCCACAAATCCTCATCACCATCGGGCATCAACAGGACTCGTTCCGGCTTCAGGGCCTGTACGGCACCCTCGTCATGGGTGACCAGCACAATCGCGCCTTCATACTTGGCAATGGCTTTGAGGATCTCTTCGCGAGAGGCGGGGTCAAGATTATTGGTGGGCTCATCGAGAAGCAGCACATTTGCACGCGAGGTCACCAAAGCCGCCAACGCAAGGCGAGTCTTTTCTCCGCCTGAGAGCACATGCGCTGGTTTCATGGCGTCATCGCCGGAAAACAGGAAGCTACCGAGAATAGAGCGTGCGTGCGTATCATCCAATTCAGGAGCCACATGTTGCAGATTCTCCAGCACAGTGGCATCCATTTCAAGGGTGTCATGTTCCTGGGCAAAGTAACCTATCTTGCATCCATGGCCATAATCCACAACACCTGTGTCGGGCTGTTCCTCACCGGCCAATATGCGCAGGGTCGTGGTTTTGCCGGCGCCGTTGTAGCCAAGAATCACCACACGGGAGCCCTTATCAATGGCAAGGTTGATTCCGGCAAAAACGATATTCGAGCCGAATGCCTTGGAAATATCCTTGGCCATAATCGGGGTGCGTCCGCATGGCGCAGGTTCCGGGAAGCGGATATCCGCCACTTTCTCTTTTTTCTGCGCTTCGCTGGTTTCTGAAAGCAACCGTTCGGCACGGCGCATCATATTCTGTGCGGCGACGGCCTTGGTGGCCTTCGCATGCAAACGTATGCCTTGTTTCATAAGGCGTTCGGCTTTTTTCTCTGCGACTTCGCGCTCGCGACGACGGCGTTCCTCGTCAACCACGCGCTGGTGCAGATAGGCCTTCCAGCCAAGGGAATACATGTCAATCTGGCCAAGCTGCGCATCCAGATGCCAGACCTTGTTCACGACCTCATCCAGCAATTCGGTTGAGTGGGATATGACGAGGAATCCTCCCTCGAAACGCTTGAGATATCCGCGCAGCCATTCGATTGAATCGGCATCCAAATGGTTGGTGGGCTCATCGAGTATCAGCGTATCGGCATCGGAAAACAGAATGCGAGCCAGCTCGATACGTCGACGCTGTCCGCCGGATAACGTGCCCAAAGGCTGTTGCATCACTTCCTGAGGAAGTCCCAGGCTGTCGGCCATGGCTATGGCTTCTGATTGCGCGGCATAGCCGCCAGCCTTGTCGAAATCCTGCATGGCTTTGTCGTACCGGTTCATGGCCTTGGTCATAATATCCGGATCGGGATTGGTCATATCGCGCTCGGCCTTGCGCATACGCGATATTATAGCGGCGATGTCACGGGCGCTCATCATGCGATCCAAGGCGGTCTGCTCGGGGTCGTCGGCATGGGTGTCCTGCGGCAAATACCCCAGTTTGCCGCTGATGCGCACTTTTCCTGCCGCAGGCAGCATATCCGAAGTGATGACGCGGGTGAGTGTGGTCTTGCCTGCGCCATTGCGCCCTACCAGACCGATTTTGTCGCCCTTGCCGACATGGAAGTCAGTGGCATGCAACAGTGTGCGTGCACCGATTTGAATCTCCAGTCCCTGTGCGTCAATCGCCATATTCGCTACCTGCTGTTCCTATCCGTAATCGCAACATCAAAACAATCCGGGGAATATCATAGCGAAGATATGCCGAAATCAATATGAACGATGGTGTGAAATCGACACATTCCCTGAATGGAGACCTCCCGCAGTGTTGTAAGTGTCTCATGCCCTGAGCGAATTCAACGGTTCCTGTGCTCAGCTTGAAGATTAGAATTGCTCAGTCGAAGCCAAAGTGTAGGTTTGCAGTAGTCGAACAAGTGTTCGAAAATGTGTTGTGCATACGGTATTCTTGAGGCAGTAAGAACGATGACGGAGGTAGCGGTGGCATCCACCCAGACAGCGCAACGGGCTATGGCTGAACATGTCCTTGACAGTGAGTCTTTTTTGCAGCAGGAGTTGGCCAAGGCTCCGATCGTCGATCATAATGGTTCACTCGTGGCTGATATCAGTCATATCCCAAGTGATTTGAAGATCACGATTCAGGGGGCGAGGGAGCATAATCTTCGCAATGCCGATCTTTCCATCCCTCGCAATCGCATGGTGGTGTTCACTGGCCTGTCCGGATCGGGGAAGTCCTCTCTGGCTTTTGACACCTTATTCGCCGAAGGTCAACGGCGGTATGTGGAGTCCCTGAGTGCATATGCGCGTCAATTCTTGGGGCAAATGGACAAGCCGGATGTGGATTTCATAGAGGGGTTGAGCCCGGCGGTTTCCATTGACCAGAAAACCACCAACCGCAATCCGCGTTCCACTGTGGGTACCATTACGGAGATCTATGATTATCTGCGTTTGCTCTTCGCCCGAACCGGCATACCGCACTGTCCTGAGTGCGGCGAGTTGGTGAGCGCCCAAACTCCTCAGCAAATGGTTGATGCATTGCTGCAGCAACCCGAGAGAACCCGTTTTCAGATTTTGGCTCCCGTGGTGCGCGGAAGAAAAGGCGAATTCACTGATTTGCTTGAGTTGCTGCGCTCTGATGGATATGCTCGAGCGCTTATCGACGGGGAAATGCGCCAACTCTCTGACGACATCACATTGACCAAGCAAAAGAAGCACACCATAGAAGTGGTAGTGGATCGCTTGGTGATCAAGGATGGCATTCGGCAACGTTTGACCGATTCGGTTGAAACGGCACTGCGTCTTGCCAAAGGCGTCATGATCGCCGATTTCGTGGATTTGCCGGAAGATGATGACCAGCGCCGTCGACCTTTCTCAGAACATCGCGCATGCCCGAATGGTCATCAGCTGGAATTGGATGAGATCGAACCGCGAACCTTCTCCTTCAACGCGCCTTATGGTGCATGCCCCGTATGCACGGGTATCGGGTACAGTTTGGAAATCGATCCTGAGCTGGTTATCCCGGATCCAAGCAAAACCCTGAATGAGGGCGCCATCGAGCCTTGGGGAATGAGCAAGAGTTCGGGGGAATACTATCGCCATGTGCTCGAAGGCCTTGGCGAGGACCTGGGATTCGACCTCGACACTCCTTGGAAGAAGCTCTCCGAAGATATTCGCCATGCGATCATGTACGGTCATGATTTCAAGGTCAAGGTATCATACCGCAACCGTTGGGGGCGTCAGCGGGAATATTCCACCGGTTTTGAAGGCGTGGTGCGCACGCTTAAGCGACGCCATGAGGAAACCGATTCCGACCAGATGAAGCAGTACTACGAGTCATATATGCGCGAAGTGCCATGCCAGGCATGCCACGGGCGCAGGCTTCGTCCTGAAGTGCTGGCAGTCACTGTTTCCGATCAATCGATTGCCGACGTATGCGATATGCCTGTCGAAAGCAGTCTGCGTTGGGTCAATGCATTGCATCTTGAAGGTGCTGCGGCACAGATTGCAGGAGAAGTGCTTAAGGAAATTCGCGCTCGTTTGGGCTTCCTGAACGATGTGGGCTTGAATTATCTGACGCTGTCTCGGGCGGCCAAGACCCTGTCCGGCGGCGAGGCGCAGCGCATCAGGCTTGCCACGCAAATCGGTTCAGGACTTGTCGGCGTGATGTACGTACTAGATGAGCCATCCATCGGACTGCATCAGCGAGACAATGAACGGCTCATTGAAACCCTGCATCATCTGCGTGATTTGGGCAATACTTTGGTAGTTGTTGAACATGATGAAGACACCATAGAACGCGCCGATTGGCTGGTCGATATCGGACCGGGCGCAGGCGAGCATGGCGGGGAAGTGGTCTACAGCGGACCTGCCGCACATATTGTGGATGCCAAACGCTCGATTACCGGAGATTACATTGCCGGTCGGCGTTCCATAGCGGTGCCGAGCAAGCGCAGAAAAGTGCGCAAGACGAAGCAGCTCAAAGTGGTGGGGGCTCGGGAGAACAATCTGAAATCCCTGGATGTGTCCTTCCCCTTGGGAGTGATGACATGCGTCACCGGCGTGTCTGGATCAGGAAAGTCCACCTTGGTGAATTCCATCCTGTATCCGGTGCTTGCGGACAAGCTCAATGGAGCTCGCATCGTTCCCGGCAAGCACACGCGCGTGGAAGGTGTGGATCAGTGCGACAAAGTGATCCACGTCGATCAAAATCCAATCGGACGAACACCACGATCCAATCCCGCCACATACACGGGTGTGTGGGATAAGATTCGTGCCCTGTTTGCCAAAACCCCAGAGGCTCAGGTGCGCGGCTATGGTCCAGGTCGGTTCTCCTTCAACGTCAAGGGCGGCCGATGCGAAGCCTGCCACGGTGACGGCACTTTGAAAATCGAAATGAACTTTCTGCCTGATGTGTATGTCGAGTGCGAGGTCTGCCATGGCAAGCGATACAATCGCGAAACCCTGGAAGTGCTGTACAACGGCAAATCCGTGGCGGATGTGTTGAATATGCCCATTGAAGAGGCTGCGGTGTTCTTCAAGGCATATCCTTCTATCGCTCGTTATCTCGACACCTTGGTGCAGGTGGGTTTGGGATACATCCGTTTGGGTCAGCCGGCACCGACCCTCTCAGGAGGTGAGTCCCAGCGAGTCAAGCTCGCCACCGAATTGCAGCGCAGGTCGACAGGCAAAACCGTGTATATCCTTGATGAGCCGACGACTGGTTTGCACTTTGAGGATGTGCGCAAATTGCTGGTGGTCTTGCAGGGATTGGTCGATAAGGGCAATTCCGTAATCGTCATCGAGCATAATCTCGATGTGGTCAAGTCAGCGGACTGGCTGATTGATCTGGGGCCGGAAGGCGGCAGCGGCGGTGGAACCATCGTCGCGCAAGGCACCCCTGAGCAAGTGGCCCAATGTGAGGAAAGCTGGACAGGGCGGTTCCTCAAGCCAATGCTTGGAGCATAATCCGAGACTGGTTGAGACCAATACCGGCAGAAATGGGCTGGCGATGCGTGGTTGACTGGAAAGTTGACTTGAGGGTTGACTGGAAAATGCGGGCGATGGCGTGGCCATTCATTAACTGAACTATGCATCGCATACGCTTATGGCAATGCGGTGAAAACCGATCGGAACAAGGAAGGTGCGGCACCATGGCAGTCTTCGAACGGCATAGTCCGGAAGTGTGGCGACGCACTGCGCGATTGTTGCAAGACGAATCCACCGGCGCTTCCGGGTCATTGGCCGAGAGTGATCAGTCATCGGTTAATGCGAACGGCGCACCCCTGCTCGGAGACACTCGTGACCTCTTCCGTCCAAAAACTTCAGATATTCCGGCGCAGCCAGGTGTATACAAATGGCGTGACGGGGATGGTCGAGTCATCTACGTCGGCAAAGCCAAAAGCCTGCGGAACCGATTGACCAATTATTTCCAGCCGCTCAACCAGTTGCATCCCAGAACGCAGACGATGGTGCTGACGGCACGCAGCCTTGAATGGACTGTGGTGGGTACCGAACTCGAAGCACTCACTTTGGAATATACGTGGATCAAGGAATTCGATCCGCGATTCAATGTGGTATTCCGCGATGATAAGACCTACCCTTATCTTGCTGTATCAGTAGGCGAGTCAGTGCCGCGCGTATGGGTGACGAGAAGCCGTAAGCGCAGGGACAGCCGGTATTTTGGACCATACGCGAAAGTCTGGAATCTGCGGCATAGCCTAGATGGCTTGCTGAAGACTTTTCCTGTACGTACATGTAGCAACGGAGTATTTCGCAAAGCCCAACTCACCGGAAGACCTTGTCTGCTTGCCTCGATTGGAAAATGCTCGGCACCGTGCGTCGGACGAATCAGTGTCAAGGAACATAGGGCGCAATGCGAACGTCTCGTCGGTGTGCTCACCGGACGCGTCGGCAGGTCATACATCGCCCAGTTGACTCGGGATATGAAGGCCGCCAGCGCCGATCTGGAGTTCGAAAAGGCCGCAAAGCTGCGCGATGACATACAGATGCTGCAAACCGTGATTGAGCAGAATGCGGTTGTTTTCGATCAGGATGTCGATGCCGATGTTTTCGGCATCGATTCAGACGAACTCGAAGCATCTGTTCACGCGTTCTTCGTTCGCTCGGGATCCATTCGTGGTGAGCGCAACTGGAGCGTGGAGCGCGTTGAGGATATCGAAGACAGTGAGCTGATGGCCGACCTCATCGTTCAGGTGTATTCCGACATGATGGGCGAGCGTCAGGCTTCTGACAGGCCAGAGCAAACTGAAGATACCTCATATGCGCACGAAGAGGATGTCGAAGACGGGCAGAATCGTCAAGCGATTGCAATTGAAGAGCGACGTGATGCATTAGGCGTCACGCAAAGCCTTACGGCAACCGACAGTATCTCCCGCGCACAGGCCACAAGGAACCGGCGTGAACGCCAAGAGCAGACAGGACGTTCGGATCTGCTTTCGCCTATCTCGCCTGTTCCCAGGGAGGTTATCGTCCCCATCGAACCTGCGCGAAAGTCTGAGTTGGAGACGTTGCTCAGTGGTATGCGGGGGAGTGCGGTAACCATTCGTGTGGCAAGTCGTGGCGAGAAGAAAGCACTTATGGATCGAGCCAATGAGAATGCTCGACAGGCATTGCAACGCAGCAAGATGAGCCGTATCTCAGATATTGGCGCAAGAACCCAGGCCATGAATGATGTGGCCAAGGCTTTGGGGCTGTCTCAGGCCCCTCTGCGCATTGAATGCTACGATATCTCGAATACTGTCGCAGGGGCGTTCCAGGTCGCTTCAATGGTGGTATTCGAAGACGGTATCGCCAAAAAATCCGAATACCGGCGTTTTGCCATCCGCGGCAAGGACGGCAAGGGCGCGGTCGATGATCTCAGCGCTTTGTACGAGACCCTGACTCGTCGTTTCAGGCACGGCAATATCGCAGGAGATAGTGGCGAAAGCATGGATAACGAACGCCGTGCCCAGCAAGCTCAGCACAATCAGCAAGCTCAGCAAGCAACAACATCTCCATCATCAATTGCAGACAAGCCTGAACCTGATGGAAGCGCTGAACAAACGAAGCAGATCGAACCAACTTCACAGCACCCTGCACAGCAGATGCCCCAAGAAGGGATCGTGCAACAGCATACGAATCGTCGTCATTTTGCCTATAAACCCAATCTGGTGGTGGTTGACGGCGGACAGCCTCAAGTCATGGCAGCGGCACGAGCTCTTGCGGATTCCGGAGTCAATGATGTGGCCGTATGCGGTTTGGCAAAGCGACTTGAGGAGGTCTGGGTGCCGGATGACGAGTATCCGATTATTCTCAAACGCCAATCCGAAGGCATGTATTTATTACAGCGCGTTCGCGACGAGTCCCACCGCTTCGCCATAACCTATCACCGTCAGACCAGACGAAAAGGAGCTTTGCGCTCGGCCTTGGATGATATCCCAGGTATCGGCGAAGCCTACCAGAAGCGTTTGCTCAATGCTTTCGGTTCCGTACGGGCGATGCGTGAGGCCAGTATCGAACAACTCGAGTCAGTGAAGGGTGTCGGTCATGCCAAGGCGGAGTCCATTTATCAGGCCTTGCATTCGCAAGACCAACCGACGAATGAGTCCCCGAACAGCAGTCCGGACGCATGAGTTGTGGGATGCTGTCCGGTGTCATGCAATGGCATAGAATGGTGTGAGTTTCGTCGATTCGTCCCTGAGAGAGGTGATGGCGTTGCAGGAAACGGTTCAGCGGTGTGCAGTGCTGGGACAACCGATTGCTCACTCATTATCTCCTGTATTGCATATGGCGGCGTATCAAGCACTCGGATTGCAGGATTGGGTGTATGACCGTCGTGAGGTATCCCAGGAACAGCTACCGTCTTTTCTTCGAGAGCTCGATCCCAATTGGCGTGGGTTAAGCCTTACCATGCCGCTCAAGCAGACGATTCTGCCCTTTGGACAACTTCGGGATGCGTGGTCGCAGGAGCTTCGCGTTGCCAACACGGCCGTATTCGACTGGAATGCCGAGAATGAGCCGAAAATCAATCTGTACAACACTGATGTCGAGGGCATCGTCAAAGCATTTGAGCATGCGTGGCACCAATATGAAACGCTTCCCTCAGTCAGCATGGCGATATCCTCCGAGCACAGAGAAAGGGCGGCAATTATCGGCAATGGCAATACGGCAAGTTCTGCCATGGCAGCGTGTACGGCAATGGCACAACATGGAATCAGCGGTATCACCGTATTGGCGAGGCATCCAGACAAGAATCCATTTATCTCTGAAATCGCTGCGCGCCACGGTATGCAATGCGAAGTGGTTCCACTTGCCCAAGCGTGTGAAGTGTTGACGTCGAGTGCAATGGTGATAAGCACCTTGCCCGCTCATGCGGCGGATCCGATTGCCGATGCATTGGCATCTTCAGGGGTGAAATGTGCCGGATCATTGCTTGACGTGGCATATGATCCACGTCCTTCTCGGTTGCTCACAGCATGGGAAGGCTGCGGTGGCTTGGGCATCGGCGGAGAGGAGATGCTGTTGTATCAGGCAATCAAGCAGGTCCATCTGATCACAGGATGTGAAGAAGCTTTGGAATTTCATGTAGAACAAGCCATGAGAAGTGCGCTCGAGGAGGCTTTATGACCATGATGGACGAGGACGGCAAGCACTTGCACTTGGACGAATTGAAACAGCAATTGCAAGATGCCGATGTGAACGGGCAGAACCCTGATGATGAAATAGATGTTCTGCTGATAACCGGTATGAGCGGTGCAGGACGGTCCCATGCAGCGGATTGCATCGAGGATATGGGATGGTATGTGGTTGATAATCTCCCCCCGAAACTCCTTATTCCTCTGGTTGATATGATGACCTCAGGCTCGAAATTGCACAAGCTGGCGGCGGTTATCGACGTGCGTTCCCGCAGTTATTTCGATGATCTGGCAGCTGTGCTGAGCCATTTGGATGACCTTGGCGTCAAAACGCGGATTCTGTTCCTGGACGCCAGCAATGATGTACTTGTCAAACGGTATGAATCCGTGCGCAGGCCTCATCCTCTCCAAAAGGGAGGCAGGCTGATTGACGGAATCCTGGCTGAACGAGAATTGCTTGCGCATCTCAAAGAACGAGCCGATACGGTCATCGATACTTCGGCATTAAGCATCCATCAACTCTCTACCAAATTGTATGAGGCGATGCTGGGATCAGGACCGTCCACAGTGAGCGTGCATATATTCAGTTTCGGTTTCAAATACGGCATGCCAATCGATGCCGATTTCGTTGCCGATGTTCGTTTCCTGCCAAATCCGTATTGGGTGCCGAGTCTGCGTGAACTCACCGGTTTGGACAAACCGGTGAGCGATTATGTGCTCTCCAGCGATGGGGCAGTCGAATTCCTGGATGCGTACGAACAAGCTTTGAGCTGCGCTATCGAAGGATATGCCAAAGAAGATAAGCATTATGTCACCATCGCAATCGGATGCACAGGAGGGCAGCATCGTTCGGTGGCGATGAGCGAAGAATTGGCAAAGCGGCTTCGTGACCGTGGACTGTCCGTTAGCGTATCTGCAAGGGAACTTCGCAGGAAGCAGCGCGAAGGCCGATAGTCGAGGTCAGGCTCAGCTCCGTCCGTTTGCATGCTTCAAGCAGAACTTTGAAAAGGGCGAGATTATGCGGTATCGTATAACGGTCAGCGCCAACCATGCACTTGATGTTTGGCATAATCTTGTCCAAGACCTTAGGTATCACAGAAAGCCGTGGCGTTGCGCAATATGACGAGCGTGAACGCATATAGGTAGTGCGAAGAACAGGAAGTAGGAGGTTGGCTCTTGGCGCTTCTCGACGATGTCAAAAGCGAACTTGCCGCAATCGAAAGCGAATTAGCTCCCGCCAAAATGGCTCAGGCGACAGCCATGATGCGTTTTGGTGGCGGCTTGCGCCCGGTAAACGGTCGAGCCATTATCAGGGCATCGTTTGATTCCCTTGATGCAGCCCAATGGCTGCAGGAAATGATCCAACAGCATTATCAGCGAGAAGCTTCCTTGGTTCCGGTTTCGGTGGAGACACCGGCAGGAGTGGTGCATCGATACGATGTGGTCGTGGAGCGTGGAGCGACTGCCTTGGCGCTTCAGGCAGGTCTGCTCGACAGCCGCATGCGCTTGGTGAAGGGTTTGCCCGCTGAAATTGTCAGTGGCAATATCGCGCAGATCAAGGCGGCTTGGCGTGGTGCGTTTATGGCGCGTGGTTCGCTTTCGGCTCCGGGCAAGGCCAGCTATATGGAGATTATCTGTCCGACTCAGGAAGCTGCAATGGCTTTGCAGGGTGCCGCACGACGACTGGGCATTGGGGCGCGTGCAAGGCAGGTGCGGAGTTCTGAGCGCGTGACTTTGCGTGATCCGGATGCCATCGAGCGCATGCTGAACCTTATCGGGGCTCCTCGCTCGGCGCGTGAGTGGACTGGCAAGCGCGTAGATGGGGATTCGAGGGGCAAAGCCAATCGTTTGGCCAATTTTGACGATGCCAATATGCGTCGTTCCGCAAAAGCTGCCGCGGAAGCGAGTGAAAAGGTCCGCCATGCATTTGAGATTCTTGGCGATTCGGTACCGGAAAATCTTCGTGCAGCTGGTCAGCTTCGCCTCGATCATGGTGATGCAAGCCTTGAAGAGCTGGGACGTCTTGCAGAACCACCTATTACCAAGGATGCCATTGCCGGTCGCATCCGGCGTTTGCTGCAGTTGGCGGATAAAACAGAACGTGCACGGCGTCAGTAGTTTTTGGCGATATTAGGCCGCGGAGCCCTGTCCGGATTTGCTTTCGGACAGGGCTTTTTGTTCGTTGTTGCTTGTATCATCGCAATTGGCGTATGTTCACGTCACGATCTTCCCGCAAGTGCACGCTGCGGTGTGTACGCGGTCAGAAAGGATATTCATGAAGACACTCAAGGATCTCGGTGATCTCAAGGGTAAGCGCGTTCTCGTTCGCGCTGATTTCAACGTTCCGCTGGACGGTACCACCATTACTGATGATGGTCGTATCAGGGCTGCGTTGCCGACGATTAATACGCTGCGTGAAGAGGGCGCTAAGGTCATTCTGATGGCCCATCTGGGTCGTCCTAAGGGACAAGTTGTTCCTGAACTCTCCTTGGCTCCTGTGGCCAAGCGTCTGGGCGAGCTGCTCGGTGTGGATGTGCCATTGGCTGAGGACACCTATGGTGAGGATGCGCAGGCCAAGGTCGCCGCAATGCAGGATGGCGATGTGGTTCTTCTGCAGAATGTGCGTTTCAATCCTGAAGAGACCAGCAAGGATGCTGCGGAGCGTTCCGCCTATGCCAAGAAGATCGCGGCATTGGGCGATGTGTTCGTTTCCGACGGTTTCGGCGTGGTCCACCGTGCACAAGGCTCGAATTACGATGTGGCAGCTGATCTGCCGGCTGCAGCAGGTTTGTTGGTTGAGAAGGAAGTCACCGCACTTTCCAAGGCGACTGTCGATCCTGTTCGCCCGCTTACCGTGGTGCTTGGCGGTTCCAAGGTTTCTGACAAGCTCGGTGTTATCGAGAACCTGCTGAGCAAGGCTGATCGCCTGGTCATCGGCGGCGGCATGGTGTTCACCTTCCTCAAGGCCAAGGGTTACGAAGTTGGTACTTCCTTGCTGGAAGAGGATCAGCTGGACAAGGTCAAGGGATACATCGAAACCGCTGAGAAGAACAATGTAGAGCTTGTGCTCCCCACCGATATCGTCGTCAATGCAGGATTCCCTGCAGGCGATACCCCGGTCGCTCCTGAGGTAGTGCCGGCCGACGCCATTCCTGCGGACAAGATGGGTCTTGATATCGGCCCGGATTCCCAGAAGCTCTTCCACGACAAGATCGTTGATTCGAAGACTGTCGTTTGGAATGGTCCTATGGGCGTATTCGAAGTGGCTGCTTTCGCTGACGGTACCCGTGCTGTTGCTCAGGGTCTGGTTGATGCCACCGCAGCAGGCGCTTTCACCATTGTCGGCGGCGGCGATTCCGCTTCTGCTGTGCGCAACCTCGGTTTCGAAGAGAAGGGCTTCTCGCACATCTCCACTGGTGGCGGCGCTTCTCTCGAATTGCTTGAGGGCAAGGAACTCCCGGGACTGAAGGTGCTCGACTAATCGACACTCACGTATCCGTGATGTGCGGGCATGCTCATAGCGGCATGCCCGCTATGCTTTGTCGTCTGTAATCAAAGTGCGCATAGTAAGGAGCGATATGCCGCATCGAATTCCACTCGTGGCAGGTAACTGGAAGATGAATTTCGATCATCTGGAGGCCACGTATTTCGTGCAGAAACTGGCTTGGTCGTTGCGTGATGTCCGCTTTGATTACAAGCGTTGCGAAGTGGCGTTGATGCCTTCGTTCACATCACTGCGAAGCGTGCAAGTGCTTGTGGAAGCGGATCGTCTCAATATCACCTATGGTGCACAGGCGGTTTCCGTCACCGCGCAAGGCGCATTCACGGGCGACGTTTCGGCGGATATGCTGGCAAGTTTGGGTTGCTCATACGTGATTGTCGGCCATTCTGAGCGCAGAAAATATCATCCCGAAGATGACGCCAATATCGTGGACCAGGTCCGTGCAGTCCTGGCAGCCGATATGCAACCGATATTATGCGTGGGGGAGAGCTTCGAGGAACGCAGGCAGGGCATCGAACTTGATTTTGCTGTGGGTCAGGTGCATGACGTGACCCGTGATCTTTCTGAGGCTGAAGCAGCACGACTTATCGTTGCGTATGAGCCGGTTTGGGCCATCGGCACAGGCATGGTGGCGACTCCGGAAACCGCACAGGATGCCGCCAAGGCAATACGTGACGATTTGCGCAAGAGCTTCAATGCGTCCGTGGCCGATTCCGTGCGTATTTTGTATGGCGGATCGGTGACTTCCAAGAACGCTTCCCAGCTCATCAGCGAACCTGATGTGGACGGTTTCCTGGTCGGCGGCGCTTCGCTTGATGTCGATGAGCTAGCCACGATTGCCCGCCTTGCGGCAAAATCCGGATCACGGTAACTTCGTGGGTCTTGACACGCTGTTGTTGTTCAAGGCCTTGCGCTATTGTTAATCACAGTAACTTGTCTTTGGAGGTTAACCCGTATGTCGGTTGTCAAGCTCGTATTGCAGATCATCCTGGTCATCTTCAGCGCTTTGCTGACACTGCTTATCCTTATGCACCGTGGCAAGGGTGGCGGTTTGTCAGATATGTTCGGCGGTGGTCTGACCCAGAACGCGGGTTCCTCAGGCGTTGCTGAGAAGAATTTGAACCGCTGGACGGTGATCATTGCACTGTTGTGGGTGGGAATCATCATCGCTCTTGATCTGATGACCAAGTTCGGCGTTGCCTGATTGCACAAGACGTACTGAATCCGGGTTTTTCGTAAGCGCGAGAACCCGGATTCTTGTATATGGAGAAGACTTAAGGCGGATATGACACACCTCTCAACTCTTGAACGTCCTGAATTAGTGGTTGTGGACCTTGACGGCACGTTGATGCATGATGCACCAACCTTTGAGGAACGTTTTGTCAGCGATTACAGCATCTGGGTTTTGCAACGACTCCATGATTCCGGCATACGCTGTGCGGTGTCCACGGCTCGTCCGGTGAGCACAGGCCTTTCCTTCGTTCAGAAACTACCGACGGATGCATGCTCGTATCTCAATGGCGCTTTGATTGATTTTCAGCCATTGCAGTCCGATTTCGACAGCTTGACGAATCCGGTGAATGCTTCTCAGCAGCATGTGGTCAAGGTCGGTTTTCCCTCGCGCAGGGCGTGTGAGGTATGCCTTCAACTACTCAGCGAAATCCCTGATCTGCGCATCGGCATTGTGATGGATGATATGCGGTATACCAATTTCGATGTCAGGGAGTATTGGACTACGCAATCGTTCACCATAACCGATTTTCACGATGTCCCTGAGGGTGTTGCCGATAAGATCATTATCTTCCCCAAGGCAGGGCAGTCTGCATTGCTTGAACAATTGGTTCCTGAGGATCTTGCGGTCAATATTTCCGAAGGCGTGATGTGGATGCTCATGAATCCTATGGCAAATAAGGAACAATCCTTGATGACCATATGCAAGCGCTTTGGCATTTCTCCTCGCAAAACCGTGAGTTTCGGCGACGATACGATTGACATCGCCATGCTTCAGCGTTCAGGAATAGGAGTTGCGGTTGCGAATGCGCATACCGATGTGCTGCATATTGCCGATGAGGTCTGTCCTTCAAATAATCTGGATGGCGTTGCCCATTGGATAGAGGAACATCTGCTATAGAATATGGCCTAAGGCCACAGGATTGCGAAGAGATGAGAGGGAGCGAGTTCTGATGTCATTTTGTATGCATTGCGGGTCTCCGCTTTCGGCGGATGACAGGTTTTGCCAAAACTGCGGGACGCCGGTAGGATCCGTTCAGCCGGGTGCACAGCCGGGGGAGCAAATCAAATCGAGCCCCGATGTGCAGGATGTCGTATCCGGGCAGGCCAACCAGGTTCCGACAGTTCCTGAACTGACGATGCCAGCCATGCCTCAGAAGACGCAATCCCAAACTGCAATTCCTGCAATAGGCGATCAACTGTCGTATTCCGGTGTTGGAGCCTCATCGAATGCGGCTAGGCAGCCCTCTGCATTTCCTGGAGGCGAAGGCACCGGCTCTGATACGCAATCTCCGACCCAAGGAACACAAGGCTTTGTGTCCAGCAACCTTGGGCAGAACTATGAACAAGGCATGGCAGCGCAGGGCAGTGGTTTTCAGAGTGTCCACGATCAGGGCATCGGACAAGAGCAGCCCATACAGAGTCAGCCTGTTGTCGGCAATGATTTTGACACCTTCATGGCGCAATATGATGAAGGAGAACAAGAATGCGCCACTGGGAGTGCTGCCCAAAGTCCGGTGCTTGCAGATCCCACGGTGCCTATGGCAGCAACATCGAATGCCAATTCTTCTGGAAGCGCCACAAGCAGTTCTTCTACTCGCCGTATGGGAATTATCGTAGCCATTATTTCGGTGATTGCGGTCATTGCCATCGTGACCACTGTGATTCTGGGGCATCAACTTGCCTCAGAGCGAGCGGCTTCGACGGCTTCCAACACATCTGCATCCGCTGCCAGCCCTTCTTCATCTGCAAGCAGTGATAGTTCGAGCACTACCTCGGCATCGCCGGATAGTTCCAGCGCGGATGCTGCCGTGAGTTTTTCCAGTGCTGATTTCGATTCCATAATCGATGCATACTCGACCACCGATGTCGCAGTCTCGATTTCAACAGTCGGAGCCGAAGCAACGACCTATGATTCCAAGCAGTCAAACCAGAGGCTCGTTGCAGCAGGGTTGTATCTGCCGGTGTATTTGGCGGCTACGAATAATGGTGAGACCTCAAATGCGACAGCCAGTGACATGATGAGCAGCATGAACAATGATGCCGCCAACCAGCTGATTGCT
Organism: Bifidobacterium tsurumiense; assembly: GCF_000741765.1. Classification (GTDB taxonomy): domain Bacteria; phylum Actinomycetota; class Actinomycetes; order Actinomycetales; family Bifidobacteriaceae; genus Bifidobacterium; species Bifidobacterium tsurumiense. The sequence continues at coordinate 110,705 of NZ_JGZU01000009.1, forward strand.
GATCTTGGTGGAACTCAAGGCGTGAATGCATGGTTGTCATCCCATGGCTATGCTTCCACCGAATTGCAAAGAAATTACGGTGATGTTGCTGCGTCGAATGAAGGCAAAGAGAATTACACCAGTGCACAGGATGCTGTGGCTATGCTGAATGCCGTTGCCAAGACCTCAGCAGTGTCATTGATGAGTGTCGATGTGGCATCAAGCGGGGTTACCATCCCAGAAGGCATGACGGTTGCAGCCCATCGAGGTTCAGGCATTCAAAACAGTGTGAACTATTTCCTCATTGTCAAAGACAAAGGTGTGACGGTATCCGTCGCCATTATGACTCATGATCAGGGTGATACCCGTGCCGCTCAGTTGACCACGGCAGTGCTTTCCCGCATTCATAGGAGCATTACCAAGAAGTAGTTCCGGTTTGCGAAGTCACGGTCATATATGCCTTCTGCACTTGTGTGTGGAGGCATATGTTTTTTCTGCGTTGAATCACGAGTAAGCATATGTTGATAGGAATGCGCTGCGGATATGGCTCAGGAGTGAGACTCCGGAATGAGGTTGCAGAAACATGGCTGAAGTATAAAGCGATGGAAATGGTTGCAGAATATGGTGATGGGAATATGGCCAGAGGACATATAGCCAGAGGACATGAGGAGAGGGTTTAGCCACAGGCTATCGCTGCAAGATAAGGCTCCGGGATTTAGATACTGAATACGGATACTAGATTTCAGATGCACGGATTCAGATGCACGGATTCAGATGCACGGATTCAGATGCACAGATATGAAAATGGGCCCGACTCCATAAGGAGCGGACCCATTTTCACGTCACGCCGAAGTGTGACGGTTGGGATTGATTATCGAAGAATCATTCCTGTAAGTGAATCAGGCATTCACGCGGTCGATACCAGCCTGAACATCAGCCAGAACGGTATCCCAGGACTTGATGAATGCTGCAACGCCGTCAGCCTCAAGCTTGTCGGTGACAGCCTTGAAGTCGATGCCGAGCTCAGCCAGCTTGTCCATCACAGCGTGTGCATCTTCATAAGTGCCCTTGATGCTTGGAGCGCCATTGCCGTGATCAGCAAGAGCGTTCAGAGTCTTCTCAGGCATGGTGTTCACCACGAATGGAGCGACCAGTTCGTCGACATACTTGCAATCGGAGTATGCGGCGTTCTTGGTGCCGGTGGAAGCCCACAGAGGACGCTGCTTCTTGGCGCCCTTGGCCTCGAGATCGGCCCAACGAGGATCCTCGGCGAACTTCTTCTCGAAGAGCTCATAGGCCAGACGAGCGTTGGCCACAGCAGCCTTGCCTTCGAGGGCCTTGGCTTCTTCGGAACCGTTCTCTTCGAGCAGCTTGTCCACAGCGGAATCCACGCGGGAGACGAAGAAGGAAGCCACGGAACCGATGTGCTTGAGGTCATGACCGTTGGCGGCAGCCTGTGCGATGCCCTCGATGAAGGCATCGATGACCTGCTCGTAGCGCTCGAGCGAGAAGATCAGGGTGACGTTCACGGAAATGCCCTTGGCCAGGGTTGCGGTGATTGCTGGCAGACCTTCGAGGGTTGCAGGAATCTTGATCATCGCGTTCGGACGGTCAACCTTCTCCCACAGTTCCACTGCCTGGACTGCGGTTGCTTCGGTCTCGTGGGCCAGACGAGGATCCACCTCGATGGAGACGCGGCCGTCAACGAAATCGGTCTTCTCTGCAACTTCACGGAAGATATCGGTGGCGTTGCGCACATCGGTGGTGGTCAGCTCGCGAATAGCGGTTTCCACATCCACCTTGCCGAGTTCCTTGAGCTGGGCATCATATGGGCCGACCTGGCTCAATGCCTTCTGGAAGATGGAGGGGTTGGTGGTGACGCCGACGACGTTCTTGTCAGCGATGAGCTCCTGCAGGTTGCCCGACTCGATGCGGGTGCGGGACAGATCGTCCAGCCAGATGGAAACGCCGGAATCGGACGTGCGCTGAGTTGCTTCAGTCATTTGTTATTTCTCCTTATATTCCGCTATGGAACAAATCTTTAATTGTGCATGTGGGCCGCACATGAGGTGTGCGGCCCACGAATCATCACTTGGCGGCTTCGACTTCAGCGATGGATGCCTTGGCGGCTTCCACCACATGCTCGGCGGTGATGCCGAGGTCGATCATATTCTGTGCGCCGTCACCCTGCAGACCGAACTGCTCGATGGAAACAGGCTTGCCGTAGCTACCGAGGTACTTGTACCAAGGCATTGCCACACCGGCTTCGACGGAGACACGAGCCTTGACAGCGGCAGGAAGCACGGCTTCCTTGTATTCCGCGTCCTGCTCCTCGAACCATTCCAGCGAAGGAACGGAAACGACGCGAGCCTTCACGCCTTCATCGGCAAGGGTCTTTGCTGCAGCAACTGCCCACTGGACCTCGGAACCTGAAGCCATGAGGATGACATCAGGGGTTCCTTCGGTTTCGACGAGCACATATGCGCCCTTCTTCACGCCCTCGCGAGCCTTCTGTGCGGTTTCTGCCAAAGCAGGCACGCCCTGACGGGTGAGCACCATTGCGGTCGGCAGAGAGTTCGACTTCTCGAAGAATGCACGGTAGGCTTCTGCGGTTTCGAAGGCATCAGCCGGGCGAACCACTTCGAGCTGAGGCATTGCGCGGAATGCTGCCAGGTGCTCAATCGGCTGGTGGGTCGGACCATCCTCGCCGACGGCGACGGAGTCGTGGGACCAGATATACAGGTTCGGGATCTCCATAAGAGCAGCCAGACGCACAGCCGGACGCTCGTAATCGGAGAACATGAAGAAGGTGCCGCCGAATGGGCGAGTGTGGGAGCCCAGCAGGATGCCGTTGGTGATGGCGCCCATGGAGAACTCGCGCACGCCGAAGTGCAGCTGACGACCGTATTCGTCGCATACAGGCCACTGTGCGGTTTCGTTGCCCTTTGGAGCGAAGGTTGCAGCACCCTTGAGATCGGTCTTGTTGGAACCGCCCAAATCAGCGGAACCACCCCAGAGCTCAGGCATAACGGCTGCGATTGCATTGAGGATGGTGCCGGAAGCGCCGCGGGTTGCGATGCCCTTGCCGACCTCGAAGCCTTCTACTGCCTTGTCGATGGCCTCGTCGAAGCCTTCAGGCAAATCGCCGGTCTTGATGCGATCGTACAGAGCAGCCTTGTCCGGGTTGGCCTTGCGCCAAGCGTCGAACTTTTCGTCCCATTCCTTATGAGCTTCCAGACCGCGCTCGGCGACCTTGCGTGCATGTGCAAGAGCCTCTTCGTCAACGTGGAAGTTCTCTTCAGGATCGTAGCCCAGGACCTTCTTCAGGCCAGCAACGGCTTCTGCGCCGAGCTTGGAACCGTGAGCGGAAGGATCGTTGGTCTTGCCTGGGGTCGGCCATGCGATCAGGGTATCGACCTTGATCAGCTTTGGCTGGTTCGGAGCTTCCTTCTGTGCCTTCTCTACGACGGCTGCGAATCCGTCAACGTCTTCCTTGTAGGAGCCGTCAGGCTGGATGAAGCTGAACTCATCGGTGTACCAGCCGTATGCCTGGAAGCGCTTAAGCACATCCTCAGCAAGCACCAGATTGGTGTCGCCTTCGATTTGGATGCGGTTTGCGTCGAAGATTACGGTCAGGTTGCCAAGTTCCTGGTTTGCTGCCAAGGATGCTGCTTCGCCGGAGATACCTTCTTCGATATCGCCTTCGCCGCAGATGACCCAGATCTTGTGGTCGAATGGGGAATCGCCCTTAGGAGCCTCAGGGTCGAGCAGGCCACGCTGGAAGCGCTCACCATAAGCGAAACCGATTGCGGAGGCAAAGCCCTGTCCCAGAGGACCGGTGGTCATTTCAATGCCAGGGGTCAGGCCGAACTCAGGATGGCCCGGAGTGCGGGTCTCAGCGCCACCGCGGAAGTTCTTCAGATCGTCCATGGTCAGGCCATAGCCGGACAGATACAGCTGGACATACTGGGTAAGGGAGGCATGACCGCCGGAAAGAATAAAACGATCGCGACCTTCCCAGTTGGGATCGTTCGGATCGTGCTTGATGAAGTGCTGATAGAGGGTGTAGGCGATCGGTGCCAGAGGAGACGGGGGATCCGGGGTGTCCGCTGCCCGCCTTTTCAACCGCATCAGCCGAAAGGACCTTGGCCATGGTAATGGCGCGTGCGTCCAGTTCGGTTTCCTTGAATTCGGTCATTGGTGTATTTTCCTTCCAATAATTCGGGCAACCGCCTTCGGCATCTGCTTCGGCGGTCTATGCCCTCACATTGCTCTTACATAGTAACTGGGTCAACCGACTAAGGCTTTCGGATTTGGCGTGTTCTGTGACTTTCTGTGATGTTAGCGCTCACAGGGATGAAATCCTTGCGGTATGCGATCAAGTCTTCCGCGCACAGGGGAGTAATTGCATGAATATCCGCCGTATAGACAGGCACAGTTACGGCAATATATTCTGAGAACGAAAGCGATTAGCACTCAACGTCATGGAGTGCTAAACCGGTGTGTAACATATTTTGCGAGCCGTGGAGTCACAGTTGTTAATGGGTAGGTCATACATGCTATCGGTCAGACGATTGTGCTGAATGCCCATACGCTAAGGAACAGATTCCATACATAACTGGAATATGCAATCGCAGCACTGATTGCGATGAGCACATCCAAGGTCCACAGAGTCAAAGGAGGTCGGCATGACTCAGTCGAGACGAATGCTGGTTTTGCGAGCGGTGGTGGAGGACTACATCCGGTCGCAGGAACCCGTAGGATCCGCTGCTTTGGCCAAGGATCACAGTCTGGGCGTGAGCTCTGCAACCATTCGCAATGACATGGCGGCATTGGAAGACGAAGGGTATCTCGAACAGCCACATACTTCAGCTGGCCGCATTCCGACAGAGAAGGGCTACCGCTATTTTGTGGATCGCTTGGCAACCGTGATCCCACTTACGCCTGCGCAAAGACGTGGTATCAAGAGTTTCCTTGAAGGTGCGGTAAGTCTGCAAGACACTTTGCAGCGATCTGCACGGCTATTGGCAAGCATTACAGGACAGGTTGCCGTCGTCGCTTCCCCGGCGCTGTCTCGTTCCACAATTCGTCATATCGAGATCGTCCCGGTTTCCTCTGTGACGGTTTTGGTGGTGGTGATCACTGATACGGGAAGCGTTGCCCAACATATGATTGAGGTCGGTCCTGGTTTGGATGAAGATCTGGTGACTCGGTGTGGCGCGGTCATCAACTCCCGTTGCTATGGCTTGTCCTTGATGACGGCTGCCAGACGGTTGCGTGGCATGCAGGGAATTCATGGCGATGCCGTCACAGAACCGTTATTTGAAGGTGTGGCACGGGCTTTCGAGCGTATGGCCGATGATGAACGCAGCAGTGACCTGTATATGGCAGGAACCTCTCGCTTGGCGCATCAGCGTCCTGTCACCGATTTGGCACCGCTGTTCGATGCGCTTGAGGAGCAAGTGGTGATCATGCGTCTTATGAGCTCCTTAAGCGAAGGAACGGATGCAAGAGGCGTTGGAGTTGCGATTGGCTCGGAAACGCATACGCCCGGCCTGTTGAATGCGGCGGTGGTGACCAGCGGATATGGCAATGCATCCAATGAGGGCGTTGATCGTATCGCAAACGATATCGATGATGACTCTCGAAAGATGCATCATTCAAAAAATGCCGCAGCGGATCAATATGATTCTGCTTCTTTGCACAGTAAGACCGCACATCTCGACGGCTCTGATAAATCGCCTGTGAAGGATGGACAGGGCATGGTTGGCAGCAGAGACGCGCAGATATTCCATGCATCAGATGATGCAGACACGAGCCCGAAGAGTGGCGGCAAGCAAACTCCTGCCAGCCATCCGGTGGCTTTTGTGGGATCCATAGGGCCTACGCATATGGATTATGCGGCTACTATGGCTGCCGTTCGGGCCGTGGCTCGGTATCTGACGGCATTCATGTCGTATGAAGACGGCGGATCCGAGGCATAACGGTGCTCAACAAGGACGAATGTCGTTTCTGCGCGGCTGTGTGGCAACGGTGAATTCATAATGCAACACAAGGTCGGCTGACCCAGCCTTATGGCACAATAACTCGCGAACAACAATATAAAGGAAACACCACAGTGGCAGATTATTACGAAGTGCTCGGCGTTGACCGATCGGCCAGCGAGGATGAAATCAAGAAGGCTTACCGCAAGATGAGCCGCAAATACCATCCAGATATTGCGGGTGCCGAGTATGAAGATAAGTTCAAGGAAGTCAATACTGCATACGAGGTTCTGTCGGACGCAGAAAAACGACGAATGTATGATTCCGGTGTAGATCCCAACGATCCGCGTTCAGCAGGCGGATTCGGCGCCGGTGGATTCGATATGGGAGATATGGGCGATATCTTCGGACAGTTCTTTGGTGGAGCTTTCGGTGGCGGCGGTCAAGGACCGACCCCTCGAACCCAGCCTGGTCGTGATTCTCTGGCCAGCGCGAGCATCGATCTCAAAACGGCAGTATTCGGTGGAACCGCCAACGTGAATATTGCGACTTTCGGATTGTGTCAGCAGTGTTCCGGATCCGGCTCCGCCAATGGAGAGAAACCCGTAACCTGCCCTGACTGCCAAGGTCAAGGGTTCAGGCAGAAGGTCGTGCGCACCATGTTGGGGCAGATGATGACTTCCGCGCCATGCGAGCGCTGCGAAGGTCACGGCACGATTATCAACAACCCTTGCCCTTCATGCATGGGGCATGGCCGTGTGCGTACGAAGCGTGAGGTCGGTGTCACGATTCCGGCTGGAATCAATGACGGCACTCGTTTGCGCTTGGCCAGTCAAGGTGAGGTGGGTGAAGGCGGCGGTGCCGCTGGAGACCTGTATATTGACGTGCGCGTAAAGCCGGACAAGCAGTTCACGCGCGAAGGCAATAATCTGCATTGCTGGATCCAGGTGCCTATGAGCTGGGCCGTGCTCGGGCACGATTTGGATATCGACACTTTTGATGGCAAACAAACGGTGAGCATTCCCGCAGGAACTCAGCCCGAGGATACCATTCCCATGAAAGGGCTCGGTGTCACATTGCTCCGCGGTTCCAATGGCGAACGCGGTGATTTGATCGCCCATGTGGGAATTCATATTCCAACCAAGCTCAGCGATGAAGAACGTTCTTTGATGGAACAATTCTCAGCAAGCCATGATGCCAAAGCGCAGCATGTGTCGCAGAGCTCCAAGCCGACAACCGGGGCGAAGAAAGGCTTCTTCTCCAAATTGAAGGATGCTTTGAGCTAAGCCGGGTGCGTGCCATTTGCCACTGTTTGCGCGAATGGATTGATTAATTATCTGCAATCAGTGTCGGCTGCCAGACCTTCATCGGTGTGGCAGCCGACACTGTTATGGTCCTTTGCCGGCGACATGAATCGGCTGAGTTTTCAGGATCATCCGCATCTCAGTTGAATGCAACGTATATGGGAATTGCGAGATACCCGAAACCTTCGTGATATTCGTGTGCCTACTGTGGATATGAGTATCCGACAGCGACCGTAAGCGTCTGAGTGTGTCTGTGTGTGCTTGCGGTGCGGCAATTCAGGGCTTAATATGCGGCACGATGACCGAGCAGATGCAATGAATACGCTGCATTGACGCAAGCGCGGCGGGCCGATGTCGCAAACGTGGCTATCCCAGCAGGGAACGGCACATTGAACGGTATTCGCTCACATATCCGCCACCGAAGAATACGCAATGCCCCGCAATGGGATACAGCTGCCATATCGTGGTTCGCTGTTCAAAGCCTGCCTTCAATGGATGGACGGTTTGATATCCCTCGATAATCTGCGTCAAATATGACATGCCGAAGAGGTGGAGCATTGCCAGATCCTCTTCGCGATGTCCACCGTGCGCCGCCGGGTCGATAAGAATCGCTTCCACCTGGCCGCTATCCGCTGTCCACATCACATTGCCGCTCCACAAATCACCGTGAATGCGAGCAGGCTTGTCATCCTTGGCTTTGCCCAATAATTGAGGCAGAGCGTCAATCACACGATTGGTTAGATCCAGATCGGCGGCATTCAGGGTTCCGCGACGAATGCCCAGGTCTACCATGGGAAGGAGCCGGCCTTCTGCCAGATAGGTGATGCAGTCGGACCAGTTGCCGGTATCCATGGGAACCGGATCCTGAAGAGGGCCGAAATAGCAGGTTCCGTCATAGCCTTCAGGAGCGGCGCCGAACGATGGAGCGCCGGCATCGTGCATATGAGCCAAAGCTGCCCCGAATTCAAATGCCGCTTTCGGAGTCGGAGAGGCAGCGCTGACGCGTTCGATATCAAGCCAGTCGTCGCTCCAATCAAACACTTTGACTACCCGCGGACCGCCCTGGGAATGAGCCTCGCCAAGCCAACGAAGTCCCAAACCCTCACAGGCAAAGAAACCTTGTGGTGCATGCACTCTGCTTTTGCGGTACGAAGCCATATTTCCTCCTTGTACGGATGGGCCTGAGTTCATTGTGTGTGTGCTGTGCGACAATGTGCTTTGTCAGGATGTGCATGATCTATGCATCCGATATTGTTAACACGTCATATTCGGACAATAACCATAAAGAGGGGTTATGAATTTCTTCCAGGCAATAGTGCTAGGCCTTGTTCAGGCACTTACGGAATATCTCCCAGTGTCATCAAGTGCACATATACGCATTATCGGCGATCTGATGCTTGGCTCTGACCCAGGCGCGGCATTCACTGCCATAATCCAGTTGGGAACCGAACTTGCGGTATTGCTCTATTTTCGCAAGGATATCATTCGCATTCTTACTCACTGGTTCGGCTGCCTGGGCGGCAAGGATGGCAAGACATGGCAGGAACGCATGGGGTCGAAGGACAGGGATGCCGCTCTGGGCTGGTACATTATCGTCGGCACTCTGCCCATTGTGATTGCCGGATTGTTGTTCCAAAATGCCATTGAAACATCTCTGCGCAATCTGTGGATTACCGTTTTCGTCCTTCTGGTATTCGGCGTATTGCTGTGGTATGTCGACGCACGTTCTCGCCAGGTCAAAACGATCCAGGAGATGGACGTCAAGGATGCCGCATTGTTTGGCGTAGGACAGATGCTGGCGTTGATTCCAGGTGTTTCACGCTCTGGAGGCACGATCACCTTTGGCCGTGCCATGGGATATACACGTGAGTCCGCTGTGCGCGTGAGCTTCCTTATGGCGATCCCCGCTGTTTTCGGTGCAGGAATCCTGGAAGCGATCAAAGCGTTGAAGGATGTGAATGCAGATGCCATGTTCCCAGGCTGGGGCGCAACCATTGCGGCCACGGTGGTGAGCTTCGTTGTGGGTTATGTCGTGATCATCGGCTTCCTGAAATTCGTTTCCACTTTCTCATACAAGGCATTTGCCGTATATCGCATCGGATTGGCCGTTGTGGTGGCATTGCTGCTTATTACGGGGGTTCTGCCTGCTACTGCCGCAGTGGCATAAACGCTGCATGATCGCGTGGCTATCGGCGTGCAATTATTGAGATGCAATGTTATCCCGCTCACCTTCACAGGTTGGCGGGATTTTCTATAGTATGGCAGGTTTTTCATACTGGCAAGAAATTCGCAATGAATGCAGGCAACACTAATTGATAAGTGCCTTAACTGTTGCAGGTTATTTCGATTTATGGCGGTGTTTGCTCAGTGATGCCGATAATGTCGCTGCAATGGATGAGGTCTTAAACTCGACCATGTAAACCCATTCATGTCATGAATGAGTGGCTATATTGCAACGTTTATACGTAGATTTCACTAGGACATAAAAGCTGTGAACGGGCGAATGCATATAAGAACTGCATAACATCACCATTTGTTTACAAAGCTAACATAATTAGATATCGTAAATCTGTGTTGTCGTATCTTGAGGACTATGGCGTCCTCAATGGTTGGTGACGCATCATATCTATCTAGAGTGAAGGCATCAATGAGGATGAAGAATATATGGAAGAGAAGAGTGACAGCATGTGCTGTTGCATTTCTGGTGAGTCTCGGGACAATTTCAGGAATAGTGGCTTCTGCGCAAGCGGAAAATGCATCTGAAACCAACGAGGACTCTTCGCAGGTATCAAATCTGGCATTGAATTCGGTGGTGACTGCTTCGGGAACCGAAGTGGACGACCGAATGGGACCGGAATTGACTGCGGACGGCAATGGCATGCCGGAGAACGGAAGCCAGCCAAGCGTGCACAACGCAATAGGCGCCTCGCGTTGGAGCGCCAACAGGGCGGATAACGTGCGGATTGTCTACGATCTTCGCGCCAGTGCAAGCCTGAAGTCGGTTGACATCGCATGGGGCAATACCTTTGGTGCCGATTACAACATCGAAGTGTCCAATGACGGCCAATCGTGGACCAATGTGTTGACCGGATTATCCGGTGAACGCGCGTCCACGGTAAGTCACCAGCCTCCCGATGGGACACAGGGACGATATATGAAAACGAGACATTCGCAAAATCTCAGCAGTGGTCGCTTTCCATTTGGGAAGTAGTCATCAATGGCGTGCTGCCGGAGAAAATCCCCGTTGCTGTGGAAACCACGGTTATTCCCAAGCCGGCATCTGTGATCGAAAACGAAGGTGTGGATGCCTTGACGTTGAGGCAAGACACCTGCCTTGCCTCTGGTGGTCAAACCGCTACAGCCGAATTACTGCCTTCCGCCTTATCGCGTTCATACGGTATGGCGCTGAAAGAAGGCGAGGAAGGCTGGTTTATCTGCTGACTCATCGTTGGCCGGTGAGGAATATGCACTCACTGTGAGCAATGACTCAGTGTCCATAGTGGGAGGCAACGGCCAGGGCGTGCTCTGGGCGTGCAGACATTGCTTCAGCTTGCAGGACCGTGGGCGCAATCTCCTGAGCAGATTACAGGGTAGATTGCGCTTCCTGCAGTGACCATACAGGACAAGCTACGGTATGAATGGCGTGGATTGTTGCTCGATTCCGCACGTTCCTTCTATGAGGTTGACGAGGTCAAGAACCTCATTGACATCATGTCTTCTGCCAAGCTCAATGTGCTGCATATGCATCTCTCGGAGGATGAAGGATGGCGCATCGCCATTGATACTCCGGAAGACAACCCTTCCGGAATCGACTATTCGCTACTCACCAGCTTCTCGGGCAATACCTCATGGTCGGCTGATCGCACAAAGTGGGCTCATCTTGATGGACGTACCGGTTTCTATACCAGACAACAATTCGTTGATTTGGTGAGCTATGCGGCATCGCGTGGTATCGCAGTGGTCTTTGAAATCGATGGTCCAGGACACTCTCTGAGCGCTTTGCGTGTCATACCGCAGTGAATACCGGCAACTCCAATCCAAAACCATTGGAAAGGGAGACCACGGCTCCTGAAATGACCGACGCGCTCTATTAGCGAGACCACATTCGCCACTAATTCCGAAGTGACCTATGAGTTCTTGGGGACGGTATTGAATCAGCTGGCGGTTGATGTGATTACCGGTACGCAAAATTCTGCACTGCCCGCTGTTGGGAAGAGCTACCTGCATATCGGCAGCGAAGCGCATTCAGAAACGGTAACCGGTGCGGATTATCAGGAATACATGCAAAAGGTGTCAAAGATCGTCACCGATGCGAATTTCACCCCCATTGTATGGAACGAGGCTGCAAGCACTGCGTGGTCGACTTTGCCGGAAGGCACCGTTGGACAGTTCTGGTACGGCAATCTCGATGGCGTGTAAAAACTGGTGAACGAGCGTGGAGGCAAGATCATTGCTTCAAAGGTCAGCAATGCGTTTTCCCGCAGAAGCCAGGTGCTGAACCTTGGCGGTCCGAACTGGGCATTCCCCAGCGGATGCACGACGCAGACCTTCTACAACTGGGATCCGACCTCGGCAATGGGCGTGTCCGAATCGGGCATGTTGGGTGTTGAAGGCGCCATCTGGAGCGAACACCTGCGCACCGAACACGATATGCAATTCGTGACATTGCCGCGTTTGTATGCGCTCGCAGAAGTCGGTTGGACTCCGCAGAGCCAGCGCAATTATGCTGACTTCGCTTCACGTCTGCCGTAGCGCGGTCTCGATTTGATGATGCGTGATGCCACCTTCCATCTTGCTTCTGAAGTGAGTGGTTGGAAAAGCGAATATGCCCCAACGGTTGTGGAGGAGCTTGATTCGTCTGCAAGCGTTCAGGAAGTTGTACTGCTGGCGGCCCAGGGATTGACCCAAGAAGAACTGAACAAGATCAAATTGACGGCAAAGCTCACCGATTCCGCAGGGAAAGAACATGTTCCACCCTTGGAATACGACCTTGCCCGTTCATTCCATTACACCGACGAGAATGCGACGACTGGTCGTATCATGAATTCTCTTGTTCGTGTTATGGCAACCATCCCTGCTGATTTGCCTGAAGGTGAGGCGACGATTGCAGTGGAGGGTTCTGTTGATCCTACGGGTGTGGTCTCGGGAACAGCTCGAACAGCGGGTGTGAGTGTTGCTGCGTTGTCTGTGGTGACGGTCAAGGCCAGTGACACCGAACCCACGGATCCAACCGATCCAACCGATCCCACAGACTCGACCGATCCCACGGGTCCAACACCTGGCGAAGGCGAAACTGAAGTCACGCCAAAGGGTGTTGAGGCCGATGATGCTGATCTGAATTTCAGGATCAATATGGGGAGAAGCTGAATCTTCCCAGACCTTGAAGGTACGTTGGAGTGACGATACCGTCACCGATGAGCTCGTGTCATGGGATGATTTTGACTCTCAACTGTTGTCCAAGCCAGGCGCCTTCGACGTGAAGGGAGTCGTCACAGTTTCTAGCAAGTCACTGAGTGTCACTGCTGATTCTGCGACAAACACCTGTGCGGCGGACGAATCGTTGGTTACCTATGACGTCGTTGCTCATATCACTGTGGTGGAGCAGCAAACGGAAACCGATCCGGGATCCGGAACCGGTGATGGCAACCAGCAAGGCGGATCCGATGGCAGCCAAGGATCGAATAACGGTCATGGTGATGGCAGTGGTGATGGCCAGGATTTGAATCAAAATGGCGACACCACGAATGATGCTAATGACAAGGTATTGGTTGTCAAAAAGCGTCATAAGCAATTGGCCAATACCGGTGCGGAGGTAGGACTGGTACTTGCCTTCGCGGTACTTGCGGCAGCCAGTGGCGTGATGTTGCGTCGTCGGAGTACTCGGGCCTGAATCCGTCATCGGAATATTCGGGCCAGAATCACTGACTGAGGCATAGCCTACAGAAAGTATCAAGTCCTTGGATTGAGTCACAGTCTTCGGATTGTGACTTGCAAGAAAAGACAGGAACCGCCAAGCACTTTAGGGCTACTCGGTGATACGTCACAGTAGTCATAAAGTGTGAGGCGTTTTTTGACTTGTGGCAATACCGCCTCTCAACAATGCGATTGTGATTTGAGACTCGACATCATTAGTATTGACCACAGTTCGTTGCAAAACGGGACGATAGGGAAACAGATATGACAACAGCGTCTTCTGATCAATATTTCAAGGATAACGAGGCCAATTGGGATGACCGTGCACAAGCGCATATGTCAGGGGATTATGGCGGTGTCAATGAGCTTCTCGCCGATCCTCAGGCCATCAGTATGCAATTGGCTCAGGATATCGAACGATTCGGTGATTTACGAGGTAAAGACGTCTTGCACCTTCAATGCCACGTGGGAGTGGATACGATTGGCTTTGCAAGGCGCGGTGCGCATAGGGTCGTGGGATTGGATCTGTCTGAGAAATCTTTGGAATATGCCCGTTATATTGCGACTCGAGCACAGGAAGATATCGAATTCATCCATGCGAATGTATATGAAGCCAGGCAAGCTGTGGATGGTGAATTTGACCTCGTTTACACGTCGCTCGGAGTGCTGTGTTGGTTGCCTGATATCGCAGGATGGGCGAAAGTGGTCGCTTCGCTTATGAAACGCGGTAGCACATTCTTCATTCGTGATGACCACCCGATGATGATGACCATAGATGACGACGTCTCGAATGGGCTCAAGGTGGCATATCCGTATTTCCAGACCGAATCGCCTTTGACCTGGGATGACGAGGAGAGCTATGTCTCCTACGCTGATTCGCCGAAAATCAAGCATACGCGTAACCACCAGTGGAATCATTCCTTGGGAGAAATAGTTTCAGCGCTTATTCAGGCTGGTTTGACCATTGATGATCTTGAAGAGTCGACGTATTCCGCGTGGTGTCCGTGGCCGGATCTCATGGAAGAGGTTGGCAGTGGGCGATATCGCTTGAAGGAGGGGCAAAATCATATCCCTCTGCAATTTGCTATTGCCGCACATAAGTGATATTTGCACAGTCGAAACTTCGATTTCGATTCCCTGTACGAAATGAACTCAGGGTTGAACGAGCAGACTTTCCGGAATGGGAATGTGTGAGCCAGGACTATTCATGAGAGAAAGATAAACGAGGGAAGGGAGCGGACAACGGGACTCGAACCCGCGCTCTCAACCTTGGCAAGGTCGCGCTTTACCAACTAAGCTATGTCCGCGAACGTGATGCTGTTCAACCTGTGATGAGCTTCACGAACCTTGGATAAGAGTAGTGGCAGATACCGACTCTCGCAAATGCGGTGTGTCGATATCTGCCACATCCTTAAAATCGTTGAAATCACTGAATCTCAGAAGATGGATGGTGAATGTGTCGTTGATCCATTACTTAGAGATCTTTGAATCATTCACTGCCTGAACTGCCTGCTCCAAGGCCTTGAGCTGGTCACCGTACCACTTGGTGGAGGTTTCGTACACTCCGACCTGCTCGTTCAGTGCATCAACGCCATCGACTGCGCAAGTGCCCGAGGTGGGTGGTTCCTCATTGAGGAGATTGGCGAGATTTTCAACCGTGCTGGCATCCTTGACCTCATCGGCAGTGATTTCGCTGGCGTCTGCTGCGTCGCCGTTTACCAATGCGTTGTACTGGTTTTGGGCGACACGTGTCGTTTCGGATGCTTCGGCGCAGTTCGCCTCAGCGGTGTTCAGCGCATTGGCCTGATAAGCGTTCCAGCCCCATGCTGCAGCGACTGCGATGACGATTACGACCACGCATACAGCAATGATCAGCTTAAGTTTGCTTTTGGGTTGCGTGTTTTGTGATTCTGCCGTCTTATTTTCGGATTCGCTCATCGCATTCCTCCTATTTCTCCCATCCGGACACCGAGTACATACATCTCGCCAATGCCGCTCTAACAGGTTTGGACATGGTGAGGTCGTGATCTCGGTGTTAGCAGAGCTACCACGCTCTGTATGCCGGATAATCCAATATGTTCCGGAGGTAAGTTACTCAATGGTTGGGACATGGATATTGATGTTACGGGCGGCTGCGGGGAGGCACGAAATAATACATCTTGTGATGCACAATGTGTTGTGGTTTCAAAACAATTCGGGACGTCCATCACTAGTCGTGAATGAACGTCCCGAACAGGCCTGCTATGCGTTCTACATGCAGTTGCCCATATCCTTGAGGAATTCTTCCGCCTCTTTGACGAGCTGCTCGGCTCTCGGGGCGCCTTCGCCGGCGATAGCCTTTGCCTGGGCTTTCAAATCGTATTCATGCTCTAGATGGCGAACATATTCGCCCAAGTCTTCACTGCTGTCAGTGATATCTTCGGCCTGATGCTTCCATTGAGCCGCCTTGACAGGAAGGTTGCCTTTGTCAAGTTCTGTGCCGAGGATGAATGCGAGCCTGTCAAGCATTTGCAGAGTGGCCTGTGCGCAATCATCACCGCCTAAATATTGCGGGATCGAAGACCAAATGGATGCAGTGGAGAAGTTTTCTTCTTGAGCGATGGCATCCAAAACGGTGGGAATACCAACGGGGCCGTCAAATTCACGGTCCATCTCGCATTGTTTATGTGAATCAGATACGTCCAACGGCAGCGGACGGGTATGAGGGCATTCCGCGAACATGGAGCCCAGTGTGACGATATCGGTGACTTCGAATTCCTCCGCTATGCGGAGGCTTGTGCGGCAATAATCTATCCAACGGTAATTGGGTTCGGGAGCGATTTGCGCATAAATGCGGGTTTCAGGATTGATGTCAATGGCAAAAAATGTGGTTTGAGGCCACAGAATGCGGCGGCGACCTGTGACGTGGCACACCATGGGCCTGGTGCTTTGATAGTCATAGAAGCCGTCACATCGAATATGGCGCACTTCGCGGGATTCGTAGTGCGACATCAAATGACGAATGACTCCTGTCGAAGCCTGACAGGCGTCATTCCATCCCTCAAAGGCGGCTATCAAGAAGGTGCGCCGTGCGTTTCCTGCTGTTTCCATATCTCCAATGTAGCTGGGAGTTGGAGAATTCAGCAGGACTTATGCCTTTTGGTGAATCGTTGAGCCAGCTGCGATATCAGATGCCTTGTTGCGATATTTACGCTATGTGTTGTCAACCGTCAGTGTCACGGCATCGGCTGTTTGTGCACAGTAATGTTGGCAAGTTAGGGATATGCAAGCAGGAATCGAGGTATTGCAGTACGACACGCTGATTTTGCAAATTGCGCGGATGTCGTTATAGTAGTTACTCGTGCTTCGGCAGCGGTTACGCAGCTGAAAACACGCGGACATAGCTTAGTTGGTAAAGCGCGACCTTGCCAAGGTTGAGAGCGCGGGTTCGAGTCCCGTTGTCCGCTCTAAGGTCCGAGGAGTTGACGACCTTACGGTGGGTTAGCCAAGCGGTTAGGCAGCGGCCTGCAAAGCCGTATAGACGAGTTCGACTCTCGTACCCACCTCGTGATGGAGATGATTTGTTTCGTTTCCATTATGAAGACCCGGGCGGTTGGCGCAGAGGTAGCGCACTTCCCTGACACGGAAGGGGTCACAAGTTCGAATCTTGTATCGCCCACTCGCGGAGTTCTCCGCACAACAACTGAATATGGGTGATTGGCGCAGCGGCTAGCGCACTTCCTTCACACGGAAGGGGTCATAGGTTCGATTCCTATATCACCCACATTCCGAGGGTTTCCATCAGGTGATGGGAACCTCTTTTGTTATCTGACCATGATTTCTGGCGCGAACCAGTCGCGTTACGGGGCTCTTCACATTGTGGCGGGGTGTGAGTGGAAAAAGAGTGAGGACGGTTCATACTTCTTGTGTTAGCAATAAAGGCTCTTCGCATTACGACAACGCCTGCATGAGCCGAAACATCTCATCCATCCAGCACACTGCTCGAGCTGAGCACTTGCCCAGGGGCCTCATCAAATGGCACAAGTCGTGAACCAGCGGGGAAGGGCAGCTCGTGGACAGGTGTTGACACGGTGGCATCGCCAAAATCATCTTCCTTGACCTTGATGCAAGCCGAACTCACCTCTACTATACGGACGCGTACCCATTCACCGGATTAAGTTTCCAAGGCATACAAGTCTGACAAACACCCAATTCCCAGTAAATCCAATGCTTGCTCAGCAGCGAGCCAATCACCGAACTGTCCAATCCTGCCCAGAAGATCAACGGGGGCGAATGCATCATGTTCTTCGCATATCCAGCCGAGTAGTTCGCCGTCTTCGCGGTGATGTTCATGCCAATTACTGGGAATAGTCGTAGCCATATTCTCATAATGCAGGTTATTCCGACTGCTTCAAGTCGAATCGGATCCTCTCGATATTACATCAATGCTGAGCGCGTTCCTATGAATCGCCCCGTTGAGTGACCGATCTCATATCGTTTCTCAACGGGGCGATTCATGTGTCCTCACTTGATTCTTCGGCATCAGGCACGATGAGGGCGAAGGACCTCCTGTGGCAATGCTTCGATGAGCCTCAGCCAGATCTCACTGGCGGTGGGGTATGAGGGCACTGCATGGCGCAAACGCTCGATCGGCACTTCGCCAATTATGGCGATTGTGGCCGAATGGATCAGTTCACCTGCCTCAGGGCCGACGAATGTGGCTCCCACTATGGCGTTTGTGGCACGGTTGATGACCAATTTGGCGCGTCCCTGTACTCCATCGCGCAATAATGAGGCGCCTGCGGCAGCAGTGTATGGAACCTCCGTTGTCACCACATCGATGCCGGATTTGCGAGCCGCAGCTTCTGTAAAGCCCGTGGATGCGACCTGTGGGTCTGTGAAGATAACATGCGGAACCGGAACAAACTCAGGGGTTTCATCAGGCGTCCGACCTGCGGCGATATCGGCAATACGTTCGCCGATGACGCGTGCCTGATATTTGCCCATATGCGTCAAGAGTGCCTTTCCGTTGGCATCTCCAACGGCATAGAGCCATTCCGGCATGTTCTCGTGAAGGATGTCTTCAGGTGTCAAACCGATGGATTCAAGATTCAGCTTTTCCAGCAGAGGCTTGCGTCCTGTGGCGACTAATATTTCATCGGCGTCAATCGAATCGCCATCAAGTTCGATATGCACAGTGCCGCCATGCAACTTACCAAGTTCCGGTGTTGTTTCAACATCTTTGCGGGTTGCTGATTTCGCCTGAGTATTGGTGAGTACGCGTACGCCAAGCTTTGTCAGGGCATCCAAAACTATTTCAGATGCGAAAGGTTCCTGTCCTTTGAGTAGCTCAGCACCGCGAACCAACATGGTCACATCGCTTCCCAAGGCGGTCATCCAGGTGGCCGCCTCGCAAGCCACAACGCCCCCGCCGACAATCACAAGACGTTCCGGTACCTCGGTCACGGCTGTGACATCGCGTGAATCCCAAGGTTCAACGTTCTGCAATACTGCCGGTATGGATGGCCGTGAGCCGGTGGCGATGATAACAGCTTTGCGTGCTTCGATGATTTTCCTGCCGTCGGGGCCATCGACAGCGAGAAGACGTTCGCCGATAATTTGTGCCCAGCCGCGGATTACCGCGAGATCGACACTTTCGGCCCATTTCACTTGGCCTGCATCATCGTAGTGAGAAACCCAATCATCCCTGCGTGCGAGGAGAGCGTCTCGATCAATTTCCGCCCCTGTCAGCCCAGGCAAATGGCGTGCAGTATTTGCGACCTCAAGGGGTCGGAGCAAAGCCTTTGATGGCATGCATGCGTAATACGAGCATTCGCCGCCCATTTTTTCGCCTTCGATAATGGCTGCGGTCATATCGGTGCCTTGAACGGCATATTGTGCGGCATTTTCGCCGGCAGGACCTCCGCCGATAACAACAACATCAAATACTTCATCGACATGGTCGCCTTGGGGGTGCGCGGGATTGGAGAGTGCGGAGGAGTGAGCAGAAGCTTCAGCAGACTCGGCTGCTAGGGTAGTCATTCTCTGTTGTGTTGCTTGTGTCATGCTTGCGATGTTGTCACAGCTGATTACCGAGTTTTTGCCCGTTCGCCATTGGCTAAGTCAGCCGAGGATAATCGCAGCAAGAACATGAAACCCCGGTGAATATCCGTGTTATTGCGGCAATCCACCGGGGCCTCGATCGGTTTGTTCTAAACTGATTCAGCCAATACTGATTATTGTTGAACTTTCGGCCTAGACCTACTTATTCTGATTGTATTCCTGCGCACCATGCACGAGAGAGACAGCATCGCCGACACCATCGAATACGTCGAATGGACGGAATGGGTAATTGGCGATTTGTTCACGCGAAGTGGAACCGGAAAGCACCAAATATGTGCGCAGACCAGCTTCAACACCGGCTTGTACGTCGGTATCCATGCGGTCACCAATCATGGCCGCATTCTCTGAGTGGACCCCGATCTTATTCAAACCTGCGCGGATCATCACAGGATTCGGCTTGCCCACGAAATATGGCTTCTTGCCGGTTGCCGCGGTAATCATCGCTGCGATGGCTCCTGTGGCGGGCAAGGTTCCCTGATCCGAAGGACCGGAAACATCGGGATTGGTGGCGATGAACTTCGCACCCTTCTCGATCAAACGAATGGCATGGGTCAACGCCGCAAAATCATAGGACCGCACTTCTCCCAAAACCACATATTCAGGATCGACATCAGTCATAATGTATCCGGCTCCATGCAATGCAGTGGTCAGGCCGGCCTCACCGATCACATACGCAGATGAGCGTGGTGATTGTTGCTTCAGGAAAGCGGCCGTCGCGTTGGCACTCGTCCAGATATGATCCTCAGGAACATCGAGTCCCGAACGTGCAAGACGTGCAGAAAGATCACGGTTCGTGAAGATTGAGTTATTGGTAAGAACCAGGAATGGGCAACCGTGTACGCGCAGTGCGCTCAAAAACTCCTGGGAGCCTGGAAGTGCTCGGTTTTCCTTCACAAGCACGCCATCCATATCGGTCATCCATGCGGAGATGGGTGGCATATCCTCGAGGGCGATTGGGTCATTTGTTGGTGCAATCATTTCGGTCGTCTTTCTTTCGGAGGATTATTGGATTCCTTAGCAATATCCTTCGTCCATTCTATCCGTACAGCCGTTTCTTGTGGATTGCCTGTGAGTTTGCTAGATATCACAACACCCGCAACCAGAAAGCATGCCAAAGCGAGCGTGTCAATCGCGGTTCAATCGCTCATTGATCCACTCAAGCAAGATGATTGCATGGTTGCATTGGGGATCCTTAGCCGCATATAACAGGGTCACATTGTGGGTTGCCAACAACGCCCGCACGTCCTCAACGAATTGTTGAGCCTCGGGTCTGGCATCGAGTTCCTCCACATAGCGTGAACGGAACTCGTCGAAACGCTCAGGTTTATGACCGAACCATTTGCGCAATTCAGGTGTCGGCGTTATTTCCGTCTTCGCCCATCGGTCCAAGGCGGCTCGCTCCTTGGAAACACCACGGGGCCATACTCGGTCCACCAGTATGCGTGTCCCGTCATCGTCTGCGGGTTCTTCATATATGCGTTTGATACGAAGTTCATGTGCTGTCATAAGCCTGTCCTTGGATCGATGCGTTCGAGCTATTTTCATGGTAGATCCGTATCGGCGAAAGGGAAGCCCCGGGATGTGAGTGTTGTCACCATCCACGCATAAGGTATGCATTGGTTGGAAAGAACAAGTCGAACTGTTTTGGCTTGCCCCGAAAACCGATAATCCGTAACGTCCAGGCCTGCACATTGGTACCGCGGGCCCCGATAGCAAAGGACACCTCATGGCTGAACAGCTCATCTCCATAATCCTCGACGGACAGCGGAAGGAGGTGGAAGCCAGCCAAACCGGCGTGCAGCTCTTCGCACAAGACAAGAACATCATCGCAGTGCGACTGAACGGTGAACCCCGTGATCTGTACACACCGTTGCACGACGGTGACACGGTGGAACCGATCGCATTGGATAGCGAAGACGGCGTTGCAATCATGCGCCATTCAGCAACCCATGTCATGGCTCAGGCGGTTCAGGAAATCCGTCCTGATGCCAAGTTGGGCATCGGCCCGGTTATTGATAACGGCTTCTACTACGACTTCGACGTCGCCGAGCCATTTACTCCAGAGGATCTGAAGGATATTGAAAAGCGCATGCAGCGCATCATCAAGTCCTCCCAGTCCTTCCGCCGCCGTGTGGTGACCGAGGACGAGGCGCGTGCAGAGGAAGCCGAGCAGCCTTATAAGCTCGAGCTCATCGGCGTGAAGGAAGCTGAGATCGATGCCGATGCGGCCACAGAAGTGTCCACGGGCGAATTGAGCATGTACGACAATGTGGATCGTGACGGCAATGTGGTGTGGAAGGATCTGTGCCGCGGACCTCATCTGCCGAACACCAGATTCATCAAGGCCTTTAAGTTGGAGCGAACTGCCGCTGCGTACTGGCGCGGTTCTGAGGCGAATCCCATGCTGCAGCGCATTTATGGCGTTGCTTTCGCTACCAAGGATGATCTCAAGGCATATGTGCAGCGCATGGAAGAGGCTGCAAAGCGCGATCATCGCAAGCTGGGTCAGGAAATGGATCTCTTCTCCTTCCCCGAGGAAATCGGACCAGGACTTGCTGTCTTCCATCCAAAGGGTGCCGCAATCATCAATGCGATGGAGGATTATTCCCGCGAAGCGCATCGCAAGCATCACTACAGCTTTGTGCAGACCCCTCATATCACCAAGGGCAATCTGTATGAGATTTCAGGCCATTTGCAGTGGTACAAGGATGGCATGTATCCGCCAATGCGCATGGATGAAGAGCGTGACGAGAATGGCAATGTGACCAAGCAGGGCTTCGATTACTACCTGAAGCCAATGAACTGCCCGATGCATAACCTGATTTTCAAGTCCCGTCAGCGTTCCTATCGTGAGCTGCCCTTGCGTTTGTTCGAGTTCGGCACTGTGTATCGCTATGAGAAGTCCGGTGTGGTGCACGGCCTTACCCGTGTGCGTGGCTTGACCCAGGACGATTCCCATATCTATTGCACGCGCGAGCAGATGAAGGATGAGCTCAAGAGCTTGCTCAACTTCGTGCTCGGACTGCTCAAGGACTTCGGTCTCAACGACTTCTATCTTGAGCTTTCCACCAAGGATGAACACAAGTTCGTCGGATCGGATGAAGTCTGGGAGGAAGCGACCAACACCCTGGCAGAGGTTGCCAAGGACTCCGGCCTTGAACTGGTTGCGGATCCGGGCGGAGCTGCGTTCTACGGTCCTAAGATTTCCGTGCAGGCACGCGATGCCATTGGACGCACCTGGCAGGTTTCCACGATTCAGCTTGATTTCAACCTTCCTGAGCGTTTCCAGTTGGAATACATTGCAGCTGATGGCACTCACAAGCGTCCTGTGATGATTCACCGTGCGCTCTTCGGTTCAATCGAACGATTCTTCGCGATTTTGCTGGAGCATTATGCAGGTGCGTTCCCGGCTTGGCTTGCACCTGTACAGCTGACCGCGATTCCGGTTGCGGATGAATTTGCCCCGCATCTGGAATCCTTCGTGGAGGATCTGCGCGACCATATGGTGCGCTGCGAAATCGATCGTTCAGATGATCGCTTCGGCAAGAAGATTCGCAACGCTTCCAAGTCCAAGGTGCCATTCACCCTTATCGCTGGCGAAGAGGATGTCAACAATAATGCAGTGAGCTTCCGCTTCCGCGACGGTAGCCAACTGAACGGCGTTCCTGTTGATCAAGCCAAGGCATGGATCTTGGAGGTTATCAACAAGCGCGTTCAGGTGAATTCCGCCGATGAATTCACTGAGGCTACCAAGTAGTCGAAGTACGCACGGACGCGCTATTGATTGCGATCAATGCGTGGCGGCAAGACATCGGGCGGTTGTCTGAATTTACTATCCGGTAAATTCGGGCAGCCGCCTTTTCTTGTCTTTCCTTATGCAACATTTCCAGGGGGCCATGCACGGTCGGAAGAGGTCTGAGCGTCCATGAAGCCATTGGGATGTCCTGAATCGCCAAGTTTGGGTCTACACTCGATATCGGCAATGCTGTGCTATACATCGAAAGGACTGGCATGCTGGAACATCTGCGTGCACCATTGAAGCGTCTTATTGAACCGATTGCGAAGGCATTGATTTCCATCGGATTGACCGCCGATGCGGTAACGGTTATCGGTTCGATTGGCACCATAGTAGTGGCACTGCTTACCGGCATAACGGGCAGGCTGTTTCCAGGCGCACTGATCCTCACCTTCCTGGTGCTCTTTGATTCCTTGGACGGTTCCATCGCCGCTCTGACAACAGGGGGCACTCGATTCGGGGCGTTCCTTGATTCCACGCTTGACAGGATTGCGGACTGGGCACTGCTGGCTGGCTTGGAAATATATTTCGTGATGCATGGTGATCTGGGACACGACGCCGCAGGCAATATGTGGGGGACCTCCGGCGTAGTGGTCACCTATATCGGCATGTTTGCCGCACTCTATGGCATTATGACCTCCGTTGTCACTTCGTATGCCAGAGCGAGGGCGGAATCACTGGGCTGTGAGGCAAAAGAGGGGATTGCCGCGCGCGCGGACAGATTGCTGATCATCCTCTTGGGCATGGCAATAGCCGACTGGTCCGGTCAGGATCTGTGGCTATCGGCGGCCTTGATCCTGCTATGCGCTCTGGGAACGATTACCGTCATTCAGCGCATCATGGTGGTGCGCAGTCAGCTGCAGTAGTCGGACAAGCCACAGCGCTTATGGCGAACATCCAATACATATACAATGTCTTGTCGCCAAAGCGCATTAAAATCATCACGTTTATTAATTCGTATACGTGCTAGGAGCATTATGTCAGGGCATTCCAAGTGGGCGACCACCAAGCATAAGAAGGCCGCCATTGACGCCAAGCGTGGCAAGCTGTTTGCCAAGCTGATCAAGAACATTGAAATTGCAGCGCGTACCGGTGGCGGCGATCCGGATGGCAATCCGACGCTGTACGATGCAATCGTCAAGGCAAAGAAGGCTTCTATGCCGGCCGATAACATCAAGCGTGCTGTCAAGCGTGGCTCCGGAGAAGAGGCTGGCGCCGCGAACTATGAAGAAATCGTCTATGAGGGCTACGCTCCCGCTGGAATCGGTCTCATCATCGAATGCTTGACCGATAACCGTAACCGCGCCGCCGCTGAGGTGCGTTCCACCTTGACCAAGGGAAACGGCTCCTTGGCAACCAC
Organism: Bifidobacterium tsurumiense; assembly: GCF_000741765.1. GTDB lineage: Bacteria > Actinomycetota > Actinomycetes > Actinomycetales > Bifidobacteriaceae > Bifidobacterium > Bifidobacterium tsurumiense. Next base: position 135,143 of record NZ_JGZU01000009.1, read on the forward strand.
CGGATCCGTGAGCTTCAACTTCGAGCGCAAGGGTCAGATCGTCGTTCCTTCAGAAGGTGTGGATTTCGACAAGCTGTTCGAATTGGCAGCCGAAGCAGGTGCAGAAGACGTGACCGACGATGGTGAGGTGTTCTCCGTCATCACCGATCCAAGCGATATGATCACCGTTCGCAAGGCTCTTCAGGAAGCCAATATCGACTATGATTCTGCCGATTTGGTCATGATTCCGAAGAATGAGGTCGAACTCAGCCTCGAAGATGCACAGAAGGTGTCCCGTTTGATCGACAACCTCGACGATCTGGACGATGTGCAGAATATCTACAGCAACTGGACGGCTTCGGATGAAGTCATGGAACAGTTGGATGCCGAGTAGCCAATGCTTATTCTCGGCGTCGACCCCGGACTGACACGGTGCGGGATCGGAGTGGTGGAAGCCGGCGTATCCCGCCGGCTTTCGTTTATTCACGTTGATGTGATTCGATCTGATCCGCATACCTCGCAAGACCTGCGCTTGTTGCGCATTTATGACGGAATATGCGAAAAACTCGACAGATTCGTACCGGATACGGTTTCTATCGAACGTGTGTTTGCACAGGAGAACCGCAATACCGTGCTTGGTACGGCACAGGCGGCCGGAATGGCAATGCTCGCCGCAGCTCAGCGCGGTATTCCAGTGGCGCTGCATACGCCTACCGAGGCGAAATTGGCCATCACAGGTAACGGACAGGCGCAGAAGATACAGGTCGAGCGTATGGTTATGCGATTGCTCAATCTCAATACCATGCCGACTCCAGCTGATGCGGCTGATGCTTTGGCACAGGCGATATGTCATGCGCTCAGGCCTGCAGGCGCATTGCAAGGCGGTGAGCGCGAACAGCATCTGACTCCTGCTCAGAGGCAGTGGGCTGAAGCCTCGCAGAAAGCCAATCGCCGGCACGGTGTCAACAGAGGCATGTAACATATCGAACAGATGTTCGAATAGTTAGGATGGCTATGATAGGAACGCTGAACGGCCATGTCGAGGCGGTTGACACCGCGATGGCTTTGATCGAAGTGTCCGGCGTGGGCTTTGAAGTGCGCATGCCTTCTTCCGATCTTTCCGCAATGCATGCGGGCCAAGAAGTGCGTGTGCACACTTCGTTGAGTGTTTCACAGGATGCCATGACGCTGTACGGTTTCCTTACACTCCCTTCCAAACGCATGTTTGCACGATTGCAAAAGGTCAGTGGGGTCGGACCCAAGGCGGCATTGTCGTTGTTGTCGGCACTCAGTCCTGAACAACTTGCACGGGCAGTGTCTGACGGTGACACGACTGCATTGACCCGGGCGCAGGGAATCGGCAAAAAAGGTGCACAAAAAATCATTCTTGAGCTCAAGGGTAGTATTGACTTTTCGCAGGTTGAAGGCGGCTCCACCGAGAATCGCATCGTTGATCAGGGTCTAAAGCAAGTTGTGGAAGGTTTGGTATCGTTGGGATGGCGTGAACACGATGCCGAACATGCCGTGTTGTCGGTTTGCGAATCAGCGGGTATCGAACTGCCTCTTGCCGATTCGGATATTCCCAAGGCGCTGAAATTGGCATTGACTTCACTTGATCGAGGAAGGTGAACATTCTCCTATGGAACCTGGAGCGTTCGGCATGAATAATGCCAATACCGGTGCCAATGAAGAATCATTGAGGATGGTGTCTTCCCAGCCCTTGGGCGGTGAAAGCCTCAGCGATGAGGAACTCCGACCGCAGGCTCTGGAAGGCTTCATCGGCCAGCCTCAGTTGAAGGCTCAACTGCAGCTGTTTTTGGACGCCGCCCGCAAAAGGGAAGTGCCTCCGGATCATATTTTGCTGGCGGGCCCTCCTGGACTGGGTAAGACCACATTGGCCATGATCGTGGCCAACGAACTAGGCGTTTCAATTCGAGTTACCTCAGGGCCTGCGATTCAGCATGCGGGCGACCTTGCTTCGATCCTGAGTTCGCTCGATGCCGGAGAAGTACTTTTCATCGATGAGATTCATCGTTTGCCCCGAGCGGCGGAGGAACTGCTGTACATCGCCATGGAGGATTTCCGTGTGGACGTCATGGTGGGCAAGGGGCCGGGTGCGTCCTCGATCCCTTTGACTTTGCCGCGTTTCACGGTCATCGGTGCGACCACGAGGGAGGGAATGCTTCCGTCTCCTTTGCGTGCGAGGTTCGGCTTCACGGCACATCTTGACTATTATCCGCATGAAGAGCTTGAGAAGCTGATCGAACGGTCGGCGGCTGTTCTCGGCGTCAAGCTGGAAGATGGCTCGGCACAGCAACTTTCTCTTCGTTCGCGTGGAACACCACGAATCGCCAATAGATTATTGCGTCGCGTGCGCGACTGGGCGATTGTGCACGATCTCGAATCGGTGGATCCGCAGGCGGTCAGTGATGCACTGTCGTTGTATCAGATTGATTCAGAGGGCTTGGATCGACTTGATATTGCCGTGCTCAAGGCAATAGTCAATAATTTCAACGGTGGTCCTGTCGGGTTGAATAATCTGTCAGCCATGGTTGGCGAAGAATCCGAAACGGTGGAGACGGTGAGCGAGCCATATCTCGTGCGTGAAGGATTCCTGGTCCGTACGCCGAAAGGACGTGTGGCCACCATGAAAGCTTGGCAGCATCTGGGCATTGAACCTCAGGATGATGTCAGCAAGCTATTCTAGTATTTTGCTCTGGATCACTGTGGCACAAATCTGTGCCTGCAATCGTTAGGAGTTCTTGTGGAAGTCATTCTTATTGTTGTCATGGTCGCCATGGTGGGCTTGATGATCTGGCAGTCTCGCAATGCCCGTAAGCAGGAGAGCGATTTGCGTGATTTCCGCGAGTCATTGGAACCGGGCACCGAGGTCATCACCATTGGTGGCATCATCGGCAAGGTCGTTTCCGTCGATACTCAGTACGAAGAGATCGTTATCGACTCGGAGGGTTCGCTGCTTCGATTTGCTTTCCGTGCAGTCAACAAGGCGTACACCCGTCCGGCATATGTCAGCGATGACGAAGTGGACGAGGATGGCAACCCATTGACCGATGACAACGATTCCCCTCAGGAATCGATCGATGAGGACAATGTTGCGGATCAGGTGGCAATCGAGGCTTCTTCTGAAGATGCCGAAGAGGGAACTGTCGAAGAAGAGGCAAAGTCCCCTTCAGAGCAGTTCTGAACGCATAGGCATAAACACTTCATTCGACGGCAGTACTTGATTGAGACAAGGTAGATAAATGGCAACATCGGATATCAGTGTGAAGGCATTGAAGCACATCGATAGTGAAGATGCAGATTACTTGATTTCCTTGGTTCGGTCCATACCTGATTTCCCCAAAGCCGGTATTTTGTTCAGGGATTTTATGCCAGTGCTGGCTGATGCGCGTGGATTGAAGTTGCTGATCGATGCATTGATTGCCGCTCTTCCTGTGGCAGCCGATGAATTTGATGTTGTGGCGGGGTTGGAAGCTCGTGGTTTTCTTATCGGTCCAGCCCTAGCCGCTCGTCTAGGAAAAGGTTTCTTGGCAGTCCGCAAAGCGGGCAAACTGCCACCTGAGACCGTTTCCGAGGAATATACTCTGGAATACGGCAAGGCTGCTGTCGAAGTGGAAACAACAGCCATCAAGTCCGGAGATCGCGTGCTTATTGTCGACGATCTCATTGCAACCGGCGGAACTGCAAAGGCAGCAGCAGACCTTATTGAACGCTGCCAAGGGACAGTGGCAGGATTTAGCTTTGTCATGGAACTGTCAGGTCTGGAAGGTGTAGAAAACCTGAGCCAATATCCTTGCAGTGCATTGATGATTATGCCGGCGTGATGATGGAAAGAATTGAATAACCCGAAAGGGAGGGTGTTATGGATTTATATGAGTACCAGGCCAGAGAGCTGCTTGAAGAGCATGGCATTCCGACACCCAAGGCGATTTTCGCTCAGAATTCGCATGAGGTCGATCAGGCGGCTGAGCAACTGGGTTTCCCCTGTGTACTGAAGGCGCAGGTGAAAATCGGCCACCGCGGTCAGGCAGGTGGCGTCAAGGTGGTCAAGGATCGTGATGATGCGATTTTGACTTCTGAAGAAATTTTCCCCATGACCATTCATGGCCACAAAGTGAGTGGATTACTGGTTGCCGAAGCAAAGAATATCATCCACGAATATTATGTTTCGATATCGGTGGATCGATCATCAAGGGATTTTGACGTATTGGCAACGGCCAATGGCGGCACTGAGGTCGAAGTGATCGCCAAAGAACATCCTGAATCCGTGAAGAGACTCCATATCGGCGCTCTGGAGGATTTTGATCTTGAGGCGGCCACGACCATGGCGCGAAATATCGGTTTTTATCACGCTGATGTGGATCAAGCTGCACAGATATTGCTCAATATGTGGCAATGCTTCAAAGACAATGACGCGACTTTGGTTGAAATCAATCCGTTGGCGAAGATTGGCGATCCGGATGACGAATCATCCAAATCCCTGTGTGCGTTGGATGCGAAGATCTCTTTGGATGACAATGCCGCCTTCAGACATGATGGTTGGCAACGTTTCGCTGATCCTGTCCATAGCGACCCGTTCGAGGCTCAGGCACGCCAGCATGGATTGCACTATGTACATCTGACCGGTGAAGTCGGTGTCATTGGCAATGGTGCTGGATTGGTGATGAGCTCGCTTGATGCCGTGTCCGATGCCGGAAAGGATCAGGGCAATGATATCGCGCCTGCGAACTTCCTTGATATCGGCGGTGGTGCATCGGTGGATGTTATGCGTCACAGCCTGAGTATCGTTATGTCGGATCCGCAAGTCGAATCAGTATTCGTCAATGTCTATGGCGGCATCACTTCATGCGAGCAGGTGGCCAATGGCATCTTGGCGGCTCTTGACGAACTTGGGGAGTCCAAGCCCATCATTGTTCGTTTCGATGGCAATGCGTCGCAGGAGGGTCTGCGCATTCTCAATGATTCACGGCGTTCGAGCTGCATGTATGCGACACCATGGAAGAAGCAGCACAGGAAGCGGTACGTCTCGCTGCAACCGCGAAGGAGGCACGTCGATGACACTGTTTATTGAAGACGGTGCACCAGTAATCGTTCAAGGCATGACCGGTCACCAAGGCATGACCCATACCGCACGCATGTTGGCTGCCGGAACGAATATCGTCGGCGGGGTCAATCCACGAAAATCCGGCACAACAGTCGATTTCGACGGCAAGCAGATTCCTGTGTACGCCGATTGCACTGAAGCCAAGGAACACACCGGAGCCAAGGCCAGCGTGGTCTTCGTCCCTCCTCGTTTCGCCAAAGGTGCCATTGTGGAGGCAATCGAAGCGGGAATCGGCTTGATCGTCGTCATCACCGAAGGCATTCCTGTTGCAGACACCGCTTATGTGGTTGAGTTGGCAATGCGCGAAGGAGTGCGCATAGTCGGACCGAACTGCCCAGGCCTGATGACGTTGTCTGCGAACTCCGATGCCAAGGGCGTCAATCTTGGCATCATTCCGGACGGTATCGTCTCGCGCGGTCCATTGGGACTGGTCTCCAAATCGGGAACCCTTACCTACCAATTGATGGGGGAACTTGCCGATATCGGCTTCACGGCGTGCCTTGGCGCAGGTGGCGATCCGATTGTGGGCACGACGCTTACCGAGGCATTGGAGGCTTTTGAACAGGACGAGAGCACCAAGGCAGTCGTGATGATCGGCGAAATCGGCGGGCAATGCCGAGCAAGAGGCTGCGCAATGGCTCATGAGCATATGACCAAGCCGGTTGTGGCTTATATCGCTGGTTTCACCGCTCCTGAAGGCAAGCAAATGGGACATGCCGGTGCCATAGTTTCTGCAGGAAAAGGCACAGCACAAGACAAGAAGGAAGCATTGGAAGCAGCCGGAATCCCAGTGGGACGCACACCAGGACAGGCTGCAGCTTTGATGCGTAAGGTGCTGGACACTCTGCCACAGCTATGAACAATAGGATCACGCACCTCTTCAAAGGCATAGCCACTGCAGCGGTGGTTATGTTGGTGTATGCAGTCGCATTGGGATTTTTCCTGGCGCTCACCCTGCTGGTGATCACTATGGAAGTCGGTGTCGATAGCATGTCACAATCGGCTTTGCTATTGACACAAGCAGTGGTTTTGCTCAGTCAGGGTAGTGGTTTTCATACGGATTCCTTCTCCCTGACCATAACCCCATTGATGCTCACGATGCTGTTGATTGCGTTGATCGCCTCGCTTGCGAAACGCATGTCAACCAGTGTGGTTGCATATGTCTCTGGTTTGGTTACGTGGTCACTGTTGAATTGGGCCTTTATTCAAGGAGTGCCAGTTGTGCTCAACGACAGCACATGGCTTGTGCTCCTCAAGACAGCCGTGGTGTACACCATTGGCTTTGCCTGCGCGGCACTGCCTTCCTCCGAACTAGTGGGCAAGATCGTTGCTTTGGTGAGAAGTCGCATTTCGGAACAGCTTCGGCGAACGCTGCGCATTGGTATTGTGCTTGGTATGAGCATCGAAGCCTTGTATCTGCTGGCCGGAGTGATTGCCCTCATCGTTTGGACGATACTCAATTACAGAGCCATGGGCAATCTCTTCGGCCTGCTGAATATGGGTACGGGATCGCGCATTCTCACAACGATCAGTACGCTGGTGTGGCTGCCCAACATCATCATCTGGGCGGTTTCCTGGGTTTTTGGTGGCGGCTTCGCAATAGGAGAGCTGGCATCCTTCACATTATGGACAGGCCAAGGCTCGTCCATGCCTCCAATACCCATCTTTGGATTGTTCCCGCAGGCAGTGAATAACGATGTCATGCGCATGGCATTGCTAGTTGCCCCGTTGGTTATCTGCATCCTTGCGGGACTGGCGGCACTTTGGTTCAAGCGTGGATTTGCAGTGCGCAGGTCCGCGGGTCAGACCGCCGACGCGGTTCATCAATCCCGTGAATCCCGCGGGCGAGTAGCGTCAACGAAAACCAAGAGTCGCTTGTCCAAGCAGCGGAAACACTTTTCGGAAGATGACACAGCATTGCCATCCGAGAAAACCAGCCGAAGCGATGAGTCCGCGCGCAGTGTCACCGGAGTTCAGACCGGATTTGCGGCCCATGCCGATCGAACCGACGACAGCAGCCGAACTGATGAATCTGTTGCGCAACAACCTGCATATGTGCAGCTGTTGACCGAACTCATCTCGGATTTCGCCTATCCTGTAGGCGCGTTCTGCCTTGCCGGAGGCATTGTTGCGGTTCTTTCTTCTCTGATTTTCTCCTTGTCCAACGGCGCTTTGGGCACAGGAAGATTGGCACACGTCGGTGTGGACGTCGTGGCATCAACTCAAGTTTTGGGACGCCCCACAATAGGAGGATTGCTGGCCGCATGGCTTATTTCCGTCATTGCGGTGGCACTCGTATTCGCTGTACGCTGGGCGGTGGCGAGAATTCGCCAGGGCAAGGCGCATGAGCGAAACAATACTCCGGTTAAGGCAGTTCCAAGAACATCGAGGAGTAGTGCCTCGATCCGATCCACCAACCCCGATCAACGTTCCGGCATCGATTCCGAAGATGCTCGAATAACACCGCGCGTCGTGAATTCGGCGCCGCATTCCAAGGAGGATTCAGCAGAATGACGAATACACAGCGTCCACTTCGACGCGCACTGGTATCTGTCTTCCACAAGGAGGGTATTGAGGTACTTGCTCAGGCCTTCATTAATGCGGGAACCGAGGTCGTATCCACCGGATCGACGGCCAAGAAGTTGGCAGAGCTCGGTGTCAATGTTACCGAGGTCAGTGAAGTCACCGGTTTCCCGGAAAGCCTGGATGGACGAGTCAAGACCTTGGATCCGCATATTCATGCCGGCATCCTTGCCGATATGACCAATGACGAGCATGCTGCCCAATTGAAAGAACTGGGAATCAAGCCATTTGACTTGGTCGTCGTCAATTTGTATCCCTTCGCCGACACCGTCCGTTCTGGCGCAGGGGAAGCGGATGTCATTGAAAAGATCGATATCGGTGGTCCTTCAATGGTTCGTGGTGCTGCAAAGAACAGCGCGACGGTTGCGATCGTGACCGATCCAAAGGATTACGCACTGGTTGCGCAACGCGTTGCCGACGGTGAGGGATTCACCTTGGAAGAGCGTCGTTGGCTGGCAGCAAAGGCCTATGCGCATACCGCCGCATATGATGCCACGATCAGTGAATGGACTGCCAAGCACTGGCCGCGCCCTGACAGCATCGACAGCAAGCCCAATGGCGCTGAATCAACCGACACCGCAGAAGAGGGCAGGACCGAGTCTCCGCTATTCCCTGCAGCGTTCACCCGTACCTGGGACCGTGCGCATGTGCTGCGATATGGCGAGAATCCTCATCAGAAAGCGGCTTTGTATCTCGATCCACTGAATCGTGACGGTTTCGCCCATGCTCAGCAGCTGGGTGGCAAGCCAATGAGCTATAACAATTACGTTGATGCCGATGCCGCTTGGCGTGCAGTTTGGGATTTCGCCCCTCAAATCGCAGTCGCAGTGGTGAAGCACAATAATCCATGCGGCCTGGCAATCGGTGCCACCGCGGCCGAGGCACATGCCAAGGCACATGCATGCGATCCGATGAGCGCTTACGGCGGTGTGATCGCTGCAAATACTATGGTGACCTTGGAAATGGCGCAGAGTGTTCGTCCGATCTTCACCGAAGTCATCGTGGCTCCCGATTATGAGCCTGAAGCTTTGGAATTGCTGCAAACCAAGAAGAAGAATCTGCGTATTCTCAAAGTGGCCAAGCAGCCGCAGACAACCGCACAATTCCGTGAAATCGATGGCGGCCTTTTGGTGCAGTCCGAAGACAAGATCGATGCTGCCGGGGATGATCCAAAGAATTGGACACTGGTTTCCGGCAAGGCCGCGGATGATGCCACTCTGCGTGACTTGGAATTCGCATGGCGTGCAATTCGCTGCGTAAAGTCCAATGCCATTCTGCTGGCTCACGATCAGGCGACCGTTGGCATTGGCATGGGCCAGGTCAACCGTGTGGATTCGTGCAACCTTTCGGTCGAACGTGCGAACACTTTGGCTGATGGTGCAAACCGAACCAAGGGTGCAGTCGCGGCATCTGACGCATTCTTCCCGTTCGCCGACGGCGCCCAGATCCTGATCGATGCAGGTGTTTCCGCTATCGTTCAGCCAGGTGGTTCCATCCGTGACGAAGAGGTATTTGATGCGGCACGCAAGGCGGATGTCACCATGTATGTCACTGGTACTCGCCACTTCTTCCACTGACCGCCGAGGACTGAGCGCGGAGGACTGAGGAGGACTGAGAAGTCTGCACTCAGGACTCAGGATTGAGCACTGAGGACTCAAGGACTGAGGAGTCTGCTGAGTAAGAGATGCAGTCATGAACAGACCGAGCCCCTTATTCAGCAGACATGCAATGCATATGAATATCTGGATGTTCTGTTATGCAGACTATTGTTCTGGCTAAACCTGTTGTTCTGGATGTTCTGGCTAAGCCTATTGTTCTGGCTATGCTTGCCGTGCTGCCTCTTATGCCTTTTATGCCTCCTCTGATCATTCCTCCCTCAAAGCCCCTGACTTGGTACTGAACCGCAACCCCGATTAGCGGATCTGAATTTGTTCAGACCGGCAAACGGAGTGCGGTTCAGTACATTGCAAGTCAGGGGCTTTGATATTTCTCAACTTTTTCTTGCTCTATATCCTTTATGACAACAACCATCCTCGGAGAAAGCCCACGAGTTCGTAGTGCATGCATATCCGATGGGTTTTGCATAGTCGAGAATCGCGTATGTCGTGTGTGATATCTCACTGTGCCGCAGCATATTCAGCAGACACTCAGGCACTAGACTGTTCAGAGGAATATAGCTGGTATTAAGGGAGTCGAGATGGCCATACGGGTCGTGGATTTCAAGACCGTGAGCGCTGAAGGATTGGAAAGCTCTCCGGTTGCGCAGGCTTTGGCAGGTCTGCGGGCCAATGAGTCTCGGTACTTCTTTAATAAGTTCAAGCACACAGTTGTCACCGTTCCGGCACAGGAAGCGCCTCAGATCGTGCAGTGGGTCAATGCGATCCTCCAAGAACGTGATTTGGAGATCACCGATGAGCCCTTGGAAGTCAGCGCCTTTGAAGTGGAAGGCGTGGTGTGTGCCTATGTCTTCTACAAGAGCGGGTTATCCATAAATGTGTTGTACTCCTTGGAATCCGATGGCAAGCGTGCGGTTGGTTTCAAACTGAGTGACGGAATGGATGTTCCGGCATCATTGGAAGGGAAATTCAAATTCGCACGTCAGCGTTCGAAGTTGGCAGGAACGATCAGGGGTTCCTACTTCGTCATTCGCGGCGAGTACGATACAAGCACCGTACTACGGGCGATGCCGGAAGTCTAGGTCATTACCGGAGCTCAGTGATAGGTCTGGGAAGACTGGCGGCATCGCATCGTTTTGGGGAATGCAGAAAGGCATATGGAGCTGGTGAACGAGAACGATAAGCCGTTGGTGTCTGAGGCGCATGAAGGTAAGCCGGTTGTTGAATGGGCTGTCGCCGCAATTGTGGTTGCAAGCGCGTTGCTGGCATTTTTGAGGCAGGGAATGGCCGCCACGATTATCATTTCTGTGACGGCCATTGCGCTAGGTGTGATGAGGGTTATCCTTCGTGAACGCAGTCCTTGGAAGGTGCGTTCTGCGGCATTCGATGCTTTTATCTGCATATGCCTGGGTATCGGACTTTTGATTACGTATTTCAGTATTCGATTGCTGCTGTAGTTAAGGCTTTACAGGATTCAGCATCGAATCGTTGCTCTAGATAAAGCTTCACAGGTTCCAATATCGAAATGCTTCTTTACATGAAGCTTGGTGATATCTGTGAATTACAAACAATTTGGCGGTGTGCTACTGGTGAGCACACCGCCAAATGCGTATCGGATAAACCAAATGTATTCACGGATTATTTCGTAGCATCCGCATCATCAGCCTGAGCGCCGTCATTGTCTTCGGCAACAGGGGACTCAGCCTGGTTTGTCGTTTCGTTTCCGTTATCAGTACCGGCATCTTCCGAATCTGCTATTTCGGTTTCTTCGCTTGCAGTTTCATCTGCCGCTTCAACGGATTGCGATGCGTCAACTGCAACCGCATTGGTTGGACGAGTTGCATTGGAAGCAATCATGCGTGCGACGATGACGACCAATGACACAATGGCTGCGGCCAGAACCGGGCAAATCCAGAACACCCACAGTTGCTCCACAGGATTCTGGGTGAGGTCCGCGTTCATGCCAAGCAAGGCGATACCGGTAGAACGGGCTGGATTCAGCGCTGCGCCAGTAATTGGATAGGTGATGGTGGTGGCAACGCCGTAAGCTGCGCCGATTGACCATGCGCGTGCATGTGAACCCGCACCGTGGCAATGAGCGCCGGAAGTGCGCAGTGCCGTGCCGACAATGATCAAGCCTGCAATCAATTCGGCGACAATCGCCATGGTGACGCCGAAGTTGATATTGGCGCTGGACAGGATGGAATAGGTCGGCGAGGCAGAATCAAAACCGTTGACCGCGGTGGAGAACCAGGTCTTCAAGGTGACTGTGTCATTGGTAGGCAGGATAAAGCGCAGAACCGCTGCTGCTGCGGTTGCGCCCAATACCTGAGCGATGATGTAGAGAATGCCGTCGAGCACTGCGGTGGCATTGGTCAGCATGGAAGCGATGGTGACCGCAGGGTTGATCTGGCCGCCCGAGATCTTGCTGAACATGGCCGTAACGGCGGCATATGCCAAGGCCGTGGCCAGAACATAGAATGGCATATTCACGCCGAACAAGATCGCTGAGATCGAATACATCATATAGATTGCAAAGCAGACGAAGAAGCTTCCTGCGAATTCGGCTCCAACGCGTACCGCCAATGGTTGCTGAGACGCTATCGCCCCTTGGCGGGACTGTGATTCACTCATAATTTTCCTTTTTTTGTGTTGTTGTCGTCAGGAGCACCTGCCAAACGACTGCCATACTACCAGCAGAATCTGAGCCACCTGTTACAATTTCCTAATGAGATGTGCTTCAGATCAGCATCATGCTAGGAATGGCGCATCTGATTTCAGATATAGCAATTTGACAACGGAAGTTACCGTTGCACGGCCACGTTGGGAGAACGATGCCAAACGCTTATTCTCGCGCTGCCAAAGCGCATGACACCAATAACGAAGGAATTCGCCTGCAGAAGCTTCTTGCCCAGGCTGGATTCGGATCTCGCCGTAAGTGCGAGGAAATAATCACTGACGGCCGCGTGGAAGTTGACGGCGCATTGGTAACCGAGTTGGGTACCCGTGTCGATCCTTCACGTCAGCAGATTCGCGTGGATGGTTCACGAGTCCGCTTGAACCCGAATCATGTGACCCTGGCTTTGAACAAGCCCAAGAAGGTGCTCAGCACCATGGACGACCCCAAGGGCCGTTTCACTTTGCGTGACATCGTCGGTGACAAATATGAACGTATTTTCCATATGGGACGCTTGGATTACGATTCCGAGGGTCTTATTCTGATGACCAATGATGGTGAATTGAGCCAGCATGTCATGCATCCAAAGTACGAGGTCGAAAAGACCTATATCGCAACGCTTGACGGCAAGATCAGCGGCACCATCTGCCGCCGACTGGTTACGCAAGGCGTGCAATTGGACGATGGCTGGATCAAGCTGGACCATTGCGCAATAATCGATTCCCACCGAGATGTCACCTTGGTCAAGGTGGTGCTGCATTCGGGCAAGAACCGCATTGTGCGCCGCATTTTCGGGGCTATCGGCTTCCCGGTTCGTCGACTGGTCCGCACCCAAATCGGACCTATCAAGCTGGGTGATTTGAAGGCCGGTTCCTACCGTATCCTTTCGCAAACCGAGGTTCGTTCCCTGTCCAAGGCGGTGGGACTGTGATTCAAGTAGCAATCGATGGGCCTGCTGGAGTCGGCAAATCGTCAAGCTCCAAGGCTTTGGCCAAGTATTTCGGTTTGGCATACCTCGATACCGGCGCGATGTATCGTGCAAGCGCCTGGTGGGTTATGAACCAGGGCATTGATTTGGATGCTGAACAGGTTGATGAGCAGGCGGTTACCGAAGCCGTCGGCGCTCTCTTCACTGAGGATCATATTGAAATCGGCGTGGATCCGGACAACCCTCGTGTGGTTATCGATGGTCGGGATATCAGTGAGGAGATTCGCAGTGCCGAGGTTTCCAGTCACGTCTCCAAAGTGTCCAATATCATTCCTGTCCGCCACTTGCTCATTGCGGCACAACGAGCATATATTGCCCGTGAGGCTGCTGAAGACTCCTTCTCAGAAGGCGCCGGCATTGTGGCTGAGGGACGCGATATCACCACGGTTGTTGCGCCTGATGCGCAGGTGCGCATTCTGCTGACCGCCCGTGAAGAGGTTCGTCAGGCTCGTCGCAGCGGTCAAAGACACAAGGGAGTGGGAGCGGACAGCGTTTCCGCACGCGATGCCGCCGATTCCAAAGTCACGAACTTCCAGACCGCTGCCGATGGTGTGGTAACCGTTGATAACTCGGATATGACATTCGAGGAATCCTTGGATACACTTATCGAGCTCGTTGAAAATGCCTTGGAAGAGCAGGAATATCGTCAGTATCTGGCCAATCTTGAAGGCTATGAGCTGGATGATGAGGATCAGGCTTTGCTGGCATCCGATGGCGGTGAACAGTCATATGAGACCGCGGCTCGTGCAGTCGGCGTTTTGGCTGTGGTCGGGCGACCGAATGTCGGCAAGTCCACGCTGGTGAACCGTATCCTCGGACGTCGCGCTGCGGTTGTGGAAGATACTCCTGGAGTGACTCGAGACCGAGTGAGTTATGACGCTGAATGGGCCGGCACTGATTTCAAGCTGGTTGATACCGGTGGTTGGGAAGCTGATGTTGAGGGCATTGAGTCCGCTATCGCTTCGCAGGCACAGGTTGCGGTGTCTTTGGCTGATGCGGTGATTCTGGTGGTTGACGGTCAGGTCGGGTTGACCGCTTCCGATGAGCGCATTGTTTCCATGCTGAGGGCTTCTGGCAAGCCGGTGACGGTTGCCGTGAACAAGGCCGATGACCACGCCAGTGAATACCTTTCCGCTGAGTTCTGGAAGCTTGGTTTGGGTGAGCCCCACGGTGTTTCCGCAATGCACGGCAGGGGAGTGGGCGATCTGCTCGATGTCGCCATGGAGTCCCTGCGCAAAGCAGAGAAGACTTCTGGATTCTTGACACCTTCGCATCTGCGTCGTGTGGCATTGGTCGGTCGACCGAATGTGGGCAAGTCTTCTTTGCTGAATCAGTTGGCTCATGAAGAGCGTTCTGTTGTGAATGATCTGGCTGGAACCACCCGTGATCCTGTGGATGAGGTCGTGCGCGTTGACGGCGAGGACTGGCTGTTCATCGATACCGCTGGTATCAAGCGCAGAGCACACAAGCTTTCGGGTGCGGAATACTATTCCTCATTGCGCACTCAGGCCGCCATTGAGCGTTCGGAATTGGCTTTGGTACTCTTCGATGCTTCTCAGCCGATCGCCGATCAGGATTTGAAGGTTATGAGCCAGGCTGTGGACGCCGGACGAGCAATCGTTTTGGTGTTCAACAAGTGGGATTTGATGGACGAATTCGGCCGTCAACGCATGGAACGCTTGTGGGCCACTGAATTCGAGCGGGTGACCTGGGCACAGCGTGTGAACCTCTCCGCAAAGACTGGATGGCACACGAACCGTTTGTCTCGTGCCATGAGAGGTGCTTTGGAATCGTGGGATAAGCGCATTCCAACCGGTAAGCTCAATGCATTCCTTGGCAAGATTCAGGCAGCGCATCCGCATCCGTTGCGCGGTGGAAAGCAGCCGAGGATTCTGTTTGCTACGCAGGCATCGACTCGCCCTCCACGTTTCGCGATATTTGCGACAGGATTCCTGGAGCATGGTTACCGCCGATTCATCGAGCGTTCCTTGCGCGAGGAGTTCGGATTCGAAGGTACGCCTATTCAGATCTCGGTGAAGATTCGCGAGAAGAAGAGGCGGAAGTAGAGCTGGTTGTGCATTTCGTGTGCACGGGTTGGTAAGCCCTCCGGCCGATTTAATATAGGTGAGTGGGGCATATATGGGTTACCATATATGCCCCACTCATTGTGTTATCGCTGAGGAATATGCGCATCTAGAAAAGCAAAGTTGATGGATGCCCATGTCTTTGGATTGCATATGTGTCATGAATCCAAGTTGCTCGGCATGTCGACTAGCCGGAAATTAAATCTTATGGTAGGTTATTCCCTTGGTGCTTCTGCACTGTTCGGGCCGTAGCGCAGTTTGGTAGCGCACTTGACTGGGGGTCAAGGGGTCGCGGGTTCAAATCCCGCCGGCCCGACTTTGTGATGTCCCACGACATAATTCACTAAGTCGTGGGGCATTTTTGTTTTCCTGTGGTGGTGTTTCAGGACATCATTCACTCCTGTTTCGCGACATCGTTCACAGTCGGGGTTTGTGGTTTGAGGGTTAACGGACAAAATGTGTGTCTAATGCGGGGGTTATAGGCCAAATTGTGTGTCTGGTGGTGGTTTTATTCGGTGGCGTTTGGGTATCTGGTGCTGGTGTGGAATTCGTTCCAGTCGATGCCGGTTCCGTATCGGTTGGGTATGCCGAACGTTTCGTATGCGCCTTGGGGGCTCCTTTCCCATGCCAGCCTGTGGAGTTCCTCGATTTCTGGTCGGTGAACTGCGTTTCCACCAGCCAGGAGCG
>NZ_JGZU01000010.1 GCF_000741765.1 Bifidobacterium tsurumiense
GGTCTTCCCGTTCTTCCTTCATCGTTCCGTGGCATTCGGGCAAGTGGGTTCTCATACCATTCAGACAACCACATTCAAACGGCTCCCAGGCCTTGCCCCGCAACGCGCCACGTCCCGTTCCGGACACACATTCTGGCCGACCTCGAAAGTCCCCACCGCCACATTCAAACACCTCTCAGACCTTGCAGCACAAGGCATGAGAGGCGATTTCAGACACACATTCTGGCCAATAACCCGCTTGTCGTAGGGCTCGGAGCAACGCCTGAACCGAGAAGCAGTCCTGTCACTGCGAGAAAGATAGTCGTGAAAACGACCCTCGGCAGCAACGGTTTTGTGTGAGCGTTGCTCTTTCCTGGTCCACGGGTTTCTTCGTCATTGGTTTCCGACGAAATCCTACAGCGGATCGACATGGTTCTGTCCTCACCCAGCAATGCGTGTTTTGGTATTGTCATCGCAGCAACCCACCGCATCGTCAGGTTTCTGTGATGTAGATCACACCATAGCACGACTTATATGAAACTGCAATCGTTTGCAGATTTCCTTGCGCAAAAGCTTGATATCTATACCATTAAGGGATTAAGCATCAGTGTGTCGAAAACCGAAAACCTTAGTTAGTAAAGCGTTTTAGCACAAATACATGCCCGGTCGGACAGACATACTCTTCACTCATCATGAGTTGACATAAACGAAAACGTTGTCAATCTGTCATCCCCATATCGCTGCTCAACGGAAATCACAGACATCTTGATATTTTGTCATTCTGCGATCAATACACTCGACACGGGCATATAGGAACTAAACATGGTGTTTATGTTCGCTGATGTGCCTTGTGGCAGTAAGTGTATCGACATGGATTTATTGGGCAGTTCCATACAACGGACGGTATGGGCGGGTTCATCATTGCACGACGGCATGGTAATGGAATCAACCAAGGGCACAATGCAAAAATCCCCGGAACCGAGAGGTCCGAGGATGAATGGGGGTGGATAACGCGGCTCGAACGCGCGACCTTCTGAACCACAATCAGATGCTCTACCGACTGAGCTATATCCACCATGGTGCGACGAATGACTTCGCACAACAGATGGATACTATACATGTTTTTTGCCAAGTATGCGACACGGCGCGTCGAATCACACAGTATCGAACATATTCAACGATATCCGTTGCATGTCGTTCGCTTTACCAAGTCCTTGTGAACACTACTCAACATTGGGATTCGGCACACCGCTGACCTGTCCGAATCGGTTGAATCTTGGTATAATACCCAGTGAAGGCCGGAGTTGTGATCAGCCGGAATTAGCCGGCAGGTCTGTAACGAAGCAGCGAGATCAATCCGCCAGTTTACCGAGCGATGGAGCCGCTGCAACGCCTTCAAAAAAGAAGAGTGGAACGCCTTGCAGCACTCGGCAGTGGCTTGTGGTGGTTGATATTGAGCAGTTGGTGAATGCCGCTCCGAGATTCCGTGCAACGCCGGATGGTGAACATGAATATGGCGCAGGCAGCGGATGTGATTGAGATGAACGAGAGCCACGCAAGGTGGCGAGGCATAACGGGCGAGGCGCCCGTACTGCAAGGTCGGCACTCAAGCGGGGCCGGGCACTAGGTGTCCGGCCCCGCTTTTTTGTCTTCTCTTCACCGACATCGTGTATGACCTGCGTAACATAATCTCGAAGGAACAACTTCTGATGGATATTGTTCACAGGAAACTTCATTGCCCCTCAGACAACCAATCACAAACTGTGTACCATATCGTGCATTGAAGCCTCGAATCAAGGCCTAATGACTCGACTCATACTCAGCAATGCTCTCGCGTTCCATCTCGATGAATTGCCTTACCGAGGATTCAACCGAATATCGTTGTGCCGCAAACCGAGCGTATTTCCGCTCCCAAGACACCAATTCCATCGGATGGTCAAGCCACCAATCGATGCGATCAGCCAATTGTTGCGCATTGCGTGCCTCGAAAAGCGACTGATCCGTAAGCGCGAACTGTGACGCAGCACTCAGCCCTGATCGAGCGATAATCGGCACCACCCCACTGCCGATACCTTCCATAACGCTTAACGACTCGATATCGACAACAGATGCGTGCACCAGAAGATCCTGCGATCTGAGCAGACCCGGCATCCTGTCATTGGGCTGGAAGCCGATGCGCACAGGCGAATTGAGCAATCGCTTCGCTCGCATCTGCAGATACCTGCGCATGGGGCCGGTCCCGCAAATGGACAATTCGATATCCGACCCATGGCGGCATAAAGAAATGGCTTTAATCAAGGTGATCTGACTTTTCTCCAAAGAGAGTCTGCCCGATGCCGCCACACGATAAGGAGGACGGATATCAGCCGCAGCCCGTGGTTGTCTGGGCACGAAACGAGGCGAATATCCATTGGAAATCGCATGAAGTTTGGCATCATAATGATGTTTTCTGAGTTCTTCGGCAATCATCTGCGTCGGCGTGTGGATGTGGTCAACATACCGGTACAACCACCTCTTGAACAGCCAATAGATGAATCGTGAGGCACCCGGGACAAAACGTAGCGGCCCTGCGGAATACAACACATTCTCCGGCTGCACATGAAAACCGGCGGTGACGGGGATGCCCATCTCTTGTGCAATGATGCGAGCGCGTCGCCCAAAGGAAAAGGGCATATAGATATGCACCACATCCACACCCGCGAATGCCGTGCGAAACAGGGTGTCACTGGGTTTTGCGAATTGCATTTGCTGTCTTGCGGCTATGTGCGACACCAATGGGATGCGATTCACCTTCGCCGGATACTCTTGAGAACCAATGCCGACTAGTCGGACATGATGCCCCTGACGCTCCAGTTCCTGAGCATATTGCAAAGCCGAATTCGAGGTACCGTTGCCGTGATTCCCGATGGTGTCCACCACCAAAGCGATTGTCAGCGGCCGAACGTCAATATCTCCGTTCTCACGCTGCCCCGAAGGAACTTCCCTATCCCTGTTCATTGTTCCAATAGTACTCTTGCAGGATTGAGTATCCACTCGGTGGCACAATAAGAGATATGAGTGAATTTGCAGCTACCCATGCCACTTCATCCAATTCCGAATTCTCAAAGGCACATTCGATCATGAACGATGCAGATCAAAACGGCACCACTGATACCACGCAAGCAATATCCTCACCGGAACCCTCACAGCAAAGGGTGCTCGGCACTCCCCTCGGCAAGCAGAGAACCAAGGTTCTCTTGCTAGGATCAGGCGAGCTTGGCAAAGAAGTCACGATTGAGTTGATGCGTCTGGGTGCATGGGTATGCGCTGCTGACAGCTATGCAGGAGCTCCGGCGGCGCAGGTTGCACACGAACACCGTGTTTTGGATATGGCTGATCCGAAGCAACTCAATGCGCTCTTCGACGAGATCAATCCCGATATAGTCGTCCCCGAAGTGGAAGCCATTGCCACACAGGAACTTGCCTCTGCCGCGCAACGCGGCATTCAGGTCGTGCCTTCTGCAGGCATCGCGACCATATGCATGGATCGTGAGCGTCTCCGCGTTCTGGCACATGAGAAGCTCGGATTGCCCACAACACCGTATCGTTTCGCAGGATCCTTCGAGGAGCTCGAAGCTGGCGCCCAGGAAGTGGGCTTCCCTTGCGTTGTGAAACCCATTATGAGTTCATCCGGACACGGCCAATCCGTGGTGCGCAGCGCAGATCAGCTCGCCGACGCCTGGCATGAGGCACAGGTCGGACGCCGAGCCGCCGCCGAAGGCGGTATTTCGCGCGTCATCGTAGAAGCCTTGGTTCCTCTGGAACACGAGCTCACCGTCCTCACTATCAGTTCATCGGCAGGAGTGGTCACCTGCATGCCGATAGGGCAACGACAGGAAAGTGGCGATTACCGCGAATCCTGGCAGCCCGAACAAATTGATCCGCAGATCCTCGCAACTGCAAGCGAGATTGCCCGTCAGGCAGTGGTCGGCATGGTAAGCGAGGCCCAGAGCCATGGCGAACACGGTTGGGGCGTATTCGGCGTGGAATTATTCGTACTCACCGATGGCACAGTGCTGTTCAATGAGGTTTCCCCCCGCCCGCATGACACCGGCATGGTGACCATGATGTCGCAGCGTCTCAGCGAATTTGCGCTCCACGCACGCGCGATCCTCGGACTTCCTGTCACTCAGGGTCATACCTCTTTGTCGATTCCGGATGGATCGGTTGCCGCAAGCCACGCCATTGTGGTGGAAGGCGATGGCGAAGCGGTTTTCGAAAACGTCGCCGAGGCACTGAGCCAATCCGACACCGATCTTCGCATTTTCGGCAAACCGGCCGTGCATGGACATCGGCGTATGGCTGTGGCATTGGCCATCGGAAACGGCGCAGACGACGCTCGCGCCCGTGCGGCTCTTGTGGCCGATTCGCTGGATATCAAGGTCAACGCACCGAGTGCCGAATAGGCCTTCTCGTTGTATCCTCCCGTTGCTAGCCTAGACGCGTAACTCACCCCACATCCCAATCTCGTATTGCACGAGGAAGGCGCACCATGGAAAAAATCGAACAGTTATATGAAGGCAAGGCCAAGAAACTGTATTCAACCGATGATCCTGACATTCTCTGGGTCGAGTATATGAATCAGGCCACTGCCGGCAACGGTGAGAAAAAAGCCCAAATAGAAGGCAAGGGCAGCCTCAACAATCACATTACTTCGGTTATTTTCGCTTTGTTGAAAGCCCGTGGTGTGAATAGCCATTTCGTCAAGCGCATTTCCGATACCGAGCAACTGGTTCGCCATATGACGATGTTCCCACTGGAAATCATCATGCGTAATACCGCTGCCGGATCCTTCGCCACGCGATACGACGTTGAAGAGGGCACTGCCTTGAAGAAGCCGATCTTGGAATTCTGCGTCAAGTCAGATGATCTGGGCGATCCGTTCATCAATGATGACGGCATTGTCGCCTTGGGATTGGCCACTGAGGACGAGCTTGCGGAGATTTCTCGCCAGGCCCGTGCCGTGAACGATGCCTTGCTTGACATTTTCAAAGCCATTGACGTGCAATTGGTCGATTTCAAAATCGAAGAAGGCAAGACCAGCGATGGTGCCATCCTGCTTGCCGATGAAATCACACCAGATACTTGCCGGTTGTGGGACACCAAGGAAGGCAGCGGAAAGATTGAGCATCTCGACAAGGATCTGTTCCGCCGTGATTTGGGCAATATTATTCCGGCTTATGAAGAGATTCTCACGCGCCTGAAGAATCTTGCAGCCAAGGAAGGCGTCGAACTCGACTAACTGTGATACCCGCACCCGTCACCTGACGAATGCGGGTATTTTCATTCCCCCTCTCACTGCCATTCCTCCCTATCGTTTAGGCGTGAATGGCAACTCACTGTGAATTTTGACAACCGATAACAGAACAAAGGCAGGAAACAGTGGTTTTTCGAGTCTATGTGGAAAAGAAACCGGGATTTGACATCGAATCCCAGCAATTGCGCAATGAGTTGGTGAGTATCGTGGGCATCAGCACCCTTGATACAGTGCGCATCATCAATCGTTATGACGTAGAGGGCCTAAGCGAGGAACTGTTCGATCAAGCCGTTCCCACCGTGTTCAGCGAACCTCAATCGGACAATGTCTACGCCGAATTGCCGTCCACTGACGGTTTGACGGCATTTGCCACCGAATTCCTCCCCGGTCAATTCGATCAGCGCGCAGAATCAGCCAGTGAATGCATACAGCTCATATCCCAAGGCGACCGCCCGACGGTCCGCAGCGCCAAGGTCTATCTGCTTTCCGGTCAGCTCAGCGAAGCAGATGTGGAAGCGATTAAGCACTATGTCATCAACCCTGTGGAAGCGCGCGAGGCGTCACTCGAGGTCAGGCAGACCTTGCATATTGCAGTCAACCAGCCCAAACCCGTGGAGATCATCAAAGGGTTCCTTGATCTGGATGATGAAGGCCTCACTTCCTTCATAGCCGAGCGCGGCCTTGCAATGGACCTTGCCGATGCACAGGTGTGCCAGCAGTATTTCCGCGAAGAACAGCGCAATCCGACAATTACGGAAATCCGTGTCATCGACACCTACTGGTCGGATCATTGCCGTCACACCACGTTCAGCACCCAGCTTGAGGATATCCAAATAGATGATGCTGTGGTGCAGGCCGCTTTTGACAAATATATGACGATGCGTCATGAATTGGGTCGTGATTCCAAGCCGATATCGCTTATGGATATGGGCACAATCGGCGCAAAATGGCTCAAGGCCAATGGCGTATTGACCGGACTCGATGAATCCGATGAGATCAACGCCTGCACGGTGAAGGTGAAGGTAGACGTCAACGGAGAAGACGAAGATTGGCTCTTCCTCTTCAAGAACGAGACCCACAATCATCCGACGGAGATCGAACCCTTCGGTGGTGCCGCCACATGTATCGGCGGCTGCATCCGCGATCCGCTTTCGGGGCGTTCATATGTCTACCAAGCCATGCGTGTCACCGGTGCCGCCGATCCACGTGTGCCTGTTTCCCAAACATTGGAAGGCAAACTCCCCCAGCGCAAACTCGTCACCACCGCAGCAGCCGGCTATTCCTCCTATGGCAACCAGATCGGTTTGGCGACCGGACAGGTAAGCGAGCTCTATCACCCCGGCTATGTCGCCAAGCGCATGGAAGTCGGTGCCGTTGTCGGAGCGACTCCGGCCGACCATGTACGCCGAGAAGTCCCCACACCAGGAGACAAGATCATTCTGCTCGGCGGTCGTACAGGCCGCGATGGCATCGGCGGCGCGACCGGTTCTTCCAAATCCCAGAACGTCGATAGCGTGGAAGAATCCGGCGCGGAAGTCCAGAAAGGCAACGCCCCTGTCGAACGCAAGCTCCAGCGGCTGTTCCGCCGCAAAGACGCTTGCCGTCTGATCAAGCGATGCAATGATTTTGGCGCCGGCGGCGTATCGGTGGCAACCGGTGAAATTGCCGATGGCCTGACCATTGATCTGGATTCGGTCCCCAAGAAGTACGATGGCTTGGATGGCACAGAACTAGCCATTTCCGAATCTCAGGAACGTATGGCTGTCGATGTGGCGGCACAGGATGTCGAAGAATTCCTGGGCTACGCACGCGAAGAGAATCTCGAAGCAACCGTCATCGCCACGGTAACCGAAGAACAGCGTATGCGCATGACGTGGAATGGTGACACCATCGTTGATCTGAGCCGTGAGTTCCTGTCCTCGAACGGCGCCGCCAAGCATCAGGATCTGCATGTGGAATCCGGCAGCGGTTACACCACTCCTTGGATGGAAGGCGACCTGTCTCAGCGCATGACCGCCATGGTCAGCGATATCAATATCGCCTCGAATAAGGGCTTGTCCGAGCGCTTTGACTCCACCATCGGAGCCGCCACAGTGCTCATGCCATTCGGCGGCAAAAAGCAGCTCACCGCAACTCAGGCGATGGTCGCCAAATTCCCAGTATTCGGTGAAACCACGACCGCTTCGGCAATGGCCTGGGGATTCAATCCGTATATCATGGAACGCAATCAGTTCACCGGCGCTTATTTGTCTGTTGTCGAATCACTGTCCAAGCTGGTCGCCACAGGCTTCAGCCGCAAAAAGGCATATCTGAGCTTCCAGGAATACTTCGGAAAACTGCGTGATGATCCCAAGCGTTGGGGCAAGCCGGCAGCAGCCGTTTTGGGCGCACTTATGGCCCAGGTCGACCTTGGCGTCGGCGCAATCGGCGGCAAGGATTCCATGAGCGGAAGCTTCGAAAACCTCGATGTTCCACCGACCCTGATCTCATTCGCCGTCTCTGTCGGCGATATGCGCAAGGCAGTGTCTCCTGAATTCAAGGCCGCAGGGCATCGCATCGTTCGCATCGCGCCGCGCCTGCTGTCTGACGGGCTCACTCCTGAGCATGAAGGTCTGCTCGAAGCGATGGATATCGTCGAAGAGTTGACCGCAAACGGCGATGCCGTTGCCGTGTCGACCCCTGGATATGGTGCCAGTGCAGAAGCATTGTTCAAGATGACCTTGGGCAATCAGATCGGCATTCAACTGGATGACGCGATCTCGCTCGACGATCTCTTCTCTCCTGCCTACGGCTCCTTCCTTGTGGAATTGGCCCCACAAGCCCAGCTTCCCAGCGCCTCCAATATGGTGTGCATGGGTGAGATCGGCAAGACCACACAAGAGTATGCTTTCGGCGCAGCCGGAGAAACCTTGGATCTCGCCCAACTTCAGGAAGTTTGGGAACATGGCATGGAGGAGGTCTTCCCGTATCGTCATGAAGGCGGTACCGTGGAGACCTTGAATTACCAGACCGAGAAAAAGAGGGTCCATATCGGCGTTCCCGTAGCACAACCTCGCGTTACTATCCCGGTATTCCCGGGCAATAACTGCGAATACGACTCCGCAGCCGCATTCGAGCGTGTCGGGGCCAAGGTCAAGACCCGCATTGTCAACAACCTCACGCCCGAAGCGGTGGCACGTTCCACACACCAGTTGGCGCAGGATATCCGCAACAGCCAGATCGTGATGATCCCCGGAGGTTTCTCCGGCGGTGACGAGCCGGACGGTTCGGCAAAATTCATTACCGCCTTCTTCCGTGCACCCGAAGTCGCCGATGCCGTCCGCGATCTGCTCGAAAACCGAGACGGTTTGATGCTCGGCATCTGCAATGGATTCCAGGCACTCATCAAACTGGGTCTGGTTCCTTACGGCGATATCGTTCCCATGGATGACGCCTGCCCGACATTGACCTTCAATACCATCGGACGCCATCAAAGCCGGCTTGTGCGCACACGTGTCGCATCGAATAAGTCTCCTTGGCTTTCGCATACCAATGTGGGCGATGTGCATACCATCGCAATATCGCATGGCGAAGGTCGCTTCGTGGCATCTGATGAATTGCTGGCACTGTTGAAGATCAATGGCCAGCTTGCCACGCAGTATGTCGACGAACAAGGAACCTCAAGCATGGATTGGGATGTCAATCCCAATGGCTCCGTGCTCGCAGTGGAAGGCATCACCAGCCTGATGGCCGTGTCTTCGGCAAGATGGGCCATTCCGAACGCTCCGGCAATGGCTTGTACAGCAATGTTCCAGGCAATAAGTACCAGCCATTATTCGAGGCCGGTGTGGAATATTTCACTGAGTGACCGTATGACGCTGTGATGCGGCCAATACAACCGGTTGATTCGGGAATATGATTCCACCGAAGCAACCCGGTTGTGCCGGTCAATGCAATCGTTGCAAGTGCTATGCGATTGCATTGACCTATCGGTTTGCGTCGATGGTCGACCTGTTTCGATAGTCGATCTGTACCGATGGCTCAATATCGAGTATTGGACCATTCAAGCATCCGAGATTCCCCTTTGCCGACACAGCAAGAGTGAGACATTCATATTCAACGAATAACGCCGAAACAAAGACTCCAATTCAGTGACATAACCGATCGCTACGGGCATCAGCTCACTGAGTAATAGATGTATTCGGCGCTTGATAGTGTGGGACGGTACCAACGCCCGATTCTCACGGTTTTGGAAGGAGCTTTGGCTTGTCAGCTGAACTCGAAGAGATTCATGAAGAGTGCGGTATCTTCGGCGTATGGGGTCACCCTGACGCCGCCCGACTCACCTATTTTGGATTACATGCTTTGCAACACCGCGGGCAGGAAGGTGCAGGCATCGTTTCCAATGAAAACGGCAAGCTGCACGGCCATCGCGGCTTGGGGCTGCTCACCCAGGTGTTCTCCGATGAACACGAAATCGAGCGTTTGAAAGGCGACAAGGCCATAGGCCATGTACGTTACGCCACAGCAGGATCAGGATCCGTGGATAATATCCAGCCATTCCTGTTCCGTTTCCATGACGGAGATATGGCTCTCGGACATAATGGCAATCTTACGAATTGCGTGAGCCTGCGTCGCAAATTGGAAGACGAAGGAGCTATTTTCCATTCGAATTCCGATACCGAAGTGCTGATGCATTTGATCAAGCGCTCCTCCAAACCCACTTTCATGGACAAGCTCAAAGAAGCTCTGAATACCGTCCATGGCGGCTTTGCATATCTTCTGATGACCCAGGACGCCATGATCGGGGCTTTGGACCCTAATGGTTTCCGTCCACTGTCATTGGGACAGATGAAAAACGGTGCGTATGTGCTGGCTTCAGAAACCTGCGCTTTGGACATTGTAGGCGCCGAGCTCGTGCGCAATATCCGTCCGGGAGAGATCATCGTCGTCAACGACGATGGCTACACCATCGAACGTTACACCGATAAGACGCAGCTCGCGATTTGCTCTATGGAGTTCATCTATTTTGCGCGCCCGGATTCCAATATCTACGGAGTCAATGTGCACTCAGCCCGCAAGCGCATGGGCGCCCGCCTCGCTCAGGAATCCCCTGTCGAAGCGGATATGGTCATCGGCGTTCCGAACTCCTCGCTCTCAGCGGCATCCGGCTACGCAGAAGCCAGCGGACTTCCCAATGAAATGGGCTTGATCAAGAATCAATACGTGGCCCGTACTTTCATCCAACCGACTCAGGAACTGCGTGAACAGGGCGTTCGCATGAAGCTTTCCGCAGTGCGCGGCGTCGTAAAAGGCAAACGTGTCGTCGTGATCGACGATTCCATAGTTCGTGGCACCACCTCTCGCCGCATTGTGCAATTGCTACGCGAGGCCGGCGCCAAGGAAGTGCATATGCGCATCTCCTCCCCTCCTTTGAAATATCCATGCTTCTACGGCATCGATATCCAGACCACCAAGGAATTGATCGCCGCCAAAAAGAGCGTGGAGGAAATTCGCGATTACATTGGAGCGGATTCCCTGTCCTTCCTCTCCCTTGACGGTTTGGTAGAATCCATTGGTCTTCACGAAGACGCTCCGTATTCGGGACTGTGCGTGGCATATTTCAACGGTGACTACCCCACTGCATTGGACGATTACGAAACAGGATTCCTCAAGTCGCTGACACCTGATGATCGAGTAAGGCTTCCTCGTTTTGCCCACGAGTCCAGCGACTATGAGGGCAATGAATATACGCAGTTGGCATCACTCGAATAACCAATGACCACTATGAGGCGCGGGTTGCGCGTTCCACACACGAAGTTGGAACATAGCAAGCAATTCCGCGCCTCATTCCATGAAAACGCAACAAACACACCCACAACCAATTTCTTAACGAAAGGGTACTCATGCCACAAGCATATGAGAATGCAGGAGTCAGCGTTGAAGCCGGCTACGAAGTCGTCAAGCGTATCACCGCACATGTCGAGCGAACCAAACGCCCCGGAGTCGTTGGAGGGATCGGCGGATTCGGCGGACTATTCGATCTGGCATCTCTTGGATACAAGGAACCAGTCCTGATTTCGGGAACCGATGGCGTGGGCACCAAGCTTATGGTGGCCAAAATGGCCAATATCCACAATACGATCGGCATTGATTGCGTGGCCATGTGCGTGAATGATATCGCAGCACAAGGTGCACAGCCACTCTTCTTCCTCGATTACATTGCCTGCGGCAAGAACGACCCCGCATTGCTCGAACAGGTCGTGGCCGGTGTGGCAGATGGATGCGTTCAGGCGGAATCAGGACTTATCGGCGGGGAAACCGCGGAAATGCCGGGTATGTATGACGAGGACGAATACGATCTGGCCGGATTTGCTGTCGGCGTCGCCGAGAAGTCTGAAATCGTGGATGGTTCTAAGATCCAGGAAGGCGATGTGCTGATCGGTCTGCCATCGTCCGGAGTGCATTCCAACGGGTTTTCCTTGGTGCGCAAAGCACTGTTCGAACAAGCGGGATATGACGTGGACACCAAACTTCCCGAACTGGAGAACCGTCCTTTGGGAGAGGTGCTGCTCACCCCTACCACAATCTATGTCAAGGCATTGCAGCCTCTGTTCAAGCAAGGCCTTGTCAAGGGCGTAGCACATATCACCGGCGGCGGATTCATCGAGAACATCCCGCGCATGATCCCCGACGGACTTGCAGCCAGCATCAATCTTGGCTCTTGGCCCATCCTGCCGATTTTCGATGTCATCGAGAAGGCGGGAGACATCGATCATGAGGAAATGTTCAATATCTTCAATATGGGATTGGGCATGGTTGTTGCCGTTCCTCAGGATCGTGCAGACGAAGCCTTGTCTGTTTTGCAGGAGCATGGCGAACGCGGTTATCGCGTCGGCAGCATCGTCAGCAATAACGGCTCCGATGTTGAGCTACATTAGATATAGAGCCGTTTGTTACAGTACGTTCAAATACGATAAGGACAACACATGGGTATGAAAGTTCTGGTTATCGGTTCCGGTGCGCGTGAGCACACCATCGCACACACACTCTTGCAAGGAAGCAGCGTGGACGAGGTCATCGTCGCCCCTGGGAATCCAGGCATGGAACTCGATGGCATCCGCACTACCAAAATTGACCCCTCCAATCATGCCGCTCTCATTGATTTCGTGACGCGCAATGCGGTGGACTGGGTTTGCGTCGGCCCCGAAGTCCCCCTGATCCAAGGCATTGTCGACGATTTTGCCGCTGTAGGGATCAAGGCCTTCGGACCGAACAAGGCTGCCGCACAGATCGAAGGTTCCAAGGATTTCGCTAAGCAGCTTATGGAACGCCACGGCATTCCCACCGCTGCCTATCACACCTTCGATGATTATGATGCAGCACAGTTGTATGTGCGCGAGCAGGGTGCACCCATTGTTATCAAGGCAGACGGATTGGCAGCCGGCAAGGGCGTTACGGTTGCCATGGATGAAGATACGGCCTTGGCCGCTTTGGGTGAGATATTCCTTGACCATCGTTTCGGCAACGCAGGCGCGAAAGTGGTTATCGAGGAATATTTGGAAGGCCAGGAGTTCTCGTTGATGAGCTTCGTGCATGGCACTGAGTTCTGGCCTATGCCTATTTCGCAGGATCATAAGCGTGCTTATGACGGTGACGAGGGCCCGAACACCGGTGGTATGGGAGCGTACTCCCCTGTGCCTCAAATCGGTCAAGATGTTATTGACACTGCGCTTGAAACCATTGTGAAGCCAACCGTAGAGGCCATGTCCGAAGAAGGCAATCCATTCACCGGCATCCTCTATGCAGGATTGATTGCGACAGCGGACGGCCCGAAGGTCATCGAGTTCAACGCGCGTTTCGGCGATCCTGAAACCGAGGTGGTTCTTCCTAAGCTCAGCTCGGATCTCGGTGCTGCCATTCAAGCCATCCTTGATGGAGAAACACCAGAATTCACATGGGATGACAATCGTGCGGCGCTCGGTGTTGTGCTCGCATCTGATGGGTATCCCAATGCCTCAGTAACCGGTGCACACATTCCCTCACTGCCTGCTGATACCAGCGACCTGCATGTGTTCTATGCCGGGGTGGATCGCGATGATGATGCTCAACTCGTGTCTTCTTCCGGTCGCGTATTGGTGGTGACCGCTCTGGCAGAAGACCTGCAAGCAGCGCAGCACAAGGCCTACGAGGTTTTGGAGGAAGCCGATACCACAGGCATGTTCTTCCGCCACGATATCGGCGCCAAGGCATTGCAGTGAGGCAATCGCGCAATATGCACTTGTCTTCTTGAACGCGCGGACTACCCAAAATTGCAGGAATCCTGAATTCAGCCTCTTAATTCATTGCTCGGGCTTTTAAGATGTGTCTCTTGACATCATCTTAACCCGAGCCATTTTCACGAGAAACGTCAAGGATATGAACGCCTCATATCCACAAGACGTTCAAGTCCGTGACCAATGCCACACGAACAAACAGACAACCTATCTCGATGGCGTTGTCATGAATCCAGTGTCCTTCAGATAATTCTTCCTGCAGTGATGTCGTATTGGATCAGC
>NZ_JGZU01000011.1 GCF_000741765.1 Bifidobacterium tsurumiense
GGTGCTTTACATGAAGACCGCGGATCCGAGGCCGGAACGATTCGTCACCCCGGAGCTATGGGGGCGGGCGACTGCCGAACTGGCACGGCATCCCGTCGCCCGCACGGACCATACCGAAGTGCAACGGCCGGCACCCGGAATCGATGCATGGGAAGGAGGTTTCGGCATCAGAAAGGGATGGGCAGGACGACCACTCTGACACGCCGTATTAGACACACATTTTGTCCATTAACCCAAAAAAGCACCGTCAACAGACGGTGCCTTAACCGTGCCCCCAGTGGGACTCGAACCCACACTGCGCAGATTTTGAGGCTGCTTCCTCTACCAATTGGGATACAGGGGCAATCAGTGATCCAACACGTCTCCGCGTCTTCACGCCTCACATAGAATACCATAACTGTTTTTGTTTGCAAACTACAAGTGTGCAAGTTGATGAAAACCCTTGGCAATCTTGGTATTTTTCGGCGTTTCGCAACAGTGTCCTGCAGTGGTTCACATCACTCGTTGTCCTGTTTATCGTTGCACATTGCAATATATGGCATAGCTCTGGGTTTGTGACCACATTCCGAAAAATGGCGAACAACATAATGAAGGAACTCATGGATATAGTGTCGTCATGAATATGGCTTGGATTGCTGAATATCACCTGTTGGTCCTCGGTCACCTTCAGGTTCTTGATCGCTTACAGGTCCACGAAGCAATGTCACATACGGTAATTGCTATCGCGACATTTGCGTCTTTCGCATTATTGCAGTATTTGCCTCAAGGGTACGACAGAATCGCTATCAGAAATGATGCTGGTGGCGACATACAATGGTTGAGAATGCACGCGTCCCTGAGGAGGGCATATGAGTGACAAAACTTACCGTCGATTTGATCCCTGGCGTCCAGCCCCATTCGTGAGGATACACGCAAGAAAATCGTAGAAACACATTATTTTGATGTAGATCACGTGACATTCTCTACGAGTGATGCCGAACAGTTTGATCGATATGTTTTAAGAGAGCGTAACGGCGACACAGTCGGAGTATTGGCTGAGACTGATGACGGACGAATCCCGCTTGTCGAACAATACCGCATTCCAACGCATAGGTGGACTTTGGAGATTCCTGCAGGGCATGCGAAGGACGCCAGTGAGCGACCTCTTGAAGTCGCAGTGCGCAAACTGCGTGAAGAGGCGGGCTTCGAGGCGAAGGAATTTACGCAATTCAGTCGCTTTATCAATACGCCAAGTTTCTCCACACAGCATACGGCTCTTTTTCACGCCACTGGGTTGACCGCGGTTGCGCGAGATGTCATCGGCCCGGAGACACCTCGTTCTGCAGTTCGCCTGTTCACTCCTGATGAGGCGTATCGTATGGTGATCAATGGCACGATCGTTGATGCCAAAACCATTATTGCCCTGATGCGTCTGCGTTGCGGAATGGAAGAAGAGCGCTGATCAAGACCCCGATGATGCAAACGCCTCAGACCCTTGAGGTTGCAGCATATATCGTATGCCTGTGAACGGGACTGAAAACAAGTTGGAACTTGCATTGCCCGTTCACAGGCGTTCTGTGAGATTGTGCCAAACTCATGCAGAGTACTTGGCTCAGCGCAGCAATCCCGACCGATTCCGGCAAGACCAGAGCCGAATGTCGCACTCATACGATGTAAGACATCGTATGCACAACGATATTGTGCCGACACGCTATGAGCACAGTGTCTTGTTATCGAACCGTTCTTAGGCTAACATCCAGTCGAATATGTTTGCTGGTGCAACCCTGTGCCTTGCACAACGATGGTCTTTGCCGTGACTAGGGTATGAGCAATCGAAGGTGCAGAGCCATTGGGCCGGTCGTATGAATCACAAGGCGAGCGGATGGCAGCTGATGGCGTATTGCAAGGGTTGTACCGGAGCATCGGAAATGACGTGGAAAGAGGGTACAATGACTGTAAACAATACACACGAATCGGAAGTACCTATGGAAGATGTACTCACTGCTGAAGAGTTGAAGGCTGTCGCCGAGGGGGCGACGTCTCTGGAACAGACTGCACCGAAGGACGAGGAGAAGTCCTCTGAGCCGCGCAAGCGGACTGTGGTGGTCGCCGAGGATGAATCGGTTAATCGCCTTGATCTGGTTGGAATGCTTGAAGACAACGGCTACAAGGTTGTCGGCGAAGCTGCAAACGGTGAGGAGGCCATTGAACTCACCCGCAAGCTTCGTCCAGATGTTGTCTGCATGGATGTGAAAATGCCTCGTATGGATGGCATTACCGCTGCAGCGACCATTTGCGATGAGAATATTGCCCCTGTGGTAATGCTCACGGCATTCTCACAGCCGGATTTGGTCAAGCAAGCCACTGGTGCAGGTGCCATGGCTTATGTGACCAAGCCATATGAAGAGTCCAAGCTTCTGCCTGCTTTGGAAGTTGCCATGGGTCGCTTCGCTGAAATCAACGATTTGCTTGATAGTGTCGAGCGTAGTGAGAACCGCTTGAAGCAAACGGAGGAGCAGCTCAAGCAGGCCGAAGAAAAGCTGAAGAAAACAGAAGATACTTTGGAAGAGCGCAAGCTGGTAGATCGTGCCAAGGGCCTGCTTATGGACAAGGCCGATTTCTCCGAGCAGGGTGCTTTCCGTTGGATTCAGAAGACGTCCATGGATCAGCGCATTCCTAAGAAGAGACTGGCAATGGCCATCATCGCCAAGTATGGTGACACCAAACCGGAATCAAATAATGAGTGATGACTCAATAGCACAAGCCGAAAATACGCGCGAAACACTGCTGGTGGTCGATGGCCACTCATTGGCGTTTCGCGCGTATTTCGCGCTTCCAGTAGATAATTTCTCCACGTCCAACGGACAGCCCACCAACGCCATCTGGGGATTTGCGACCATGCTCTCCCAGGTGATCGAGGCGGAACATCCAAGCCATCTTGCCGTGGCTTTCGATGTCAAAGGCGGTACTTTCCGATCGGAGCTGCTCCCTCAATACAAAGGCACTCGTGATGCTGCTCCGGAGGAATTGCTTTCACAGCTGCCCCTGATACAAGAAATGCTCGATGCATTGGGAGTCACCTATATTGAAAAGCCTGGTTATGAAGGCGACGACGTCATAGCCACGCTAGCCACGATGGGCAAAGCTGCAGGAATGCATTCATTGGTTCTCTCTGGCGACCGCGATGCCTTCCAATTGGTGGATGAGGATATCACGGTGCTGTATCCTGGACACCATTTCAAAGACCTCAAGCATATGACGCCTGAGGCAATCGTCGAAAAGTATCATGTCACTGCGCAGCAGTATCCGGATTTGGCAGCGCTACGTGGTGAGAACGCCGATAACATACCCGGGGTCCCAGGAGTAGGTGACGGCTTTGCAGCCAAGTGGATCAATCAATACGGTTCTTTGCAGGGCATTGTCGACCATGCAGATGAAATCAAAGGCAAGAAGGGACAAGCACTGCGTGACAACATCGATCAGGTGTTGCTCAACCGCAAGGTCAATGCCTTGGTCCGAGATCTAGACCTGGATGTGAATCTCGAAGAATGCGTTTTGGAAGGCGTTGACGCAGGCAAAGTGCAGACGCTGTTCTCCAAGCTGGAATTCGGTGTCAGGACCAAGAGTCGAGTGCTTAAGACCTTTAATTCAGGGCGAGTGGCACAAGAAGAGCTGCAGGCACCGGCTCCGGCATCGGTTGACAAGCCAGAATCTACGGTTATTGAGGACGTAGCCACATTGCAATCATGGATGGCTTCGTACGCTGGGAATCTCCCTAATCAAGACGATGAAAAGTCTTCGTCCGCTAGCGATGCATCCATTGATGCAGAGATCAACCACGATATGCAGTGCTCGCCGCTTTTGGAAACTACGTGGGTGCTCAATATCGAGGGTGACAACCGACCCGGGCGCGCGCGACTCGACAATGTGACACTGCTCATTGGTTCCCAAGCAGCTATCATCACTGCGAAAACCATGCAGGATGCGAGCATTCGCGAATCCATCCTCGATTTTGCCAAGCAACACCGTTCAAGCATGGTCATGCATGGCTATAAGGAAATGCGACATATGGCTGATGCCGTCAATATGGAACTTCCGATGCCCCAATTCGATACCAAATTGGCCGGCTATTTGATCCATCCGGATTTCCATGCCGATAGTTTGGAAAAGGCAGCTG
The DNA here is from genome assembly GCF_000741765.1 of Bifidobacterium tsurumiense. Taxonomy (GTDB): domain Bacteria; phylum Actinomycetota; class Actinomycetes; order Actinomycetales; family Bifidobacteriaceae; genus Bifidobacterium; species Bifidobacterium tsurumiense. The sequence goes on from NZ_JGZU01000011.1 coordinate 4,157, forward strand.
CGCATTTCCTTGATATTCACATCGATGAACCGAAACCTGAGGTGCAAGGCCAGCTGGATTTGGAAGAGCAGATTGAATCGGATACCGAATTCGATCAGGCGCTTTCTCATGTCTCGATTATTGCGGCATTGACCGCGACTTTGGCTCCTTTGGTCGATGCAAGGCGTCAATTCGGTCTGCTTCGAGCCATCGAACTTCCAGTCTCGCAAACCTTGTATCGCATGGAACATGCAGGGGCGAGCATTGATATGCGCCGGCTCACCGAGATGCGAGAGCAATTCGGCAGTGAAGCTCGTCAAGCGCAGGAAATTGCGTGGGAGCAAGCGGGATCTCAGGTGAATCTGCAAAGCCCTAAGCAATTGCAGACAGTGCTTTTCGAGGATATGGGTCTGAAACCCACACGTCGCACAAAGTCTGGCGGATACACCACCAATGCTGCCGTATTGCAGGATTTGTATGTGAAATCGGCCAATAACGAGCGAGCAAACACCTTCCTCGGGGCGTTGTTGCGCCACCGTGAGACCAATAAGCTCAAGCAGATCGTGCAAACACTGCTCGATGCTGTCAATAGGGAAGACGGTCGTATTCATACGACTTTTGAACAGACTGTGGCAGCAACTGGCCGTTTGAGCTCGGTGGATCCGAACCTGCAGAATATACCGAATCGCAATGCCGCCGGCAGGGAGATTCGTTCGGCTTTCGTACCGGGTGAGGGGTATGCCAGCCTCTTGAGCTGCGATTATTCGCAGGTTGAGTTGCGTATTATGGCCGAGCAGTCGGGTGACGAGGCTTTGATCGAAGCCTTCAAATCCGGCACAGACTTCCATAAGTATGTAGCTAGCTTGGTATACGGCATTCCCGTTGATCAGATTGATTCTGATCAGCGTAGCCACGTCAAGGCGATGAGCTACGGGCTGGCTTACGGTCTGAGCACATATGGCCTGGCTCAACAATTGAAGATAAGCCCTGCAGCGGCCGATGTGCTCAAGGAACAATATTTCTCAACCTTCGGCAAGGTGCATGACTATCTGGAATCCTTGGTATCGCAGGCGCGTCGCAAGGGATATACAGAAACCATGTTCGGACGCCGCAGATATTTCCCCGGACTGACCTCGACAAACAGGACGGTGAGGGATGCCGCTGAACGCGGTGCATTGAACGCTCCCATTCAGGGTTCTGCTGCGGATATCATGAAACTTGCCATGATTCGAGCCGACAGGGCCTTGCAGGAAAACGGCTGTGCAAGCCGAATCATCCTGCAAATCCACGACGAATTGGTTATCGAAGTTGCACCGGGCGAAACCGAGCAAGTCAGTGCCTTGGTCAAGGACGCCATGGAACATGCAGTGGACATTGCAGTTCCTTTGGATGTGTCCATCGGCGTGGGCGCGGATTGGCAGTTGGCGGCGCATTGATACGGTGCTGCGCAGTATGTTTGACGTGCGGTACTCGTCGAACTCAGTGAAGTTTGCATAAAGCGAAGTGAAAGGGTTGCATCATGGTATCGGTGCGTCAAGCAGTGCAGGCCTTGGAGAGTCTATATCCTTTGCGATACGCAGAGGATTGGGATGAACCGGGGTTGATTGTCGGAGATCTGGACGAACCGGTACGCCATATTGTGTGTGCGGCTGACCCCACATGGGATGTTGTTCAATCTGCAATAGCCTCACATGCCGATTTGCTGGTGTGTCACCATCCTTTGTATTTCCGCGCGGTGCATACGGTGTCTTCCCAGACGGTGCGTGGTGCCATAGTCAGCGAGCTGTATCGCCACGGCTGCGCCTTGTGGGTGGGGCATACCAATGCCGACGCTGCACTTCGTGGAGTGGCCCAAGCCGCGGCGGACGCATTCGGCATGGTGGACCAGCATCCTCTGGTGCCCATATCGGATGCCGAGCGTCCTGATGATGAAGTGGGTCTGGGTAGGGTCGGAGTGCTGTCCGAGCCGGTTACGCTGCACGATTTCGCACATCGTGTTGCGAGTGAATTGCCAAAAACTCATCTGGGTGTGCAGGTGAGCGGTGATTTGGATGGCATGGTGCGTTCGATTGCCGTGCTTCCGGGAGCCGGTGATTCGCTCTTCGACGAAGTTTGCGCTGCGGACGTTGATGTGTATGTCACCAGTGATCTCAGGCACCATCCAGCAACCGATGCAATGGAACAGGCACGTCACGAAGCACGAATGCGTATGGCAGCTGAGCTTGATAGAGGCCTATCGGCGCATGAATCGGCGGACAATATGCATGATGGGCCAACGCCAATACAAGTGAAACCCGCCTTGATCAACACACCTCACTCTGCAATAGAGTCAATATGGTTTAGATACGCAGTGGAAGACATTCCGCAGGCGATTGCCAAGATCACCGGTGAACAGGTTGATATGCAATGGCTGAATATCAACACTGACCCATGGAATCTTTCCATAGTCACTGCGTGATATTTCGATACAGCAACAACGGCAAGGAGATCTTCAACAATGCAATTTGGCCAGTGGAATGAAGAGGAAAGGCGCCGTATCAACGCCAGGTTGGCTGCCTCTCATGGCGGTGTTGACATGGAAGCCGTTCCACAGGTCATTTCCAATGTTGAACGATATCGTGGCGCCGTTTTCAGTGTTGATGACAGCACAATAGCCTTGCGCACCTCAGATGGCGGGCAAACAGTGATCCGCAGGCAGGTCATCCGGCATGAGCCCAGCGTGGTCATGTTGGTTCATGATGTTGAGAGCGACCAATATGTCGTCGAAAGAGAATATCGCGTAGGCATGCACGCATTCGCCTACGGTTTGCCGGCGGGAATAATGGATGGGCCAGAATCGCCGGAGACCGCCGCTTTGCGAGAATTGCGGGAAGAAACCGGTATTTGTGCGAATCCAGAGGACATCGAAATCGACCATGTCGGAGATTTCTATTCCACAGAAGGCATGAGCGAAGAACTCGTTCATGTCATGGTGCTGCATGTGCGCCAGTGGAAGATGGGCGAACGATCATTTGACGCCGATGAGCATGTGGAAATGGCCTGGGTCAGCTGGTCGGAATTGCAAAAAATGCCGATCAGTGCGTCAAACTCCGTTATTGCCATACAACATGAGGCACTGCGGCGCCTTTCCATCAAAAATTCTTGAGCAAGAAATATCGCATAACCCCAAGTACACAGTACGTTCATACCTTTCGTGCCATACTGTAAGTATGCAAATAAGACCAGGATCCATGTATCCGCTCGGTGCAAGCTACGATGGCGCTGGCGTCAACTTTGCTGTGTTCTCCCAAGTTGCAGAACGCGTTGAGCTGTGTTTGTTCGATGAAGAGAACAATGAGACACGCATCAACATGACCGAGCAGAATTCCTACATTTGGCACAACTATATTCCAGGCATCCAGCCGGGGCAGCGTTACGGCTACCGCGTGTACGGACCGTATGATCCCGCCAACGGTTTGCGATGCAACCCCAACAAACTGCTGCTTGACCCATACGCCAAGGCCATTGAAGGCAATATCGATGGGCATGAGAGCTTGTATTCCTATTGGTTCGCCAATCCGGATGACATCAATGATATGAATAATCTGGATTCCAGTGCGCATACCATGAAATCCGCGGTGATCAATCCGTATTTCGATTGGGGCAACGACCAGCATCCGTTCATTTCGTATCACGATTCCGTGATTTACGAGGCACATGTGCGCGGCATGACCAATCTCAACCAACATGTTCCGCCGGATATTCGAGGCACCTATGCAGGGCTGGCATATCCTGCGGTCATCGAGTATTTGAAGAAACTTGGCGTGACGGCCATTGAGCTGATGCCAATCCACCAATTCGTCAATGACTCGTTCCTTCAGGAAAAGGGATTGAGCAATTATTGGGGCTACAACACCATAGGATTCTTCGCTCCGCAAAATTCATATTCAAGCTCGGGCGAGCGCGGCGAACAGGTCAATGAATTCAAATCCATGGTGAAGGCATACCATCATGCAGGAATGGAAGTCATTCTTGATGTGGTCTACAACCATACTGCGGAAGGCAACGAAAAGGGACCGACTCTGAGTCTGCGAGGCATTGATAATCAGGCTTACTATCGCTTGGTGGACAATGATCAATTGCATTATTTCGATACCACTGGCACTGGCAATTCGCTCTTGATGCGCTCGCCGCATGCCCTGCGACTGATCACCGACAGTCTGCGGTATTGGGTGGAGGAAATGCATGTGGATGGTTTCCGCTTTGATTTGGCCGCCACACTGGCTCGTCAGTTCCAAGAGGTGGACAAGCTTTCTGCATTCTTCGATATCGTTGAGCAAGATCCTGTTATTTCAAGGGTGAAACTGATCGCGGAGCCTTGGGATCTGGGTTCTGGTGGATATCAGGTCGGCGGATTCCCTTCAAGCTGGTCTGAGTGGAATGGCCGGTATCGTGATTGCGTGCGCGATTTCTGGCGCTCGCAGCCTTCGACGCTGCCTGAATTTGCCAGCAGACTTATGGGTAGTTCTGATCTGTATGAGCAAAACGGTCGACGTCCTGTGGCTTCGGTGAATTTTGTCACCGCTCATGATGGCTTCACCATGAATGATCTGGTGAGCTATAACGACAAACATAACGAGGCCAATGGCGAAGATAATCGTGATGGTGAAAGCAATAATCGTTCATGGAATTGCGGGGTGGAAGGTCCCACTACCATTCATGATGTGAATGATCTGCGCCAGCGTCAGATGCGCAATATGTTCTCAACGCTTTTGCTCAGCCAGGGCATTCCTATGATTTGCGGCGGTGATGAGGTCATGCGCACACAGCAGGGCAACAATAACGCCTACTGCCAGGATAACGAGATTTCATGGACCAACTGGGATTTGGGTGAAGCGCAGCAGGAAATGTGTGATTTCGTGTCTAAGCTCATCCACCTGCGCTTGGATCACCCTGTGTTGCACAGAAGGCGTTTCTTCACCGGAAGGCAGCCTGGTGACGATTCTGAGATTATTCCACAGGTGGAATGGTTCGACCACACCGGTTCCATAATGGATATGGAGGATTGGTCGAATACCCATGCGTTTTCGATGATGATTTATCTCAACGGCTCCGATATTCCAGAAAGCGACTGGTATGGCAACCGTATGGTAGATAATGATTTCATTCTCATATTCAATGCGCATTATGAGCCGATAACCTTTACACTTCCGGATGAGCGATATGGGCGAAAGTGGAGAATCGTCGTCGACACCAATAATCCGCAAGGTCCGGAGCTGATTTACGAGGCGGGATTCAATATCACAGCACAGTCGAGAAGTTTCCTGCTGTTGATGAGCGAATCGAAGCCGGAAAGCCCATTGCAGTTCTAGTGGATTGTGGGATTTAGGTCGGCTCGGTGAGTGTTTGTGCTGGTTTCAGCTCAATGAGACGGTCGACTAGCTTAATACACATTGACGCTGCAGGTGATAGTGGGTGCGCATTCCGATGCGGAGTGCACACCCACCATCGCGATATCCGGACGTTAGGGCGCCTTGAATATGCGGCCTTCATAGCGGATGGCATATCCGCATCGTGATACCGCATGTATTTGATACCTGTTATTTCCTTGCTGAAAGCCTCGATGCAAGCTGAGCCTGCTCATCATCCTGTGCCAGTGCAGTCGATAGTATTTCTGCGCTCGCTTGTGTGGCCTCGATAGTCGCTGCCTCTTTGTCATCTTGAGTGGATGATTTCATCTGAGAATGCAATAGCTGCGCCTGTACGCGGTCCGCTTCGATGGCTGCGATTTGGCGCGAGAATACAATGAACCAGCCAAGATAGAGCATGCCTACAAGGGCTTCGACATTGGTCAGGGTGTCACCGCCCTGCATCCAGTTGTATCCAGCGGCTGCACAGAGGAGGATTGCAACATCAGAGATCACAAATGTGGCTTTGGAAAGTTGCGGTGCCAGCCAGGGGAGTGCTAGTAATTGCACGGCTATGAGGCCGGGAAGTCCTCGGGCGAAAACGTTGTGGAGAATGGGATGTGGTGAATAACGGAACATGCCGATACCGATAAAAGCGATGCCTGAAAGGGTGAGCAGGATGGCCAGGCACACGATACGAACCTTGAAATGGGGAATGTATTCGGTGTCGCTATTGCGGCGTTCATCCTGCCAGTCACGATGCATGCGGTATGTGGTGATGAGCTCGGAAATTGCAAAGTAGCTGATGATGATAATGCATAGTCCGGCGAGCATCAGTGTGGAGTTGAACATGCGGGCGGCGAATGTGGTGCGGTCGCCGAGTTGGGAAAAGTTATTGTGATACCAATTGGGGTCATCCGATGTCAGTCCGGCTGTGGCAACACCTGATATGACGAACAGAGGCAGCAATGATGCGATTGTTTTTGAATCGAGTAATTCCGCCTGGACGAAGGTTAAGTATCCGACGACTCCAGCGATGGCTCCGCAAACCGTGGAGATGTAATCCATGAACATCAGTCCCATGACGCCGTTCATGATGCCAAGCAGAGCAAAGACCGAGAGGAATATCGTTGCGGCATACACGGCTGAAAGTGACAAGATCTCTAAGATTCTTCGCAGTGGAACCAGCCAGCCTCGCTGAAGTGTGAATGAGGCGGAATGCCGTGAATAGCCGATTATGAATGATATGACGCCGCATCCTGCAACGATGCCGCCGCATACGCTGAAAAGTCGCTGCGTGACCTGCCAGATTGCGGGAGCATAGTCGAGGTAGAGGCTTATGGCCACTGCGGCTACTCCAGCGCACAGGACAAATGAAACCAGTCCTGAAGTTTCTGCCCTCTGATGACGTCCCATGCCGCTCCTTTCCGTTGGTCATTCTAATCCCAGGCATGCCGAGGGAGGGGGGTGACCGTTGAATTCGAATTGTCATGAAGCTTCAGTACGTCTGTTGTTGTATTTTGGGTGCTTGGGGTTGGCTGTGCAGAGAAGAGGCTATGCCGTCACCAGGATGACATTTTCGAACAGAAGCCAAACAAGCGAGGTATGGATGAGCATTGCCAAATCGAAACGTCTCTGGCATGGTTTGATTGCTTCTGGCGTGGTCTTGGCACTGCTTATTATTATGGCATTCGCCGCATATCGACCTGTTTATGATTACTATCGTAGGTCCCTCGCCGACTGCATTGAATGGTCCAATTCATATGAATTGTCTCAGCAACGTTTCTCTGCCTTGGCTCAAGATGCCGAGAACGCGCTGAATGAAGCTGGTGTATCAGCCTCGTCTCAAGGCAGTGATGGCACTTCATCTGATGCAATACGCGGTGTGCTCAATCAGCTGAATAGCTCAGCCAGTGCGGATGAAAATCAGGCGAATGAAATATTGGAATCAAGCAGATGCGCTGCAAAGCAACTGCCAAAATCTCTTTCTGACTAAGCCAGTAATTTGAAGAAGCTGACGGAACAATCTGAACAGCGCATCGTCTCTTTGCATGAATCCATAGATACTGTGCGGGATGCAGTGCTCAATAATGATGCCGCTGAAATTTCAATCGTGCAGCGTCAGCTGCAGTCGGTGGCTTCTGGTTTGAACTCCATGATTGAGCAGTATTCTGCAGAATCGGGATCGTCTTCCAAGACTGCATGTGAGAATACGTATGCCGATGAATATGCTGGGGCCGTAATCAAACAAGTCGGTGACCAATCCGATCGGTCCGTGTCCCAGGCCTTGGAAAACGCTCAGCAAGTGATCGATTCATATAATGAATCCTTCGGCGAGAATGGCTCAACTGCGAATGGGGTAGGCCAGTCATTCGATCGCAATACATATATTGCAGAGCAACAAAAAATGCTGGGCGCTGCAGATGCATTAATTCAGGCTTCCAATGCTGCGCAAGGTATTGATTGCGCAACTGAGAAATGTGTTGCCCTGACCTTTGACGATGGATCTAGCACGCAGACCACGCCACGAATATTGGATGCGTTAGAACAGGCCGATGTTCATGCCACATTCTTCGCGATGGGTGGTAGCGTCACTGATGAAACGAAAGCTATTTTGCGTGCCGCCATCGAGAAGGGTTATGCAGTTGACAGCCATACTTGGTCGCATATCGATCTGCCCAAGATCATGGAACAAGGTTTGCAGGAACAGGAATTGGACCAAACCAGTGCAACCATTGCACAAGCAACGGGTAGAGCTGTCAATCTGATCCGGCCGCCTCACGGCCCAGTCGATGAGGCCAGCCGTGAATACATCGCCGATCAACTTGGCATCGCATTCGCCTTGTATGACATGGATTCTTATGACTGGGCAGAGGGTGCAACTTCGCAGAGCAGCGAGAAGAAAGTGCTTGCGCAAGCGAGGACCGGCTCGATTATTCTGATGCATGACATTCAGGAGGATACAGCAGAAGGCATTGCTCAGTTGCTGCAGAAACTGAGAGATCGAGGCTTTACTCTGGTGACCATTCCCGAACTCACAGGCGAATACCCGAGGCCAGGTGCGATCTACTACTCCCGTACCAATATTCTGCGGATGTGAGGCTTCCTGGGGCGCCGGTCAAACTGTGTGATGGTCTGAGGCTGCGGTGAAAGCGGCATAAGGTTTGTGTTGATTGAATCGAGAGCTTGTCGCTCTGAGCTGTGAGGTGTGTAACTGGAATATATGACTCGAGCGTTGCGTTATAAGATACGTGGATTGTCATTCAAGGATATTGTGCGCCAAGGTCACAAGCAATTTACTTGAATAAATCCCAAAATGAGAATGAGGTTTTGCGATATACCTTGTTATACAACGCTTTGCGCGGATTCTTCATCCGACCCAAGCCTTTCTTCCCATAGCCTGGAATTAATGCCTTCTTCATTTGACGTTTCCACTTCGATGTGGTTCTTGCCTTGATGCTGCGAGTTAAAGAAGGTTTTCTCATTCCAATTCTCATAATCATCTTCTTTCAAGTGAAAGTGCTAATCATGATAATAGTTCACAGTGGGTATGGAATGTCCCAGTTTATCGGCCAAATTTCTCTAGAGTTTTGAAAGAGTATCCGGTTGTCTTATTCGTCAAGATTGTATCAACTGTATGCGAATAGGAGATGTCTTGGCTGAGCTCAAAGTTATGAATACTCTGCTGATACCAATTATTGGTTTAATGCGCGCATGAATATTTCATTCAAATAGAAAAGGTCTAAACCAAAGATGGGTGCAGCTATGGTCTAGACCTAATAAACTGATGCAATCTAACTTATCGTTTCGAACCACAATTACTTATCGTGCAACGTTTAATCGGTCGATTTCCATATTATCGATCATTTGGTTCAGTTTCAGTCTTCTATGCCCTTTGCTTTTTCCAATCGATCGAGACGTAATTGAATATCGTAAAGGCGATCATTTACATCCTGTGCTTTGCGCACTAGTCCTGACTCTTTGAGACCGCCGGCAATTGCGTAGTAGATGATTACATATGCAATCACTGCGCCTATCAGGAATCCGGCGATTGTGAACAAAACTACTGCAGTCATGATTTCTTCTTTCCCTTGTTTGATGTGGATTGGCTATCCCGTCGGCCTCCGCGTCGAGCATCGCGTTGACGATCTATCAGACCTTCTCGCGCACTATCGCGTCAAGCCTGGACTCGAACATGACGTCATCGAACTGTATCATTGACTTGGACTTGGACTTGGACTTGGACTTGGACTTGGACCGTGCTTCTTTCCTATCGCGGTTTTCAATGTTTGGCGGCTGAAAATCGTACACGACACGGGCCATGTTCACATTCAAGGACTCAAATCACAAAGTGAGCAAGATCTCGGACGTTATCGCTGTCTGCGAAAAACATGAGCGCACTCGCAAAGAAATCAACTGATGATACAAGTTCCCAATTGAATCACTATCTACTTCAGATATCGTAAGGTTGTCATAATATGGTTAAATCTTAAACAGCTTTCCACGCCTACGAATGGGTTCGAAGCCATCCGATCTCACTATTCTGATCGTTGATAAGTCGTTGCAGGAGGCGTTTCTCTGCCGCTCGCACGATACGTTTCATGTTTGCGGTAATGAACTGCCTTGGATATCGTTTTGTAGGATTTACATGATACACAGTGATGCCCATCTGCTTTGCAAGACGGTCCTTGTATTCACGGTGTGCCAGAGGATGAGTGGATTCGCCTCCAGCGTCCCATTCGAAAGCAATACCTAAATCAGGTATCCAGGCATCAAGTTCGAAATTATCAGGAAGTATGCCTCGAGCATTGATAATCACAGCCAGTGAAGTAATTTCATGCAGCGTCTTATTTATATATTTTTCGAATGAGCCTTTCACTTCCTGCCCCTGCAAGAGCTTCGGGTTCTTGACGCCTGGCACCAAGATGCATGGCGGCATATTATCTCATTTTCTCATCTGTTTCGGCGTTTTCTTCTCTACTTCGGCCAAAGATTCTGCTGCTTTGTCGATGGCACCAATTTTGTCGAAAATTGTATCGATTAATCTATGGACGAGCTGCAACACTGGTCTATTATCGTGAATCACGACGGATACTCTCATGCCAGTTTTCTTTTCGTATGCCTTACGGACAGTTTTTAAAGAAACAAGCGGCTGACTTGTAGAACGATGGCCATTAATCCATCGTGTCGCTTTGCCGATAGCTTCTTCGGGCGGTGCGGAGAGGAACAGAGCTTGTTTCGGTGGCATAGCCAGAGCGCAACATCCTAAATTGAAGGAGATGTCGAATCGACCGGGTTCGCATAAGGGGCAAATTGGGTGTCCGAACGCCAAACTCATGCGTAAAGGTGATACTCTGAATCGGTGCCTGCACTTTGGTGCTTTCCATTGGTTGCGCTCAGAGCAGTTTATGGGGACTTCGGAGGGTCATTTTCGCCCTGATACCATGTGACAAATTTGGCAAAATCAGCAATTCTTGCGGGGATTTTGCATAATAAGAATGCCAATGGGGTTATGGGGGGTATAGACAACAAAATCTTGGAAACCTCTTTATTCGAACTAACGGGAAATGCGTCTTTGCATTCATCCATAACCAATGACCTTCTCCCCGAAGAAGAACTGACTGATTTTCTATATTAATAACTCATTGTCGGACTTGAATACGATTCGTTAACGACAACCTGATTGTGAGGGACGGTTATACGGTTGGCGCCAACAGCGAAGTTTTATCGTTACCTATTTGTGCTTGAAGAGATCAGATAAATTTTTCTCAAACCAAGGCAACAGAACTTGAAAGGTGAAAAAATAAAGAAACGCGCATTGAAAGCGTCGCTAGCAAAAATAAAAAAGTCGGGCTGACAGGATTTGAACCTGCGACATCCTGCTCCCAAAGCAGGCGCGCTACCAAACTGCGCTACAGCCCGATGTGTGATGATTGCTCAACGCACGAGTGACTACTATACACGCAAGTCATGGACAGCACACACCGGCATGTCGTTTAGCGCGTCGAATCGCGATGACAGTGACGCAGTCATCGTTTATGTAATTAAAATGCTCTTCTTGTGACTCAAGCATGACAAATCAGAGTAATTTATCTCACAGCTCTGTGCCTTGTTTCAACAATTTAGATTCGAATCACTTTGTGGTCGATTACGCCAAACAGCCGAGTGAAAGTCTGCCTTAGCTAAGATCAGATTACCAAGAATGTTGCGATGCAAAGGATTTCTCGTCATTCGTAATTGAGCTGATGAAACGATACCTATACGCAGGCAACAATAAATGGTCATCTGTATCCACCGATGAAACCATAAAATCGAATATTTCGCTATGCCATATTTGGCACCAATCGGCGATATATTGGTAGGTGAGCAATCATGTGTTGTACAGGGAATGTTCGGCTAAGAGAGCGGACAAACACACAATGTTCCGCATTCACAAGTCGAGCGCGCCGACCGTATTACTCGGCCATCGAAGAGAAAGGGTTTGCAATGGCCAATACCACTCCGGCAATGGAAGCGCTGAGAAATGCAGAGCAATCGCACCAGGATGCAGTCAAAGCGCATGACAAAGCAGTTTCCCAAGCTCAGGATGCGGTGCGAAGGGAAGAGAAGGAACATGCCAAGGCGGTAGCGGCAGCTGAGAAGAATCTCGCCGATGCCAAGAAGGCTTTTGCTCAACCCACCTACACTTTTGCGGGAACAAAGCTGTTCCCTGATCATGTCGAGGATGGCAAATCCTCTATTTCCCTTGAAGAAGGCATGCTTGTCGAAATCAATGCATCTGGTGTGAGCTATACTGCGCCAACCACAAACAGCGAAATCGCGGCAGCCAGTGCGGCTGCTACTGTCATCGCAAGCGATGATGCCATGGAAGGTGCGGATGTTGCAGGCAAGCGTAACACCGTGGACGTCAACGGCACCGCGCACGATAGCCGGAACCTCTTCATAACCCTGAGAACTTCCAATAACGCCATGACCATCACATGCGATCCTGACAAGGAAAAAGAAGCACGCGATTTCGTCGACAAGGTTGCGCGTGCGGCAGCTGATGTCACAGTGGTCGTGGAACGCCACGAGCAGGAAATCCAATCTCTGCAGGATGCCATTGAACAGCAGCGAGCCAATACCGAGCTGATCGATGTTGCCAGGCAAAAGCTTCAGGAGGCTGAGCAGGATACTGCAACAATCGAAGCCACCGCCAAGGCATTTGATGTGGTGAAAGCGGCGACGCCAAAGGAAGACATCCACGCCTACGAAGAGGACAAGCGTCGCAGAAAGTTCCGCTTGATACTCGGCATCATCATTGCTGTCATTATCGTGGCAGCTGTGATTGCAGGTTTCTTCTTCCTTTGATAACCATTTTGTTCGCTTCACAGCGAAATAGTGAGGTGCTAGACCAAAATGCCGGTTGCGGTAATGTGACCGGTATTTTGTTATTGCACGGGGTATCGGCATAACTTACGTCAAAAATAGACGGCGGGTTTGAGACAGACACAATACTGCATACGGAGGCTGCGACTTGGATATCATGTCGGTGAGCAATATCATGCGGATCGATAATCGTTCCCGATGAGTCTGTTTGAAATCTGCCTCGCTTGGAACCTCGTAATGACACAACAAAGTAGCCAAGAATCCATGATCTCCAGAACGAAAATGAATCTCCGGTTAATTCTCCGCACAATACATTGAGACACGCCCTATTTGGCTTCGTTGAAGGCGTTTCATCCAAGCTTCTAATGGTACATTTGAGACAAGCGAGTCGAGTCGGTGAGGTTGCCGTAACAACGTCGTCACGGCAGCTTACCAGTTCTGATGAAGAGTGAAAGAGCGAAGGAGAACCCTCGTGAGTGGTGAAGAATACCGTCAAGACGGTCAACAAGCTTATGATCCCAACGGCCAGCAATCGTGGCAGACACCGGAAGAGACGCAGCAAGTCGATTCTGCAACAGCACAAGCACCGGTAGATCCGCAAATGGAACCTGTTCAGGAAGCCGCAACGCAGCAATTCCAGTATGGGTCTCAGCAGCCGCCAATGGATCCGCAACAAACCGTGCAATATCAGCAGGCGCCAGTGGAATATTCACAACAACCGACACAAACATGGCAGCAAGATCCCAATGGCTACGGAGTCTCGGCATAGCAGCAAGCGGCAGAATGGCAGCCATCAGCGGATCAGAACCAGGCACAGCCTACGCAATCCATCCCGACCATTGACGCTCCTGGAGTCGCACAGACATCAACCTATCCTGTGAATAATGCTCAGCCGATCAATGCGCCGCAGACACAGCAGCCGGTCGATCAGAACGCTTATCTGCAGAATGGCAATCAGCCCAGTCAGTATGTTGCTTCCGGCGCCACTGGTCCTCAGGGAGTGTCGGGCGCTCTCGGCAGTGTCCCAGCAGGGGTTCCTCCTATGGGTATGCCCCCGCAAGGAGCGTACGGTGCACCGATGCCTGGCCAGCCGCAGAAGCGTAAGAAGGGCTCTGGTGTCATTATTGGTATTATCGTAGGCGTCATCGTAATAGCCATCATTGCGGCATGTGTCTTCTTCTTCCTGTTCAAGCCGTCTCTGACCGCTCAGGATTATTTGGAAGCATCGACCAAGCTTGATGACATCAGCAGCGAATATTACGATGTCACTTCCGATATGAGTCAGATGCAATACTACGATGACAGTGATGTGAACAGCAGTGTCTCCGATCTGAAAGACGGCATCTCCAAGCTGCAGCAAATCGAAGGCGAATTCTCGTCTTTGAAGGCGTATAAGGATGACGAAGTCAAGCAGGCATATGATACTTACACTGCAAGCAGCAAGCAGTTTACCGATTATATGCTCAAAGTAGCTGAAGCATATCCTGCATTGAAGGCTGTGGAAACATCATGCGGTGATACTCCATATGTCTCGATGTATGACAGTGACTTCGCAGATCAATACTCCACATTCCTGTCCTCATGCAAGACCAAGCTTGAGGCGCTGTCCAATACCGATGTCCAATCGATCAAGGACTTTGCCACAAGCATGAGCGAATATGCCACCAAGCTCTCGGATATCGTTGACCAACTCAAGGAATTGGGCAATATCGATGACATCGAGTATGGGTCAGACCAATACAACAAGCTCAGCGATATTGTGGATGAGTATTACGAGTTGCCATCGACATACGAAGCGACTTCAGATTTCCAGTCCGCAATCTCCGATGAGCTCAACAAGGTTGATCCTTCTGACGAATTGCAAGCGGTTCAGGATTTGCTCGGCACGAAGATCCAGGAAGCAAAGCGCTGATCGATGGGTCGATAGATCATGCATTCTTGGCAAATGCTTCCATGAGTTTCCTCAAGGATGTCCTAGTAACGGCATAGCAGTGGTTCCGGTCGTTCCGGACCGCTGCTTTGTTATACGTCGATATTGGTTTCAGGTCTGAGTTAGTTGTTTCTGTTGCTAGTGAAGTTGCCATATAAGCGCATTTATGGAATTGGACGTTCATACGTTCTACGAGGAGCCAATACGATACGATGACACTATGAACGCGAGCGATACCGACAATGTTGAATCTGCTGATCTCTGGGATGCACCACAGGCGATCAAGCCCTTACATGCCACGGTGATGGTGCCAGGCAGCAAATCGCTATCCAATAGATATCTGATCCTGGCGGCGCTGGGAAACAAGCCCGTGATACTCCATGGCTTGTTGCGCTCGCGCGATACATCTTTGATGATGAAAGGGCTTGAGGCCTTAGGCGTGAGCATCGAATTCCCCGATCCATCGGACGAGACGATTGTGAAGATCGCACCACCTGCAGATGGTCACTTCCGTGGAAATACTTCAGTATTCTGCGGACTGGCTGGGACGGTGATGCGTTTCCTACCTGGTTTGGCAGTATTCGCAGATGGACCGGTGCATTTTGACGGTGATAAGCAGGCATATGCACGGCCGATGAAGCCTGTGCTCGATGGCCTGGAACAACTTGGTGCCAGCATTGAATATGAGGGCGAGGAAGGGTGCCTTCCTTTTACCGTGACTCCGCCGAGTCTTGCGATTCAAGACAAGCAGATGGCGGAAGTTGCCTATGCCGAGGTTTCTATCGACTCTTCATCCTCTTCGCAATTCATTTCAGGTCTGCTTTTGATGGCCTCCAGGTTGCCTCATGGTCTCCGTCTGACCCATATCGGTGAACATGTGCCAAGTATGCCTCATATTCAGATGACCATAAGCGATGTGAATGGTGCAGGCGGATCTATTCATATGGATGCTACTAAGACTTGGGTTGTCGAGCCAAAGCCGTTGCAGCTTCCGAAAACCATTACTATTGAGCCAGACCTATCCAATGCAGCGCCGTTCTTGGGAGCGGCCATGATAGCCGGGGGAAGTGTCAGCATACCCCGCTGGCCTGTGCGCACAACGCAACCTGGGGGACTGCTTCCCGGTATTTTGCAGTCTATGGGTGCTCGAGTCGATCTTGATGGGAAGCCCTTGCATGACGATGGTTCCTTTGCTGCTGATGTTGTGAGTCCAGAACCCAGTGGCACGGAAGTTCACAATGGCATTCTGACTGTAACCGGTACTGGGACCATCCACGGTCTAGGAAATTACGATATGGCAGCAGCGGGGGAGATTGCGCCCAGCATTGCCGCTTTGGCAGTATTGGCACAAGAACCCACATCGTTGCGAGGAATAGGCCATCTCCGTGGCCATGAGACCAATAGACTCGAAGCCTTGGTAAATGAGATTCATCGCCTAGGTGGAAAAGCGACTGAATTGGAAGATGGCATTGCAATAGAGCCTGTGGATTGGGTTGACCTTCATGGTGAAGTCATGGAATCTTATGCGGATCACCGTATGGCGACATTTGCGGCGATGTTAGGATTGGTGATCCCCGGTACGCGTGTAGTCAATATCGGAACGACAAGAAAAACCATTCCTGATTTTCCGGGAATGTGGCGATCCATGCTTGATCAGCAGTAGCGCAAAGTGCACGAAATAAGGCTATTGAGGAATAGATTGTGTGCAGCGTGAATCGTGCAGTATCGCAATATTCTGTATGAATCAAGATATGACAAAAGGCTGGAGACTCTCTCGTAGAGGACTCCAGCCTTTTGTATTGCGTCACCACTTATGCAAGCGCATTATTGCGGTTTGCATAAGTGAATTCAACCTGAAATTCAGCGAGTGAATTCGTGACCGTAGCTATCCTTGCCAGCCTCAGCAATAGCTGCGGACTTGCGTGCGATGGCCAGCTCTTCGTTCGTCGGGATGACGGTGACGATGACCGAGCTGTCAGGAGTGGAGATAATGCGTGGTTCCTTGGAGCGAACGGCATTCTTCTCCAGATCCAGCTTGACGCCGAATGCGGCAAGACGCTCGCATACGCGTGCGCGTACGATGTCGTCGTTCTCGCCAACACCAGCGGTGAAGGTGATGACATCCACGCCACCCATCTGAGCGGTGTAGTTGCCGATATAACCGACGATACGGTGCACATAGACATCGAGAGCGAGCTTGGCGTCCTCATTGCCTTCTTCGATCAGACGATGCACTTCGCGCATATCGCCATAACCGGTCATGCCCATCATGCCGGAACGCTTGTTGAACAGGGTATCCAACTCATCCACATTCATGTGGGCATTACGAATCAAGTGGAAGACCACAGCAGGATCGATATCGCCGGTGCGGCCACCCATCATGAGGCCTTCAAGCGGGGTCAGGCCCATGGAAGTCTCGACAGGCTTGCCGGAGATCTGTGCAGAAGCCGAAGCGCCATTGCCGATATGCAGTACGATCTGCTTGAGGCCTTCAGCAGGCTTGCCGACGATTTCAGGCACTACGGAACCGATGAACTCGTGAGAAGTGCCGTGAGCGCCGTAACGACGGATATGATACTGATCTGCAATGTCCTTGTTCAGAGCATAGGTGCTCGACTCCTTCGGCAAAGCGAAGAAGAAGGAGGAATCGAAGACGAAGACCTGAGGAACGTCAGGCAGCAATTCGCGCATGACTTCAGCGCCAATGGCCTCTGCCATATTGTGCAACGGTGCCAGAACAGCCAGATCCTTGACCTGACCGATGGTCTTGTTGTTCACCAGAGCCGGCTTCGGGAAGACAGAGCCACCCTGCACCACGCGGTGTCCGACTGCGACGATTCCTGCTTCATCGAGCTTTGGACCGAATTCATCGAAGAATCCGAGTACGCGCTTCAGGCCCTGCTCGTGATCGTGAATGGGCTCTTCAAGCTCGTGCTTTTCGCCATTGAACTCGTGCTTGTAGTGTCCGTCGATCGGCTCACCGATCTTCTCCACCAGACCAGAAGCCAAGCCCTCGCCGGTTTCAAGATCGACCAGCTGATACTTGATCGAGCTGGAACCAGAATTGATAACAAGGACGGTTTTCGCCATTGTGGCATCCTCCATGGGTTATTGAACGTTCGCTATTACGCGACTTTCCAGTGTCTAGGTTACTCGTTGCTTCCTACAAAGACTGTGCTTCGATTGCAGTGAGAGCCACGGTGTTGATGATGTCCTGCACCAGTGCTCCTCGGGATAGGTCGTTCACCGGTCGGTTCAAGCCTTGCAAAATAGGTCCGACTGCCAGCGCGCCCGAGGAACGCTGAACTGCCTTGTAACCGATATTTCCCGCACAAAGACTGGGGAATATGAACACATTGACATGTCCTGCAACATCGTTATTCGGTGCTTTTGTAGCGGCAACAGTAGGCGACCAGGCGGCATCAAACTGAATGGATCCCACCACATCCAGATCGGGTGCTTTGCTCTTTACAATATTGGTAGCCTCTTCAACCAGGTCGACATCAGGCCCCTTTCCGGATCCCAGAGTTGAATATGAAAGCATACCAACTTTCGGAGTAAGTCCGAAGGATCGTGCGGTAGCCGCCGATTGGATGGCGATATCGGCCAGTTGTTCGGCATTGGGGTTGAGATTGATGGCGCAGTCGGCGAAGATCGCCACATGATCCTTGAAGCACATGATGAATGAGCCGGAAACCAGCGAAGCGTCAGGCTTTGTCTTGATCACCTGTAGCGCGGGGCGAACCGTATTGGCCGTAGAATTCACGGATCCCGACACCAGGCCGTCAGCCTTGCCAAGCACCACGAGCATAGTACCGAAATAGCTTGGATCGGCGAGTTGCTTACGTGCCTGTTCTTCGGTCATACCTTTTTTGGCGCGCAATTCGCATAGCTTCTCAACCATTGGTGTAAGCACTGATTCATCATCCATCGCTTGGAAAGTTGCCTTATCCAAGGATTCGAGCTCAAGCTCCTCAGCTCGTTTCAGAATCGATTCCTTCTCGCCGACAATGATCAGATTGACGATGTCCCTTTCGAGCAGATAATCGGCTGCCTTGAGAATGCGATCTTCTTCGCCTTCTGGAAGCACGATTGTGCGCTTGTTCTTCTTCGCCTTGCCTAGGAGACTGTATTGGAAAGCGTATGGGGTGGTGGGGGCGGCAAACGGGGCTTGCAAGGCATCCATGAGTTCCTCGGTGGGCACATGATCTGCGAAGGCACGCGTTGCGAGTTCCGGCGCATTATCCTCATCGAAATCCACAAAGGGGATGGTCCACACCGGAATGTCATATCCGTCAAACGCTTCGAGCAATGGAGCGTGCTGGCTCTCTTCTTTGCAACCGGTGATGAACACGCCGAGCACAGCAGTGCCAGCATCTTCAACCGTTGCACGGCAGGCTTTCACCGTGGCTTTTACCTGTTCTGGTGTTCGATTGATCGTGCAAACGGCGAGGAAAACCGGCGAACGGAGATCGGCCGCAACATTGGCATTGAATGCAAAGAGGTCAGGGTCATAGACCGCCGATCGATCAGTGCCGACAATCACCATGGATTCGGGGGAGTACTCTTCAACGATATCTTCATAGGCGGCAACGATGTCTGCGCGAACGGCTTCTTTGTCTTCACGCACATGGCACATGCAGGTGCCGCGAACATGGGCATTATCCTGCCCTGCATTGGCTGCATTGAGCAAGATGTCGGTTATCGCGCTGTGCTTACAGGAGGCTGGTCGAAAAACTGCGGTTGTATTGATTGAAGCCAAAGCGTTGACGACGCCCAAAGCGACGACGTTGCGGCCATTGGCGGCTTCTGGACTGATGATGGTAACGCTGGTAAGACTCACGTTGTCTCCTGTTCAAGTGATGAGGGGTATGACGTCTATGTTCATACCGTGAGCCATTCTAGTGCGTTTTTGTTAGCGTTCAACCTAAGTGTTTGGTGTGTCAGTCTACGGAGAGCCTGACGTTGTGAGCAAGGAATCACATGCAGATCAGAAGGCTCTGTCGATTGCCACATAGATAAGGTAATTGGAAGAACAAGATAACTGGATAACGAAAAAGGAACAACAATATCAAGATAAACAAAGGGTTCCGAGCGAAACTCGGAACCCTTCTTAGGTCAGACAGGTCTGAACTTACTCGTTATCGCCAGCGGTTGCAGCGGTAGCGGTGACAGCACCTGGCATCTCGGTCTTGACGCCCGGCCACACCCAATCGGTGTAGTCTGGGTGATCGTAACCCTTGTCGACAGCGAACTGGAATGCTTCCTTGCGGAATGCCTCGAGCTTGTCGATTTCAGCAGCGTACTTGTCAGCGTCGATCATGCGCAGAGCTTCAGCAGTCAGCTCGTAGCGATCGATGTCGTTCACGCGCACCATGTCGTAAGGCGTGGTGGTGGAACCCTGCTCCTTGTAGCCGTGGACGTTGAAGTTGTCGTGGTTTGGACGATCGAAGATCAGGCCACGCACGTCGTGGGGCATAGGAGTGATAAGCGAACAGCACCGGCTTGTCTTCGGTGAACAGCTCAGCGAACTCCTCATCGGAGAGGCTTCGTCGTTCTCCTTTGCGGACTGCAGCTTGAGCAGATCCACAACGTTGACAACCTTGAACTTCACGCCCATCTTGTCGAGCTTGTCGGCAGCGGCCATGAGTTCCTGCTGAGGAACATCGCCAGCAGCAGCGAGCACAACTTCGACCTCATCATTGGTCTTGGCGTTGGATGCCCACTTCCACTCGGCAGCACCCTTCTCGAGCTCTGCACGAGCCTCGTCGAGGGTCAGCCAGGTGGCTGCAGGCTGCTTGCCTGCGATGATGGCGTTGATCATGTTGGTGGACTTGTAGGCCTTCTCGGACACTGCGAGCAGCATGTTGGAATCCACTGGGAAGTAGATGCCGATCACGTGATCGTTGTTGAAGGTCTTGTTCAGCAACAGGGAAGTGACACCCGGATCCTGGTGCGAGAAGCCGTTGTGATCCTGACGCCACACGTGGGAGGAGACCAGCAAGTTCATGGAGGAGATCGGCTTGCGCCATGGGATCTCACGCACGGTGGCCTCGAGCCACTTGGCGTGCTGGTTCAGCATGGAGTCGATCACATGCACGAAGGACTCGTAGGAGCTCCAGATACCGTGGCGACCGGTGAGCAGGTAGCCCTCCAGGAAGCCTTCCATCTGATGCTCGGACAGCTGCTCGGTGACCTGACCGGTGACGGCCATGTGCTCGTCCACCTGAGCGGACAGATAGCCGGCGGTCCACTGCTTGTTGGTCACATCGTATGCAGCCTGCAAACGGTTGGATGCGGTCTCATCCGGTCCGAAGATACGGAAGGAATCCGGGTTCAGCTTGATGATGTCGCGGGTGTAGGTACCCAAAGCGCGGGTGGCTTCGAGCTGTCCCCAGCCGTGGCCGTACTCGGCAACTTCCTTGACCTCGTAGTCTTCGAGCTTCGGCAGGTTCAGCTCTTCGCGGATACGGCCGCCGTTGGCGTTCGGGTTCTCGCCGATACGCAGTTCGCCTTCAGGCATGAACTCGGTCACATCGGACTTGATTGCTCCGTTGGCATCGAACAGCTCTTCAGGCTTGTAGGATTCCAGCCAGTTCTTGAGGACTTCGAAATGAGCCTCGGTGTCGCGAGCGGAAGCCAGCGGCACCTGGTGGGAACGCCATGAACCCTCGGTCTTCTTGCCATCGATGAACTTCGGGCAGGTCCAGCCCTTAGGAGTGCGGAAGATGATCATCGGGTAGAACGGACGAGTCATATCGTCGGTCTGAGCTGCAGCCTTGATGTCGCAAATCTCGTCGAAGACGGTCTCGAACAGCTCGGCGAAACGACGGTGGATCGACAGGTGATCCTCATCGTCGAAGCC
Source organism: Bifidobacterium tsurumiense (assembly GCF_000741765.1). Classification (GTDB taxonomy): domain Bacteria; phylum Actinomycetota; class Actinomycetes; order Actinomycetales; family Bifidobacteriaceae; genus Bifidobacterium; species Bifidobacterium tsurumiense. The sequence continues at coordinate 25,686 of NZ_JGZU01000011.1, forward strand.
AGCGACGAACTCGTATGGTTCGTAACCCATGCCGTGGAAGAACTCGTGGAGCTCTTCGTCGGAAATGCGGGACAGAATGGTCGGGTTGGCGATCTTGTAACCATTGAGGTGCAGGATCGGCAGCACGATACCGTCGGTGCGAGGATTGACGAGCTTGTTGGACTGCCAACCGGTGGCCAGAGGGCCGGTCTCAGCTTCACCATCGCCGACGATGGCTGGCACGAACAGGCTCGGGTTGTTCATCACAGCGCCGTAAGCGTGTGACAGAGCGTAACCAAGCTCGCCACCTTCGTGGATGGAGCCTGGGGTCTCAGGTGCATAGTGGGAAGGAATACCGCCCGGATAGGAGAACTGGCGGAAGAACTTCTGCAGACCAGCTTCGTCCTTGGTGATCTCTGGGAAGTACTCGGTGTAGGTGCCGTCCAGATAGGACTGTGCGGTACCTGCTGGGCCACCGTGGCCCGGTCCCATGATGATCACGGTGTTCTGCTGGTGATCGGCGATCAAACGGTTGATGTGGCCGATGAGGAAGTTCAGACCCGGGGTGGTGCCCCAGTGGCCCACGAGTCGGTGCTTCACGTCTTCGCGGGTGAAAGGCTCCTTCATCAGCGGGTTGCTGCGAAGGTAGATCTGACCGATGGACAGGTAGTTGGCTGCACGCCAGTACTTGTCTACACCGTTGAGGGCTTCCTCGGAAACCGGAGCGTCAAGCTTCTTCCAAGGGGTGCCAATAACAGGACTCGTCATGTGTACTCCTGTACTCCTGCACATATTGTGCAATCGATTGTTTATCATTCGGTGTTGAACCCCGCAAAACCTTGCGATTTCGCGGTTTCCAAGACCAATCGATACCCATGTTATGTTGGGTGGGAGACTTTTGGCCGTTTTTTTGCATCTGTGTGCGAAACTGTGATGTATTTTTGAGGAAATGTTTGTGTTTGGCGTCCGTTTTGTGAAGGTCGCCTTGTGAGAAATACTGCCCAGAAACCGCAATATATAGCCAATAATGGCAGAAATATGAAATAAATCACGTTCGTTTTGCAGGAAGTTGACGCGGCGTGTTGTTCGTTTCTGCACATGAAGATTGTTACCTTGCTCCGTGCACGTTGCGCTGAGCTTAATGTCGGCTTGCAAGGCCACAATAGGAGCATTGATCAACCACAAACTATATAAGGGAGAACCCATGGCAACAGGCCCCGTACTCGTCGTTGATTTCGGCGCTCAGTACGCCCAGCTCATTGCACGTCGTGTGCGTGAGGCGAATGTGTATTCCGAACTCGTACCCCATTCCATGCCTGTGGATGAGATGTTGGCCAAGGATCCCAAGGCCATCATTCTTTCTGGCGGACCTGCTTCGGTCTATGAACCGGGTGCTCCGAGCCTGGATAAGAAGATTTTCGAGGCCGGGGTTCCGGTTTTAGGCATTTGCTACGGCTTCCAGGTCATGGCTCATGAGCTTGGCGGAACTGTGGATAAGGCTGCATTGGGTGAATACGGCAAAACCGATACCGTCATAGACAAGGCAGAGGGAATACTTTCCGGATCCCCAAGTGAACAGAACACATGGATGAGCCATGGTGTTGCAGTGGAGAAAGCGCCTGAAGGTTTCACTGTTTTGGCTCATACAGAAGGTGCGCCGGTCGCTGCCATGCAGGACCCATTCCGCAAGCTCTATGGCGTCCAGTGGCATCCTGAAGTCAAGCACACTCCGCTTGGCCAGGATCTTATGGAAACCTTCTTGCATGAGTGCGCTGGATTGGACAATGACTGGGATGCCTCAAGCATTATTGAGGACCAGGTGGCTAAAATCCGCGAACAGGTGGGGGATGCGCAGGTTATCTGCGGATTGTCCGGCGGTGTGGATTCCGCTGTCGCGGCGGCATTGGTGCATAAGGCGGTCGGCGATCAGCTCACCTGCGTTTTCGTGGATCACGGCTTGTTGCGTAAGGGTGAAGTCGAGCAGGTCAAGCACGATTTCGTCGAAGCGACCGGTATCAAGCTGATTGCTGTGGATGCTGCCGAGGACTTCCTCGAAGCGTTGAAGGGTGTCAGCGAGCCTGAACGCAAACGCAAGATTATCGGTGAAAAGTTCATTCGCACCTTCGAAAAGGCACAGCGTCAGGTGATCGAAGAGGCAGGTGCCAAGGGGGCCGAGGTCAAGTTCTTGGTTCAGGGCACTTTGTATCCCGATGTGGTGGAGTCGGGCGGTGGAGATGGAGCCGCGAATATCAAGTCTCATCACAATGTGGGCGGGCTGCCCGAGGATCTGAAGTTCGAACTCGTGGAACCATTGCGTACTTTGTTCAAGGATGAGGTCCGTGCCATCGGAACCGAGCTCGGTCTGCCTGAGGAAATGGTATGGCGTCAGCCATTCCCGGGTCCGGGACTTGGAATTCGCATTGTTGGCGAAATTACCAAGGAACGCCTCGACGTGCTGCGTGAAGCGGATGCAATCGCTCGAGAAGAGCTGTCCAAAGCAGGGCTTGACCGCGATATCTGGCAGTGCCCGGTCGTGTTGTTGGCCGATGTCCATTCAGTGGGAGTCCAGGGCGATGAGCGCACCTATGGTTCGCCTATCGTTCTGCGCCCTGTAAGCTCCGAGGATGCCATGACCGCCGATTGGTCACGCGTTCCTTATGATGTGCTTTCCACGATTTCTACCCGCATCACCAATGAGTGCAGGCAGATCAACCGAGTGGTGCTGGATGTGACTTCCAAGCCGCCGGCAACCATTGAGTGGGAGTAATCCGCCGGTTGATGAATACCGCATGAGAGAGCCTAGGTGATTGTGTCGCCCGGGCTCTCTTTTTCACTGCTCGATTGTTAGTGGAAAAGCTTCCGGCGAAGAAAGTTGGGTTTGCATGATGGCAAATGCAGAACTTGAAGAAGTATGTGACCGTTCGGAATCCCTGATCGACCGGCTTGTGGAAGTGTGGCAGTCATCGGTTGAGGCCGCCCATTCATTTTGATTGCACAAGCAATACTGGAAATCAAGGAATATGTTCCGCAAGCTTTGGCGCACGTTCCTATATTGATCATTGCTAAATCTGCAGCCGATGAACTTGTTGGGTTTATGGGCATTGATGGCGATACTTTAGAAATGTTATTTGTCGCTGATGGTTTCAGAGGTCGGGGAATAGGAAAGCAGCTGTTGCGCACGGGTGTCGACCAGTACGGCGTTCGTCGGCTGGCGGTCAATGAACACAATCCGGATGCGAGAAAGTTCTACGAGAGAATGGGGTTTGTGGTCGCTGGAAGAACGGATTTGGATGAGCAAGGCAACCCATATCCTCTGCTCTTGATGAGTCTTGAATAGCCAACAGCCTTGGAAGCAGCCCTGAGTAATACTTGTGAGGCTCTAGCATTGTGCAGCAATAGAGGTGCAATATGCTGGACAACACATCGACGATAGGAATGCATATGGAAAACAACAAACTGTCCTTCTCTTCGGATTATATGGAAGGCGCGCATCCTCAAATTCTTGAGAGTCTTGTCGAAACCAATATGGTGCAGACCGCAGGTTATGGTTTGGACGAGTTTTCTGAGTCTGCCAAGGCGAAAATCAGGGAGGCATGTTCGACGCCTGATGCTGATATCTTTTTCCTGGTGGGCGGCACCCAGACCAATGCGACCATGATCGATGCGATGCTGCGCTCATATCAGGGTGTTATTGCCGCAGAAACCGGTCATATCAGTGTCCATGAGGCGGGTGCCATAGAATTTGGCGGACATAAGGTGCTTCAAATGCCGCATTATGACGGCAAACTCAGGGCCGCGGACATTCAATCATGCGTTGAATGCTATTGGCAGGACGCCAATCATGATCATATGGTGATGCCGGGCATGGTGTACATTTCCCAGCCTACGGAATTCGGCACCCTGTACAGCAAGGATGAGTTGCGTTCCATAAGCGAGGTATGCCGTGCCAACAATATTCCGCTGTATTTGGACGGAGCCAGGATGGCTTATGCATTGGCCTGCCCCGAAAATGATGTGACGCTGAAAGATATCGGCGCATTATGCGACGCATTTTATATCGGAGGGACCAAATGCGGTGCGCTGTTTGGCGAAGCGGTGGTGATTCCGCGGCATAACTACATTCCGCATCTCTTTACCATCATCAAGCAGCATGGGGCCTTGCTGGCCAAAGGTCGACTCTGCGGCATCCAGTTCGAGACGCTCTTTACCGATGGATTGTATGAAAAGCTTGGCAGGCGTGGCATTAAAACAGCTGAGATCATACGAGAGTCTTTGGCAAATAAAGGATATGAGTTTGCCATCGAAACGCCTACCAACCAAATCTTCATCGTTTTGGACGATCGAAAAGCTGAGGAATTGTCTCGATTCGTGGAATTGGGATTCTGGGAGCGCTTGGATGAGCATCATGTAGTCATGCGAATTGCGACCAGTTGGGCGACTCAGGACAAGGATGTGAACAAACTTATTGAGCTGCTGTAACTTTGCAGTGCAGTGCAGTGTTGAGAGGAAAGTGTTGAGAGGAAAGTGCTGAAAGGAAAGTGCTGAAAGGAAAGTGCTTCGGCCATATATGCAGAGAATGCCGCCACGCAGAGTTTTGTGTGGCGGCATTCACGAAGATAAGGTAGGGGGATACAATACGCGAGAATTCCTGGAACTGCATGGCTGCAGATCTGGAAGATCCTGCCTCGTGAGCGTTATTCTTGTGGGCGTTATTTGCCGAGGAAGGAAATGCGCTGCTTGATGTGTGGGTGCTCGCTGGTCGCTTCGTCCACCATGGCAATTGCGTAGTCGGCATAACTGATGCGGCTTTCGCCCTTGTCATTGGTGGTGAATTCCTCGCCGGCAACGATGTAATCTCCGGTGCGTTCTCCCTGAGCCTGGAAATCGGCAGCAGGGCTGATATAAGTCCAATTGACATCGTCATGCTTGCGCAGTGCGGCAAGAGCTTCGGCTGCAGCGGCTGCGACAGGCTTGAACTCCTCGGGGAAATCAGGAGTGTCTTGAAGGGCCATGGTGTGTTCTTTGTTGACATACAGGCTTCCTGCGCCGCCGATGATCAGCAGACGGGTCGGCGTTCCAGAGAGAATTTCGGCCAGATGCTCCGAGGACTGCTTGGTCTGAGGTAGATTGTCTCCCCAAGCGCCGAATGCGCTGATCACCACATCGAAGTCCTTGAGATCTTCTGAACTGAGATCGAACAAATCCTTGACAATCGCCTTCTGTGCCACGGTGGCGTTTTCTTTGCGCACAACAGCAGTGACGTCAAGTCCGCGATTGACCGCTTCCTCGACAATAAGGCGTCCTGCTTTTCCGTTTGCTGCGATGACTGCAATCTTCATGAATGGTCCTTTCGTTTCGCTTGATGTAATAGTTACGTTTACATCTGGCGCTAACAATATGTGAGTACAGTTGTAATGTCAAATGTTTCAACTCGTGGGCGTGTCGTAAAATGAAGCTACCTTATAGGTAAAGATTTTTGCCTGTTGTAGGACGCAGATATATTGAAATTTGCTCTTGTTGCTACGAATCATCCAGCATTCTTTTGCTTTGCTTCCATATGTAAATACATACTATTTGCTATATTGATGTATTTAGATGAGTTACAACTACTGGCAGCCTCAACAACGGATGCTACTGAATATCCAGCTGCCTTCGAATCTTGAGATGAGGAGACAATCATGCGAATATCATCACGCTTCACGATAGCCACGCATGCTTTGGTGTGCATTGAGCATTTTGGCAAACAACACAAGGTTACTTCCGCATTCATAGCGGAAAGCGTCAATGTCAACCCTGTCGTCATACGACGAATTCTTGGGCAGTTAAAGGATGCCAATATCGTCTCAATTGAGGCGGGAGTCGGTGGTGCGTCAATCGTGGGCAATCCTGCCGATATCACATTACTCGATGTGTTCAGTGCGGTTGAAGGGGAGGATTATGAAATGTTCCGTTTCCATGACAACCCTAATCCGAATTGCGAAGTTGGGCGCAATATCCATGCCATATTGGATGGGGAATTGGAAGCGGCTCGCAAAGCCTTTGAGCGGCGTCTGGAGGCTACGACGTTGCAGGATCTTGTGGATCATCTCGACGCGAACTGGCATAGATATGCGGTGGTGACGAGCGGTTGGAATCAACCGAAGAGTCTTACTGACGACAGGGAAGTGGGAAGCCTTACTCCGTACGATAAGCTGGTATCAATTAAGAGAGCTGATGTACAAGGAAGAAGGTCGGCCATGTCTATATTCATATATCTCATAGATATTGCCTCCCTTCTCTCGATTGCTCTCACTTCGCTGAGCATAGCCATCGAGTCGACCTGGACCTATAGGGTATGGCTTGCGGCTATGGTGCTGTGTTTTCTTGGCATAATATTGAGGTTCATAAGCAGCACAATTTTCAAAAAGTCGCAGTTCATTGGATTCAGGGATATGGTGTCATTGCTCGCTTTGCCGATGGTGATGTATCTGAATTTCAAAGGCAGCAGGGGATTTGACGTCACGATTTTGGCTGTTATGGGAGGGCTTTTGCTCGCCGCCATATTTCGGCGTGCTCATATGTGTTGGAGACTCATAACGCGCGAGTAACATACCGCGCCATCCGGAGGTCTTGAACACAAAAGGCGCGCACTAATTCCGTCATGAATCAGCAATGTGGGCATGGCAAATCAGAGGTCTGTGTTTTGCCCACCCGCGTGAATATAGGCTATTGCCAATTGCGTGCGGTTCGTGAAGCCTGTTTTATCCAGTATTCTGGTGATTTTATTGCGAACGGTGCCTTCGGATAGATGCAAATGGCCGGCAATGTCACGATTATCCAAACCTTGCGCAACCAACGCGCTGAGTGCCAATTCGCGGGCGTCAAGCTCACCCGGTAACAATGTATAAGCATTCGATTCGGGATTGGCGTAGGCCGATGAAGATGCGACGCCTTTGGAGTCGGCGTGCGCCTGTGATTTTGCGGTAATCCGTTCAAGCACTTCCGCGCCAAGGACAATCTGCCCGGACATCACAGCATGCAGCGCGGGTGCCACCGAGGAAATATCCTGTTTGATCAGATATCCGCGAGCGCCGAGTGCCAGGGCATCGTCGATATATGCTTGATCGGCGAATGTTGTTAAAAACAATATGCGCGCTTCCGGCTGCTGTTCGATAATGAGTCTCGCCGCCTGCAATCCATCCATAATGGGCATTTGCACATCGATCAGCAGGATATCAGGGGAGTGCTTGGCGTATTTGGCTACTGCCGTCTGTCCATCCTGCGCAGTCCACACGACTGCCGCTGTTTTCGTAGCCTCGAGTATCGTGGTGAGCGAAGAGCATACGATGGGGTCGTCATCGACTACGGCAACGGTCATCATTGTTCTCATGGCATGCCTTTCTCCGGTTCTTGCCTCAACAATCATTGCCTCAATATTCCTGTCACGGCAACCTATACGGCATATTTTACGTTCGCCAAGGATGTATGGAAACTCGGCTTTATTTGGCGCGTTTGGGAATGGATACGAATACTCGCCAGCCTGTGTCATTGAAGCCGCATAGTGAGGTGCCACCAAGCGCTTGCGCTCGCTGAGCGATGTCTTCCAGCCCCATGCCTCGTTTGTTTGCTGTGGCCATCCCCTGCCGATTGCTTGGATGAGAAGCGTTACCGTTATCTTGAATGACCAATTGCCACAGGGCCGGCATATCCCGCAATGCAATGCGAATATGGGAAGCGTTGCCGTGTCGTTCGGCATTGGTCAGTGCTTCGCGTATCACTGCAGAAAAACAACGGGTTATTGCAGCGGGTGCCTGGCTAATGCCATTGTCGAGCGTAACCGTGAAACGCTGTTCGGGCAACCCTTGTGCGGCTGCTGTAATCATTGAAGTGAAATCGGTGCCGTCATCATCCATGTCATGGACGGATGCTCGGATGGTTGACATCGCCTCATTCAATGTCGAAGCAATTTCCTGGAGTCGCTGTTCGTTGGCTGTGTCGTTCTGGACGGTATTAATAGTCATAGCCGCTTGGGTTTGCATTATGGCGCGTGTGAGCACATGGCCTACATTGTCATGGATATCCCTGGCAATGCGTGTGCGCTCCGAAAGAGTGGCTGATCGGACCGCTTGAATGCGAAATGCCTCGGCATCGCTTATCCTCGCGTATGCGGCTCGACGCTCCGCACTCCTCAGATCCGTTTCGCTATGGAATGCATGCCAGAGTTTTGCATAATAATTGGTGACGATGCCAATGCCCAGTCCAATCACAATCAGTATGGCAAAAACGAATATTTCCGATGCGTACCAAGTGATCTGAGTAGTGAGGAAGTCCGGGAAGGCAGCTCCTGCACCTTGAATGAGGGCTTGCGAAAACAAAGGCGCCGCTATTGGCACAATAGGTGCTGCGAGTATTGCCCAATCCTTGAGCATATGCAATATCGATTTGGTTGAGGCAGGTTTGGTGTCGGAGGAAACCGTGACTTCTGCAATGCGCTTGGCATATCGGTTATCGGTATGCTTCATGCCCCATAATTGCGGTGTTGGCGCAAGTCTGCCGGCATCGATGGCAATCACGGGGATTGTGAAGAGCAATGTGGTCCACATCAAGGACGAAATACACAACAGATACACGAACACTCGAGTACAAGACGCAGGAAAACGCCATTCGACAAGACTGCTCAAGGATGTGGCACAGAGCATTGAGGCAAGGATTCCGGTGTACAGGCCGCCTTCTGGTGTGTGAAAAGCGGTGGTAATGGCGCAGCCGACTGCGAGCAAGAGTATTTTTGAACCGACTCTGCCCAGATCGTACAATCTCATATTCACCACACACCAATATCAGCAGTCTCAGCCTGATATTGTCAATTCATCGTCGATTCCATGATGATTTGCGATCCTTTGCTTGATATGACAGGTCGTTTCATGAATCGGCTATGCCCTTCGAAGTCCGTACATGAGGAATGTCACTGTTGACATGCGCAGGCGTGGCGGACATGACAAAACTCACCCGTGTTGCGGATTTCATGCTGTCACAATGGATATATGAAGGCACAACAACACACTCAAACGGGCCAAACCGAATCCGCCATTTCGGTGCAAGGCCTGGTCAAACGCTATGGCGAGGTGCTTGCCTTGGACGACTTCGATTTGCAAGTGCGCCAAGGTGAGATCTTCGGCCTTCTCGGCCCCAATGGATCAGGAAAATCAACGGCGATTAACTGCATTCTGGCACTGATTGAATATGATTCCGGAAGCGTGCGCGTCTTCGACAAGTCGATGCGTTCCAACAGTTACGACCTGAAACGCCGCATCGGGATTGTTCCGCAAAATGTGGCGGTAATAGACGAGCTCAATGTGCAAGAAAACGTCGACTACTTTTGCTCGTTGTATGTTCCTCAGAAGCAAACCCGTCGTGAATTGGTTGACGAGGCCATTGAATTCGTCGGGTTGGAGGAATTCCGCAAATATCGTCCGAAGAAACTTTCCGGCGGTTTGCTGCGCAGATTGAATATCGCATGCGGAATCGCCCATAAACCTGAACTTCTGTTTCTTGACGAACCCACGGTGGCGGTCGACCCACAGAGTCGTAACGCCATTCTGGAAGGAATCAAACGACTCAATGCCAATGGTTCCACGATCGTCTACACCAGTCATTACATGGAGGAGGTCGAACAAATTTGCGACCGCATCCTCATCATGGATCACGGTCGGCATCTGGCCCTCGGGACATCCGATGAGTTGAAACAAATGGTGGGGGCAGGCGAGCGCATCCGCATTGAAACGATGGATCTCAGTGAGCAAGGTCTGCGCATCATTCGAGACATGGATTGCGTAATCGATGTCGAATATGACGGCACACTGTTGCAGGTGCAATGCAAGCGAGGAGATCACAACCTGCTCGACGTTTTGGATGCCATCAATCGTTCAGGTGCCACAGCGGGACATGTGACTTCACAATTGCCGACTTTGAATGACGTGTTCCTCGAACTCACCGGCAAAGCGTTACGTGACTGAATGTCACCGAGACGAAGAAGGGTAGGTGAAAACCATGCTGAGCACATTCATAATGCAGCTGAAAACGATGTTTCGCGATCCGCAGGCATTGTTCTGGATGATTGCATTCCCGATTATCCTCAGCACGTTGATCTACAACGTGTATGGGAATCTTGCGGAATCGGTGACCATTCAGTCCCAACCCGTTGCCGTAGTCGCTGATACTACATGGAAATCCCTGGCAGGGGCCCAGGATCTCATGGATACATTATCCAAGGATTCAAGCCAACGATCTGCTCTGATATCGACTCGCGAAGTCGCAAGTCGCGAAGATGCAGAGCGATACCTTCGCAGCGGTGATGTCAAGGCATACGTGTTCGCAGAGGATTCTGATGATATTTCCATGGCGGTCTCGGATGCAACGGTTGCCTCCATGGCTGCAGCTGATGCCAACGGCGGCGATTCACAGTCCTGGGCGCTGAGTGCACTGCATACGATCATCGATCAGTTCAATGAGCGCGGTGCGGTGATCGGCGAAACATTGCAAAGGGTAATGCAAGAAGATCCTTCCAAATTGGCGGACAGCGAGTACTTGAACGCGGTGATCGGTGCCGACAGGAACCAAAGCTATGTCAAAGAGGTCTCGGTACTCCATGTCGATGACACGCCGGATATGTCTCGATACATGTTCACGGTAATCGGCCTTATGGCGATGATGGGCATGATAACCTCGCTTGAGGCATTGGCGAATCTCCAACCGAATGAATCGCTTCGGGGCATGCGGCTGTATGCATCTCCCATGACGCGCACGTCGAAGATCCTCTCGCTTCTGGCGAGCACAGGGCTTATCAATTTCCTGACCTTGAGCGTAGTCTTCGTCTACATCCGGTTTGTCCTTGGCATAACCATAGGCGGCAGGGATGCGCTCGCAATACTGGCCATTATGGTTGCATCATTCACTTCGCAAGGGCTGGGTTTGCTATTCGGCGTCATGCCAAAGCTCACGGCGGATGCCAAACGCGGAATCTGCGTGGGAGTATCCCTTGCACTCTCCGTTATTGCAGGATTGCAAGGCACCATGCACTCAGCGATGCGATCCAGAGGAATATGCCATGGTTGCATGTCATCAATCCCGTTAAGCAAGTCAGCAATCTATTCATCGATTTGCTCTATTTCGATTCCCTTGCCCCCTTTGCCTCAACGGTTGGAATCTGCATGGCCATGGGAGTTTGCGGCACGATTATTTCCGTCATTGTTCTAGGGAAGGAGCGATATGACAACCTTTAAGGCGGCGTTGCGTGTGCTGGTGACACATCGCAAACTTATCGTTATTTACCTTCTTATCATCAGTCTCGTGGGTCTGGGAGTGTCATATGGAGTTGTGCAGGCATTGCGTTCCTCCCTTGAAAATACAGATACCGCGTTCATCGCGAATAAGCCCGCGGTTGCGGTGGTTGACAGAGATGCAGACGGCGCGCACGAAGTGGGACGTGCTTTGAAAACGTATTTCGGCACCCATGCCGAAGTCAAGGATGTGACTGATACCGAATCCGGCATTCAGGATGCATTGATGTCCTCATATGTCAACGCAATAATCATTGTGCCCCAAGGATATGCAAATTCTCTCGAAGAAGCGGTCCGACAGGGGAATGACATATCGGAACTCGACATTGCAGGAACTCAGTCGGCAGCATTTGCCACGGTGAATATGCAAGTCGAAGGCTTTCTCGGATCTGTGCATAGCGCATTGATTGCTGACCCGGATACCGGCATCGCATCCGCCTTGCAAACGGTGGTTGATCATTCGAAAGCTTCCACGGTGTCTGTGGTGAAGACCAAAAAGGAGGAGACCCCGTTCAACGCCTCGTCAACTGCCATGGTGGTAGTGCTCAATGCCATGTCCTACTCCATTATGGTGGTGATGACTCTTGCGATAACGCTGGTCATGTCGGGTTTCGCTCAGTTGGAGAGGAGGCGGCGAGTACTTACGGCGCCTATCAGCCCCAGAGGCTTGGGCGTGCAGCTCTGGCTTGCTTGTGGAGTGTTCGCAATCGTCGTTTGGCTGTGGTGCACTGCTTTGAGCGTTGGTTTGACGGCTTCTGTGGGCGAAGGATTATCCGCCTTGCCGTTGGATTCAGTGGCAATGGCACTCACATCATTGATGGTGCTGACGATCTGCTGCATGTCGTTTGGATTCATGTTGTCGCAATTCGGCGTATCCAACAAGGCTTCGGACACGATTGCCAACACCTTCGGTATGGCGAGCGCATTCCTCTCCGGGGCGTGGTTGCCGCAATACATGCTTCCGCAAGGTGTGGCGCTTATCGCCAAATTGCTTCCTGGATGGTGGTATGTCAGCAGTATCTACCGCGCATTCGGTGGAGATGCGGAGGGCAATTTTGTGTCCCATCCATATACTTCACAATGGGCGTCATCAGTAGGTTTGTTGGCATTGTTCGCCGTCGGATTCCTATGCGTAGGACTTGCAGTGGGCAGATTGCGATCGCGCTCCACGCAATAGATACGTATTGGTGCGAGCGGCATACATGAATTGATCCGTAGCAGAGCGTGGGGGGCGGCTTAACAGAAAGGCTTGTTGTCTGAACGAATTCGAGGTATTTCGTTCAGACAACAAGCCTTCTTCGTTGCGGTAGACGAGGATCGCACAGGCCGCAGATATCAGATCATGCTTGTTCCGGGAACAATCGTTTCAATATTTTCAGCGCTTTCCAGCCGCCTTGAGCCTTCGCAAAACATGGGCGGCCTCGATGCGATTGCGAATCACGGAATTCCGTTTAGCCAACGCTCTCCAAAGAAGACGCGAGCTGCATGGTGTAGATTCCACGTCGCAACTGGGACGCTTGTTGTTTGGTGATTTTCTCAGACTCTACCATGGTGGCAATGGCATCGAGTTTGATCATGAGGGCTTCCTCTTCAACCTGTTTGATTCGGACGCGCAAGTCGGTGACGTCCTGCCTTTTCATTCGTGTTTGAGGCGTCCACAAACTTGCATCCGGATCTAGCTCATACTTCTGTCGTGGAGCCAGCTCCTCGTCTTGGCGTCGCTCGATGGCTTCAGATGATTGGGATGACAGATCTGCACCCGCCAATTCTGGCGCTGCTTCCAAAACCGCTGTTTGTGAAGCATTCTGTCGCATCGTTTTGGCGGCGGCGAAGACGGTGAGTGATTGTCTTTGCGAGAGCAGATACTGGGCCGCCTGGATGGTAGCTGCACCCTGCTCTGTTTCGATATCGGCGTTGGCCATTTGTTCTTCCAGGCACGCATTGCCTTTATTGAACATGAGGGTATACAGCCTCATGAAGGCGTCCTGGTCAACCAAAGGAATATCGAATTCGTCGAAACCGAGCTTCTGTTTGAAGGGGGATTTGCCCAAGACCTTCAGAACCGTTATGATTGCCCATCTCCATGGTGAATTCGGATGACGTTCGTTTTCGACGAATTGCGTATTCCTGTCCAACATCTGGCTACACGCATCCACTGTCTCCTGCGTGTATTCGTCGCTTTGCGCCACATGATCGAGAAACTCATGTTGGGTGGTGTTCATCTGCTTGACCAGTTGGTTGAGCGACGAAGAAATCTCAGGATTCAAGGTGTTATTCATATCTCGGATTTTCGCGAGATACGACCTTGCCACGAAACTCAGCGCGAAGGCGTCACGCAGGTTTTCCGTCTCGGTGATTCGTGCCTGCAGCCTGTCAACAACATGCTGGGATGCATCCCTGGCGGCGCTGACCAATACCAAATCATCCTCTTGGCTTGGCTGAGGTGAGATAAGAGGAACAATGAAGTTTGCCACCAACAGTGTGGTGACCACGACGATGGATGCGATGAATATCAGTTCGTCTCTGAAGGGGAAGGGGACCGCATCCGCGATGAATGCGGGTAATGTGAAGGCAATGGTGAGCGTTACGGCACCTTTCGGTCCGCTGAGTGTCATGACCAAGGCGCTCAAGGCTTTTTCACTGGCTGAGAGATGCTCTTCATTCGGAATGAAATTGATTCTTCCTGGTCTGCGTTCACTTGCATGCTCTCGTTTGCGATTGTTATTCCAAGGAATGAACCATTCCAAAGCCCAAATCCATAGGAAACGCGAAACCGTGACCATGACGGTCACCGCCAGTGCAATGAACACCAGAGCAATCGGATGCAGGGATCCATATGCAGATTCCTGGAAAGCCAGAGGCAGTTCCATACCCAACATCACGAAAACAATGCCGTTGAGCATGAAGGTGATGGTATTCCACAATCCGGAAACGACCAACTGGCGATTGGCATTGGCAAGAGTCTTCGGTTTTGGCACCCATGCAACGATCATGCCGGCTGCAACGACAGCCAGAATGCCGCTTACATGCAGCGCTTCCGCGCACAGAAACACGAAGAAGGGCAGCATAAGTTCGAATATCACGTCAAAAGAGGTGTTTTCCAAACCCGTGGCCTTTACCACATACCATGCAAAGATAGAGACCAAGGCAAGCAAAGCTCCAAGCAGTAGACCGCCTGCGAAAGACAGAGCAAATGACTCTGAGGCGTCCACAAGCGAGAATGCACCAGTTGTGGCGGCTGCCACGGCGAATTGGAAGGATACAACGCCTGAGGCATCATTGAAGAGAGCTTCTCCGGAGAGAATGGATTCCTGACGTTCGCTGAGCTTGACTGATCCGGACATGGAGGAGACCGCAGCGGCATCCGTAGGCCCCAGCGCAGCTCCCAAAGCGAAGGCTGCGGCGAGGGGTATGGAAGGGACCAGCCAATGCAGGAGGAAACCGACAGCAAGTGTTGCAACCACGACTAGGCCGATCGCCAAGGAAAGGATGCTTCCCAACCGTTGGGTCAATTCGCGCTTGTTCACATGCTGTGATTCATCGAAGAGCAGTGGCGCAATGAAGAGCACCAAGAACAGCTCGGAATCCATTTGGATGTCAATGCCGGAGCCGAAGGTCAGCGCAATGACCAATCCAACGGCCACCTGGATCAAAGGCAAAGATACGCGGGGGAGGACCTGATCGACAATCGTGGAAACCAGAACGACGGTTACGAGTATCAAAGCGATTTCCAAAAGCTGCATGCGATCCTCTTCCCAACTTGTCAACGATTCAGTGACTTATTTCCCATAGCACTATCTCTAGGATATGCAAAGGAATAATACAATATCGCTGTTCTCGCAGGGCTCATTCCAGACATTGCCCATCAATGCCTGGAATGCTGCTCAATCGCTTTGCTGAGGTGTTGAGAGAAAGCGCTTTTCGTTGGGCAATACGAGATTGAGAATCACGGCAACCACAAATGCCACGGCAATGGGGTTGTTGGCAAAAATCGATTGGAATAGCGCAGGGAATTGAGCGAAGATATCGCTTACCTGTGTAAAGCCGATACCTATCGTGAGACTCAATGCGGCGATGGTGATATTGCGTTGAGTGAATCCGGCTTCGGCAATCATTTGGAAACCGGAGAGCACGATATTGCCGAACATCATGATGGTGCAGCCGCCCAAAACAGCCTGTGGCAGCGAGTTGAACACTTCTGCTACGGCGGGCACGAAACTGGCCAGGACCAAGATCAGGCCTCCTGAGAGAATCACCTTGCGGTTCACAACCTTGGTCATGGCGACCAGTCCGATATTCTGCGCGAAAGAGGTGAGCGGCAGGCATCCGAATATTCCCGAAATCGAGGATATGAATCCGTCCCCTGCAATGGCGCCGGCGGTTTCGCGTTCGGTCGGAAGCCTGTTCAAGCCGACCTTGGTCAATGCTGCGGTATCACCAAGTACCTCGACTGAGGAGACGACATACAGCAGTGCAAACGAGATAATGGCTCCGGCATCGAATTCAGGTGTAAATGGCATGACATGTGGCAGGCTTACGATGCTGAGGTTTGCGAACCCGGAGAAATCGACTTTGCCCATGGCTATGGCGGCAACATAGCCGATCAACAAGCCGAACAGCACCGAAAGTTGTTTGATTGTGCCTTTGGCCAGCAATTGGAATGCAAGGCAGGCGACCAGCGAAAGCAATCCCAAGAAAAGATTCTGCCAGCTGCCGAAATCCGTAGCGCCGGAACCTCCTCCGAATGAGGTTGCTCCGACAGACAATAATGAAAACCCAATTGCGGTCACCACGATTGCCGAGACAATTGGTGGTACGAATCGTCTCCAGTATTGTGCCGTGAGCCCAAGAACCAATTCCAGCAGGCCTCCGACGATCACCGCACCAACCACGGCGCCATAACCCTTATTGGTGACGATTGCGATTGCAGCGGCAACATAGGTAAATGAGATACCTGTGACCATGGGCAATCTTGAACCGATCCGCCAAATTGCATACAGTTGCAGGCATGTGCCGAGGCCTGCAACCAGCAGACCTGATTGGATCACGATGGTCGATTGCGCCGCATTCATTCCAGCAGCATTCGCCACAAGAAATATAGGGGCGAGATTGGCGACGAACATGGCCATGACATGCTGCAATCCGAAAGGAATACCTTTCCAGAAGGAGACCGGAGCGTCCAGACTCGTTAAAGCTTCCATGGAGATGCCTCGCGATTGCGAAGACGCCGAAGTGGGGGATTTCACTTCGGGGGATGATGGGGTCTGTGATTGCCTCGATGAGTTCACAATACAATTCCTTCTGCTGAGCAGTCCGATTGGTCGATGCAGTGCCTCTTCAATGATTCCATTCGTTGACGGTTACCGAGCGTTGAAATCTAATGGCGGAAAACGATTTCACCAGTGGAAGCGTCCATGGACTCTACAATAGCCAGCGAATCGACATCAAAACCATCGGCTCGCAATTGATCACCGCCGCCCTGGAAGCCCTTCTCAACGGCAATGCCGATACCAGCCACCGTTGCGCCGGCGTGATCGCATATGTCTATAAGGCCACGCAGTGCCTTGCCATTGGCCAGGAAGTCGTCTATGAGCAACACATGCTCGCCTTCATTGAGGAATTTCTTCGATACGATAACGGGGAATTCGCGCTGCTTGGTGAAGGAATACACAGTAGTGACATATTGATCGCCATCGAGATTGATGGACTGTGCCTTTTTGGCGAATACAATGGGAACGTTGCCGAAATGACGGGCGGCAACACAGGCGATGCCGATACCGGAAGCCTCGATTGTCAGAATTTTGTCAACACGTTTTCCTGCGAAGTGCTCGGCCCATGCCTTGCCCATCTGATCGAAGAGCGCCACATCGCATTGATGATTGAGAAACGCATCGACTTTTAACACATTGCCCGGCTTGACTGTTCCTTCGGTACGAATACGTTCTTCGAGTTCCTGCATGACACTCCTCAATGATCGAAATGAACTGATGACGATGCTCCATGTGGCATATATGGGCTCAAGCATACCCGTGACAAAGACAGGCCTTGCGATGTAGCTACCCACGATTTTTGAAGCAGGCCTACTCATATGCAGGAATTGGGATGCTGACTGAACCATGTGATAAACATGAATGCGCGCATCTGAGGTATGCATCTCATCGGATGCCGTTCATTGTGCCACTCGCAACTATCGCAAAGGGGTAACCGTGTACGAAGAGCCTGAAGTCATTGCCCGCAGCGCCGAGGAGCTGGTAGGCGATCTCAACCCTCAACAGTCACAGGCAGTGCAGTATCGCGGCCCTGCGCTACTCATCGGTGCAGGTGCGGGATCCGGCAAGACACGGGTACTGACCAGACGCATCGCCTGGATGCTCAGCCAGTTCGGTGCCTGGCCAAGCCAGATTTTGGCCATAACCTTCACCAATAAGGCAGCGGCGGAAATGCGCGAACGTCTCGCCTCGCTTATTGGGCCTGTTGCACAACATATGTGGGTTTCGACATTCCACTCCGCCTGTGTGAGAATACTGCGTCGCGATGGCAAGGAGATCGGTCTGGCCTCAGGATTCTCCATCTACGACACCACTGATTGTGAGCGTCTGATCAAATTGATCTGCGCTGATTTGAATATTGACGTGAAACGATACACCCCGCGCAGCATTCTTGCTCGAATTTCGGATTACAAGAACAATCTGCAGTCATGGCAGAATCAGCTCAAGGAATACGCTGCCGATTACAAGCCCGGGCAGCGCGGGTATCAGCTGGGACGATACGGCAATGTTGAAGAGCTGTATGCCGTGGTCTATGCGGAATATCAACACAGATTGGCAATGGCGAATGCCGTGGACTTCGATGATCTGATCGTGCGCACTGTGGAATTGCTGCGAACTGTGCCACGAGCGGCGGAATATTATCATCATCGTTTCCGCTACATCCTTGTCGACGAGTATCAGGACACCAATCACGCGCAGTACGTTCTGGTCAGGGAGCTGGCTGGTGTGGATGCCGACGAAGAAGATCCGGCACCGACTGGTATGACACGCAGGTTCGGGCCCGCATGGATAACCGTGGTAGGAGATTCCGATCAGTCCATCTATGCCTTCCGAGGTGCGGATATCAGGAATATCCAGGATTTCGAGAAGGATTTTCCCAACGCCAAAACCATCATGCTGGAACAGAATTATCGTTCCACGCAGACGATTCTCGATGCCGCGAATGCGGTTATTTCCAATAATCAAGGACGCAAGCCCAAAAAGCTGTGGACCGCTGCTGGCAAAGGCGAGCCCATCGTTGGATATGCCGCGGATAATGCACAGCAGGAGGCCGCCTGGGTATCAGGTGAGATCGCGAGGTTGGCCGGCGAGGAAGGCATTCGCTATTCCGATATGGCAATTATGTATCGCGCCAATGCGCAATCTCGTTCTTTGGAGGAAGCGCTTATCAATGCCGGGATTCCGTACCAGCTAGTCGGTGGCACAAAATTCTATGAACGCAGGGAAGTCAAGGATGCCGTCGCATATTTGCAGGCCATTGTCAATCCCTCAGATAGCGTGAATATGCGCAG
Source organism: Bifidobacterium tsurumiense (assembly GCF_000741765.1). Classification (GTDB taxonomy): domain Bacteria; phylum Actinomycetota; class Actinomycetes; order Actinomycetales; family Bifidobacteriaceae; genus Bifidobacterium; species Bifidobacterium tsurumiense. The sequence goes on from NZ_JGZU01000011.1 coordinate 44,541, forward strand.
AATCATGAACGTTCCCAAGCGAGGACTGGGTGCTCGGGCGGAGGCTTTGGTGGCCTCCTATGCAGATATTCATGGCACGAGCTTTTGGTCCGGCATCACCCATATGGACGAAATTGAGGGAATGCCTACGCGCACTGCGACGAAGCTGCGAGAGTTCCGTGAGATGATGACCGAGTTGGCGTTGTTCGCCCAAGAGCATGATGACAAGCCGTCAGAAGTGGTGGCTCACGTGCTTTCGCAAAGTGGTTTGTTGGAAGAACTCCAGCGTTCTGTAGATCCACAGGATGCCTCGCGCGTTGAGAATCTTTCCCAGCTGCAGTCCGTGGCCGCTGAATTCGAACAGAATACCCCGGATGCGACGCTTGCCGATTTTCTGGAAACCACGGCGCTGGTTGCGGAATCGGACCAATTGCCTTCTGAAGGCGAAGATAGCGGCAAAGTCACGTTGATGACATTGCACACCGCAAAAGGTTTGGAATATCCAGTGGTGTTCCTCACAGGCATGGAACAGGGAACCTTCCCGCATTCCAGATCCCTGGAGGACACCAGCGAACTTTCCGAAGAGCGGCGATTGGCCTATGTGGGCATAACCCGAGCCAAACAACGCTTGTATGTGACGCGTGCTGCTGTCCGTGCCCAATGGGGTCAGGCCAATGAAATGCTTCCTAGCCAATTTCTTGACGAAATACCAGATGGTTTGGTGTCATGGAAACGTCGCGAGGCCAGCGTGGAGCGTATGCGTGCGCAGTGGGGCGATGATGAATTCGGAGGCTGGTCCGAAGACGATGACTTCGGATCATCGAGTTTCGGAGGTTCCTCCACATTTGGCTCCCGTTCATACGGATCTTCGAGTTTCGGTTCGTCCTCTCGGTCATCGTATGGATCCGGGTCTTCATATGGATCCAAATCGTTTGGAACTTCATCATCTCGAGGCTCAGGATCTTCACGTGGTTCGCAAACCACATACGGATCGGGACGGTCGTTTGGCTCTCGTAGCGGTTCTTCGCGTTCTTACGGGTCGGGGTCTTCGTACGGTTCTGGATCATATGGTTCGTCGTATGGTTCAGGATCCTCGCATACACCACGCAATGGCAAAGTGACCACCAGACGGGTGCAGCCCAGCCGTTCGGCCGCAACCGGGGGAGCGAATTCATCTTCCTCTTCATTACATGCTGACAACAATCTCAATATCAATGACTTCCATATCGGCGACAAGATAAGCCATGATCAGTACGGTCTTGGCACGGTCACCGATGCACAAGACAAGGGCAGAAACTCGGTGATAACAGTCGACTTTGGCTCAAACGGAGTGAAGCGGTTGATGTTGCGAGTGGCACCTATTGAAAAACTCTGAGGCTATGCCTATGAAGTCCATAGGGCTTGTGTAGAATGGTCGATTGTGTCTTCCACAAGGCGGGCACTATCTGGAGTCTTAGCCCATCAGTGGGTCGGCGGCATTACGCCGTTCATGCATTGCATGAGGAAGCACTGGAGAGGCCGACTCAGCGCGGGATACCCGCGTTCCGTTCAGATAACGACAGAATTAAGGAACAAGAATGACTAACGTTCAGCGTTCTCGCCGTCAGGTGCGTCTTTCTCGCGCCCTCGGCATCGCACTGACTCCTAAGGCTCAGCGCATTTTCGAGAAGCGTCCTTATGCTCCAGGTGAGCATGGCCGCACCCGTCGTCGCACTGAGTCCGATTACGCAGTACGTCTGCGTGAGAAGCAGCGTCTGCGCGCCCAGTACGGCGTGTCTGAGAAGCAGCTTCGCGCCGTTTATGAAAAGGGCACGCACACCACCGGCCAGACCGGTGACGCGATGCTTACCGATCTTGAGACCCGTCTTGACGCTTTGGTGCTGCGTTCCGGCTTTGCCCGTACCACCGCACAGGCTCGTCAGTTCGTGGTGCACCGTCACATCTTGGTGGACGGCAACATCGTGGATCGTCCGTCCTACCGCGTCAAGCCAGGACAGACCATCCAGGTCCGTGCTAAGAGCCAGACCATGGTTCCATTCCAGATCGCAGCCGAAGGCGTGCACCGCGATGTGCTGCCAGCGGTTCCTGGATATCTCGATGTGAACCTGGCTTCCTTGAAGGCCACTTTGACCCGTAAGCCTGAAGTTTCCGAAATTCCGGTTCAGGTGAACATCCAGTACGTCGTCGAGTACTACGCTCGCTAAGCTGGATCCTTTTCCCTTTATTTCAAAGGACATACCGCTGAACCCCGCTCCCGCTTGGGACGCGGGGTTCATGCGTTTTAGGCATGATTCGAGCGCAGACCTGCATATCCGAGTTGCGACATTCCTGGAATATCTCATGTTTCAGAAAAGGGCTGCACAGTGTTGCTCACTGTGCAGCCCTTGTGCCACGAGCGATAGTCGGCAGGACAACGTGAACTCCTCTGAGCTGGGAAAGGCTCATTCGCCGATGATGAAGCTGACAATGCCTGCCACAATGGTCATAATCAGGGAACCCAGCATCGCCTGACCAAATCCGTTTATTGTGACGCCTACACCGAAAGTTGCTACTGCGAGCCATGACGCCAACCGCATGAACATCCAATTGATAATCAATGCGGAAAGACCGAAAGTGAGTAACGAAAGCGGTATTGCCAGAATCTGAATAATCGGCTTGATGGATGCGTTGATCAAAGCCATGAACAAAGCGAAGGCCGCAACCCCGAAAATGGGCGGATCGCCGATAGGCTGCATACTGGGCAACAGAGCGACCATTACGGCAGCGGCGATAGTTAATACAAGCCACCTCGAAATGAAATGTGTCATGTCGATAGTCAACCATTGAAATCATCGTGATATGCGATTTTTCCATCGATATCCACAAATCCGCGACGTACGGTGCAATAATCGAAGCATGATCCTTCATCTGTATTTAGTCCGTCATGGGCAGACCGTATTCAATCGATATAACCGCTTGCAGGGATGGTCGAATTCCCCTTTGACCGAGCAAGGGTTTGCCGATGCAAATAAGGCAGGAGCAAAGCTTGCCGACATTGCGTTTGATGCCGCCTATTGTTCGGATACCACAAGAGCGGAGGTCACTGCCCGACGCATTTTGGAGATCAACGAACAAGCCGGCAATAAGCGTCCCCAGCTCATCAGCAATATGCATTTTCGTGAGCAATGCTACGGATATTTTGAAGGCCAGGACATGGCTCAGGCATGGTGGGCGGCCGGAGCGCCACACGGAGCCGGGACATATAACGCGATCGTCGAGCGATTCGGCCTCGCAGCTACTAGGGATTTTCTTCATGAGGCAGACCCATTTCATGATGCGGAATCGGATCGCCAATATTGGGATCGTGTCGAAGCCGGATTCGCGCTCATTGCCTCCAATCCCAACGTGCATGATGGCAGCAATGTTCTGCAAATCTCGCATGGCAACACATTGTTGAGCCTTATGCACCGTTTTGCATCTGAAGGCTACGATCTGAGCGAGAGACCATCAAACGGCAGCGTCACACGACTGGATTTCGACACAGAGAAGCCCATCGAACAAGCCATTCGCGTCGTATCCTACAATCAGTGAACCGTGATAATCGGTGGAATGGTCAATTTGGCTATGCATTGAAGCGGGCATAACAATCGCAATTACTGTAAACATGCATCGGCTTACATATGGAGCGATGCAATCCATGTATTGCGGCTGTACGATGGGGAAGTGGCACTATGTCGAGTGGCGAATATGGCATCTGATTCTCGATCCAGCTTTCGGTGTTTGAAGCGTATTGCGAGGACAGGAGTTGACTTCTGGCAGTGAGTCGGGGGATTTAGCTACTCTTATGACGGTATTACGCGGGTTGAGTCTCGCAATGCAGAAAGAGGTTAATGATGGGTGTTGGAGAAATCGCCGGTCTAATCGCCGCAATTGCATTCGCAGTACTTGCAGGTTTCCTGATCTATCCTCTGATTCGCTTGGGTAAGCTTTTTGACCAGATTGCTGATACGGTCAAGCAATCAGGCGAACACGCCATTCCTGCATTGGATGAGGGTGTGACCACGGTGCGCCAGGTGAATAAGTCACTCGAAGATGTGAACAAGATTTCATCGGCGGCGTCCACAACGGCAAACAATGTCGGCGCGCTCACCGACCTGTACGGATCCTTCTTGGCGAAGCCACTGATCAAGGTGGCTGCTGCGGCATATGCGGTCAAGTCAACGGCTCGTTCCTTTGTGTCCAATAAAAATGCCTCATCCACTTCGACCCAAGCTAAGGGAGAGTAAATGTTTAAGAGGTTGTTCTGGTTCGCCCTCGGCATGGCCGCCGGTGTGATCGTCGTTTCCAAGGCGCAGGCATACGTCAAGGCAAATACGCCGGATGCCGCCCGTCAATTCATTCTCGGCCCCGATCAAGAGAACGTTACCGTGCGCACATTGCAAGGGCTGGTGAGTGATTTCAATGCGGCTCGAAGGGCGCGCGAGGAGGAACTCAACCGTCAATACGCCCACGACGAAGACTGAACACATCATTCATAATGGACGGAAATGTCTGCCGTCCTCACGGCAGTATGCGTCAAGCCGTGGTATTCATCATTTGCGGCCGATACGGGTGGTCGCACACACAATCAAGGAGCTGTCACTAAGATGCGCACTTCCGAAATCGCAAAGCGCTTTCTGAACTATTTCGAGAAGAACGGCCATCTGGTCGTCCCCTCGGCATCGTTGATTTCGCCGAATCCAACAACCTTATTCACCATCGCCGGCATGGTGCCTTTTATTCCGTATCTGCTTGGTGAGCAGACTCCTCCTTCGCGTCGTATGACGTCAAACCAGAAGTGCGTACGTACCTTGGATATTGATGAAGTGGGCAAAACCACTCGACACGGCACGTTCTTCCAGATGCTCGGCAACTTCTCCTTCGGTGATTATTTCCGCGAGGAAGCCATTCACTATGCATGGGAATTGCTGACTTTGCCGCAAGATCAGGGCGGATACGGCATCGACAAGGACAAGTTGTGGGTGACCACCTTCACCGACGATGAAGAGGCTCGCGCAATCTGGAAGAACGAGGGATTCGATCCCGAGCATATGCAGATTTTCGGCATGGAAGACAACTTCTGGACAACCGGAGGTCCCGGTCCTGGCGGTCCTTGCTCTGAGATCTATATCGACCGTGGTCCTGAATACGGCAAGGACGGCGGCCCATCCGCCGATGAAACACGGTTCATCGAAGTATGGAATCTGGTGTTTGAAAACTTCGAGGTCGACAATGTCAAGTCCAAGACGGATTTGCATATCGTCGGTGAACTTCAGCAGAAAAACATCGATACCGGAGCCGGACTCGAACGTTTGGCCTATCTGATGCAAGGCAAGCAGAATATCTACGAAACCGATGAGGTGTATCCGGTTATCGAAGCGGCCGAGAAACTCACCGGTCTGAAATATGGCGAGAACGCCGATGCGGATGTTCGGTTCCGCGTCGCAGCTGACCATGTCCGTTCTGCACTGATGATCATGAGCGATGGCGTGCGACCGAGCAATGTGGGCCGTGGCTATGTGCTTCGTCGTTTGTTGCGTAGAACAGTACGTTCCATGCGTATGCTGGGTGTGCGCGAATCCGTATTGCCTACGCTCTTCCCTGTGTCCAAGAACGCCATGGTCGCAAGCTATCCTGAACTTGAGCAAACCTTCCATGAGGTCAGCGAATCAGCATATGGCGAGGAGGATGCCTTCCTGCGCACTTTGGAAAATGGCACGACCATTCTCGACGTTGCTGTCAGCAAGGCAAAGCAGCAGGATACGGAAGTCTCAGGCGAAGATGCGTTCACCCTGCATGACACATACGGTTTCCCCATCGAATTGACTCTTGAAATGGCTCAGGAACAGGGAGTCAAGGTCGATGAGGCGAAGTTCCGTGAGCTTATGAACGAACAGAAGTCCCGTGCACGCGCTGACGCTTTGAAGAAGCGTCATAATGTGGATCTGAGCGTGTATGACGATTTCAAGAAGACCCTGGAAAGCCCGATCGACTTCCTTGGATACACTGATATGTCAAGCCGTTCCAAGGTCTTGGGCATTATGCAAGAGGGCAAGGGTTCTGTTCCGGCGATTTCGGCTCCGGCAACCGTAGAAGTGATTCTGGACCGCACGCCGTTCTATGCGCAGGCCGGCGGCCAGCTTGCCGATCAAGGCGAGATCATCTCTGATGACGGTGCAGTGCTCGAAGTGGATGATGTGCAAAAGCCCATCAAGGATCTGATCGTGCATCAGTGCCGTTTGACTGAAGGAACCTTGGTTGTCGGCGCAGAAGCCAATGCAAGCATCGATGTGAATCGTCGTGGAGCCATCGCTCGATCCCACACCGCGACCCACATGGTGCACAAGGCTCTTCGAGAAGAACTCGGGCCTCAGGCAACCCAGCGTGGTTCTGAAGATGCCCCGAATCGTCTGCGTTTCGACTTCCAATGGTCGAAGGCTCCCAGCAAGGATATGATGAATACCATCGAAGCACGCGTCAACGACCGACTTCGTGACAATCTCGCGGTAACCACGCAGGAAATGAAGTTTGACGATGCTATCGCTTTGGGCGCCATGCATCTCTTCGGCGAAAAATACGGTGATATCGTTCGTGTGGTGTCCATCGGTGAAGACGGTTGGAGCCGAGAGCTGTGCGGCGGCACGCATGTCGATCACGTCGGCAAGATCGGTGCGATCAATATCATGTCCGAATCCTCCATCGGTTCCGGCGTTCGTCGTGTGGACGCGGTTGTCGGACAGGGAGCATACGAGTTCAATGCACGCGAGCACGCATTGGTCTCCCAGCTTTCGGATACCTTGAATGCACGTCCTGACGAGTTGGCTGAGCGCATTAATATGCTCCTCAACAAGCTCAAGGAATCAGATCGTCGCCTGGCTTCGATGTATGAATCGCAGCTTGCACAATCCGTACCTCAATTGGTCGAGCAGGCAGCTACAAGCGCTGCATCCATAAAGCTGGCAGCCAAGAATGTCGGTCATTTCGGTTCCTTCGACGCTTTGCGAAAGACCGTACTCGATATTCGCGGTCGATTGGGCGAGGGCTCACCTGTGGTTGTGGCTTTGGCTGGCTTGAGTGAGGATGATAAGCCGATGATCGCCGTGGCGACCAATGCTTCTGCACGCGAGCAGGGAATCAAGGCCGGAGACTTGGTGCGCAATGCCTCCAAGGTGCTCGGCGGAGGCGGTGGCGGCAAGCCAGACTTCGCTCAGGGCGGCGGCGCAGACGCGAATAAGATCGATGAAGCATTGCAGGCTCTGCAAGCTCAGGTGATGAACGGCTGAACCAATTATCCATGGTTTGGCTAGGAGTTGATCTAGGAGACGCCAGGGTTGGACTCGCATTGTCTGACCCTGAGCTCTCTTTTGCGCACCCTGCCGGCAATGTGCAGGCATATGGAGATTCCTTTCATGCACTTGATGATGTCATCGATGTCATTGAAAGCGAATCAGTGGAACATGTCGTAGTCGGTTTGCCATTGCAATTGAACGGCACTGAGGGGAAAAGTGCCAAGAAGGCCCGACGCTGGGTGAAAAATCTGGAAACCCGAATAACGACTTTAATAGAAAATGGCGAGATTACGCTGAAGCGTGTGCCGCAGGTATCATTAATAGATGAGCGACTGACGACGGTTAGCGCACATCGGCAGCTTTTACAGGCACAGGTGTCTGGAAAACGGCATCGTCCAGTGGTTGACCAGCAGTCTGCAGTGGTGATTCTGCAGTCGGCGTTGGACCGCAGAGAACAGCATAGGAGCGATCACCTTGGCCGATAACCTCCAAGATTTTTTTGAAGAGAATACGCGATGGACAGACACTCATGTCGATCCTGCGGCTTCCCAACCACCGCAACCACCGAGATCACGCAAGGAAATGCGCAGGCGCCGTAACAGACGCAAGCGTAAGACCATGGTGACTCTAGTGGCTGTGCTGGTGGTTATCGCACTCATCTGTATAGCCGGATTCTTCGGATACCGCCAGTTCAAATCATGGTATTCAAACCGTACCCAAAGCACCGTGATTCAGGATTATCCAGGTCCTGGCGGCGAGGAAATCCAATTCACCGTTGAAACCGGTCAGGGAGCAGCCGAGATCGCCAAGAATCTTGTTGCCCAGGATATTGTCAAGTCTGAGTCTGCATTCACCAGTGCGGTCGCAGCGAATAATGTCACCTTGTATCCGGGAACATACGATCTGAAGAAACAAATGGCAGCTGCTGACGTCGTTGCCATATTGTCCGACCAAAGCAAGGCGAGCGGTTTCCTCGAAGTGCGCTCAGGGGAGCGTGTTTCCGATGTCATAACGAATGCGGCTTCGATCTCCGGCATTGCACAAACGGAGTTCCAGAGCATAATCGACGAAGGCGGCACGGGAATCCTTCCAGATGAGGCTGGCGGAAAGTTCGAAGGCTGGTTCGAACCTGGCACCTATGATGTGAAGTCAAAAAGCTCTGCCAGTGAAATCCTCAATGAAATGGTGCAGGCACGCATCACCAAGTTGGATTCCATGGGAGCGCCTACTGGATCAGAGCGCGAGCGACTGCTGATTATTGCATCCATCGCAGAATCAGAGGTCAATTCCGAGGAATATTACGGCAAGGTGGTGCGCGTCATTCTCAACCGTTTGAATGCCAATATGAATTTGGGTATGGATACGACCGTGGCCTATGGATTGGGAATATCTGCAAGTCAACTTACTGACGCAATGCTCGCTGATGCCTCCAACCCATACAACACCAGGGTCAACGCCGGTCTTCCTCCAACGCCGATAAGTAATCCGGGAGACAATGCAATAAGCGCAGCCATGAATCCGCCGGAAGGCGACTGGCTGTATTTCGTGACCACGAATTTGCAAACCGGAGAGACTAAATTTGCCACAACAGAAGAAGAGTTCTGGAAGATACGCGATGAATACAAGAGCTCGAATGAGAATGCGAATTAATCGCTAGGCAGTGGTTTTGACAGTGATGCAGAGTGCGGCTGATGGTCAATTTCAGCCGCACACTGCATTGTCCGGCACATATTGTCACCTCGGTATCGTCATGCTGTAATGAGCAAAGCGCAGAAGGCAGCCGTGACGATGACAGGGACAAAAGGCACCCGGGATGCGTAAGCAGTGTCGTTATGAGGGAATCGAGGCCATGCAAGCATCCAGAAGAGGCCGATGAATCCCATGAAGACCCACCATGTCACAATGGTCAATAGTCCGAACCACCCAACAGCGAGGGCGATCAATCCCGTACAGGTCACATCTCCCAATCCCAAAGCGCCTGGTTTGCATAGGGCCAATGCTAGTTGCACCGAGACGGAGATGGATGCCAGTAGCAGTGTCATGGCCAGACGAGGAAGAGTTGCACTTCCAGCGTGAAACGCTGGCATAACAGTTGTTGAAAGGAAAACAACGAGTTGAACCAGCACACCAATACACACCCAAATTCGTGGCACCGTTCGTGTGCGTAGGTCGTAATAGCACAGGGCGAGTCCACATAGAAGACTTGGCGATACCGCAATGTAGGCCATAACAGTAAAATAGTCGAAGTTGACCACAATCTTAAAGGAGACGGTATGTTGCGCTGGCAGACAGCAGGCGAATCGCACGGCGAAGCGTTGGTCGCCATGATCGAGGGGCTGCCTGCGGGCATCCAGATCACCAGCTCTGATGTTGTTGATGCTCTGGCAAGGCGTCGTTTGGGATATGGCCGTGGCTCTCGCATGAAATTCGAACAGGACAAGGTCCGGCTGCTCACCGGTGTGCGTCACGGAAAGACACTGGGTTCGCCGGTCGCCGTGGAAATAGCCAATACCGAATGGCCCAAGTGGACTGAGGTCATGAGCGCTGACCCACTCGATCATGAGTTGCCGGATACCGGACGTAACGCGCCTTTGAGCCGCCCTCGCCCAGGCCATGCGGATCTTACGGGTATGCGCAAATACGGATTCGACGATGCGCGTCCGGTATTGGAACGTTCAAGCGCAAGGGAAACCGCTTCTCGTGTCGCATTAGGTGCAGTGGCGGCACGATTCCTTGAGCAGTCGGTTGGCATCCGTACGGTGGCACATGTGATTTCCATAGGAGGAGTGGGAATTGATGACAACGCCGATCGCGTATTGCCCACACCTGAAGATGTCGAAACCTTGGATGCTTCTCCGGTGAGGACTTTGGACAAGGATGCCGAGGCGCGTATGGTGGCGCGCATCGACGAGGCCAAAGCTTCAGCGGATACCCTGGGTGGTGTTATTGAAGTGATCGCCTACGGCGTTCCTGCAGGATTGGGCACCTATGTTGAATCAGATCGCAGACTTGATGCCGCACTTGCTTCGGCACTTATGGGCATCCAAGCCATGAAGGGAGTGGAAATCGGGGACGGTTTCCAAGAGGCCGTGCGTCCAGGTTCACAGGCGCATGATGAGATGGTGCCGGGTGAGGACGGACGGATAACGCGTCTGAGCAATCGTGCAGGCGGCATAGAAGGCGGCATGTCCAATGGCGAGCCTATTCGCGTGCGCGTCGCCATGAAGCCCATTCCTTCCATTCCCAAGGCCTTGCGCACGGTGGATGTGCTCAATGGCGAAGCCGCGCAGGCCATCAATCAGCGTTCGGACAGCACCGCAGTCCCTGCTGCATCAGTCGTAGCCGAGGCCATGGTGAGACTGACCTTGTCTCGTTTCGTGCTCGAGAAATTCGGAGGAGACAATATTGAAGAAATCCGTCGGAATGCCGAAGAATACCTCGCATCCTGGCCTGAGCATATGCGCTAAGCGAGCTCGGAAGGGTTTGTCATGGGACACACAGCGATGCCTTGGGCGGTTATCATTGGCATGCCAGGAGCTGGCAAAACACGGGTGGGACGAGAAGCCGCCTCGATACTGCATGTCGGGTTCACCGATGCCGATATTCAGTTCGAACATGATATGGGAATGAAGATTCCCGAGTTTTTCGAACAGTATGGTGAAGCGGAGTTCCGTCGTGCTGAAAGCGAGTTGGTTTGCGATTTGCTCAGTAGCCTGGACGGAGAGTTGCTGTCATTGGGCGGAGGAGCCCCTATGACGGAACGAATCCAGCAGGAATTGCTGCGATATATCGAGCGTGGTGGCAGGGTTATCTATTTGCAAGCCGATCCAAAAGAGGCGATGGAACGTGCAAGGCGTGGTGGCAATAGGCCCATGCTTGCAGGAGATGCCGATGAACGCTGGAAAGGTCTGTTCAAGCAACGGCATCCGGTGTTTTCAGCATTGGCCAATGCGCATATTCGTACCCATGGCTCAACGCCGCAGATGGCGGCAAGAAAGCTGGCTGACATGATTAGCGAAAAGGATGTCCACATCGAAGGTTCGGGAATCGAGCCTTATGAAGTGTTTATTGGCGACGGTGCAATCAACCATTTGTCTCAGGTTTTGGGAGAAGAACCTGTACGAGTCGCCCTGATCCACACCCAGCCGGTGCAGCGTCATAGCGACAAAGCCAGGGCGCTGTTGCGTCAGGCGGGATATCAGGTGACTGACATTGTGATACCGGATGCAGAAGCGGGCAAAACAATCGCGGTTGCCGGCGGTGTATGGGATCGTTTGGGCGATGCCGGCTTCACCCGTTCCGATGCCATTGTCGGTTTGGGTGGCGGTGCTGCGACTGATGTGGCGGGTTTTGTGGCTGCCACTTGGATGCGAGGCATTCGCTATGTGAACTGCCCGACTTCATTGCTGGCGATGGTCGATGCTTCGACGGGCGGCAAAACAGGAATCAATACCGCATTGGGCAAGAACTTGGTGGGATCGTTCTACACCCCGGCGGGCGTTTTGGCTGATATGAGATCCTTGTCCACACTGCCGAATGACATATTCGTCGAAGGCTTGGGTGAGGTCGCCAAATCGGGCTTCATCATGGATGAGAAGATACTCGACCTTCTGGAAGACCATGCACAGGCTCTTCGCGAATACAATGCAGAGTCACTTGAGTCGGAAGAGTTCAAAGCAATCGTTGCCGAGCTTATCGAACGAACGGTTCGGGTGAAGGCATATCACGTTTCCTCAGATCTCAAAGAGGCAGGATTGAGGGAATTCCTCAACTACGGCCACACCTTGGGACACGCCATCGAGCAGCTGGAACATTTCCGCTGGCGTCACGGCAATGCGGTGGCTGTTGGTTGTGTTTTTGCGGCTGAATTGTCGTATATCCTTGGCTATATCGACCGCGATCTGGTCGATTATCACCGTTCATTGCTCTCGTCTTTGGGCTTGCCTATCTCATGGAATAACGGATCATGGGAAGATGTGCTCGCATTGATGCACAGAGACAAGAAGGCTCGCGGCAACGCCCTGCGTTTCGTAATCCTGTACGATATTGGACATCCTGTGCATTTGGATAATCCACCTGTTGAAGCGGTGGAAGAGGCGTTCCGCAGCATTCAGCAGTAAAGACTTGAACAAGTGGCGAGGAAAGTGAGTGTGTCATGGTCAAAGTCGTAGTGGTCAATGGGCCTAATCTTGGACGATTGGGAGTGCGTCAGCCGGATGTCTATGGGCGGCAGGATCTGCAAACATTGCGATCACTGTGCATGCAGTGGGGACAGGATTTAGGGTTGGATGTCGAGGTGCGCCAAAGCGATGACGAAGCCGAGATGATCGGCTGGATGCATCAGGCGGTTGATGAGCATACGCCAGTGGTGATGAATCCTGCGGCGTTCACCCACTATTCCTATGGCTTGGCAGATGCCGCCCATATGGTGCAGGATGCCGGTTTGCCGCTTATGGAAGTGCATATTTCAAACCCATCGGCAAGGGATCAATTCCGCAAACATTCGGTGATCTCTCCTGTGGCAACCGGAACCATTACCGGCATGGGCTTGTATGGTTATAGGCTTGCGCTGGAGGCCGTGGCCCATCTCTTAGAAGAACAGTAGGGAGCAACGGTTTTTGAGGACGCATGATGAAGGCGTCCTCAAAAACCGTTTCATGATGTTGCAGTCCATTTGCAGCAAATTCTGACCGGTTGTTTCAGTTTCGCCGAGAGTCCTTTCGCGATTGTGTCGGGAACACTAGGGAACTCGCTGTTTCATTGCCGGCTGCAATGACGGTGGTAGTGTTTGCCTCAGCTTGAGGTGCAAACGTATGCACATTCATCGCAGAGTGTGCCTTAAGTTGTTTGCTTATCCGCAAAATACATGGCGCATACGTTATCAAGATCAGGTTCCCTATAAGGGAACTCAGGCTGATCTCATTGATGAGAACGGAGAACCATGGTCGTTCAATGTGTGAACCGACCGGTTGGACGCATTATTGCAATGGGTGCAGTTGCCGCAATGATGTGTGCCACATTTACCGCTGCGCCACCGGCTTTGGCGCAATCTGACTCTATATCGACGGATACATCCGCATCCACTGTGAAGGATGTACAGGTCATCGCATTCCAGCAAACATGGAATACCATCGCCAAGGAGTGCACCAACACCTATGGCCCTGAAGGAGTGGCCTATGTCGAGGTATCGCCGCCACAGGAATCCATTCAGGGCACTCAGTGGTGGACAAGCTATCAACCGGTGAGCTATGCGCTGGATTCGAAGCTTGGCTCACAAACTGAGTTCACTTCGATGATCCAGCAATGCAATGCTGCCGGAGTCGGTGTTATTGCAGACGTCGTACTCAATCAGACCACCGGTTCGGATGTTGCCGATGGCGATCAGAAGGGCGTGGCCGGCACTGCATATAACGGTTCGACAGGAACATATACCGGGTTTGCCACGGATCAATATCCCGAGGGTGTGGATGCAAGTGATTTCCACTCATGCACCAGCAATATTTCCGACTACACGAACCAGCAACAGGTGCAGGAATGCCGCTTGAGTTCGATGTGGGATTTCAATTCCGAAAGCGAAAAGGTCCAGGACATTCAATCGGATTATCTGGTCTCTTTGTGGAATGCCGGTATTCGCGGCTTCCGCATGGATGCGACAAAGCATATCGACACCGACAGCCTTCATGCCATAAAAGAGCGGTTCGCCCAGAAGATCGGCGTGGATGCCCAGAACATATATTGGATACAAGAAACCATAGGCAATGCTTCAGAGGCTGCGGGCATTCAACCGAGCGAATATCTGCAAAACGGCACGGTCACGCAATTCGGCTTCAAAAGCGAGATGAATCAGGCATTCAAAGACAAAATCGCCAAACTCAAAGGGCTTTCAGATCGGTTGGGCGCAGACATACCATCTGAAGATGCCAATGTGTTCGTGACCAATTGGGATACGGCTAGGAACCAGGGAGCGCTGACATACAAGGACGGTGCCCAATACCAACTGGCAAATGCATTCATGCTGGCATATGATTACGGCACTCCGAGACTGATTTCCGATTATCGCTGGGATGACAATGATTCAGGTGCTCCTGGAGCCAGTGAGACGTCAGTACCGGATGTGGATATGGATGAGGAATGTTCCTCCAATGCCGGAGCATGGAATTGCCAACAGCGCTGGACCTCAACTCGTGGAATGATCGCATTTCATAACTATGTCGGCACCGCTGCCGTAACCGACTGGCAGGATGACGGTGACAGCAATATCGCCTTCTCCAGGCAGGATCGCGGTTTTATCGCAATCAATAATGCCAGCCAAGCACAGGAAGTGCAATACTCTACATCACTGGCTGACGGAGAATACTGCAATGTGTACGCCGCAATGGACTGCTCTGCAACGGTCACTGTTTCGGGTGGCAAGGTGAGCACAACGATTCCCGCCCACTCTGCGATTGCGTTGTATGCAGGGGCCACCAAGGGATCCCATCCTCAGGCCGATATGACCACGGATCCATCCGATCCTGACCTGTCGCAGCAGACAGGTGCGGACAATGCGCCCACAGATACGACGATAACCATCTATTACAAGCCGGCTGATACGTCCTGGACTGCGCCGAAGGTGCATTACGGACTGGGCGATGATTGGAACCAGCCTGAAGCCGAAATGACTTTGGACGCGCAGGGCTATTACACGGCAACGATTGATACCCAAGGCAAGGCCCTCGACTTTGTTTTCCACGATACGCAAAGCGACCAATGGGAAAACCCGCAAGGTGGAGGCAACTACCACGCCAATGCAGGTATCACGCATATAGGCGTAGTCGATCAGGCATCAAGCATAGGCAATCCCGAAACCATAAGCGCTCAGACAAGACTGCTGGTTCACTATAAGCCTGCGAATGCCGATGACAACAGAGGCGTGTATGTGTGGGGCACCGACACGAGCGGAAGTTCCATGTCAGCCGAGCATCATGCCTTCACCGGCACGGATTGCTGGGGCAAGACCGCAGAACTCACATTCGACGGCCAGTATACCGAGTTTGGTTTCATCGTGACAACCGACGGATGGAATAAATACGGCGGAGACAGGAAGGCGACGGTCAACGCTGACGGCAGCGCAGAAGTCTGGATCGATGGAACCAAGCATGAGGATCAAGGAGAGGTCTCTGAAACCGAAACCTTGGATATGCCGCCTTCGGATTATTCCTGCACTGCACAAACCGTGAAGGTAACGGTCCATTACTATCGCGATGATGGATTGTATTACAACGCAGAAGACACCTCTGTAAAGAATCCCCGATGGGATTTGTGGACTTGGTCTTCAAATTGGAACGGCGGCAATGCGACCTTCACCCGACATGATGATTGGGGAGCAATAGCCGAATATTCCTTCAACAATTACACCTACTATCAGTCGGATAGCGCATCCGATATCGGCATGCTGAGACGATACGGCGCTGACGCCTGGAGTAGCAAGGATCCGGATGATGCCGACCATAAGATCCCCGCAAATGCCCTGGTATTCGATCAAGATGGAAATGCCAAGGCTGAGATCTGGCTTGTCTCCGGCGATGCCACTGTGTACACCTCGCGTCCGTCCTTGGGCGCTTCGATCAAATCCGCGGAAATATCTCAGTACCGAGAATTGAACGCCAAGCTTTCGAAGCAAGTGACAGCGGAAGAAGTCCGCAACAAGGTCACCGTAAGCGATGCAAGTGGCAAGAATATTGCCGTGGATGATGTGACGGTGGATGGCAATACCGTGCATATCGCAGTGTCACAGGATCTGGATGTGCAAGGGAAATACACCGTAGCCATCGAAGGATTCGGTGTGCAAACCGCCATTGCCGGCGCTGTGGTGAGGACGGATCGTTTCGATGAGGAAAACGCATATGACGGAAAGGATTTGGGAGCGAGCTATTCACAGGAGCACACAGGATTCAAACTGTGGGCACCCACTGCCACAGAAGTTCAGCTGGTCCTTTTCGGCTCTGATAATCCCGATTCCGAAGAGACGCAAAGCATTGCCATGGTGAGGGGAGACAAGGGCGTGTGGAGCGCTTCGGTTGACTCATTGGCATCCGGAACCGCCTATGACTACCGTCTCACCTTCGCGGATGGCAGTGTGAATGTATCCGCTGACCCGTACGCGACTGCGGCTGTGGCCAATGGTGAACGTTCAGTGGTGTTGTCTCCTAGCGATATGGGATCGGCAGGGGAGCGCATGCCGGCTTTTGGCAAATCGACTGAGGCAAGCATCGCCGAAATGAATATCCGAGACTTTTCGATCAGTCCCAATTCCGGCATTGATGTGGATAAGCGAGGAAAGTACCTCGGCGTCGCTCAAACAGGAACCACGACGCCACAAGGTGCCACATTCGGTTTGGATTATCTCAAGTCGCTTGGCATAAGCCATGTGCAAATCATGCCGATGTATGACTACGGTTCTGTCGATGAGACAGGAGACCTGAGTTACGGGGCGTCGGGAGCGCAGAACTGGGGTTATGATCCAGAGAATTACAATGTTCCAGAAGGCTCATATTCCTCGGACCCAAGTAATCCAAGCTCTCGTGTGACCGAAATGAAGCAGATGGTGCGCACGCTGCATGATAATGACATTCGCATCATCATGGATGTGGTGTACAACCATGTATACAATGCCGCAAGCCATTCCTTCAACAAGACGGTTCCTGGCTATTACTTCAGGTATGACGACAATGGTTCCCTCGTGAGCAATTCCGGTTGCGGCAACGACACGGCTTCAGAGCGTGCCATGATGCGCAAATACATCGTGGACTCGGTGGTGTATTGGGCAAAGAACTACAACATTGACGGTTTCCGATTCGATTTGATGGGTCTTATCGATGTGGACACCATGAATGCGGTACGTGCGGCACTCGATGACATCGATCCCTCAATTATCATCCTAGGCGAAGGCTGGGATATGAATACCACCATGGATAAAAGTGCCATGACCATTCAAACCAACGCTTATGCAGTGGCTTCCGATGGGAACAATAACGGTATTGCATTCTTCAACGATTCCATGCGTGATGGATTGAAGGGTTCCGTATTCTCTGATACGGATACCGGCTTTGTTTCCGGAAAGAGCGGCCAGGAAGCGCTTATCGCACATAACGCATTGGGATGCCAATATGACGAGAAAGCGACAACGACATGTTGGAACGGCAATGCGCAGAATCATTATGCGGATGCAGGCCAGATCGTGAATTATGCTGAAATCCACGACAATATGACCCTGTACGACAAGCTGCGGGCTTCTGTGCCTACGGATGACGATGCGACCACTGTGGCACGTGCCAAACTCGCGGATTCGGTGATCTACCTTTCAACTGGTATTCCGGCAATCCAATTGGGGCAGGAGTTCCTGCGTACCAAAGGCGGCAATGGCAACAGCTACAATACCGGCGATGCCATGAATGCCATCGACTGGGATCGCACGACACAATACGCAGATTCAGTGGACTACGTCAAAGGACTTATTGCACTGCGCAAGCAGATCAAGTCCTTGCAATTGAGCAATTACGATGAGATCAATGCGCATATCAAGCTGCTCAAAGCCGAAGACGGCGTGGTCGCATACCAGATCACAGAAGATAGTGGAACCTATGTGGTTGCGTTCAATGCGAATGCCGACGCCGCACAGCTCGCCGGCCTGGAGGATGGTGAATACTCCACACTGATCAGTGATGGAAAGGTTCATGCAAATGCCATGGATGCTGAGGTTCGAACCGCAAGCGTCAACAGCGCAGATGGAGATTCGTCAACCGTAACCGTCTCGCATGGAACGCTCGGCATTGGAGGCTTGAGCGCCACGGTGCTCCGAATGGTGTCTTCGACCGTCCCGCCGAGTGATAACGGTGGCGAAAACGGACAAGGTAATGGAACAGGCGATGGTGGAAGTGAAGAGAACGTAAACCAATCTCCTGACGGCAACAGCCCCGAAGATGATCATTCAATCGGCGATTCAGGGAATTCCAATGCCAATGAGGTAGCAATGCAGCAGAAGGTCAAGATGCTGGCAAACACTGGCACATCCGTGGCCGCAATGCTTGTCCTTGCTGTGACGCTCATAAGTTTTGCTGGTTTGGGGGTTATGCGCTCGCGCACAAGGAGGTGATGAAATAATTCAAGAATGCAAAGGTGGATGCTGTGCAAGATCAGCACCCACCTTTGTTTCGTTTTCGGGATTGCCAAGTACTCTCAACGTCGCGATACATGTGCGATGCTTCACATTGCGCAGGAGTACAATGCGAGATGAGGCATGATGCTTCATTCAAAATCTATGAGGGGGAGAGTAATGATTTGTCCTAATTGCGGTACATCCAATATTCAGGGAGCGGCTTTTTGCGCTAACTGCGGCAAGCCTCTGGCATCACAAACCGATGCGAAAGTGCAAACAGATATTCATACGGGAGCAACACCCAGCAACAATGGCGCTCCGGTGCCGTCTGCTTCACCGACTGTGTCTACCCCTGCGGCTGTGTCAGATGCAACCACGCCGTTTGCTCCGAATGCGACGCCGGCTGTGCACGCCGTCCCTGCGTACCAGCACACTCAGTCCATGCCCAACCCAGTGCAGCCATTCCAAGCTCCATCTGTTTCTCCCATGCCTCAACGATCTGCACAGTCACCCAAGGATCGTGAGCAGATAGGCACAGCGCTTTCCATATTGCAAGGAATAGGCGGGGTCAGCAGTGCCACGGCGGTATTGGCTGCCAGCATTTCGTTAGGTGGATTATCGCTATCCATACCTCATTTGAAAAACCTCGCCACCACGATTATGTATGCGGTCATGGATTCTATGGGATATGACAGTAGCTCCGACATGATGTTCAATCCGAATACGGCATTGTCCGGAGTGAGCACCGCGGTGATGTTCTATCAGATATTCTCGATTATCGGGGCAGTTGGCATCGGCGCGTATTTCGTCCTGTATGTCATGCGAATTAAGTGGTCACAAATCGTGCTCGCAGTAAGTTCAGCATCAATTGCAGCAGCCAGTGTGATCGTTTTGGTGATGGCTTCGAATATATCCTCATTCATAGCGCAGGCTATCCAGATGTCACAATCGTCGGGGTCTTCCCAAGCTGCCATGATATCCAGTGTATTCAGCTCCTTTGTGACTGTATCGACTTCGACATGGATAGCGTTGGTCGTTTCGGTGGCAACTGCAATCATTGCGATATTGAGATTGGTGGTTGTTCGGCAGCCACAGGTGGCCCAAGTGGTACATCCGCAACAACCTGCTCAGGTCAGGTAAGGGTAATCCAATTTCATGAGGGCGGATGCTTGCCAAGTTTGCAAGATCCGCCTCATGCTTTGCGTCTACATGGTCGTGTTGGATATATGCGATTTCCTTGAAGCATAACAAAACACGCCGCGTCAGATGGAAATGTTAGACTGGAGTTCCATGGTTAGAAGAAAACATGGCAATTCTCAAGAGCACGTTACCAAGCATATTTTCGTCACAGGTGGCGTTGTTTCTTCTCTCGGCAAAGGCTTGACTGCATCCTCGCTCGGACGGTTGTTGCGCAGCCGTGGCATCAGGGTTCTGCAGCAAAAACTCGATCCTTATATCAATGTTGACCCGGGCACCATGAACCCATTCCAGCATGGCGAAGTGTATGTGACCGAAGACGGTGCTGAAACCGATCTTGACATCGGCCACTACGAGCGTTTCCTTGATGTGTTCCTGAGCCAGAAGGCGAATGTCACCACCGGACAGATCTATCAGGAAGTGCTTCGCAAGGAGCGTGCCGGTGAATATCTGGGTGAATGCGTGCAGGTGATTCCTCATATCACCAACGAAATCAAGGCGCGTATGCGCGCACAGGCTTCTGAAGATGTCGATGTGATCATCACTGAAATCGGCGGAACCGTTGGTGATATCGAATCCCAGCCATTCCTCGAGGCCGCACGCGAGGTGCGCCGTGACTTGGGATCGGCAAACTGCATGTTCGTGCATGTCTCCCTGGTCCCATACATCGCGGCGGCACATGAACTCAAGACCAAGCCGACTCAGCATTCTGTGATGATGCTTCGACAGCTTGGTATCTCACCCGATGCGTTGGTATTGCGTTCCGACCGTCCGCTCAGCCAGTCCATCAAGGACAAGATTTCACTGATGTGCGATGTGGATGCAGAAGGCGTGGTCAATTGCGTTGACGCCCGCAGCATTTACGATGTGCCCAAGATCCTATTCGACGAGGGATTGGACGCTTATGTCGTGCGTGAGCTGGGCTTGCCTTTCCACGACGTAGATTGGGACGAGTGGGAAGATCTGCTCGAACGAGTGCATCATCCCAAGCACGAAGTCAATATCGCAATCGTCGGTAAGTACATCGACTTGCCAGATGCCTATCTTTCCGTAACAGAAGCCATCAAGGCGGGCGGTTTCGCCAACTATGCCAAGGTCAATGTCAAGTGGGTTGCGGCCGATACCTGTGAAACCGAAGCGGGTGCTGCAGCGGCCCTTGATCAGGTTGATGGCATCGTTATTCCAGGAGGCTTCGGCATCCGCGGCATTGACGGCAAGATCGGCGCGTTGAAATACGCCCGTGAAAACGGTTTGCCGGCATTGGGTCTGTGTCTGGGCCTGCAGTCCATGGTGATCGAATATGCCCGAAATGTGCTGGGCATAAGTGATGCGAATTCCACGGAGTTCGAGCCAGAATGCGCCAATCCGGTCATCGCGACCATGGAAGAACAGAAGGACATCGTGGCTGGCAAGGGCGATATGGGACACACCATGCGCCTTGGCTCATATCCTGCGGATCTTGAAGAAGGCTCGTTGGTTGCTGAACTCTACGGCAGCACCCATGTGACCGAACGTCATCGTCACCGTTATGAGGTGAACGTTGCATACAAGGATCGCTTGCGTGAGGCTGGTCTGCGAATCAGCGGCCAAAGCCCGGACGGCTCGCTTACCGAATTCGTCGAGCTTCCTCAGGAAGTGCATCCATTCTATGTGGCGACTCAGGCGCATCCTGAATTCAAGTCTCGCCCGACCAAACCACATCCACTCTTCGCTGGATTGGTCAAGGCAGCTTTGGACCATCAGTCGGCAGAATAGCCTGAGCTGATAGCGGCGATATGGCGGCCCATTCTTTGCAGGATGGGCCGCCAATGTATAGACGGGAACGCGCAGGCACATACGCCCGGTCACAAGATTGCTTGATGGTCAATGTCAGAAGGCATGCGATCGAATATTAATCAAGATCATTGCTGTGGTTGTTTCACAGACAATGCGGCACAGAATGTACCCGATAGTTTGTTCCCATAAGCGCCGGTCAAATGCGCCACTCATACGCGCATTCATAGAAAAAGCAATACCCTTTGCGCTGAGCCGATATCGTGACCGCCTCGCGATAGTATGCTAGGCAGGTGGCTGTGAAGCCTATGGCGTTCGACAGATTGGAGACTGAACGTGAGTGACGAGACCACGGTTGCTACGGCACATGATGCTGCGGCAGCCGACGTGGAGATGAATCAGTATGTGGCTGATCGCTCCCATCTCAACGAAGACAAACTGCGACAGGATGAACAGATCATCGAGCAATTCGGTGATTACAGCTACGGCTGGCATGATTCCGATGCTGCTGGCGAGGCTGCGAAAAAGGGTATCAGCGAGGATGTTGTTCGTGAGATTTCTGCAGACAAGCACGAACCGGAATGGATGCTGGAGAAACGACTCCAAGGCTACCGTGATTTCATCAATCGTCCCATGCCTGATTGGGGAGTCGATCTCAGCGATTTCAACGCGGATTCCTTCAAGTATTATGTCAAGCCGATGGAAAAGCAGGCGGCCACTTGGGAAGACCTTCCTGATGATATCCGCAATACCTATGACAAATTGGGCATTCCCGAGGCTGAGAAGAACCGTTTGGTATCAGGCGTTGCTGCCCAATACGAATCCGAAGTGATTTACAACTCGATTCGCGACGATCTGAAGAATCAAGGCGTGATCTTCGTCGACACCGATACTGCCGTGCGAGAATACCCTGAATTGGTTCAGAAGTATTTCGGTAAATGCATTCCCAGCGACGACAATAAGTTTGCATCCTTGAATACCGCAGCATGGTCAGGCGGCTCATTCGTCTATGTGCCGAAGGGCGTGCATGTCGATATCCCCCTGCAGGCATATTTCCGCATCAACACCCCGAATATGGGCCAGTTCGAACGTACTTTGATCATTGCTGACGAAGGTTCGTATGTGCATTATGTGGAGGGATGTACGGCACCGATTTATTCCACTGATTCCCTGCACTCGGGTGTCGTGGAGATTTTTGTGGAACCCCATGCTCGCGTGCGTTACACTACTGTGCAGAATTGGTCGAATAACGTGTATAACTTGGTGACCCAGCGTGCGTATGTGCGCGAAGGCGGCACCATGGAATGGGTGGACGGCAATATCGGTTCAAAGGCAACCATGAAATATCCTGCCTGCATTCTGGCTGAGCCGTATGCCAAGGCGGAAACCCTGTCGCTGGGATTCGCTGGCAAGGGGCAGTATCAGGATACCGGCGCAAAGATGATTCATTTGGCGCCGCATACGAGTTCCACGATTATTGCCAAGTCGATTGCGCGTGGCGGTGGCCGCAGTGCATATCGTGGTCTGGTCAAGATCATCGACGGTGCTGAGGGATCGAGCTCGAATGTGGTGTGCGATGCCCTGTTGGTTGATGATTTCTCACGTTCGGACACATATCCTCATGTGGATGTGCGCGAAGACGATGTGTCAATGGCACACGAGGCCACGGTTTCGAAGGTTTCTGAAGACCAGTTGTTCTATTTGATGAGCCGTGGCTTGGAAGAGAAGGAAGCCATGGGCATGATAGTGCGAGGCTTCGTTGAGCCAATCAGTCGTGAGCTGCCTATGGAATACGCTTTGGAGCTCAATAGACTGGTGGAATTGCAGATGGAAGGATCGGTAGGCTGAGTCAAGATGGCATCACAATGTAAGGAAATTTCTATTCCCACTGCGGATCCCAACGATCCATATGCGATTCCGGCGGCGATGCCGTCCAGCGCTGACCGTGCTCCTCGCTCATTCGATGTGGCGGATTTCGCCATTCCGACGCGCAAGCAGGATGATTGGCGGTTCACTCCTGTCGAGCGCATGGAAGAATTTTTCGAAGTCTTCCAGCCTGCAGGAAAACTCGCTGTCGAAGTGAGCAATATCGACGGATCCTCGATAGATTCTGATGATGTGAGTGTCGAAACGGTCGCTATGGGGCAGGCTCCTTCAGGAACCATTGCAAAGCCCAATGATCGCGTTTCGGCTGTCGAATGGAATAGCGCATCCAGCACATTGGTGGTCCATGTGCTGCGCGATCTGCATCAGCCCGTTTTGATACGGATCGTTGGTGAATCGACTGAACTCGATGCATTGCATATGGCTATTGTCACGGAGGATCGTGTTCATGGAGACGTGGTAGTCGAGCATGCGGGTAAGGCGCGTCTTGCCGAAGGTGTCGAAATCAGCACAGGCAAGGATTCCCATGTTTCGGTGACCTTCATCCAGGAATGGGAGAAGGGGAGCAAGCATATCGGCAACCAGCGTATTCATGTGGGTGAGGGTGCATCATTGCGTCATTCAGTGGTCACACTGGGAGGCGATGTGGTGCGTATCCGCATGGATCAGGACTTTGGTGGCGAACAAGGCGATCTCAATATGCTGGGGATATATTTCGTGGATCCAGGCGAACATATTGAGCATCGCACCATGGTGGTTCACAATCACCCCGAATGCAAGTCCCGCGTCGTGTATAAGGGTGCATTGGATGGCAAGGACGCGCATTCCACGTGGGTGGGCAACGCCTTGATCGAACCAACCGCACCAGGAACCGATTCCTATGAATTGAACCGTAATCTGGTGCTTACCCCGGGCGCAATAGCAGATTCCGAACCGAATCTGGAAATCGAAAACGGCAATATCGTTGGCGCAGGGCATGCCAGCTCGGTGGGAAGATTCGACGATGAAGAGCTCTTCTATCTGCAGTCACGAGGCATCAGCGAAGTTGAGGCTCGCAAACTCGTGGTCCGCGGTTTCTTCGGTGAATTGGTCGAAGAAATAGGCATCGAAAGCATTGCACAGCATTTAATGAACGTTATTGACCGGCGCTTGGCTAAAGGCGAGGACAAGGCCGCACAGGTCGTAGTAGAGGAGAATTAAGCATGGCCACATTGGAAATAAAGGATCTGTATGCCTCGGTGGAAACCAAGGAAGGTCGCAAGCAAATCCTCAAAGGCGTGAATCTGACCGTCAATTCAGGTGAGACTCATGCGGTTATGGGGCCAAATGGTTCCGGCAAGTCAACGCTTGCATACACATTGGCAGGACACCCCAAGTATGAAGTGGATTCTGGCCAGGCGCTGTTGGACGGACAGGACATTCTCACCATGACTCCTGATGAGCGTGCCAAGGCGGGTCTGTTCTTGGCTATGCAATACCCTGTCGAAGTGCCGGGCGTATCGATGACCAACTTCCTGCGCACAGCCAAAACCGCTGTTGACGGCAAAGCTCCGGCTATCCGCACATGGGCCAAGGAATTGAACGAGTCCATGCACAAACTGCGTATGGATCCCAAGTTTGCAACCCGTTCCGTCAATGAAGGATTCTCTGGCGGTGAAAAGAAGCGCGCAGAGGTGCTGCAGCTTGAATTGCTCAAACCGAAATTCGCGATTCTTGACGAAACCGATTCCGGTTTGGATGTGGATGCCCTGCGGATTGTGTCTGAGGGTGTGAACCGCGCCAAGGAGAATACCGGATTGGGCATCATGATGGTGACGCATTACACGCGAATCCTGAAATATATCAAGCCCGATATCGTTCATGTCTTCGCAGATGGTCATTTCGTGAAAACGGGTGGTCCTGAGCTTGCCGATGAGCTTGAGGAAAACGGTTATGACGAATATCTGCCAGAAGGCGCTGACTCAGAATCCGCTCTGGCGTAAGCAATAGGTCGACTCAGCATAAGGCGCCTGTTCATCGAAACCTACACCCAATGGAGCGGTGTGCAGTGGCACATTGATGCGTGATGATAGCCACTGCGCACTACTCAGTCATCAACCAATCAAGGAAGAGTATGACCGATTTCTCATCCATCCGTCGCGAATTCCCAATTCTGAATCAGGATATTCATGGTCATCCTTTGGTGTATCTGGATTCAGCTGCGACAGCGCAGAAGCCAATGGCTGTGGTCGAAGCCGAGCAGAAGTTCTACACCACGATCAACGCGGGCGTGCACCGTGGCGCTCATGAACTTGCGGCCCGCAGCACCATGGCATTTGAGGAAGCGCGCGGCAAAGTAGCTGCATTGGTGGGAGCCAGTGCCGAGGAGGGCAATGAGGAAATCGTTGTCACCTCAGGGGCCACTGCAGGACTCAACCTCCTGGCAGCGGCATTTGGCTATGCATCGATGGGACGTGGTGGCAAGGCGGCGCAGCGCTTTGCCATTCATAAGGGTGACAATATCGTGGTTTCTCGCGCGGAACACCATTCGGTTTTGCTCCCGTTCCAAGAGTTGGCTGCAAGAACCGGTGCCGAATTACGCTGGTTCGATCTTGAGGAGGATGGGCGCATCCGTTCCCAGGATGCTCAAAGCATAATCGATGAGCGTGCTCGAGTCGTGGCGGTGACTCATGTGTCCAATACCACAGGTGCCATCACTGACGTGGCTCCGATAGTCAAGCGGGCACATGAAGTTGGCGCGATCATGGTGCTCGATGCATGCCAATCCGTTCCCCATATTCCTGTGGATGTGCACGCGTTGGATGTTGATTTTGCCGTGTGGAGTGCGCATAAGATGTATGGTCCCACAGGCGTAGGGTTCCTGTATGGCAAACGCGGCTTATTGGAGGCGCTTCATCCGGCCAATTTTGGCGGTTCCATGGTCGAGCTGGCCTGGATGGACCAACCAGCGCAATATATGATGCCTCCTGCGCGGTTCGAGGCAGGAACTCAGCCCGTGGCACAGGTTGTGGCGGCAGGTGTGGCTGCTGAGTGGATGATGCATATCGGCATGGATGCCATCGCCTCGCATGAGCAGGTTTTGACGCAGGAGCTGCTCAAACTCGGAACTATTGACGGAGTCCGGATCCTTGGACCGACCAATGCTGAAAATCGCATAGGGACTGTGGCTTTTGAGGTTCAGGGCGTCCACCCACATGATGTAGGGCAATACTTGGACGCACAAGGCATAGCTATTCGAGTCGGGCACCATTGCGCCCAACCGGTTCATCGACATTTTGGTGTGTATGCCTCTAACCGGGCGTCCAGCGGGATATACAATACCGTCGATGATGCTGCAACCTTGGTGGAAGCCGTTTCCGGCATCCGTTCATTTTTCGGTATTTCGACACGTTAGGAATGTGAGATGGCAACCAGCGATCTTGAACAGATGTATCAAGAGGTAATTCTTGAAGCGGCTCGTGATCCACACGGAAAAGAGCACTTTGCTCCCGATCTGCGTGTGGAATCGTCGGACAATGCCTCCGAAGCGGGGGAGTCAACGGTTCGCGCACAGCATGAATACTGCACTCCCGGGCAATCGCACCAATTCAACCCCACCTGCGGTGACGAGGCGACCATTCGTGTTGAAGTGAGTGAATCCGAACCGCATACGATCGAACGGATCGTTTGGGATGGTCAGGGATGTTCCATATCTCAGGCAAGCCTTTCCATAATGGTCGATCTGGTGGATGGGAAGAGCGTGGAAGAAGCCATGAAGCTCTCGCAAGACTTCCATATGCTTATGCAATCCCGTGGCATGGGGTTGCAGGATGACGCTGTTGAAGAACAATTGGGCGATGCTGTGGTATTTCAAGGCGTATCGAAGTATCCTATGCGTATCAAGTGTGCGTTGCTCGGCTGGGAAGGCATGAAGGATTCGGTTGCCAAAGCCCTTGCTGCGCAGGAATAAGGAGTGTTGTAAGCATGAATGACAATCTGGTTCCCGAGCCTGAGTCGAGTGTATTTGACTCAGTGACCAAGGTTATGGGCGATGAGCTTGCGGCGCGTAAGGTCATGGCAAATCCGCAGTTCGCAGCAATGACCAATACCGGCAATGCTGGCGATGAGCAATCACTCGATTCTAGTTCTGACCCGGATGCCGGGAGCTCTCTGTCCGGCGTGGCCGAGGGTGGGATCCCTCTCAAGGCAGTGGATGATATCGGGCGTGCCACGGCTGCAGATGTCAAAGAGGCTTTGCATCAGGTCATTGATCCTGAATTGGGTGTGGATGTTATCGATCTTGGACTCGTGTATGGCATTGAAATCGATTCCCTGAGCAGGGCGATTATCACCATGACATTGACGACTCCGGCTTGTCCGCTCACCGATCTCATAGAGGATGAGTGTGCCAGCACTTTGGCGGGATTGGTGGAAGAGTTCCGTATCGATTGGACTTGGCAACCTCGTTGGAGCACAGAGATGATCACGCCTGATGGACGCGATCAATTAGCTGCTCTTGGATTTAATTTTGATAATCTGCCTACGTATTAGGCATATGCAATCGTGAGGCTTGATTGATACTCAGGTTTCATGGGCATCACATACAAGTAGTGCCCGCCATCCTCATATATGGAAGATGGCGGGCACTACTTGTATGTGCCAGTGAGCCTCCAATGGCTCACTTCAGGGATCAATCGTCGACCACGGTATTCTTTGGTACCACGGTGATGCCATCTGGCGTGACGGTGAATCCTCGTGCCATATCGTGCTCCGTATCGATGCCTACGGTCGAGTTCTCAGTGAGCACGACATTCTTATCGAGAATCGCCTTGTATACGCGAGCCCTGCGATTGATGACCACGCCGTCAAACAGGACCGAATCCACGACCTGAGCCCACGAGTGAATGCGCACATTGGGGGAGAGGATGGAGTGGTGCACTTCACCGCCTGAAACGATTACGCCTGGAGAGACGATGGAATCAGTGGCGTGTCCCAGCCGGTCGCGTCCGGCGTGAACGAATTTGGCCGGCGGCAGGTTTCCGGACATGGTGTAAATAGGCCATTCCGTGTTGTACAAGTTAAATTCCGGCACATAGGCAATCAAATCCATATGGGCATCGTAGAACTGCTTGATGGTACCCACATCGCGCCAATATGCGTGATCGGTCGGAGTGGCTCCCGGTATTTCATTCGAGTTGAAGTCATACACGCCGGCTTCATTACGTGATGCGAAATACGGAGCGATATCGCCGCCCATATCATGCTTGGTATTCTCGGATTTTCCATCGATAGCCAAAGCGTCAAACAGTGCATCGGTATTGGCCACATAATTGCCCATAGAAGCCAGAATCTGGTCAGGGGCATCGGGAAGACCGGTAGTGGTTTCCGGCTTCTCTTGGAAGCTCTTGATCATATTGTGGTGTTGGGAGTCAACCTCGATGACTCCGAATTGGTTGGACTGGCTCAAAGGTTGGCGGATGCCTGCAACCGTGAATTCAGCTCCGGATTCGATATGCTGCTGCACCATCTGTTCAAAGTCCATGCGATACACATGGTCGGCGCCCACAATAACCACGATATCCGGCTGCACATCCTCGATGATGTTGATCGTCTGATAGATGGCGTCAGCAGATCCCAAATACCAATGCTTGCCCAAACGTTGCTGTGCTGGAACGGGGGAAACATAGGAACCCAGCAGCGGGGAAAAACGCCAAACCTGTGAAATATGACGATCGAGTGAATGTGACTTGTACTGGGTGAGCACGACGACCTGGCGGTAACCGGAATTGACCAGATTGCTCAACGGGAAATCGACCAGACGGAACACACCCCCAAAAGGCACTGCCGGCTTGGCGCGATCGCGCGTTAATGGCATCAGTCGTGTCCCCTCGCCGCCTGCCAATACGATCGAGAGAATCTTTGGATTCTTTGCCATAATGGTTCCTCTCTGTCAGACGTCTTGCGACGTCATGTAGCAT
The DNA here is from genome assembly GCF_000741765.1 of Bifidobacterium tsurumiense. Taxonomy (GTDB): domain Bacteria; phylum Actinomycetota; class Actinomycetes; order Actinomycetales; family Bifidobacteriaceae; genus Bifidobacterium; species Bifidobacterium tsurumiense. The sequence continues at coordinate 73,775 of NZ_JGZU01000011.1, forward strand.
CCAGTCATTCGCTACGTTGCGAACAATTTCCATAATTCCACAAAAAAAGTCAGATGCAAGGGTGCACTGCCGCGCGTCTCACAAATTCATCGAGATGTAACAATATGTTTGTGCGATAGGCGACACACTATGTGCGACTGTGTGAACAATCCTTGATATGTTGCGCCAAAAGCGGCAAGTGCGGCATGAAGAGGTCGGCGTTTGTTGTTTTCGGTTAATGGATGAAATGCTGGAGGGGATGTCTCTTTTGGATCTCAGTCATTCGAGATATCGGCATAGCGTATGGGATGGCGAATAGCTCCCGTACGCTGTGCCGGGTGATGATATTAGATATGAGGTTTCCGCGTGCTGTAGGACTCCAGAATCAGCGGATGGAGCTTCACGCCTGAATGTCGTATCTTCCCAAAGCCCGTGACAACAATGACAATGCAACGGGGCCGGCCGTGGAAGCGCGCAATATATTCGAGCCCAAAACGCAACTCAATGCTCCGGCGTCAATGAATTGAGTCACTTCATCATCACTGATTCCGCCCTCTGGACCGACAACAACATATATGCTTCGTGCTTTTCCGTCGGCAAGACAACGCTCTGAAAGTCGCGCCACATTATTTTCAACATCCTGCCAGGTGGCGGTGGCATCTTGGTGAAGCACGATGACCAGATCGCCGTGCACATTGGCCCTTCGGCATATCGCGACAACCTGTTTGCTTGAGACGCAATCTTCCAATGAAGGTCTCCAAGCACGCCGTGACTGTTCTGTCGCTGCGTCAAGAACCTGACCCCATTTTCGGTCGGTCCTTCCTTGTTTCCATTTCGCTATAGATCGATCTGCCTGCCAAGCACGACGGTGTCGACGCCGATTTGTGTGGCCATATCGATGGCCTGCTCGTCGTGGCCGTTTTTGGCAAGTGCCTGCACAAGAGCCAAACGCGTTACCGGCTGGGGTTCTCTGCCGAATTCAACAACCTGTGCAATGCCCTGTTCAGGATCGACGAGTTCGGCATGAACCCGCAGTCCGCGGCCATCGGAGAGCTGCAAATGATCTCCATACTTCAAGCGCATCACTTGCACGGCATGACGTTGAACGGGCTTTGGCAGTGTCACATTCCATCCGGTATGGAGTTCATCGCTGTTGATAGGCGTATCGTCACGGTCTGTATCGAGCAGAAACAGGGCATCAGTCATGGTTCAAGGCTACCTTGTGCCATCAATTCGCGACACACCGTTCATCATGCTTGAAAAAGGTGATATAGTTCTACACGTTGCCAAAAAGGCACCTGTCCGGGTGGCGGAATGGTAGACGCGCTAGCTTGAGGTGCTAGTGCCTATTTTATACAGGCGTGCGGGTTCAAGTCCCGCTCCGGACACAGAAAAGGCCGGTTTCCAGATTGTTGGAAACCGGCCGATTTCGTATGTGGCAATCTGTCATACAGGCGCGAAAGGAACGCATATGCAATTCATCACCTTGGATTCCGTGGATGACGAGAGGGTGGCAGCATATGTGAACCTTACGGAAATGCAATTGCGCAATCGTTTGGAGCCTGAACGGGGATTGTTCATTGCGGAATCACCGAAGGTCATTGAGCGGGCATTGGTTGCGGGCAGAGAGCCGATATCATTGCTTGTCGAAGAAGCCTGGATTGAAGGCATGGCAGATATGTTCCAAGCCATTGACGCCCAATGGGGCAATGGCATCCCTGTGTATGTTGCGACGGCAGAACAGCTCAAGCGACTTACAGGGTATCGATTGCATCGTGGCGCGTTGGCTGCCATGCGGCGTTGGACTCTGCCGAGTGTCGAAGAGGTGTGTTCGGGTGCGCGCCGAATAGCAGTTATGGAAAACATCGTCGATCACACCAATGTCGGAGCCTTGATGCGTTCGGCGGCAGCGCTTGATGTCGATGCGGTTCTGGTTACCCCTTCATGTTCCGACCCTCTGTATCGCAGGGCAGCGCGTGTCTCCATGGGCACTGTATTTCAAGTGCCGTGGACCAGAATTGGCGGAGAAGACAAGCATTATTGGCCATTCCAAGGAATTCAGGATCTCAAAGAGCTTGGATTCACCACGGTGGCCATGGCTTTGGAGGATGATTCGATAAGCATGGACGAATTATCCCGTCGATTGAATGTTCCTGAGTCGGATCCGCAGCATATTGACAAACTGGCTTTGATCTTCGGCACTGAGGGCGATGGTCTGTCTGCGCATACCATCGCTCGAGCGGATCTCACCGTGAAAATCGCCATGGGACATGGCGTGGATAGCTTGAATGTGGCCGCTTCCAGCGCAGTCGCTTTTTATGCCACACGTGTCCATGAAGAATAGGAAAGCCTAGCGCGACTTGACTAGGCTCGAAGCGAATTGGTTTCCAATATCCTCGCGGCACAATAGCATGGAAGAGGTTGCTTGTGGCGAGGGCCGCAGGCACAGATTGAAGGAGCATGATGAGCCAATCCGATGATTGCCTGTTCTGCAAGATCATTGCGGGTCAGATTCCTAGCGAAAAGGTATACGAAGACGACACCACCTACGCTTTCAAGGACATCAATCCTAAGGCCAAAGTGCATGTGCTTATCGTTCCCAAGCAGCACTTTGCCAATGTGGCCGAACTGGCTCGTGAAGACAGTGCTCAATTGGGGCATATCGTTGAAGTAGCGCAGCAAATCGCCGACCGTGAGTTCCACGGCGCATACCGTCTTATCTTCAACACCGGCATCGATGCCGGACAAACCGTATTCCATGTGCATGCGCATGTACTCACCGGCGAAACCTTAGACGAATAGGAGCGTTGTGGCTACGACAACACGTATCGTCACCATCCCAACCGAACTCGATCCTGTCGCCGTACTGGGCCCTGTGGATGAGGTGCTCCGCGAAGTGGAAAAAGCCTTTCCTGCACTTACGATAATTGTTCGCGGCAACCGAGTCGCCATAATGTCACGCTCCAAACAGACTCAGGCTCAGGCATCCCAGGCTCAGCAAGTCATTGAGTCCATCGTGCAAGCCGCTTATTCCGCGCCTCTGGATGCTGATTCGGTAAGACGAATGTTGGAACAGGGCATTCTGCGCAATCCCGCACGTGCTGATCTTGCGGACAAAGCGGCGTCAAAACGTGAGCTTGTTCGCATTCCTGGGCAGGAACGCAAAGTATCGCATGAGTCCAAGGATGAGCGGCATAAGCCACGGGTCCCAGGAGTGATCACCTTCGCGGCGGGTCTTCCTGTTCGTCCGAAAACCGCAGGACAGATTGCCTATGTGAACGCAATCGAGTCGCATACCATCACATTTGCCATAGGGCCTGCAGGAACGGGAAAAACATATTTGGCCGTAGCAAAAGCGGTTCAAGCCTTCCAGGATCGTCGCATCCGCCGGATCATCCTGACTCGACCGGCTGTGGAAGCGGGGGAGAACCTCGGTTTCCTTCCCGGAACGCTCAATGAGAAGGTCGATCCTTACTTACGTCCTCTCTATGACGCACTTTCGGATATGCTCGGCGCGGACCAGCTCAAGCGATATATGGATGACGGCACGATCGAAGTGGCTCCTCTTGCCTATATGCGAGGCCGAACGCTGAACGATGCCTTTGTGATACTCGATGAGGCGCAGAACACCACTGAACAGCAGATGAAGATGTTCCTTACGAGACTTGGATTCAATACCACGATGGTGATCACCGGCGATATCACGCAGATCGATCTGACGGTGCCTCGTTCCGGTCTTGCCACGATTGAACGCATCCTTGGTTCTGTACCAGGTATCGCCTTCGCGCATCTGGATGCGGAAGATGTTGTGCGTCACGAATTGGTCGGCCGAATTGTGGAGGCTTATGACCGTCATACGGCGGAACGAGAGCATCACACAAGGCAAGCTACGGGGGAATAATAGATGAGTGTTGAAGTATCGAATGAAACCGTATGGGATATCGACCCAAAGGTTTTCTCCGATCTGGGAATCTGGGTGCTCGATCAGATGAAGGTGAGCACCCAATCGGATCTAGCCATAATGTTCGTTGATCCGGAGCCCATTGCTGAACTTCATGAGCGATGGATGAATCTGGACGGCCCTACCGATGTGATGAGCTTCCCTATGGACGAACTGCGTCCCGGGGATGGCAGAACCACGGTTGAGGGTGTTCTGGGAGATATCGTGATCTGCCCTTGGGTGGCCTCGCAACAGGCAACGGCTGCCGGGCACAGCGCCATGGAAGAGATGCTGCTGCTCACCATTCACGGTATTCTGCACCTCTTGGGATATGACCATGTCACGCCTGAACAAGAGCGACAGATGTTTGGCTTGCAACGCCAACTGCTGCTGACCTTCTTCGCGGTTCGCCAAGGCAGTATCGAAATGGCGACCCTGCCTGCAGGCGTCCCCGACGCTCTTGAACTCTATGAGTCCGAGCATGAAAACAGCACTCGCAAGCATTGATATGTTTGAATAATACGAATATCGAATAGGCATATGGGAAGGACTATTATGCCGGACTTGGATGCGATGACCATAGTCATCATGGTGACTTTGGTGGTTGTCGCTGCGCTATTGGTTTGGATGTCTTTGACTATGGCTTCTGTGGAAGGAGCGGTTTCACGCGTCACGCGAGCCAGCCTGAACAATCTGATCCTTGAAGTGCAAACCGATGCTGACACGAGCCATTTCGTCCGGATGAAGAAAATCTCTCGTATTCATTCAGTGCAAAAACTCATCGCCAACAGATATGCGACAATCGGTGCCTGCACCTTCTTCCGGATAGCCTGCAATGTACTCGACGGTGTTCTCGTGGCGAGTTTCATCGCCTTGTGGGGTTTGCCGCTGTGGATGCAATTGGTTGCAGGAATGGTGTTTGCTTTGGCAATCGCCATCGTTTCCGTATTATTGCGCCCTCGGTCTGCAGGAGCGTTGAAACCGGTCGATGTGATGCTGCGATATTCAGGTGTTATCACTTGGGCGGTTGTGTTGACACCCTTTGCGCATATCGGCAGCGAACAATCCGCGATCAAACGTAGCAAGGATTCGAATCTTTCTGACGATGAGGCCTTGGAGAAGATTCAGATCGAGCAAGGTAAAGCCACGATTGACCGACTGGTCGAAGCCAATGATTTCGATCCGGAAGTTTCGGAAATGCTCCGTAATGTGCTTATGCTTTCAGACACCCTTACCCGTGAAATCATGGTGCCTCGAACTGACATGGTTTGTATCGAGGGCACGGAATCCTTGGAGGATCTGCTCAAATTATGCTCACGATCGGGTTTTTCCCGTATCCCTGCAATCGGAGATTCCGTTGACGACATGCTGGGTATCGCATATTTGAAGGATGCCGTTCGCGCCACGGCTTTTAATCCTGCTGCGGCTGAACGAGATGTGGTTTCCATCGTCCGCAATCCAATGCTGGTTCCCGAATCCAAGCCAGTGGACGATCTGTTCCACGAGATGCAACGCACACGTCAGCATGTGGCCGTCGTGGTTGATGAGTATGGCGGCATAGCAGGTTTGGTGACCATCGAAGACGCGATCGAACAGATCGTCGGCGAGCTTGCCGATGAACACGATCGGACACAGCATAGCGAACCCGAGCAGATTGGCGAGCACACATGGAAAATGCCTGCCCGCACATCCATTGCGGATTTGGAAGAGATCTTCGAAGTTGATATCGACGAAGACGATGTCGACACGGTTTTCGGCTTGCTGACCAAGCTGCTCGGACGTATGCCAATAGTTGGCGCATCAGCCGTAACCCGAGGCCTGCGACTCACAGCCGTTGATTCGGCCGGTCGACGCAAAAAGGTGTCCACGATCGTCGTTGAACCCGCTCACGTCGATGCCGACGGGGAAACTGAACTTACTACCGATGAGCGTACTGGTCAGGACCATACGCAAACTCATGAAGAAGAATAAGAATATCGAATCTGCAAGGATACTATGAGCGAAGCAATGCAATCTGAAGAACAGACACCGTACCGATCCGGATTTGTCGCCGTTGTGGGCAGACCGAATGTGGGCAAATCTACACTGATCAACGCACTGATCGGTACGCAAATTGCCATTGCCTCGTCACGGCCTGAAACCACGCGAAAAGCGATTCGTGGCATCATGACCAGTGAACATGCTCAACTGGTTTTGGTGGATACTCCCGGAATTCACCGTCCCCGAACCTTGCTTGGTCAGCGACTCAATGATGTCGTAGACGAGTCATTATCCGATGTGGATGAGATTGCATTTCTGCTGCCTGCAGATCAGGAGATCGGCCCGGGAGACAAGCGCATTCTGAGTCGTCTGCGCTCTGAGTTCGCCAAAAAAGAGGATGACGGGAAGTTCACTTGGAAAGTCCCGTTGATTGCCATCGTGACGAAAATCGATGAGTTAAATCGTTCCGAACTCGTCGACAAATTGATTGCCATCAATGAATTCGCTGATTTTACAGATATCGTGCCGGTGAGTGCATTGGAACACGACAATCTTGAAGAAGTGAAGTCGGTGCTCATCCAGCATATGCCTGAAGGCCCACAAATGTATCCCGCCGAGCAAATCAGTGAAGAAGGAGCGGAAGATACCATAGCAGAGCTGATACGCGGCGCATTCCTCGAAGAACTGGATGACGAATTGCCTCATTCATTGGCTGTCGTTGTGGACGATATCGAATATCCTCAGGATGATTCCGAAAAAGCACAGGTGATGGTGTCGATCTATGTGGAGCGCGATTCTCAGAAGCCCATTATCATCGGCCATAAGGCAGAGCATCTGGTCAGAGTAAAGAAGAAACTACGTACTGCCGTAAACCGCATTGTGGGGCACAAGGCGCATCTGGATTTGCATGTCAAGGTCGCCAAAGGTTGGCAGTCAGACCCCAAGAAGTTGGAGCGCCTCGGATTCTGACAATAGATCGAAACTACGCGGACTGATATTCGACGCTCCCTATATTCGCCTATGGCGAGGGAATGGGCGGTTTCGGGTTTGCCGAGTAGTACCACATAATTCAATCGAATATGCGCGGAGGCTGGTGGAACCACTCAAACACGGTTCCACCCGCCTCCATGCATTCAGAAGACTAGGCGTGAATTATCGTTACTTCTTCTTGCCTGTGTACATCTGGGTATTGAGCAATGTCGCATAATGCTTGATGACCTTAGGACGAATCACCTTCATTGATGCTGTGAGCAATCCGTTATCCTGGGTGAACTCTTCAGGCAGGATGATGAATTTGCGCACCGATTCGGCTCGAGATACACCCTCATTGGCCATATTGATGTATTTTTGCACTTCGGCACGCACTGCAGCGTTTTCCGCAGCCTCTTGAATCGACATATCTCGATTGAGTCCCTTTGATTCCAACCACGGACGCAACGAATCCTCATCCAAGGTGATCAGTGCTGAGATGAAAGGACGCTTGTCTCCCAAGACCAGAGCCTGGGAAACGAGTTCAGAACGACGAATCACATCTTCAATGGGTCCGGGGGAGACGTTCTTGCCGCCAGCCGTGATGATGAGATCCTTCTTGCGGCCCGTGATGAACAGGAATCCCTCGTTATCCAAATGTCCCAGGTCGCCGGTGGCGTACCAGCCGTCTTCGGTGAATGAGGTTTCTGTAGCCTCGTCGTTCTTATGGTATTTGGGGAAGACGCATGTGCCCTTGACTTGGATTTCTCCATCTTCTGCAATGCGGATTGAGAAACCTGGGAAAGGAATGCCAACCGATCCTTCGCGGAACGGGGTGCCCAAAGGATTGAATGCGCAAGGCGCAGTCGTCTCAGTCAGACCGTATCCCTCATATACAGGTATGTTGGCGCCACGATAGAAGGCGAGCAATTCAGGATCCAGAGGCGCGCCGCCTGCGACAATCCATCGTGCACGGCCGCCCAATGCCTGACGCAATGACTTGTACACCAGAGGGTCATACATCATGCGTCCGGTGCGAGTCCGGGCACGTGCTTTGCCGTTTTCGTTGATCTCCTTCATATATTTCTGCGCGGTTACCACAGCGCCTGCGAATGCCATTCCCTTGGCACCATGACCGGCCTTCTGCGAGGCGGCATTGTAGACCTTCTCCAAAACGCGTGGAACCACGATCATGACCGAGGGCTTGGCGACCTGAAGGTCGGAGATAAGTGAGGATATTCCTTGCGCTATATATGCGTGCATATTGCTGGCCACCACGATGTAGTTGATGGCGCGGGCAAAGGAGTGGGCCTGAGGGAGGAAAAGCAATACGGTGTTATTGCGGTCGTGCAGCAAATCCGGCATATAGTCCGGAAGATTCATCGCAGTCGTGCAATAGTGCTCATGGGTCATTTCCACACCCTTGGGCGCTGCAGTGGAACCGGATGTGTATACGATCGAGCACAGGTCGGTTTTGCGAACCGAATCGATGCGCTGATCAAGCTCTTCATCGCTGACGGTGCTGCCATAGGCCTGAAGTTCTGCCAAGCCGCCGGTCTCGATGCAGATAACCTGTTCCAAGGTTGGGCATGCCTCTACTGCACCTTCGGCTTTTGCTTCCATGTCGGTTGTGCCGACAATGAGCAATCGAGCGTCAGAATTGTTGACGATATTGCGGATCTGTTCGGAAGAATCCGTGTCATACACCGTGGCCAATACACCGCCGCAAGCCATGACCGCTGCATCGACGATATTCCACTCGTATGAGGTGCGGCACATAAATGCAACGCCGTCGCCTTTTGCCAGGCCGATATGGATCAATCCTTTTGCAGTGGCGCGAACCTCAGCGAGGAATTCGTTTGCCGTGCGCGTTTCCCATGTGCCATTACGCTTGAATGTGTAGAGCGGATCATCTCCCATACGTGCCGCGCGGTCGGCATAGATGTCGTAAATCGACATGCCATCCGGGATCGGCGCTTTACCGGCAGTTTCGCTGGTCAGCAGACCGGTTTCTGGATCGATAAAGGTAGTGGTTGGGAATCCTGGACCCCATTCGTTGACATGTGGAAGTGTGCTGGCCTCATCGGCATCCGGGGTGCCGTGCCATCCCCAGTTGTCAGGTCGGTCGTCGCTGATTGGATGTACAAAGTCACCTCCTACGCGCAATGCCTTACGCGTAAGTTCCTGTACTCGTTCTTTCATTGAGGTGATGACGGTCACGTAAATGCTCCTTGACCTGAATGTAAGCTTCTCAACCCTTCAATAATAGTCTCAGTTTGGTCAACCGTCACCTTACGGTGACGTAGGGGAGAGCGAGAACTCATAAACGAAGCAGTTGGATGCAAACTTGACGCCGAATCCAATGCGTAGACCGAGCATGGAATGCGGACGGCTAACGATGCCTGTGGGGGTAGTGAAGTGGAGCCTTATTGGGCACAAAGGGGAGTAGATGTGTAGGCCTGATTTCAGCCACGATACGTCCAAGATTGTTCGTGCGCCAAATTCCAATGAATGTACCAGTACTGCACAATGAGTGCTTCTCGTCGAACTCGCACAAAGATTCTATGGGAAGGAAGTCCCGCTGCTACAAGCGGCGGTGGCACTTCACGTTATGGAATAGAAACAATATCGGTGATTTTCTTCGGTTACACTTTCGCTTTGTACAAAGTGTGTACGCATATCAAAGAAGCTAGAAAGGGCTCTCATGGCTGCAATACCAGAAGCCACAGTGACCTTCGGTGTCTTGAATGAGACCTCGGAGTATGAGTCCCGCGTCGCGTTGACGCCGGATATCGTCACTCGATTGCGCAAGGCGGGCGTGTCTTGCCTTATCGAATATGGGGCTGGTCTGCCCTCACATTATGTCGATGACGATTACATCAAAGCAGGAGCTCAGGTTCTTGCCGCAGATGAGATCATCGCTCAGGCAGATGTGATGGGTTTTGTCGATCGTCCAAGTAATGAACTCGTTTCCCGCATGAGGCAGGGGACATGGATTGTCGGCATGTTGGACTCCTTCAATGACGACAGTTATATCGCTCAGCTTGCGCAGGCGAGAATGGTGGGCATCGCCATTGAGCGGTTGCCGCGTCAATTGAGCTCTGCCCAGTCAATGGATGAGATGACTTCGCAGAATTCCGTTATGGGATATAAAGCCGCACTGGTCGCGGCAAATGCGTATGGCTCTTTCTTCCCGATGATGACCACCGCAGCAGGTACCGTCCGCCCGGCAAAGGTGTTGATTTTAGGCGCAGGCATTGCGGGCTTGCAGGCAATCGGTACCGCTAAGCGTCTTGGTGCGGTCGTCACTGCCTACGATGTTCGCCCGGCGTCGAAGGATGAGGTCGAATCCTTGGGTGCCAAATTCCTCGATCTTGGTCTGGACTTTTCGAAAGGCCAGGGCGAAGGCGGATATGCTCGCCAGCTCACAGCGGAGGAACAGGCGGCACAACAGGCTGCAGTGGATAAGAAGGCAGCCGATTTTGATGTGGTAATTACCACTGCGAAGGTTCCGGGGCGCAAGCCCCCATGCCTGCTCACTGCTGCAGGTGTCAGCGGCATGCATCGCGGTGCCGTGATCGTCGATTGTGCTGCGAGTGATCTGGGCGGCAATGTCGAAGGCTCAGTGGTGGGAACCACACAGACCGAAGGTGGTGTCACGCTCATCGGTGCTCCGTATCTGGCAAGCGAGGTCGCTAATACCGCTTCTAACCTTTTGGCTCGCAATGTTGCCGATATCGTGTCCCATTTTGTTCGCGACGGCAAGCTGTCGATGGATCTTGATGATGAATTGGATAATGCGCTCGTGGTAGCGGACGCACAGAGAGGAGCGAGTAGCATGAACACCCTCGTTGTTGCCATAACCTTATTCGTGCTGGCGTTGCTGATTGGCGTGGAAGTGATCGGCAAAGTGCCGGCAACCCTGCACACGCCGCTGATGTCCGGCGCCAACTCCATCCATGGCATCGTCATTGTCGGTGTGGTCATCGTTGCAGCACATGCCGATTCGCCTCTGGCATATGTATTCATTTTCCTGGCGGCAGTGCTGGGAACCATGAATGTGGTCGGCGGATATGTGGTGACCGATCGCATGTTGGAAATGTTCAAAAGCTCCAAACCTTCCAAGGCAGGCGCTGATCAGGATAAGGAAGGTGCCAAGTGAGCGCCATCGAAATAATTGCATGGTTTGCCTATTTGCTGGCTGCGGTACTTTTCGTCGTAGGCTGCATTTCATGAATTCACCCAAGACCGCACGTAAGGGAAACCAGATTTCAGCGGTGGGCATGGTACTGGCCGTCGTAATGGCCTTTATCCATCTCTTTGTGCAGGGTTTCCTTTCTGTTACCGCGGTTGTGGTGTTGGTTGTCGGTATTGTCATCGGTGCTTTGGCCGGTGTCATCTCTGCCGTCAAGGTCAAGATGACGGATATGCCTCAGCTCGTTTCGGTATTCAATACCGTCGGTGGTGGCGCTGCTGCCTTGGTGGCTTTGAACGATATCTTGACCACTGACGGCACGCCTTCTTTGGTCGTACTGATCACTGCCGGTCTTGGCGTGGTGATTGGTTCGGTTACCTTTACGGGTTCGCTTATCGCAGCGGGCAAGTTGCAGGGCATCGGTTTCGTCAAGAAGATGAGCCTGCCGGGCAAGGGCATATGGAATGTGCTATTCATCGTCCTGACCATTGCTTCGTTTGTCATGTTGTGTGTTCAGCCTGAACAGCGACTGCTGTGGTCGGTGCTGACCACTGTGTGCGCTTTGATCTATGGCCTTGTATTTGTCGTTCCTATTGGCGGCGCCGATATGCCAGTCGTGATCTCGGTATTGAACGCATGCACTGGCACCGCAGTGGCTATGAGCGGTCTTGCCATCGATAATGTTGCATTGATTGTGGCCGGCGCACTAGTCGGTGCAGCGGGTGTGACCTTGTCTATTCTTATGGCCCAGGCCATGAATAGGCCTCTGTTGAGCGTACTTGCCGGTGGCTTCGGTGGCGGTTCGGCTGCTTCAGGCGATGCAGACGGTCCTTCAGGAACCATGCGAGAGACCACAGCAGACGACGTCGCCGTTCAGTTGGTCTACGCGGAAAAGGTCGTCTTCGTCCCTGGATTCGGTTTGGCACAAGCCCAGGCTCAGCGTGAACTCGCCGATCTGGGCGAGCTATTGAAGAATCATGGTGTAGAGGTCTCTTATGCCATCCATCCCGTGGCGGGTCGTATGCCTGGACATATGAATGTGTTGTTGGCTGAAGCCAATGTTCCTTATGAGGAACTCATTGATCTGGACGATATCAATCCTCAGTTCTCCTCAACGAATGTGTCATTGGTGGTCGGCGCGAATGACGTGACCAATCCCGCCGCTCGTCGTCCCGGCACTCCTGTTTCCGGCATGCCGATATTGGATGTCGACAAATCGCAGAATGTCGTGGTGATGAAGCGCGGCCGTGGAAAGGGCTACGCAGGTATTGAGAATGAGTTGTACTTCCAGGACAATACGCAAATGCTCTTCGGCGATGCAAAGGCGGGTCTCCAAGCCGTTATTGCAGCGGTGAAAGAGCTGATCGCCTAGTCAGGAAGCATTTGTCAGGTGCTTGGCTGCTCGGTCTTGAGCGCTGAGAGGGTCGATGTGCTGGTGCATACAGGAATCGCATCGATATGACCGCAAGGTCATAAGCACCTGAAAACTCATTGGGGTGGGTGTTCCTATCATGTGAGGATGGGAACACCCACCCTTTTGTGTTTGACGCCCATTGTGTTTGACAACATAAGTGTGTTGCACATCGTCTGAGGGAAGGACTCGACCCACGGTCGGTCAGTGCTATGAATACTGTTCAATAACACGGCGCATGAAGCGGTCAACGGTGAACCAGTATGCGCCTGGTACCGCTAGTGCTGCCATACCGTGCTCGGCATCAGGGATGATGAGTTTTTGTTTGTCGGGGCTACTGCACGCCTCATAGCAGCGATCCGCGCAACTCGCAGGAACCAGTAGATCTTTGCCTCCATGGATGAATAGCATCGGGATGCGTGCACGCCGCAAACTATCCAGACTTGATATCTGAGTGATGTCATAGCCTGCGTACCGTTTGGCAAGACTGTTGATACGGGACAGCACAGGGGGAATCAGCAGTGAAGGAATATGATAGTTTTCCTTGGCCAGATGTGTGAATTGCTCTGCTGCGCTGCAAAATCCACTGTCTTCTATGGCTCCTACGACGTTTTCCGGCAAATCATCTTCGCCCACACACATCATGACGCCTGCCGCGCCCAATGAGATGCCATGAAGAATGATGCGTGCACAAGAATCCGTTGCGATAATCATATCGATCCAACGGATTAAATCCCGTTTGTCGAGCCAACCGAGCCCAACATATCTTCCTTCGCTGGGTTGGTGTGCACGCAATGCCGGCAGCAGGACATGAAATCCGGATTGTGCATGGTGATATGCATGAGATGCCATCCCCTCAGGGGATGAACCGAAACCGTGACAACAAATCACATAATTATGGCTGCCCAGCGCACTGTCCGCATCAAACATCCACCCGCGCAGCATAAGGCCGTCTTCACTGCGGATTGCGACTTCTCGTCTTGCCGCACGAAACCAATCATGATGAGTTTGATGAGAAGGCTGGTTACGAGAGTTTCGAGTATTTTGAGTATTCGAGTTCGTAGCAGACGGTGCAAGGGGATGACGCCTGTGCTGAACTTTTCTTGATTGCGTGTCCACGACTGAGTCGAAGAGTGACCTGGCAACAAGGGAAAGCGATGAAACAGCGAGAGCAGTGGAAAAAAACCGCACCCAATGCCATCGTTCGTTTATTCGTCATTTCAGTTCCCCCTCAATTCTTCAATGAACTCGCCTCTACAGCATTCTAGCGAATCAACGAAAACGCTGCAGGATAGTGTGGAAGGATCAGATGAGTATGCCTGAGCAGTGATCGATTTCGTGTTGGATGATCTGTGCCGTCCAACCGGAGTATAGTGCAATCTTTTCTTTGAAATCGGCATCAGCATACTGCACCGTAATGTTATGAAATCTTGTTGTTGCCCGAAGACCTTGCAAAGACAAGCACCCTTCCTCTGTGGTGTATTCTCCATTCTGTTGAATGATTTGCGGATTGAACATCACGACTATCCGATTGAGTGCATCGTCCTGAAAGGCAATGATTCGTTTATTCACGCCGATCATATTGGCTGCCATCCCGACACATTCCTCTGCGTGTGAAGCCAAAGTATCCTGCAAATCCCGTGCCACGGCCGCATCATTCGGCGTTGCATCGAGGGATGGTTCTCTCAATACGGCTGTGGATGTCATAATCGGTCTCTTCATACTACTGATTCCTTCGTGTAATTGAATATGGTGTTTGAATATGGCCATCTCCATATGGCTCGTAGCTTCTGCAGCATCACCAGAATATGTCTGGAAGCGGCCCGGAGAGAGCAGGGGACCAGTGCAGTCCAAATTCAATTGAAGTCATGTCGGGCACAATTGTCCCTATATAATCTGCGCCCCGAATGGGAACAAAGCCAGTTTCGCCATTTTGAATGATTGCAAGCCAAAGGGAATTCCGATAATCGTTGCGCAGTTCAACAAGCCGGCACACACGTAGGCGATAGCCATCCACAAACCCACCAAAACGAGCCAAATCAAATTCAGCAAGAAGGAACCGGTGCCGCCGCCATACACCACGGTTGTACCAAAAGGAGTAAGCGTCAGTTTCGCCATTTTAAAAGCCTGCATTCCCGAGGGGATTCCGATAATGGTGATGCATAATACCAATCCTGCGACAGCCCAGCCGATTGAGATGAACAATCCGCCCAGAACCAGCCACAACACATTGCCAAGAAATCTCATATTCCAACGCTATCGCCGCCAACTCCAGGTTGCAAGTTATGCAACGCGCGAAGAGTTAGGTGAGAGCAAGCAACCCAGCGGTGCATCAGCGGAACGGCTTCGGATGCCACACGTCCGGCCATGCTGTATACTGGTGAGCTGTTGCTTTGGTGGATGTTTCATCCGCTGCGCTTTGGCGAGGGAGAGGGATCTCCGTTATCGACTGAGCTGATGGCAGTACTCGTGCGGTATTCCGTGTGATGTGTTCCGTTGGCGCGTCGGCGCGCCAGAACAACACATTTCGCCAGCTTGATCAGTTGGCCTAAATAAAAGGAATATCATGACTGATACTATTGCACTTCAGGGTGAAGTACGTACCGAGTTCGGCAAGGGCGTTGCCCGCCGTATGCGCGTGGCACAGCAGATTCCAGCGACTATCTACGCTGGTGGCGCTGAACCTGCATTCATCGCATTGCCTATGCGTGAGACCACTCTGGCTTTGCGTCGTACCAATGCTTTGTTCACCATTTCCTTCGGCGATGAGAAGCGCACTGCGGTGGTCAAGGACGTGCAGCGCAACCCTGTCAAGCGCATCGTTGAGCATATCGACTTCTATGAGGTCAAGGCCGGCGAGAAGATCGACGTCGAAGTGCCTGTCTTCGTTGAAGGTACCCCGAAGGGTGCTGCTGTTGCATTCGTTGAGATGCAGGAGCTCAAGGTTCGTGCTGACGTCACCAACCTGCCTGAGCGCATCGTGGTTGACGTTGACGGCATGGTCGACGGCACCAAGATCCTCGTCAAGGATGTCAAGCTGCCTGAAGGCGTTGAACTCGATGGCGATGCCATGGAAGAGCCAGTGGTCAGCGTAGTGGTTCCTGAGGATGCCACCGAGTCCACCGCTGCTGCTGAGCCTGCAGCTGAAGAGGCGGCTCCTGCAGCTGAGGCAGATGCTGAATAATGCGCTAACGGCATCGGATTGATACGATGTTGCAAGGGGGGTCACGAAAGTGGCCCTCTTTTCATAATGTGAACGTTTATGGCTACTCATCCGCTGAAGTGTGGAACAGTAGCATGACAAGGGCGGCAAGCCCTGACGATGGTAAACGATGATGGAGCCGCTGGCACGGTTCCCACGTAGAAGAAGTGAATATGACAGCACAATCTCACCTTGATCCTCAAGAACTGAATTCCTATGCGGATAAGTTCACCGTATTGCCAAATGACAATCCGGCTTCGGATTCAAAGCGTGCCGAACTGATTGACAAGCCCGCTTTCGGCCAGGTGTTCTCAGACAATATGGCACACATGAGCTGGACGAAGGGCGAGGGTTGGTCTGACAGGCGGATTGAACCGTATGCTCCGCTGAAGATGGACCCGGGTGCTTCTGTGCTGCATTATGCACAGGAATGCTTCGAAGGCCTGAAGGCATACTATCATTCGGATGGTTCAGTGTGGCTGTTCCGTCCTGATGCCAATGCCGAACGTTTCCAGAATTCCTCCAAGCGCCTCTACCTTCCTGAGCTCCCAACCGAGGATTTCCTCGGTTCTGTGGCGGCTTTGGTGAAACGTGATCGTGCATGGGTTCCGACCCGTCGCGAATACACCTTGTATATGCGTCCGTTCATGTTCGCATCTGAGCCATTCCTTGGCGTTCGCGCTCCGCAAGAGGTGGATTACTGTGTAATCGCCTCACCTTCCGGCCCTTACTTCCCAGGTGGAGTGAAGCCGGTCAGCATTTGGGTTGAAGACAAGTGGTTCCGTACCGGCCCTGGCGGCACCGGATTCGCCAAGTGCGGTGGCAATTATGCCGCTTCGCTTCTGGGTGAATACAAAGGCATTGATAACGGCTGCGAGCAGGTATGCTTCGTCGATGCTGCCACCAAGACCTATCTGGAAGAGCTGGGCGGCATGAATATGTTTGTGGTGCACAAGGATGGCCATTTGGAAACGCCATCGCTGACCGGCAATATTTTGCCGGGTGTGACCCGCCGTTCTCTGATTCAGCTTGCTCAGGATCGCGGCCATGATGTGGTCGAGACCATGATCCGACTTGATCAGTTGCTTGAAGACATCAAGTCAGGCGAGGTCACCGAAGTATTCGCTTGTGGTACCGCGGCAATCATCACCCCAATCGGGCGCTTCAAGTCCGAGAAATTCGATGTGACCGTTTCCGACAATGCCACTGGTGAGCTCACGGTCTCTCTGCGTGATGAACTATTGGGCATTCAGTTGGGCGAGGTCGAAGACAAGCATAACTGGATGTGGAAGGTGTGCTGAGCCGAGAAGCGATGCTTTGATTCGGACTGAGTCCACGGTTGAAGGCGGTATGGATATTCCATATCGCCTTTTTGCAGTATTGCCGGTTGTTGGAATATGAAATTGAGCGCGGCATTGCAACAAGCGTTATACCTGCGATTCGGCGAGATTGCCATTTTTATGCTTGAGGCAGGTTCTCTATGGCTTTGAAGTGATTAGGGAAAGACAATATTGCTGTCTTCATCCTGCAAGTCACAATGCTTGGGCAATTATGCTGTTTCCCGCATTGTGTATGAGGTGCCTGCCTAACGGTGGATTGTGCATGAGGTGTCTTACCCAACAGATGTGCGTTCAAGGATTACGCGCGTCGAACCGCAGGGTGATGTACCCTCATCTTGGTCGCAAACACAGAACCTGAAGTTCATGACTCGAATGGAGTGAGCATGGAAGTGGCATTGGAAAGCAATGCATTCTTTCTGGGTATAGAATATGCTGCTATTTTCTGTTGTGGCATGGTCGGCGGCTTGGCTGCGGTGCGCAAGGGATTTGATCTTTTCGCCATAGTTCTCACGGCATGGATGTCTGCCCTTGGCGGCGGCATTATCAGAGATGTTATGCTCGGTTCTTTGCCGCCCGTCGGTATCGCAGATCGCGGTTTTGTGCTTACTGCATTGGCCTCAGGAGTTGCAGTCGCTATTATTCATCCAGAGGTTGACCATCTCAAGTGGTCTATGATCGCCTTCGATGCATTGGCGCTTGGCCTTTTTGCGGTCAATGGCACATCAAAGGCAATGATGCATCACACTTCAGGGATGACGGCGGTTTTCCTCGGCATGTTCACCGCTTTGGGCGGGGGACTGGTTCGAGACATGCTGCTTAACGAAGTCCCATTTGTTATGCGAGATAAGCACTGGTACGCGGTTCCTTCGGCGATAGGGTGCGTACTCACCGTATTCGTCGGCAAGGCCGTCAATGCAGGATTGCTGGGCCTTCGAGAAGAAATGATTCTTGACATGGTGATTGTTGCTACAGTGGTCGCATTGCGTTTGATCTCGGTGAAATTCGATCTTATCGTTCCCGGCGCAGTGGTCCGCAGTCACAGTTACTTGCCCGGCGAATTTCGCACGCTCGGCAGACTGCGAGCCGGCCGCGGGAAAAAGGTTGATGATTCAGGGAACGATATCACTGCCTAGATCAAACAAAAGCTCCCGCTTCCTTTTTGGGGGCGGGAGCGAAGTTCGTTCAGGTCATGCAACCCGAAACGAGAGCCAAGACTCAGAGGGCGTTAATGGCCACAGCGAGACCGGACTTGCGGTTGGCAGCCTGGTTCTTGTGGATGACACCAGTGCCGGCAGCCTTGTCAAGCTTCTGAGATGCAATCTTGAAAGCTGCCTCAGCTGCGGCCTTATCGCCGGCTTCGATAGCTTCGCGGGTTGCGCGAATAGCGGTCTTGAGTCCGGACTTCACGGACACATTGCGCTTGTGTGCCTTCTCATTGGTGAGAACGCGCTTCTTCTGTGACTTGATATTTGCCACTGTTACTCCAAACGACGTTTACTATAAGGACATACAAACGTTCATACTAACACGCCATCGGGATAATATGCGAGTGGGCAGAGAGTGTCGCTTTCCTTGTGGATAATACCAGACCAACTGGCTTCGTTTCAGTGCATCAGGGGACTGCGTAGGAATGACAATGCCCAAGGGGGCAGTTAGACTTGTTGCTTTGGAATTAATGTGTCATATCGTTGTGCATATCGAGCGTAAAGGAGACGGATTAGGTGATTGAACCGAAGAACAAGCCAGGTTTTACCGATCAGTCGCTGATTCGCAATTTCTGCATTATCGCCCATATAGATCACGGCAAATCAACTGTTGCAGATCGTATTCTGCAAATGTCGGGGATCGTTTCGCAGCGAGAAATGCATGATCGTTTCCTCGACCGCATGGATATCGAGCAGGAGCGAGGCATCACCATCAAATCCCAGGCTGTGCGCGTTCCCTGGACCGTTGATGGCACGGAATACACACTCGGCATGATCGACACCCCTGGACACGTGGATTTCACCTACGAGGTATCTCGCGCACTTGCTGCATGCGAAGGTGCGGTCCTGCTTGTCGACGCAACACAGGGCATCGAGGCGCAGACCCTTTCGAATCTGTATATGGCCATCGACCATGATCTGACGATCATCCCGGTTTTGAATAAAATCGATTTGCCCAGTGCCGAACCAGAAAAGCATGCTGAGGAAATCGCCGGACTTATCGGCTGTGATCCATCAGAAGTGCTGCGTGTTTCCGGCAAAACCGGCGAAGGGGTGCAAGAGCTGCTCGACCGCATCGTCATGGAGGTGCCAGAACCGACAGGAAAGCCGGATGCCCCTGCACGCGCGCTGATCTTTGATTCGGTCTACGACTCGTACCGAGGGATCGTGACCTATATCCGAATGGTTGATGGCGAACTGAAAGCCCGCGAAAAGCTCCATATGATGGGAATAGGCATGACACACGATCCCATCGAAATCGGTGTGATCAGTCCGGAAATGATGCCGACCAAGGCCCTGGGCGCCGGCGAAGTAGGCTATGTCATCACAGGAGCGAAGGATGTCAGCCAGTCAAAGGTCGGCGACACCATTACTTCGGCGGTCAATCCGGCCAACGAGCCTTTGGAAGGCTATCAAGACCCTCAACCGATGGTGTATGCGGGATTGTTCCCCATTGACAATGCACAATATCCCGATTTGCGAGAGGCATTGGACAAGCTCAAGCTCAACGATGCGGCATTGATATACGAACCTGAGACATCGGTGGCTTTGGGCTTCGGATTCCGTTGCGGTTTCCTTGGCCTGTTGCATATGGAAATCGTTTCGGAACGACTCAGCCGTGAATTCGGTCTTGATCTGATTTCCACGGCCCCCAATGTGCCGTATGAGGTTACTGCCGAAGACGGAACATTGCACCATGTGACCAATCCGAGTGAGTTCCCCGAAGGCAAGATCAAGAGCATCGTGGAGCCCATGGTGGCAGCGGATATCATAACCCCGAAGGAGTTCATCGGCGCAGTGATGGATCTGTGCCAGGAGCATCGTGGTGAGATGGGCACCATGGAATACATCAGCACAGAACGTGTGGAAATGCATTACCGCATGCCACTTGCTGAAATCGTCTTTGATTTCTTCGATCAGTTGAAGAGCCGAACCAAGGGGTATGCATCTTTGGACTACCACGAGGATGGCGAACAGTCAGCCGACCTTGTGAAGGTGGATATCCTGATTCAAGGCGAGAAGGTCGACGCCTTCAGCGCCATTGTGCATCGTGACAAGGCATATAGCTACGGTGTCAAGATGACGAAGAAACTGAGAGAGCTTATTCCTCGGCAGCAATTTGAGATACCGATTCAGGCCGCCATCGGATCGAGAATCATCGCACGCGAGAATATTCGCGCATTGCGCAAGGATGTGCTTGCCAAATGTTATGGCGGCGATATCACACGAAAGCGCAAGCTGCTGGAGAAGCAGAAGGCCGGCAAGAAGCGCATGAAGATGCTGGGACATGTGGAGGTGCCACAGGAAGCCTTTGTTGCGGCATTGGCGACAAGTGATGGTGCCTCCGATCGTGACACCAAAGACAAGATTCGTGCTGCTCAGAAGAGCGAGAACTGAGTCTTGACAATAACGCAGCATTGGAAAGGCGGCGGACCTGTGGGCAATGCCCGGTTGGTTCTGCCGCCTATTTGTTGCGCATAATCGATGTCTGCCGATTGCTTGAAGGAGATGGTTATGGTTTTTGAAGTGTATGTGCATGTGCCATTTTGCATGCGACGCTGCGGATATTGCGATTTCAACACCTACACGGCCAGAGATCTCGGTGGCGGCGCCACTCGCACAGGTTATGCGCAACAGGCGATCAGGGAAATGGAACTCGTCCGCCGATGGCAATTGGACCATGGCATTGAAGAACCTGCCGCCGACACGGTGTTCTTTGGAGGCGGCACCCCGACTATTCTTCCTGCTGAGGATCTTGCGGCGATGCTCAATGCCATTCGAAACATATGGGGTGTGAAGGCGGATGCGGAGGTGACCACCGAGGCGAATCCGGATACTGTGAATCAACAATATATTGACACTCTTGCGTGCAATGGTTTCACCAGGATTTCCTTCGGCATGCAATCTGCGGTACCTCATGTTCTGAAAACCTTGGATCGAACGCATACCCCGGAGAATGTGACCAGTGGCGTGGCTGCTGCTCGGCGCGCTGGTCTGGAATCCAGTGTTGATCTCATATACGGGGCACCGGGGGAGAGCGTCGAGGATTGGCGTATTTCGGTCCAAACGGCTCTGGAACTGCAAGTTCATCATATTTCCGCATATGCATTGACGGTTGAACCCACGACCAAGATGGGTAGGCAAATAGCAGCGGGGATTTTGCCCAAGCCGGACGATGATGACGAAGCTGCGAAATATGAAATAGCCGATCAATTATTCAGCGCAGCAGGTCTTGAGTGGTATGAGGTAAGCAATTGGGCTCGTCCTGGATATGAAAGCAGACATAATCTGGGATATTGGCGCAATGTTGATTGGGCTGGAATCGGCCCAGGGGCGCATAGCCATTACGGTTCAGTGCAGCCAGATACGGATGAGCAATCGGAAACGACTGAAGTCAATCACTCTGTGAAGAACGAGTCTAATGGTTCGCAGGGCAACGACATGCGGCATGGGCTGAGAAGCTGGGATATCGCCCATCCGCGTTGGTGGTTGCAATCGCTGCGTGAGGAGCATGTCCCATGGGCAGGCAGCGAGCGCATATTAGAGAAGGAACATCTGGAAGAGACGATTATGCTGGGTATCCGGCTGCGTGAGGGTCTTGATCTTAGCGTCCTCGATGCTGTCAGCTACGGGAGATTCCAACGCGAACAAGCTGACGAGTTCGTCAGGGAAGGATTGGCCACGATTGATGACAATAGGCTCATCCCGACTGTGCGCGGAAGATTGCTCAATGACAGCATGATCGAACGATTATTCGCAATGTGTGGTTTGTAAACGCAAGTATGAGTCGGAATTCTTGCCGATCATTGACCTGTTGGCGACTCGAGGTTGGCACAATCATCACGGATTGCAGTAGAGTATGGTGTCAGGCAACACTGACCGGTAGTTCCAAAGGAGAAGACTATGCCGAATCGCGCTGAGCGCAGAGCCGCAGCTAAGGGTGGAAATAAGGGAGTTCCGCAACAGTATGACAGGACTCGTGGCCGCGCACGCAGCGGCATGCTGGATGAATACCAATTGCAGGAACGTTCTCGTCGCTTGATCGAGAATGGCGATGCGGAATGGAAGCCAAGCTCGAGTACGGTTGTGGCGACGCAGGAGAGCGATCCTACCATTGCCAATCCTGAAATGAACGCGCCGCATTCAGTGCGTCAATGGTTCCGCATCGTCAGCTGGACGCTTATCGCCTTGTCGATCATAGGCTTCTTTGTGGTGATGTGGTTGCCCACCAAGCCTTTGTGGTTGGTCATCACCATTTCAGCGGTTTTCGCAGTTGCAGTGATCAGTCTGTTCTTTGTGGCTGGAGATCCGAAACACAATCCCAATATTGACGGCAATGGCACGGCTGTGTGAATCGTACTGAGCAGACAAGGTGTCTTGGAACTTCCCTTGATGGAGCGATTCATAACACCTGTGTCTAGTGAATATGAAACCGGCATTCGCTGGATTATCGCCTGTGAGAGAACAGGAGATGATATCAAGCGATATGCCGGTTTTTCTGTCATGATTGAACCAACCGAAAAAGCACAGAAAGTTGGTGAATATGGCAAGACGAGAGATCGGTGACATAAGCTTCACGCAGGTGTATCCGTTGCTTGTTACCAAAGTGGAGTGTAAAGGACGGACAAAAGACGAAGTTGATGAGGTGATCCGTTGGCTCACTGGATATTCCCAGGAACAGTTGGAGCAGATGTCCAACTCAGAAACGGATTATCGGACATTTTTCGCTCATGCACCGAGGATGAATCCCAATGCAGGATTGATAACCGGTGTCGTGTGCGGCATCAGGGTTGAAGATATCGAAGATCCGCTCACCCAACAGGCACGATGGTTGGATAAGCTCGTCGACGAATTGGCCAAAGGGAAGTCAATGGACAAAGTATTGCGTTCCTAAATCCTTAGGCATGACCATAATCCGCCAATGATGATCTACACGAATAGAGGAAAAACAATGAGTGTCCTTATGGATCAGTCGCGGGTCTTCACGAGTTGAAGCCCTACACTGGTTAAGGGAGCCGAAGAAGCTCTTCGCAAAGGAGACACGATGAAAGTTGACATTCTAACTCGAGAGTATCCGCCTCATATCTATGGGGGCGCAGGCGTTCACGTTGATGAACTTGCAAAGGTATTGGCCGAACGTATCGATGTTACAGTACGTGCCTTCGACGGTCCCAGAACCGCGGACCAAATTCCCACCATCCCTGGTGAGAACCCTCAAGGCAGCCTTCAAGTGGTGGGTTATGACAATGTCAGCGAATTGGATCAGGCCAATGCGGCATTGAAGACTTTCGGTGTGGATCTGCAGATGGCCAATGATGTCGATGCCGACCTCGTTCATGCGCATACGTGGTATTCATGCCTTGCCGGGCGCTTGGCGCAGCAATTGCATGAGATCCCCTTCATCATCACAGCGCACAGCCTGGAACCGTTCCGTCCGTGGAAGAGAGAACAGCTCGGCGGAGGATACAATCTGAGCTCGTGGGCCGAGAAGGATGCCTATGAGCATGCCGACGGCATTATTGCTGTTTCAGCAGGTATGCGGCAGGATATTCTGGCAGCCTATCCTAATGTCGATCCTGACAAAGTGCATGTGGTGCACAATGGCATCACGTTGAGTGATTTTGCCACTCCTTCTGCCGACGATGAAGGGTGGAAGGTTTTCGAGCGATACCACATCGACAAGAATAAGCCGACTCTGCTGTTCGTTGGTCGTATTACACGGCAAAAAGGGTTGCCTTACCTTTTGCAGGCCCTGCATTTCGTCGATTCTGAGATTCAGGTGGTGTTGTGTGCCGGAGCTCCTGATACTCCTGAAATTGCTCAAGAGGTCAAATCTGCTTTCGCCAAGCTTGATGAAGAGCGAGGCAATATCATATGGATCGAAGAGATGCTGCCGAAGCCCGAATTGAATGCTTTGGAACATGGCTGTGATGCGTTTATCTGCCCAAGCATCTACGAGCCATTGGGCATAGTCAATCTCGAAGCCATGGCTTGTGGCCTTCCTGTTGTGGCAAGTGCAACGGGTGGCATTCCGGAAGTCGTGGACGACAATGTGACCGGTTATCTGGTCCCGATCGAGCAATTGCATGACGGAACCGGAACTCCCACGAATCCTGACAAATTCGTTCATGATATGGCTGATGCCATCAACCGCATTATGTCCGATCCTGAACGAGCCAAGGCCATGGGGCAGGCGGGATATGAGCGTGCACGCGATCTGTTCAGCTGGGAGAGCATCGCGGAACAGACCATTGAAGTGTACAAGAAGGTATTGAAACAGTAGGAGACAAATACCTATCTACCGATGCATGTCATTGGCCGTTGTCTCGCATGATTGAGAGGCATCGGCCAATTGCTTGATAGTCAAAATAGCTTTACCAGATTCCTTTGAAGAACGGGTTCCGATTCAGCCTCGAATAAAACGATCGATTTGGTCTTGCGTACCCATAATGACCAGTTCGTCATTGCGATGCATAACCAGATCCTTCGAACCGTATTCGAAATCGCGTCCAGGCGCTTTCAGGCCGACAACGGTGACGCCATAACGGTCCAGCACCTTGACATCGCCTATCGAGTACCCCGCGACATGAGCCGGCGTATGGATTTTGACCACTGAGTGGACGCCTTCAAGTTCGATGTAATCGAGATAATTGCCTGATACCAAGTGCCCGACTCGTTTGCCTGCATCCATCTCGGCATTGATGATGTGACGGACTCCGATGCGCTGCAAAATGCGTGCGTGTTCCTTTGACACGGACTTCGCCCATAAATCATTGATGCCGGCATCAAGCAGATTACCTGCTGTGATAACCGACGCCTCGATGCTGTCACCAATGGCGACAACGGCTGTTCCGAAGTCGCTTACGCCTAGCTGCTCCAACGCAATGACATCGGTCATATCGGCTTGGGCGGTCGGGAAATACGGCGACCAGCGATTCACCATTTCTCCGCTGATATCAACGGCAAGTACGTCCTGGCCTTGTTCATCCAGCGTTGTGGCTATTGAGCTCCCGAACCGTCCGAGTCCTACGACCAGTACGCTTCTATTGGTGTGTGCCATTTCGATGCCTTTCACATTGCAATTGCACTCATGCCGGGATGGGACCCTGCATGGTGGCTAGCTTCCATTCTTTCATATCGCTGGACACGTCGGCATGAGCGCTGGAAGACAGCATTTTGCGGAAATCAATTATCGAAGATCGGTGACTGTTTGTGTCATCGATCGATTAGCCAACGACCACCGGCTCGACAGGGTAACGCACCGCTTCGGAATGTTGCGGTCGGCTTATGGCATATGCAATTGTCATCGGGCCTAATCGGCCTATGATCATGGCTGCTGCGAGCAGTGTCAATGCGGCAGGATTGCCTGCCTGTGCAACGCCGACGGAATATCCGCCCAATCCGAAAGCCGAACAGGTATCGAATAATGCGGCGCTGAACGTTGCGCCGGTCACCAGCATAATGGATAGCGAAATGACATACACCAATGCCAAGCAGGCTGCGGCAACGCTCACAGCGGTCATGCGGGTTTGAGCTGCTATGCGTTTGTGGAACACATTCACATCCTGCTTGCCGGTAAAAGCCGAACGGCATACCAATAGCACCACAGCAAAGGTGGTCACACGAATGCCGCCTGCTGTTGAGGCGCTTCCGCCTCCTATGAACATGATGGCGCTCATAAAGACCTTGGTAGGTTCACTCACAAAAGGAATAACCGAGGGGGTCGAATCCCGAAGTCCTTGGCATAACCGCAGCGGTGAGCGCGATGCGGAGTCGTGAGGAGCGTCGGCATTATGGAATAATTGCGGATTGTTCCATTCGACGGCCAAGAACCATATCAAAGACAATGCGAGCAAGGAAAATGTGGTGGCCAATGTGATCTTCGTATGCAAGGACCAACGACGAGGCGGCCTATGTTGTTTCGCTGAGCGTACCAGGTTGAGGATCACAGGAAATCCCAAAGTACCGCAGAATGCGCTGAATAATATGGGCAGGCCAACGGCCCAGCTGTCGACATGAAGGCCTGCGATATCAGGAGTGAATCCGGCGTTGTTGTATGAGGCGACGGCAAAGAACAACGCCTGCCATGAGGTATGCATCAGATCGCCTTTATTGATGCGCCACAAACCCGGGAACAACGCGATGAATGTTATGGCCTCAATGATGAAGGTCGTGCCCAGCACGACCCGTAATACGCCTTTTATTTCACTGAGCTTATTGGTGCCCAATTCATTGGCGGTCAGCAACCTTTGTGAGGCCTTCAAATGCCTGTTCGCAGCCAAGCCGACAATCGATGCGAATGTCATCACTCCAAGCCCGCCCATTTGGACTGAGAGCAGTATGACACCTTGGCCAAAAGTCGACCAGTGAGTTGCGGTGTTCACCACTTGGATGCCACATGTGGACAGGGCTGATACAGCGGTGAAAAATGCGACGATGCCCGAAGTGGATAAGCCAGATTGTGTGGAAAGTGGCGATTGCAGAAGGAAAGTGGCAATCACGATTAAGGTCACCAAATAGAGTATCGTCAACCTTCCGGGGTGCGAGACCAGATTGGTCAGCAAGTCTCGACGCCGTGGTTTCCGATCGGCGGCGGCCGCTTGCTCAAAGGTGTCGCCGGAGAACCACCAGGCATATCCACGCGAGGTCTCCTTATTCGAGGAGGACTCGTCAAAAGCCAGTTTCGCCATACGCTCGGCACGCTCCTTCTTCGGCTTGGCGATATGCGTTACTGACGCTATTGTAACGGTGTTTCAGCTAGGATATAGCCTAGCGGTGGTTCCTGGCTGCGATGGTTGGCAGAAATGAGGCGTGACATGAATGCAAGACGACGAGCAGTGGTGGTAACCCATTCCAGACTTCGCAATAGCGGAACGGTGGTCTCTGAAGCTGTGGACCAGTTGCGAAGAGCCGGCTTTGACGTGAGCATAATCGACAATCTCGAGGCGCCTGATTTTTCTGTTCGACCCACTGTCGTTGATACGGATACTGAATTCGTGCTTGTTCTCGGAGGAGACGGCACGATACTGAGAGCTGCCGAATTGGTCCATTGCACTCAGGTGCCAATTCTGGGCATCAATATGGGCCATGTCGGATTCCTGGCAGAATTTGAGAGTTTCCAACTCAGCGAAGCCATTTCCAAAGTGGCTGCGCATGAATATTCGATCGACGAACGCATGATAGCGCATGTTGACGTATGGCTTCCCGGAGAGGACCAACCGTTGCAGGATTGGGCATTGAATGACGTCACTTTGATGCATGAAGATCTTGACCGCATGGTTGAACTGTCCGTCCGTGTCGATGATGTGGAAATGAACTCATTCGGCTGTGACGGTGTTATTGTTTCCACGCCTACTGGATCGACGGCCTATGCGTTTTCTGCAGGAGGGCCTGTTATCTGGCCAAATGTCAAGGCGCTGCAATTGGTGCCCCTGGCTGCGCATGCACTGTTTTCACGTCCTTTGATCGTCGGCGCTGGTTCCACATTCGAACTTGATGTTCTGGAACAATCGGCGACAAGCGGTGTGGTCAGCTGCGATGGTAGGCGCAAATGCCAGTTGCCTCAGGGTTCGCGTGTACAGATACGAGAATCGAAGGACACTTTGCAGTTGGTCAGATTGTCTGACGCCCCATTCACCGAACGCTTGGTGACCAAGTTTGATCTGCCTGTTATAGGTTGGCGCGAACATGTCAGATCGCAGACTCCTGAGGTTCAAAGGGCGAATGGTGTCAAATATGTGCAAGGTCGTGAATGCCGGAGCTATATGAGCGGAGCGCATCCAGATTCTTCAGGAGCATTTGGTGAGACATCGCCGAATCAATCCGATGGCGGCCAACCACATGTCGAGGAGCAAGGAGCAGAGAATTCACATGCTTGAAGAGCTTGAAATCCGAAACCTGGGCCCCATTCGTCATGCAATCTTGGCACCCAGTCAGGGGATGACTGCAATAACGGGTGAGACCGGTGCTGGCAAATCCATGTTGCTGAGCGCAATACGGCTTATTTCCGGTGAATCAGCCCAATCAGGACGTGTGTCCACAGGGGCTGACGAAGCCTGGGCACAGGGTGTGTTTCGTGTGGATGAGGAAGCATTACCTGTGCAAAGCGCCATCGAGGCGGGCGTGCATGTGGAGGATGGGGAACTATTCCTCTCCCGAACGGTTCCGGCCAGTGGTCGTTCTCGTGCTGTGCTGAATGGGCATATCGTCCCACGCGCCGTATTGCAGGACATCGCATCACAAGTCGTAGTCATTCATGGTCAGGCTGACCAGTTGCGTATCGCATCTGCTTCTAGGCAGCGCGAATTCTTGGATATGGTGGCAGATAACGCTGAAATAACGGCACAATACGCCCAGGTTTGGAATGAGCTTCGCGATCTGGACCAACGGCTCGAACGGTTGAGCAACCAAGAAGCCTCGATGCGTCAGCAGGCGGATTATCTGCGTGAGTCCATCGAACGTATCAATCGTGTCGATCCCCATGCAGGCGAAGACGATGAGCTCAAGGCCAAGCGTTCGCGTATAGAGAATGCGGCCGAAATCACCTTGGGAACCAATAAGGCGCTGGCTGCTTTGGACGCATCACAAGTCGAAGCGGAATCGGATGAACCAGGGGCATCTCAGTTGATTGCGCAGGCCATACAGGCATTGCAATCAATCCATGCCACGGGACCATATGACGAAGCAGTCTCAAGACTCCGCCAGATGAATGATGAACTGGCGGATGTGGTGTTTTCGCTCAGTGAGCAAGATGATATCGACGGTGATATCAATGATCTGGATGGCATCAACAGTCGCATTCATGAATTAGGCGAATTGACAAGACGCTGGGGACCGAGTCTGGATGACGTTTTGCAGTGGCGCGATCGCGCTCAATTCGAAGTAGAGGATTTGGACGATTCTCCCCAGAAATTGGCAGAGCTGAGCGAACAGCGTGAAAAGGCCTTTGAAACCGCTGTGCAAGTCGCAGGAAAGCTGAGTGAAAGTCGTCGATATGCCGCTGCAAGGCTTTCGGCTGCTGTAACGAAGGAATTGGATTCCCTCGCAATGGCAGGCGCTCGTCTGGACATTGAAGTCGTGCAACGCACAGGCGAAAATGCTTTGGACGCCAACGGCATTGATGATGTTCAGTTCTTATTCACACCGTATCCGGGCGCAGGTCGCTTGCCTATGGGGAAGAGTGCATCCGGTGGCGAACTCAGTCGTTTAATGTTGGCGCTTGAACTGTCCGCGGCAGATTCACATGCTGATCATCAGGACATGACCTTCATATTCGATGAAGTGGATGCCGGTGTGGGAGGCAAAGCAGCGGTTGAGCTGGGAAAACGTCTGGCACGACTTGCCCAGAGTGCACAGGTCATCGTGGTCACCCATTTGGCGCAGGTGGCCTCATGGGCAGGGTCGCAATTTGTGGTGAGCAAAGGGCAGGAAGATGGTGACAGCCCTGTGTCTACGACTGTCAATCAAGTCGTGGGCGATGCCAGGGTTATGGAGATAGCACGTATGCTGTCGGGTGCCGAATCGGAAACATCTTTGGAACATGCTAAGGAATTGCTTGGATCCAGTATTGTAAAGCAGTCATCATGATTCAGCTGTGCGATGTTAGCCAACCAATGTGTCATATACGCGGATCAGGTAACAATCCATGCGAGGAGACTGTATGAAAGGCAACAATATCGGCAAAGCGGCGATATTCGATCTTGATGGAACCTTGCTTGATTCCATGGGCGTGTGGGACCATGTGGACGATGTGTCGTTGAATTCAAGAGGCATCGCCGTCCCTGAAGATTATGCCCAAGCCGTCTCGCACATGCAGTTTCGCGAAATAGCCGACTACACTATCGCACGATTCAATCTCAGCGACGATCCCCAGGACCTTATGGATGAGTGGAACGCATTGGCACGCGAGGCGTATGCCACGATTGTGGAAGTCAAGCCGCATGCAGTTGAATATCTGGCATCTCTCAAGGCTAGTGGAGCAAAACTCGCGGTAGCAACGACCTTGCCGCCGCAATTGAGGGATCCTGCAATGGACCATGTCGGCATAGCGCAGTTTTTCGATGAGATCTGCAGTACGGATGACGTCCAATTCGTCGGCAAGGACCAGCCTGATGTGTATCTCCATGCCGCATCGTTATTGAATATTGAACCTCATCATTGCACGGTATTCGAAGATATTCTTCCCGGGTTGCAAGCGGCGCAATCCGTTGGCATGAAAGCATGGGCTATGCATGATGATTCTTCGGATGCTCTGTGGCCTCAGATCTGCGAAGTTGCAGACGGGGTTCTTTTTGATTTTTCCAACGCACCTTTGGTTTTGTGAGTTTTTAACTTGGTTGACCATTCATGGCGCGCTGTGTTTGCGGTAGCGGACTGGTTGAAGTTGGCTATAACAACAGGCCGTGTCCCAATCTCGAGGAGACTGGGACACGGCCTGTTGCAATTCCGTCATACCGTGGTCAGAAGTGACGGGAGTCAGTTCCTTTGAGCCGCCTGATGAACGGCATCTTCCATACCGTCGATATCCACCACTGTGTTGAATCGCAGTTCTGCATGTTCGAGGTCGCGTAGAGCTTCAGGAGCCTTCGTTCCGGTGGCCTTGGAGAGTTCGTCCATGCAATCGAAATCGCTTCCAGTGGTGTCCAAACCCAGAGATTCATTGACCACTCGCGGGAATTTATAAGGGCTGGCTGTGCTGAGCAAAACCCGAGGAGTCAGTGGATCGCGCGGGATCTGCTGCATAACAAAGTATCCGCAAGCTGTATGCGGATCGATAACATAGTGGTTGCGATCCCAGCATTCCTTGATGCAGTCACGTACTTGATCTTCATCTGCCCATCCACAGCCGAAAAGCGACTGTATTTTTGTCATCATTGCCTCAGGCACTTCGTATGCGCCCCATTGGTTCAGATCGTTCATCAACATTTGGATAAGGCGCGTGTCCTTATCGGACATGTAATAGAGCATGCGCTCCAGATTCGAGGAAATGAGAATATCCATCGACGGTGAGATGGTCTGGAAGAATGGGCGTTGGCGGTTGTATGTGCCGGTGCTCAGGAAATCGAAAAGCACATTGTTTTTGTCGCTGGCAACGATGAGGTGCTTGACCGGCAAGCCGAGAAGTTTGGCGTAATATCCGGCCAAAACATTGCCGAAGTTGCCTGTGGGAACACAGAATTCCACTTCATCGCCGACATTGATGACCTGCTGTTCCAGGAGCTGTGCATAGGCAGCGAAATAATACACGACCTGCGGAACCAGACGGCCGACATTGATGGAGTTCGCAGAAGATAGAACCGTATTCGACTCGCTGCGCAACTGCTGAGCGAATTGCGTGTCACCGAAAATGCGTTTTACTGCGCTCTGGGCGTCATCGAAATTGCCTCGAACCGCACATACCTGCACATTGCTACCGGACTGAGTGGTCATTTGCAATTCCTGGACTTCACTGACCTTTCCTTCTGGGTAGAACACGGTGATGGCCGTTCCTGGAACGTCGGCGAATCCCGCCAATGCCGCTTTGCCTGTATCTCCGGAAGTGGCGGTAAGAATCATGACCCGCTCATTTTCCTGTTGAGCTGTGGTATGAGCCATGAATCGCGGCAGGATCTGCAAAGCAACATCTTTGAAAGCGGAAGTGGGCCCGTTGAACAATTCCAAAACATAATCATCGCCCAGGGGCTTGAGCGGGGTGATTCTTTCATCGGCCCATTGCTCGCCATAGGCGTCGTGGATGCACTGAGTCAATTCATCTTCCGTGAAATCGGGCAATAGCGCTGAAAGCACGTCAAGAGCAATTTCCTGATAGCTCCTGCCGGTCAACTGTGCGATATCTATTTGTCGTTCACCGAGCGAGTCGGTCACGAATAAACCGCCATCATCGGCGATTCCCTTGCGGATGGCCTGCTTTGAGGTCAAGGAGTCAGTGGTACTGCGCGTGCTGTGGAAGATGGTCACGTGATGTCCTTGGAATATAGAGTTACTAGGGTTGGCCTCATTCTAGCCGTATCCGAGGGCATTGCGTACCGGCATCCCATATCTTGCAATGCATTGGACCACGGAAATTATCCGTATTGCCGTGCAAACATGTGCCATTGAGCCAGGGTTCATCTTTGTACGAGAAATCATATATGGGAAGTGTTCACTCCATTGACGGCATATTGTCCGAAATTGCGGTAATCTGTGGGCTATGACCAATATTGCAGAGCGCGAAGCCGTGAACCAAGACTTTTTTGAAAAGGTATGCGCGCGAGCCGATGCTGCCTCGAATGCCCAACTAGATTTGGCACAGGCAGTCAGTGAGACCAAAAATGCGTTATTGCTGGCCATAGCCGATGCCATTGATGCCTATGCGGGGAATATTGCTGAAGCCAATGAAGCAGATGTCCGCGATGCCGAGGCCGATGGCATGGACGCAGGCAAGATCGATAGATTGGAATTTGGCGTAGAACGAATCCATCAGGCGACTGAGGGAATGCGTCATGTCGCTTCATTGCCTGATCCCATTGGCGAAGTGGTTCGCGGATACACCATGCCCAATGGCATTCGTCTGACCCAAATTAGGGTGCCCATGGGTGTTATCGGCATGATCTATGAGGCACGACCGAATGTGACCGTTGACGTCGCGGCATTGTGTCTCAAATCAGGCAATGCCGTGTTGCTCAGAGGCGGACACGCTGCCGAGAGGACGAATGCAGCAACGGTTCATGCGATTCGCGAGGCGTTGGCGGAACAAGGATTCTCTGCCGATTTGGTCAATACGGTTGATGAATTCGGACGTGCGGGTGCGACTGCCATGATGGAAGCCCGTGGGCATATCGATCTGTTGGTACCACGCGGCAGCGCCAAGTTGATTCAGGCTGTTGTGCGAAACTCAAAGGTGCCGATTATCGAAACCGGCGCGGGCAATGTCCATATCTATGTCGATCGCGGTGCGGATTTGGAAGAGACGATTCCAATCGTCATCAATGCCAAAACCCAGCGTATCGGAGTGTGCAATGCCGCCGAGAAGTTGATTGTGCACAAGCAAGTCGCACAGTATTTCCTACCTGCGATGGCCAAGGCGCTCAGTGATGCTGGCGTGGAGATGCACGCTGATACGGCTGCATACGACATCATCGATGCTGAGAAAATCGATGGGGGCAACCTCATTCATGCGACTGATGAAGACTGGGATACCGAATATCTTGCCATGACGATTGGTATCAAAGTGGTGGACGATATCGACGAGGCGATTGCGCATATCAATCAGCATTCAACAGGCCACACCGAGACCATAATGTCTCAGGATTACGAAGCCATTGATCGTTTTACCAGCCGTGTCGATTCCGCAGTGGTGTTTGCCAACGCCTCTACGCGCTTTACGGATGGAGGCATGTTCGGCTTTGGTGCTGAATTGGGAATCTCCACCCAGAAAATGCATGCTCGTGGGCCCATGGGGCTGCGTGAAATGACGACGACCAAATGGATTGGCTATGGTTCGGGGCAGGTGCGTCCATGACTTCAATGAGTGCTGAAGAACTGGCAGCGGATCGTGGCATCGATGTCAACGACCCCATGCTGCCGTTGAAAGTGGCTGCAGAACGGCTGAGCATCGTCCGATATGTATTTCTCGTTCAGGTCGAGGGTGGCATTGCCTCGGCTGCACAACGAGCTTCGCTTGAGTATTCGGATGCGGTGCTTATTGGATGGCCGGATGCCGATTCGCCTGAAGTAATCCGCATTGAAGAAGACCAGTATCATGCCGTTCGGGAATATATGCAGGTAATGGAGCAATACATTGCATCATTCAGCCGGATGGAACGCGAGGGCGACGCCGATGGCATGACCGATACGCTCATCCGTATCACCGAACGTGTGGCAGAAGTGCGCCGCATGTATCAGCCGGATTCCCTTTGCCGACCTTTGCTGAGATCCGCAGGGTCGTTCAGGAAGAATGGGATGAGGATATGGGCAAAATCGACCCGCAGGAAGACGATCCCACCGCAGAACAGATCGAGGAAGAGACCAAGGATGCCGAGGCTGAATCCAAGGAGTCCCAATGAGTGACGCCTTTGTTCACGACCCTTTGGATGTTGCATTCGAAAACGAAGAAGGCAACGTCTCGGTAACCCGAAAAATGTCGGAGATCCCCGTCCCGGGTATCGGCGTTACCTCGTCTACCAGCAGGCGATCCACGAGAGGCAATTGGCATGACCGGCCTAGAATCGGCATTATGGGTGGCACTTTCGACCCAATTCATAATGGGCATTTGGTTGCCGCCTCCGAAGTCGCATGGGTGTATGACCTGGATGAAGTTATTTTCGTGCCAACAGGTAGGCCGGTGTTCAAATTGGACAAGAAAGTCACCAATGCCGAGGATCGGTATTTGATGACCGTTATTGCAACGGCTTCAAATCCAAAATTCACCGTCTCCCGCGTCGATATCGACAGGCCAGGAGTGACCTACACAATCGACACATTGCGTGATATTCATGAGCAGTACCCGCAGGCCGAACTCTTCTTCATAACCGGCGCCGACGCTGTTGCGGAAATCATGGAATGGAAAGATGCGGCCAGCATGTGGGAGCTGGCTCATTTCGTCGCCGTGACCAGACCGGGATATTCCAGCCCTGAGGGTGCGCACATCCCTGATGGGAAAGTGGATACTTTGGAAATTCCTGCTTTGGCCATTTCCTCCACTGATGTGCGACGGCGTGCAAGCAGTCACGAACCGGTATGGTATTTGGTTCCCGATGGCGTGGTGCAATATATCGGCAAACACGGTTTGTATTTGCAATGAAAACCGAGACGGTGTTGACACGCCGTTGAAGAGCTTACAAGCACTGTGAAAGTATTGGTATTGCGGCAAAGCGTAGGGGCTTTACAGTCAACGCAAATGGGTACCATGGTTCGAGACAACTTCAGCGAATGATGTTTGGAGATACGGTGAGCGCAATCCTCGAAGGTAAGCCGGACAAGAACCTAATTCTCGTTACGGGTAGGGCAC
The DNA here is from genome assembly GCF_000741765.1 of Bifidobacterium tsurumiense. Taxonomy (GTDB): domain Bacteria; phylum Actinomycetota; class Actinomycetes; order Actinomycetales; family Bifidobacteriaceae; genus Bifidobacterium; species Bifidobacterium tsurumiense. Next base: position 108,983 of record NZ_JGZU01000011.1, read on the forward strand.
ATCCCAAGTTGGCGGCTGCAGTCGCCGAACAGCTCGGCATTGACGTGCTGGAAACAACCGCATATGACTTTGCCAATGGTGAGATGTATGTGCGTTATACCGAATCGGTGCGTGGCGCGGACGTGTTTGTTTTGCAAAGCCACTGCGATCCGATCAATAAGTCAATAATGGAACAGCTCATCATGATCGACGCCTTGAAACGAGCTTCGGCGCGTTCTATCACGGCTGTTTGCCCATTGCTTGGATATTCTCGTCAAGATAAGAAGCATCGCGGCCGCGAGCCTATTTCCTGCCGCTTGATGTTCGATCTGTTGAAGACCGCCGGTGCCGATCGCATTATGAGCGTGGATCTCCATGCAGCACAATCGCAGGGCTTCTTTGACGGTCCCGTTGACCATCTGATCGCAATGCCGGTTTTGGTGGACTATATCCGAGATCGCTTTGCCAATCAATTGGAAAATGTGACGGTTGTTTCCCCGGATGCCGGCCGTATCCGCGTAGCGGAGCAGTGGGCCCAGCGTTTGGGCGGCGGGCCGTTGGCATTCGTGCATAAAACACGCGACATCACCAGACCAAACCAGGCTGTTGCCAATCGTGTCGTCGGCGATGTGGATGGAAAAGACTGCGTATTGGTAGATGACCTCATCGATACTGCGGGAACTATTGCCGGCGCATGCAAGGTACTGAAAGAGGCTGGCGCTAAGTCTGTAACCGTTGTCGCCACTCATGGCGTGCTCTCCGGCCCTGCGGTGGAGCGTTTGAAGGAATGCGGTGCGCGTGAAGTTGTGCTTACCGACACTGTGCCGATTCCTGAAGAGAAGCGCTGGGACGGGTTGACTGTGCTGTCGATCTCGCCATTGCTTGGCAGTGCGATTCGTGCGGTATTTGAAGACGGTTCCGTGGCCGAGCTATTCGATACATATCCAGAGCATCACGGTCAGGGCTTCTTATTTGCATAAAAGCCTTGTTGCATAAGTATTTGATCTAGTAAAAGTCATTTTGCTGGGTGTTGATTCCATTCGTCGTGATGAATCAGCACCCATTTTGTATTTCGAGGTGCAAACGATGCACATTCCTTTTGTTGCAGGGAATACTTGATTGCATGCGCAACTGATGAAACGAATACCTCGGATTTATTTCTGACACGCCTATGAACCATTGAAATATCAATGATTTAGCCGTGTATCTAAGTCGCTTGTCAGATGGTATGGCATAATAAACACTTGGCGGAATTCGTTCCGCCGTTCCCCCATGGTGTAATGGCAGCACACGGGTCTTTGGAACCCTTTGTCTTGGTTCGAATCCAGGTGGGGGAGCTCGAACGGGCTTCTGTCGCAAGGCAGAAGCCCGAATTCATTGTTGCACCGCTCTAAAGGTTGATATTTCCGGTTCTTGTTGAATCGCTGCCGTGTCGAATGGCCTTGTTTCCATGCGAAATTCGTGTGCATTGACATGTATGCGTCATGGACCTGTATCAACGGCCTTGAGGAAATTGTTTTGATGTGTTGCTTTTGGCCTTACCTCCAAGCTGTTATGAGCTTGCGTGCGGAATCGAAAATGGAGCTTTCCTACGCATTGATGGCTCTTCGCATTGATATCGGAGGCTTGCCTATGCCGTTTCAGCCAACAATTGAGCCGTTTCATGATCGGTGACCAACGAACTCAGCAACGAACCATTGAGACATGCCCTGATTGCTTCAACCTTGCGCTTTCCAACGGCAACGCCGATAACGTTCGGGATTTTGCGCAATCGTTCCAGATCGACACTGATCGTTCGGTCGCACAGTGGTGTGCGCACATGGTTGCCATGTACATCGATATGATGGCCGCAAATATGGCCGACCGCTCCCAATGCTTGGATGTGTTCGGACATACGTTTATCGACATAGGCGTCGAAGATATGGCCAGATCGCTCACTGGTGGTTGCACCCACGCCAACGATTGCCACGTCTGCACCTCCTCCCAATTTGATCGCCGTGGCGATTTGCGGTTCTTTTCGCATGACTGATGCCGTATCGCGTGAAGACAGCACCATAGGACAGGGGAGCAATGTGTAGGTGCCACCGAGCCTGTCCGCTAACATGCGGCAGATATCTGGCGAATCGGTCATGGGGTTATCCGGCGAGAGTGTGCCAATCATTTGCGTCACATTGGTTTCAGGCCAATTCTGCGGCATTATCTCGCGAACGGTATTTGCAACAACCCGTCCATTGGACACGGTAATCAATGAATCGGGCGTGCAGATCTCAGTAAACAATGCGGCGGCATATCTGGGCACAACGACACCTGGATCTTCACCAGGTCGTACTTCCGCCACTCGCACATGTTTGAGACCAAACCTTTGTTGGATCTTGCGCTCCAAGGCCTGCATGCGTTCCAATGAATGCCCTATGGTGATATGGACCATACCTCGTTCGCGAGCTTCCTTCAGCAAACGAGAGACACTCGGTCTTGAATATCCAATGGATTTGGCGATTTGCGCTTGAGAATGATCTTCCAGATAGTATTCCCTGGCAACATGCAGAACCAATTCGACGTGTTTGCGGGATTCCTGAGTAGCTAACAGTATGTCATCGTTGAACATATGTACATGATAACTCTATTTTCTAATGGTCTGATTTAGTTCGATATCTTCTGAAATACCGCAATATTTAAGGGTTATTTCGCTTTTATCGCATTGCATATCGCAAAATCCCATAAACATATGTACATGGAACTCCTTTGTTTCGCAGAGCAAACCACATATCGTGAACCATGTCAACGGCGATAACGCAACGGACGCGAGGCCGTACCCCATACACAAAGGAGTTTCATCATGGGTTTTGCACGTACCATTTTCGGTGATGTCGATCCGCAAAGTCTAGGCGTGGTTGATAGCCACGATCATCTGATTCGAGTCGGAGCTGGCGAAGTCTATATTGACGGCGACCATCAGCTTGATTCAGTGCCCAAGGCAATTGAGGAGGCAACGTATTTTGCCAAGGCTTCCAAGCAGTGGAGCGATAAGGGCGGCACGGTTGTCGATATGTGCCCGATCAACTGCGGTCGTGACCTCAACAAGTTGGCTGAGGTGGCCAAATCCGTAGACGGACTTCAGATTATTGCAGCCACCGGATTCCACCGTGAGCATGTGTATCTGGAAACGCAATCCCACTGGATCAATCGTTATGATGTCAAGGACATTGCACAGCTGGTGATTGCCGACATCCGCGAAGGCATCGATGCCAATGATTATTCCGGCCCCATCGTGAATCGCACCCAATACAAGGCCGGTGTCATCAAGATCGGTACGGCATATGGCAAGATCACCCCGTTCGAGCACAAGTGCATGGAAGCCGCAGCTTTGGCTGCCATCGAGACCGGATGCCCGATCAACACCCACACCACCTATGGCACATGCGGTCTCGAGCAAGCACAAACGCTTTTGGAGCTTGGCGTGCCGGCAAATCAGATAGCGATCGGCCATATTCAGCGCAATGCCGATGTGTATTATCTGGAGCAAATCCTCAAACTCGGGGTCTATCTGGAAATCGACGGCACTAACCGCATCAAGTACCAGCCTGATTCCAACCGCATGATGGAACTCAAGGCGTTCTATGAGGATGGGTATGCCGATCGAATCCTGCTGGGCACTGATTCCGGCAAGCGTGGCTATCAGAAGGCATACGGTGCAACCTCAGGCGTCGACTACAATCCAGCAGTAGACGGGCCACGCATGATCGACGAAGGCTTCGATCGTGACTATGTTGAAAAGCTGCTGATGCGCAATGCTCAGGAGTTCTTCACCTTCAAGAAGGAGGGCTGAACTCATGGCTGATATCAATACGCAGCTCGAAAGACCACGGTTGCAGATTGCACTTGACACCACCGATATGCCAGTGCCTTGCGCCCTCTGAATGCAGCCATCGATCAGGTTGATGTGATCGAGTGTGGCACGATTCTCATCATCGCCGAGGGGTTGAGGGCTGTCAGAGAAATCCGGGCATTGTATCCAAATAAAACGATTCTCGCCGATGTGCGCATTGCCGAAGCCGGAGCGCTTATTGCCCGCAATTGCTTCGAGGCGGGAGCCAATTGGGTGTCTGTTGTGGCCGGTGCTTCGATGACAACGGTAGAACAAGTAGTGAAGGTCGCCAACGAGTTCGGCGGTGAAGTACAGATCGAACTTGGAGAGCATTACGATGCGGACCAGGCAAGGGAATGGAAGCGACTTGGTGCCAAGCACGTCATCGTTCACAGATCTCGTGACGCCGAGGTCGCAGGAACCTTGAAGTGGGGAGAAGATGACGTCGAACGCATCAAGGAACTGCATGACATGGGGTTCACCGTCACCATTACGGGCGGAGTGAACGCTGCAGACCTTCCGTTCTTCGAAGGCTCTCCGGTCGGAGTCGTCATTTCTGGACGTGGCATTGTCAAAGCTGACGATCCATTGGCTGCGGCTACGGAATTGAAAAACACTATCAACACTGTTTGGCCGCAATAGTCGGCCTAGGCATTAGATGCCATTCTCACCGTTGATTCAGGACGATCGCCTTGCGACCAAAGGTCCTGAATCAACGGCTCTTCTCAATAATTAAAACCCAACATAACCACAAGGAAGTGTGTGATGACTACTGCAACACAAGAGCCGAAATTCGATATTTCAACAATCGGCGAAGGTCAGATTAGATTTACCGTGAACCGTGGCGAACGATTGATGTTCACCCGCAACGTGCATATGAACCCAGCCTGTTCAGAGGCAAATGTGGCGGGACTGCTTGCACAGTTAGGCCGTGAGGCATTGTGGACCAGTGCTCTACCCAATGGAGATCTCGGCGATTACATTCTTTCGGAATACCGTTCAGTCGGTGTGCATATGGATGCCATGGTGCGCAGGCCAGGAGGCCGCACAGCGTTGTATTTCATGGAACCGGGCGAATATCCAATGCCTGCGAATGTGATCTACGACCGTGAATGGACCACTTTCCGAGCAGTCGGCGTCGATGACTATGACTGGGACACGATCCTGGATACCAAGGTGATCTTCCTTACCGGCATCACGGCTTCGCTCACCGATATCACGGCGGAGGTCATTCGTCATGCCGCGGATGAAGCGACAAAGCGCGGCGTGGAGGTCATCCTTGATGTCAATTATCGCAGCAAGCTGTGGAGTGGAGAAAAAGCCCGTGAAGTCCTTGAACCCATCGCCAAGCAGACCAGCGTGCTCTTCTGCTCGATCGCCGATGCTCGTGAAGTATTCGGCATCACCGGTACACCTGAAGATGTGACTGCAGATTTGCGCAAGCGATTTGGCTGCAAGTATGTGGTTTCCACCAACCATATGGAAGGGCCATATTTGCGCGGACCGGAAGGATTCCGTGAGTACAAGACCACGCCGGTGACGGTTATCGACCGTCCGGGCGCAGGCGATTCTTTTGTCGCAGCCACCATTCACGGATATCTTTCCGGCGATATCGAAGAAGGTGTCAAGTGGGGACAGCGTGCATCCAGCTTTGCCCTGACACATACCGGTGACCTTACCCGAATTCACCCTGATGAATTGCAGATTCCGCTCGGATCGGATATCAACCGATAGTCGCATCGCGATTCTTGCAAAAACGGTATGTGGTTATCACTCAAAGGAGAGAATATGACCAATGCACAAACCACAGCGTTAACAGCGTATGAGCAAATCGACTCCCGTCCGCTGACAGGACATCAGAAAAGTTTGGTGGCTTTGGCGGTTGTCGGCAATATCGCCGAATTCTTCGATATCTTCATGGTGGGATTCGTTATCGCCCTTCTGACCGACGCATGGGGATTGACCGGTCTACAAGCCGGCATCATCACCTCATGCACCGGTTTGGGCACGGTTGCCGGATCGATTCTGTGGGGACGCCTTTCGGATCGCATAGGACGACGTGGTGCATTCCGCTGGTGCGTTATGTTCTTCCTGATCTTCACTGTGCTCACCTTGTTTATACCGGATGGCGGATGGTGGATGTATGCACTGTGCCGCGTCGGCGTGGGCATGGGCGTAGGGGGATTGAATATCACTTCCATTCCCTATGTTCAGGAATTCGTTCCTTCCAAACAACGCGGTTTGCTATCGGGTCTGGCTTCCGTTTTCATCCCGATGGGACTGCTGCTCGGTTCGATATGCCAGAGGATTGTCGGAGACAATTGGCGTGTTTTGGTTTCATTGAGCCTGGTATCGGTTTTGCTTCTCATTTGGATTCATACCGTTCCCGAATCTCCTCGCTTCTATCTTCTGCACGGTCAAGAAGACAAAGCCCGCAAGTCGTTGGCGTGGGCTTTGAATCTCCCGGAAAGCGAAGTCGGTACAATGCCACATGTCAATGTGGATAAGAAGGCCTCCTATGCCGAGTTGCTGTCTCGTCATCTCAAGCCGCTGATAATCGTATCGCTAGGTTCGTTCTGCTTCATCCTCGGTGGTTTTGCCATTCAATCTTGGGGACAGACCCTGTTGAAGAACGCCTTTGGATTCGAAACTCAGATGGTGGCATACCTGTTCATGGGCGTTGCCGTCGCTGATTGTGCCGGCAGATTCGGTTCAGCATGGCTTGCCGATCGCATAGGCCGCAGGTGGACGATGTTCCTCTATGGGATTATCGGTGCCCTCGCATGTTTCGCAGCAGCTTTCTTCCATCCCACAGGTTGGGTGTTCTACGTTGAAGTATTGATCATCATGATGTTTGCCGACGGAGTTTTCGGCATTATCAACGCCTTCGGCTCAGAACAATTCCCCAATGAGGTTCGTTCAACCGGAATTGGTCTTGGATATGGACTCGGTGCAACCGCCAAAATCGTCGGCCCTTCGTTGATGGGCGTTCTGGTCGGCGGCAGTGCCGTATCGCAGAATATCGATCTCAGTGTCATCACGACGGCGTTTGGATTCTTCGGAATCTGCCTGGTCATCGGCGCGGTGATCTATTTGTTTGCCCGAGAGACCAAGGGCAAGGATCTGGAAAGCCTGTGAATCGACTCCACAATATCTCCAAACCAATGGGAATGGATATCGATTGACCATTCGCTGATGTTATGTAAGGAACTGAAATGACTGTTAACGCAGTGGGTATATATGAAAAGGCCCTGCCACAAGGGTTGTCATGGGAAGAAATGTTCACGCTGGTCCATGATCTTGGATTCAATTTTCTGGAATTCTCCATAGATGAAAGCGATGAGCGTCTCGCCCGTCTTTCCTGGACACGAGGCGAACGCGAATCGTTCCGCCAGGCTATGTGGAAAACCGGCAACCGCATCAACACCCTTATGCTTTCAGGACACCGTAGGTATCCTCTGGGAGCAAAGGATCCCGAAGTACGAGCCAAGGCGCTGGAGATGATGCAACAAGCCATTGATTTGGCAGTGGATTTAGGGATACGCAATATTCAGATGGCTGGATATGACGTGTATTATGAGCCGAAAACCGCGATGAGCCGTGAGTGGTATATCGAGAATCTCGCCAAATGCGTGCATATGGCAGCAAAAAAGATGGTGATGCTATCCGTCGAAACCATGGATGATCCTTTTTTGAATTCGATCGAAAAAATCGATTATCTGAAAACGCAGATCCATAGTCCTTTTTTGCAGGCTTATCCGGATGTCGGCAATCTCAGTGCATGGCCGGAAGTGGATGTCGCCAAGGATATCGAACGATATATCAACGATATCGTCGCAGTTCACCTCAAAGATACCGAACCCGTAACGACAACATCTCAAGGAAAGTTCAAAGAAGTGCCTTTCGGTGACGGCACTGTCGATTTCGAAGCATGTTTGCGTATCTTTAAACGACTGCAATACAACGGGAGCTTCACCATTGAGATGTGGACCAGTACCGCATCCGATCCAGTCGCTGAAGTGCGCAAGGCAAAAGCCTATTTTGATGAGCTATTCGACAAGGTGGGCATACGTCAGGAGCCTGTTGTGGGCAAGGATCAGTTTGCATACAACACTGGCCTTGCGGGCAGAGCCGGCATGATGCCGCATGCCTATGGCATTGCATAGCTCGAGTCATTGATAGTGAATGCATGGACTGCCCATTCCTTGCAATGAGCAGTCCATATTGAAATTTCATCAGAAAGGATTGTTGTTATGGTGTCTTTGGCTGATTTTGGTCCTGAGGTCAGGGCTGAGGTGAAGCAGGTGCGTGAGGTGGTGGCCTCGTTGCATGAGCAGTTGGTCAAGTGGAATCTGGTGGTGTGGACCGCGGGCAACGTGTCGCAGCGTCTGCGTACGGCTGATCTGATGGTGATCAAGCCTTCGGGTCTGCGCTATGAGTTTTTGACTCCGTCCTCGATGGTGGTGTGCGATCTGGACGGCAATGTGGTGGACGGGTCTGAGTCGCCGAGTTCGGATACGGCTTCGCATGCGTATATCTATCGGCATATGCCTGACGTGTACGGTGTGGTGCATACGCATTCGACGTATGCGACGGCGTGGGCTGCGACGGGTCGTGAGATTCCGTGCGGGTTGACGATGATGGGTGATGAGTTCGGCGGTCCGGTGCCGGTGGGTCCGTTCCGTCTGATCGGTTCGGAGGCGATCGGCCGTGGCGTGGTGGAGACGTTGGAGCGCTCCGAAGTCTCCTGCGGTGCTGATGCAGAATCATGGTCGTTCACGGTGGGSAGGGATGCCGAGGCGGCGGTGAAGGCGGCCGCGATGACCGAGGAGGTGGCTCATACGATGTGGGCCGCGAGCCAGTTGGGTGATATCATCCCGATCGCCCAGGAGGACATCGACAAGCTCAACGACCGCTACCAAAACGTCTACGGACAACACTAAATATCTTCTGCGGTGAATCGTTCATATTGGGGATATGCGCCTATCCGGGCTGTATGTCCCCAATATCGCATTTTCGTATGCGAAAGAATCTTTGAATATCCATCCTCCACTCGATACGTTGCTGCCACATGTCCTATCCGGCACAGGAGTAGGATGAGTCTATATATGGCATGGGGGTATGCCGTCAACACTTCAACAATGTGATTGATGAGTCGCCATAGCCCCGCTGGCAATATGAGAAGTAGGGGAGAATTGCAATGGTTATTTGCAATCAATGCGGACACGGCAACGAAGATGGGAACCAATTTTGCATCCAATGCGGATCTTCTTTAGGAAAGCCGAAAACAGAGGAACACATTCAACATTCATATGGTGATGTTGCTGAGAACCAGACGGCAGATTCGAACGAAACCGCTACGGCAGGTATATCTGCCTCAAATGATGCACTCGCAGCCAATGCAGTTTCATCTGATAATTCTGCCAAGGCACATCATCGCAAACCGCTTATTCTCATAATCGCAGCGCTTGTCACCGTTTCGGTGGTGGTATCTGCGCTGCTGATCACTAGAACAATGGAATTGTGGGGTCCTAGAACCATCCCCGTGATTCAGGTTTCTACTGCGCAAGACGCTGTTGCAAAGCTCAAAGAGCAGGGGTTCAGCGTAACGACGAAGAAGATGTTCTCCTCTATGAAAAAAGGTGCCTTCATAGGCTTAGACGGAGTCAAGCAAGGCGATAAGATTTCCAGATCGACTCCTATAACCGTGATGCAATCGTTGGGACCTGGCGTTCCGGAGGGAACAGTGGGCAAATCGAGCGATGACGCGATCAGTGATGTCAAGGACATGGGTGTTCCTGTCACGGTGAACAAAGTCATCTCCAATACTGCGGACAAAGTCGTTGCCACGAATCCAAGCCAAGGCAATCCAGTATTGGATATCTCAGATGGCATTCATATCGGAGTAGGTGTCAAAGGTGAGGGCATACCCATCGAGATTGCCGGGATGGACAAAGACAGTGCGAAGTCGGACCTGGAATCTCAGGGATTCACGGTTGATTTGCAGCCTCGCTTTTCCGGCAAAGACAATATGGGCAAAATCGTATCCGCTCAGCCTTCCATAGGAGCGCCGTCGAGCAGCAAAAACGTCGTTCTCTATTACGGTGCTGACGCATCGCAATCCAAAGACGTGGTCGCACCGGCAACGAATATCGATGGAACGGATATTCATATTGCCACCGGTGCCAGTGCACTAGCAGGCCAATGGTGCACTGATGACGGCGATTGCATCGCATTGGATGACTCTAAGGACAAGCACGGCAATGACGCATTGGCTTTGAACGATAAGGATCATGACAATGAGTTGTTGTCGATGTGCAACTATTCGCAGAATCCATCGGCTGCATGCGCGGCAGAGCAAATACCCGGAACACAAGCGTTTGCAATGACCAATCATCTGCTGGCAGGAGATAGCGGCGCCTTTGAAATATATGCCAACCAAGGGCTGCCATATTGCGGCGATTCTGTTTTTATTGGAGGAATTGCACAGTTCTGTATCGATGGGAAAATTCAAACCGTTTCAGTGAATGACCCTTTGTATTCCCAGATTGCTAGCTTGCCTAGATCAGGTTTGGAATACAAAATGGATGATTTCATGCTCGTGGTTCCTGTTGGGGCGCATATCGACACTTTGGAGCAAAACGGGTATTTCAAGGACTCGAAACAAGGCGACGATGCCGATAAGCCGGATGCAACCAGACCATATATTCTTCGGAGGGATCCCATGGCCTATGACCAGACCACAGCGAAGTATGATAGCGCAACCAATTACACCAATCCCTTTGTGCCATCGGAAAAGGGTAAGCCGGTGAAATTTGCACCGTACCCTTCCGCCCAGAAAGCATATTATCTGGTAGAAAATCCGATTCAATGGGATGCTCTTGATGTGGATGCGCATATAGGGTCTCAAGGCACTGATGCCTCTTCTTCGTCCAAGGACGATGAGGCAAAGACCGCTTTGAGCAAACTCGCTGGTGATTGGACTTGCTACACATCGGATCGCGGTGACGTGATAAATAACATCACAATCACCGAGGACGGGAGTTTCAGCGGCACCATCCGTGTCGATGACCAACCCGCACTGATTGGCGTGGACCATGATGTGCAGCATATTGACTTAAGCGGCAGATTCACTTGGGAAAACGGCGCATATAGTATTCATGATGTCAGTTATCCTGATGGAAATTACACGCATATGAGTGCAGCCAGCTGGAAACTCATCGCTGCAGGTCAATCCGTGGCACAATGGGATCCGGATTCCGAAGCAGGCAGAGATTTATCCCATGCCGGCATGTCTCTAAATGATCCATTGAGCAAGGATGTGCTGTATTCAGATTCTGGAGCATACGTACGGAACTGATACTGCGTGCAGGATAACGTTCCAAGTGTTCAACGGCGTACTGACAACTCAGGAGCCTTCGGAACCCTGTGCCTAGGTTCGAATCCAGGTGGGTTGACGAAAGGGCTCTTGCGTAGAGGCAAGGGCCCTATTTGTTGATTTGGACTACCAAATGTTCACTGTTTAGCACTGCTGCCTTTTGCAGTTGAGACAGGATATTTCTCAGCATTCTTATGCAATTTATCGAGTACTATCTCATCGAGATCAAACCCAAGTTTGTTGGACAGCATGATGCAATAGATGAGCACATCTGCAATTTCCTCGTGCACATGCTCTAGGTTGCCATCGCGTGGTTCATCCGACCACTGGAAACATTCGAGCAATTCACCTGCCTCGATGCTTACTGAGCGGGCCAAGGCTCCTGGGGTATGAAATTGATCCCAGTCGCGGTCGGCAATAAACTGACGGATCTTATCGATTGTGATATCCGAAATCATGTTTCGATTGTAATCGCGACAGCCGTCCAAAATTGAATCAATGTGATCACGCAATCTTTGTTTTGACTTGGCTCAATACAGACAGTCCAGTGAATATAATGGGCGGGTGACCAATAACGAGCTTGCAAAACCGATTGTGATCAATCTGCCTCTTGCCGATTTCACGACCGAAGATAAGATTTATGCATTATGTCAACATGAGCGTGAATCGCATGTTGCTCGCTATGCTGCGAGCCTTCTGCTTCGTTATCCCACAGTGTACATAGTCAATGCCCAAGAGCAAAGAAACAAGACCGATCAATCGAAATACACGGTATATGTAGGTGAAACAAACAACATACTCCGTAGGAGCGCTGAACATATCCATATTGATCCCAAAAACCGAAAAGACTGGAACGATATCAAGGAACGACTGGAAGCGAATCCAGAATCAGTGACTCAGTATGTCATTGGACATGAGCATTTCAACAAATCACTGACTCTTGATGTGGAAAACAAACTGATGCAGTACATGCTCAGCTCGAATCCTGTCAGAGCTTTGAATAATCGACAAACCAATGCCCAGGGGGATTACTTCACTAAAAACGAATTTGAAGGACTGTTCTCTGAAATCTGGTTGGAGCTGCATAAGCAAAACCCTGAACTGTTTCCGGCTGAGCAAATTATTAGAGATTCAGCTTTATTCAAAGCTTCGCCATTCCATCAGCTCAGCAAAGAACAGCTTGCTGCTGAAGATACGATAATGCAGGTTTTGGTTGATGAATTTGGAAAGGAATCACATTCGAAATCCAAAACGAACGCAGACAATAAGCATGAAGAGAAGAAGCCGATCAGTCGGCCTTCAAGCCTGATATTTGTACACGGAGCGGCTGGTACCGGAAAAACCGTTTTATTGAGTCACTTACTCTATCGCATCTACAATGAAATTGCATTTGATGGCACAGATGCAGAAACGGACGAGGACTCTGCAGCGTTATCGACTTCTGGGAATTCCATTTTCAAACACAAGAGGGCATATATTCTGGTTAATCATGATCAACAGGTCAATGTTTATAACCAAATCGCAACGAAACTTGGTATGCAGACAGCGGCTAACAAAGTCGTCATGAAACCTGCCCCATTCATTAATGAATTCAGCGGGAGAGACGAAAAGAACAATATCGATATCAATAGGCCTTTGGATGATAAAGCGGATATCGTTCTCATCGACGAGGCACATCTGCTGCTCACTCAAGGTCGGCAAGGATATCGAGGCAAGAATATGCTGCACGATATCCTGCGTAGAGCAAAGGTTGTCATTGCCGTTTTTGATCCCCATCAGATACTGCAGACTGCGCAGCAATGGGACAAGGATGAACTCAGTGCATTGTTCCCGAATAATGAGTTGGAAAGTGCTCGTTCAGCCGAAACATTCGACGTGCGGAATATGAGCGATCTTCATGCGTGGGGAGAAGATTTCAAACTCGGTCATATCCACTTGACACAACAATTCCGTATCGCTGCAGACGATGACACCATAGATTGGATCGATAACCTCGCAAGCGGCAGATCTATTGACAGAATTCCCCAAGACATGGGAAGAGTTTATGATTCCGAGCCCGATATTCATAATCGAGACGAAGATTGTAAACCATATGAAATCAAGGTTTTTGATTCCCCGGTTGAATTATTTAAAGCCATAAAGAAACATGAACAGCCACAAAACGATGATCGTTTAAAACGGGGACTGTCTCGCGTCGTGGCAACATATGATTGGCAATACTCAAATAAAGAAAATCCGAATAATCCAGAATATCTATGGTGCGTGGAGATGCATCTTGATCCGGATACAAAACACTGGAAGATGGGACCAGGGACACAACAGAATCAAGGATATGATCCATATCATGTCGATGAAAGAGCAGATTATTTCTGCCACCCCTGGAATTATCAATTGCCTCATCCGACAACGAATACAGGATTGAAAACGACAGAAGTATGGGCAGAGGCGCCGCAAACAATCAATGAGGTGGGTTCTACCTTCTCGATTCAGGGCTTTGATCTCAATTTTGTTGGTGTAATTATCGGACCTTCTGTAAAGTTCAGGGATGGCAAGATCGTCTTCGACAGGTCGGCAAGCAAAAACAGGGCTGCGACGAATAGGCGAGATGGGAATATAGACTATTCGCAAGTAAATTTGCGTAACGAGCTCAATGTGCTCCTTAAACGTGGTGCTCATGGTTTGTATTTGTTCGCAGTGGATCCTGAACTTCAAGCTGCACTGAAAAGAGCTGCTCAGACCGAGGTCTAAGGCGCTGTGTGATAGCAACATTCAATTTTCAGTGAGTTTCCACTAATTCTTGAATCACGGCAGATAATCTTATCCGAACAACAGATTACAATCGTTGTTCGGTCAAAAACGGGAAACCGATAGCGGCCTGCATTGGCTGAGGCAGTATCGCCTAGAGAGTTGCCACTGCCATCGCAAGTCGATCAGAGACAACAGACCTGACAGAATGGAGATATGACCGTTATGGCATTATCCGCAGCAATTATTCTTGCCGCAGGTGAAGGCACCCGGATGAAATCAGATATGCCCAAGGTGCTTCATGAATTCGCCGGAGTTACCTTCCTCAAGCGCGTCATGGCTTCCGTTCGTTCCTTGGAACCGGAAACGCTAGCAGTTGTTGTGCATTATCAGGCCGATCGAGTTGCGGCTGCGGCGCAGTCATACGATGATCAGGTCACCATCGTTCATCAAGACGATATTCCCGGAACCGGTCGTGCGGTTCAATGCGCCATGAAGCAACTGAGTGAACAAGGCGGCGTGCACGGTCCGGTCCTGATCGCTGCTTCTGATATGCCGTTGCTCGACAGTGCAACGCTTCATTCACTGCTAGATTTCCACGCTCAAAGCGGAAATGGTGCGACTGTTCTGACCACGATTCTTGACGATCCGACAGGATATGGCCGTATCATCCGCGATCGCGAAGGCAATGTGCTTCGCATTGTGGAACAGAAGGATGCCAATAGCAGCGAACTGGCTGTTCACGAGGTGAATACCTCGGTGTACGTTTTTGATGCCGATGTTCTGGCCGAATCGATTCAAGGTTTGGACTCACGCAATGCCCAGGGCGAGTTCTATCTCACCGATGCACTGGAGACAGCCAAGTCAACAGGCAAGGTCGGAGCGTTTGCCGCACCGGATCCGCTGAGCGTGGAAGGCGTCAACGATCGCATTCAGTTGGCTGCTTTGTCCAAGCAGCACAATGCCAGAGTGTGCGCCCATTGGATGGAAGAAGGCGTCACCATTCTCGATCCTGAAACCACTTGGATTGAAGATGATGTCGTGTTGGCGCATGATGTCACCATATTGCCCGGCAGCTATCTGCGTGGCAGCACGACTGTTGCGCCGCATGCAGTAATAGGTCCTGACACTACGTTGATTGATGCAGTAGTAGACGATGGTGCAACTGTTGAGCGCTCTCGTGTGCAGGATTCGCATATCGGAGCCAATGCCACAATTGGCCCGTGGACATATCTGCGTCCAGGCAATGAGCTGGGCGAAGGAACCAAGGCCGGCGCATTTGTGGAAATGAAGAAGGCTCATATCGGCAATGGCACCAAGGTTCCGCATCTGAGCTATGTGGGCGATGCCGATCTAGGGGAGCATACCAATATTGGCGGCGGTACGATTACTGCCAACTACGATGGAGTCCATAAGCACCATACGCATATCGGATCCAATGTGCATGTCGGCGCGGGCAACCTGTTCGTTGCACCGGTAAACGTCGGTGATGGAGTGACCACGGGCGCTGGTTCGGTCGTGCGCCATGACGTTGAGGAAGACTCCTTGGTATATTCAGAGAACACACAACATAATGTCGAGGGTTGGAAACCCGCTTGGGAGCGTTAATTTATGCCAGCTTTGCAAAGTTCAATCGATGCCGTACGAATTGCGGCAGCAGCCGCTGATCGGATGAAGGCCACAGAAATCGTGGCATTTGACGTCACTGAACCAATTGCCATCACAGATGCCATGCTCATTGCAACAGCATCGAATGAGCGACAGGTTCTGGCTGTGGCCGAAGAGGTGGAAAAGGATCTTTATCTCAAAGACGATAAGCGTTCCCCTCGTTCCCGCGAAGGCCTTGACGAAGCGCAATGGATTTTGCTGGATTATGGGGATTTCGTCATCCATATCATGCATGAGGAAGCTCGTGAGTTTTACGGATTGGAACGTCTGTGGCGTGACTGCCCGGCTATTGATTTGCAGCTTCCTGAACATCCTGGATCAGAAGCTGACCAAGAGGATGCTACTGTTGAAGAGTAGTCTTTGGATACTTTGATATTGCGAGTTTTGGGTGACGGTGGTTGTTTCTATCGTCACCCAAAACTGTTTTCATTATGGAGACATGGTATTTGATCTTCGAGCGGCTTTGAAAGGCGGAAAATGGCGAATACAGAACAACCACAGCGCAATGCTAGCGAAGAAGGTCGCGTGATCTTCAATCTTCCCGATAATGCACCGCAACATGTACATTCCATAACCTTGGTACGACACGGCAGGACTGCCTATAATGCCGCTCACAGGCTTCAGGGACAAATCGATATTCCATTGGATGAAGTGGGGCAGTGGCAGATCAAGCAGACTGCACAAGCTTTGCGAGAGCTTTATGTCGAGCGTTATCACGGTCAGCGCAAGCAGCTTGTCATCTGTTCCGATCTCGGCAGGGCAGTTGATACCGCTCATGCTTTCGCCGATCCGCTCGGTCTTTCCGTGCATCCGGAGGCCCGCGTAAGAGAACGCAATTTTGGCGAATGGGAAGGTATTTCGGTAGAAGAACTCCGAGAACGTTACCCTGAGGATTTCCGCCTGTGGGCCGAGCATAGAGGCGGGGAAATGAAATACGGTGCCGAAGCCAAGGAAGCCGTCGGTGCTCGTGGGGTTGAAGCGCTCCAGGATTGGGGGAGCAAAGCCGGTGACGATACCGATCTCTATGTGTTCTCCCATGGTGCCTGGATATCTCAGACCCTTCAAACCTTGTTAGGATTGGATAAAATCGAAGCTGATTTCGCAGGGATACTTTCTATGCGCAATGCCCATTGGGCTCGGCTGATCCCCATGGTCCAGTCGGGGTCCATTCGTTGGCGGCTTATGGATTACAACCATGGTCCTGCCATAGCCGATACCGAGTATTGGGAACACCCTCAGTTGTAAGTATTAAGAGTTCATCCTATCTCGCGAAATACAGTTCGGCCGCCATCAATGGTGTGATGGCGGCCGAACTCATGCATTACGTGTTATCTGCTACGCAATGGCAAAAATAGGCATATCAGTCCTTGGAAATGGTGGTGCCAGCCTTGGCGCCAGCGGACAGATCCTGAATCTCGGTGATCTCGAGCACCGGAATCACAGCGGGTACCTTGGTGCCGTTCTCTTCGGCGACCTTGACCTGTGCCTCGTAAATATCGTCATCCTTGTGCAGCGTAACGTTTCCGCGGAAGCGATACCCCTTCTTTTCCTGCAAATTGGCAAATGCCACGACCAATGGGCTGCCGTCGACAAGGTTGCGGTAATGCTGGCCTGCAGTGCGCTCGTGATATGCCAGATGGTCGTCATCCAAAACGAACATTGACATCTTTGGACCGAGATCAAGTTCGCCTTCCTTGCTAATGGTGGTGATCCAAGCAAGGTTGTTGGCGATGAATTCTTTCATCTCTTCTGTGAGTGTTGCCATGGTATGCCGTCCTTTCAAACGCGGTATTTCCAGACTACTTCATACCTTTTCAATTTTGCCACCAAATCGGCGGTGTGTGAACAAATTCACTGTTGTCGAAGTCGTGTCAACAAGCTTCACGGATTGATCAAATGCTGTAAGAATTCCGGAAGATTCAACAAGCTTTCAAGCAGATATACAGCAGTTTCGGTTATGGTCATGCATGTGAGGAATTTTTTCAAAGGTATATCGTTTTCGCAGATCTCTGCGGGTGCCTTGGCAGCGGTGACATCTTTCTTGCTGTCGGCGAAAATTGGCATAGCGGGCTCTGTTATCGGCGTGGCAATAGGTTCCATCGTTTCAGCTGTCGCATCGCAGATATATCAAAATATGCTCAAGGCATCTTCTGAGAAGATTCAAACGGTTGCACCATTCACCACTTCATTCGCAACGACTTCGAATGGTAATGAGAAACAAGGTGCAACTTCGAACGAAGATGAGACAACGGTGATCTCGTCGAACGCACAGGCAGACAAGACAGATGCTGACGGCAAATCCGATGCAGAAGTCACAACCGTGTTCGCCGATACCGTCGAATCCAAAGACTTGCAGCGACTTTCCCAGGGCGCCGAGCAAGACACGCCATCCATACAGCTTGGTGAGGATGGCGAACATACGACGGTTCTTGGAGACGCAGACAAGAGTGCGGAAGGTGATAATACTGGTCGCACAGTCGCCTCGGATCCTACTCAGCAGCATGCGAAATCATCCATATTGGCTGCCGATAAGGAACGTGTACGCCGAAATAAACGTATCGCCATAATAGTTTCTGTGGTGAGTGCATTGGTCGCGGTAGGCATTACGGCTGGTGTTATTTTGTGGATTACCCATGGTCAGGGCACGGACAGTGTCGTACGCGATATCGTCACGCATTCAACGGTGGTTCCCGAGCCCACAAGCACAGAGGACAGCAGTACCCCCACGCCGACATATGATGCGACTCCAAGCGAATCATCGAGTCCTAGCTCTTCGAGCTCGAGTACTAGTACCGACGATTCCACTTCCGGTTCTGAAGACAGTGACTCCTCGACATCGACCAGTAGTCCGAGCCCTTCCAGCTCCTCGACCGAAAGCTCAGGGTCAAGCAGTAGCGACAGCAGCTCAAGCAGTTCGACGGATTCTTCGACAAGCGACAGCACTACGGGTAGCGATTCTTCAAGCACAACCGGCACCAATAGTTCGTCTAGCAAAACCACGACGTCTAACTCAAATGCCGCAGCGCAAAGCAGCACTACTGAATAATCGAATCGCAGCCGTCTGAACAGTATTTCATGAGGGTGCTCACAGCCATATCGGTTGTGGACACCCTCAATGTTTTTTCGAGGGTTTCTCATGCCGGTGGAGATGTCTCGTGAGATGTCTCTGCAGGAGAGTGCCGTCTACAGGGCTCTACTCGTTCGTGGAAGTATGCCGTCATACCAATAGAACCGAGAAATATATATCGTGTATGACAATTTTTAGACAAAATACAATCCATTGTTCATCTGGTTATATCAAATGATTATGGTTTGAAATTTCCGTAGTCTGTTGAAATACCTTGAAAATACTAGGAATAGACGTACTGTTGCACTCGAAGATCTGACTGGATTGCCATCCGAACAACATAAAACCCATGAGGTAACCAAATTGTATTCAACGGTACAGCGTGATACCATTTTGGCGCGTAAATAAGTGACACGCAGAAATCGAGATTGTGGTTGGGTGCCGTCTGAGGTAACGCATGCGTCAATTTCGATGTGCGGCTTAGGGGGGGGGGCGAGGCTCTGATGAGTGTTACAGGCATTCGACAGGACATTGAGTGGGAAGACTATATCAAAAGCATCGGCGAGAACTTGCGTCGGTATCGCAAGCAGTTGAAACTGAGCCAAGCCGAGGTGGCTCGTGCTGCAAAAATATCCAAGGTGCAATATCAACGCATTGAATCCGGTGGATTTAATGACACGTTATCTCCGAATCCAACATCACGAACATTGATCGCTTTGGCAGAAGTGCTTGATGTGGATTTGGAGCATTTGCTTCCCAAGCCATGGCCGGATTTGCGCGAACATGGCAAACGGGACATCTCCGCAAAAGAATAGACATGGCGAAGGTGAATGTATGAGCTTCCATCAAAAGCATATGTATTGATGCGTGCATTCACGAGATCGAGCCGGTCGCTCAATCCATGTTTTGAAAAGCCGTTTATGGATGGATTCCATAGACGGCTTTGCTATGCATTCTCGAATACAGGACTAGAACACAGGGCTCAAACACAATACGTGTTTTGTCTGCTTCGTGAGAATTTGCGACGGCATGATCACAAGAATGTTTCGGTTCAATGGCAATTCATACTGCACGTCTTGTTTCCGCCTAAACATCATTGAATGCCAATATTGCATATTGTAAAGAGACAAGTTATTATTTTTACATGTGTAAAAGTTCAAGACTGCAGAAATCGTATGCCAAGATTATTCAAGCAGTCACCGAGCTCATTGATGCAACGGACGATATTAATCGAATAACAGTGACCGATATCGTGAACGCCGCAGGCTTAACGCGTCCGACATTCTATGCTTGCTTCCGCGATATTCCATCAGCCTTCGCATCGTCTGCGCGCGAACGCCTCGATAAGGCGTTTGACGGCTTTGATCTCAGTTCATTCGCGGATGAAGCGGATCCCTCTATGCGTATGTCTGCCGCATTCAAAAGCATTCTCGATCGTCTTGAGCGGAATGCCGGCTATTTCACCAAAATCCTCAATGGCCCTGGTTGCCAGATGGCATATGAGCAAATCGTTTCCTTTGTCAGCAATCGACTACGAAATCATTCTCCTGTTTCTGCTGCGCTCAATAACGGCGTTTTGCCTCCTGAGGTTTCCTGTTCGGCGATTGCAGCCGGCGTGACGTGGATGACTACGCAATGGCTTATGCAGGCGCGGCCCATATCCACTCAAGACCTAGCGAAACAAATTAGCATTTTCATCTCTTATGCAAGCCGCAATGGCTTGGGAACCAATATCGATGATGTCAGTCGGCTTAAAACGGTTTGACCACGCAATCCGCAAACCATCTAGGAGAAACACATGAGTGTAAGCGTATCGATATTGCAGACCGGCACGATTCGTATTCGTCCTTCTCATCGCCACCAAAGCGCGAATAAGCCGGTGCTGCTCAGGAGAGCCAAGGCAATCTTCGGCGATAGACGCTGGACTCAACCGCTGCCCATCAACACATATTTGATTGAGCACCCCGAGGGCCCCATTCTGTTTGATACAGGTGAATCTCCCAAGGCCTCGGATCATCGAGGGCTCCCTTGGTGGCACCCATTCTTTCAGATGGATGTCGATATCAACGTAAAACCAGAAGAGGCAATCGGAGCCCTCCTGAAGCAGCGGAATTTGAGTCCGGAGGATTTACAGGCGGTCGTTGTGTCTCATTTACACCACGACCACGGCGACGGCCCGGAAGACCTCTCACGAGCCCGCATACTTGTTGCACAAGAACATTGGGATTTCTATCGCAAGCGTTTTCGTGCAACGATAGAAGGGGCTGCACCTCAGTATTGGCCGGATCATTTCCATCCCGAACTGTTGCAACTCAGCGGACCGGCACTGGGACCTTGGGAAAAGACATATCCGATCACCAAAGACGGTCGAGTAGTGGGAGTGCCCACTCCGGGGCATGTTCCCGGGCATATGTCCGTCGTTGTGTTCGCTGATGAAGCGGCGTATTTCTTGGGAGGCGATGTGACCTATGATCAGCGCCTGCTGGATATGGAAGAAACCGACGGAGTGAACTCGAATTCACATCTTGCGATTGAACAGCTGCGAAAGATCAAGACTTTCGCCATGCAGAAACCCGTCGTCCTGCTTCCCGCACACGATCCGAACGCTGCAAAAAGATTGGTGAATAACGAGGTTTATAGGCCATCATCGCTGAAGTGAGATCCGATTTGATGCAATAGCGTCCTATCACCAAGCCTTTCAATGGAGATAGGACGCTTGCAGCATCTTGATCATCTGCTCTGTTCTGAGAGTCGAAGAATGAGGCTTTCAGAATGGAGAGACGCGTAAATATCCTCTTCGACACGCCGTACTTGCTTCACAAATTACACTGCTGTAATATTTCTGAGGTCCGCAAGGGACACCCATTCGGGGCTATGGCGCAGCTGGTAGCGCATCTCCATGGCATGGAGAGGGTCAGGGGTTCGAATCCCCTTAGCTCCACAAATAAGTACCGAGCAACACATCCCAAGCACGCACGAAGTGCGCACGGGTGGCGCTCGCTTACGCACCGAGCTTGCTCGAGTGTGCAAGCATCGTATCCCTGCTGAGGTTATACGATTTCAGCAGGGATTTTATGCCGTTTTTGACTCGATATTTAGGAAATTGAGGTCGTCTCGGTTTTGGGATGGCGTGCACATGTTGGACACCTAGTGCTGGCGTGGATGACTGCCAATATCATCATCCGGCAAGACCCCGCCGGGAACATCAAACCTGACAAGCAGAAATCCACCGAAAAAATGACGGCATGGTCGCGTTGATCATGGCACTTGACCGGAGAGTGCACCAGCGGGGAATCCGTTGAATCCGTCTACGACGTACGCGAGCTACTTGTTTTCTAGGGCTTTGCTTCTGCTCATTGCGTACCGCCTGTTTTCTATGCGATTAGCCATTTCTGGGTTAATGGACAAAATGTGTGTCTAATACGGCGTGTCAGAGTGGTCGTCCTGCCCATCCCTTTCTGATGCCGAAACCTCCTTCCCATGCATCGATTCCGGGTGCCGGCCGTTGCACTTCGGTATGGTCCGTGCGGGCGACGGGATGCCGTGCCAGTTCGGCAGTCGCCCGCCCCCATAGCTCCGGGGTGACGAATCGTTCCGGCCTCGGATCCGCGGTCTTCATGTAAAGCACCCACTCGCAGCAGCGTCGCATGCGCTCCTCGCCAAGGCCGCGGTGCGCATGCAGGATCCGCTTGATGTCGGCGTTGACGCCTCCTTCGAG
>NZ_JGZU01000012.1 GCF_000741765.1 Bifidobacterium tsurumiense
GAGGCCGTCCTATGTCAGAAGAAGATTTGACGAGGAAMCGAGGATCTTATGCGTGATTACCGCTTGATCCAATACGACATCACTGCAGGCAAGAATTATCTGAAGGACACTGGATTCATGACAACGCCATCGAGATAGGTTGTCTGTTTGTTCGTGTGGCATTGGTCACGGACTTGAACGTCTTGTGGATATGAGGCGTTCATATCCTTGACGTTTCTCGTGAAAATGGCTCGGGCTTAAGATGTGTCAAGAGACACATCTTAAAAGCCCGAGTCCATTTCAACGAGAAACGTCAAGGATATGAACGCCTCATATCCACAAGACGTTCAAGTCCGTGACCAATGCCACACGAACAAACAGACAACCTATCTCGATGGCGTTGTCATGAATCCAGTGTCCTTCAGATAATTCTTGCCTGCAGTGATGTCGTATTGGATCAAGCGGTAATCACGCATAAGATCCTCGGTTTCCTCGTCAAAATCTTCTTCTGACATAGGACGGCCCTCATTGTCCAAATAGACGGATTGGCCTTCGGGAATGCGATCCCAGCCCTGAATATTATTCACCACAGGTGGTTCCAAAGCGGCTATTTTCTCGTGCAATTCAGTCAGGAATGCCAAGTACGGGGAAACCTTGGCATTCATATGCTCCGCGGTCTGTGCCACAAAGAAATTCGGCGAAGAATACGCACTGTCGTCATTCTTCGTTCCCCTGCTCGCAGAAGCCGTATTGGACCAAATGAAGTAGTCAGTCAGATGCAATGCCAAAGAGTTATCGGCATTCGCCCCGGCCGAGGAATAAATACCCGGCAGGTGATCGCCATAGAATACCACGGTGACCGGTTTGTCAAGGGAATCGAGTTCATCCAGGAACGCCTGTGTGGCGTCATCCGTCAGGCTCACGCCCTTGGCATAGGTTTCTATGGAAACTCGTTCCCCATCATCCAATGGCGCCGCAGGATCAACGCTGTGTGCCGTGAAATCGTTATTGGCATACCAGCTGTTGTACGGCATATGGTTCTGCATGGTTATGATCTGGATGAACTGGTTGTCATCATTGGAGGAAATCGTCTCCAATGCGGACTCGTATGTCGACTCGTCAGAAACATATGGGGAATTGTCGATCTTATCCTGATACGCAATCACATCAGGAGCCTGCAATGTGTAGAAATGCGAGAACCCGAACTTCTTGTAGTTAGTGGCACGCGAATACATTGACGGCTCATATGGGTGGAAAGCAATGGAATTGGACGGCGCTCCCCACATCTGGTTGATCGTTGGTGTCCAATGTTCACTCGGCACCAACTGCTGATACGGACTGGTGAGTGAGGCATCGAAATTCGCCATGCTCAATCCGGTCAATCCCATATATTCAAGATTTGCAGTACCGCCGCCATAGCCAGAAGACAACATCAATCCGCTGGTGGTTTCGGATTTGATCTCACGGATATTGGGCATGGCATCCTTGTTGACCTGCAGACCGGGAACCCTTGCAGGATCCGAGAAGGACTCTGAAAGCACAAAAACAACCGTGTTGTCATTCAAATATGCGTTGCGCTCGGCATTGATGGAATCGGCATCCGAAGCATATCTTGCCGCTATCTCATCCATGGTCTCTTGACTGTATCCGTCAGGCTCCTCCATCACCTTGGGGTTGAGCTGGCGCAGGAAAGATACCAATGGGCCATTGCGTTGCGCATCATACACGGAATCCCACATTGATGGGATGTCTCCCATACGCTTGGAAAATGTGTTCGCCCACGAATCGACTGTGGCTACCTGATTGATATAGAGCGTGAGGAAAAGGCAAGGAATGGCCAGTAATATCAGCCGCAAAGAAATGGAAAGCCCTGCGTTCCTGAATCGAAATATCCTGCCATGGCGACCATCCATATGACTGAGCACAATGCACAGCACGGCAAATGCCGTGAAGGACACTATAGAACCGCTGATGACCCAGAACGCCCCTGTCGGAGAGAAGCTGAGAATTTCACCCGTGTTGGAACCCAGGAAATTGAGATCCGAAGGCAAAATGGCCTCATATCGAATCTGGATCTTGAACCGCTCGATAACCGCGATAACGATGGCAATAGCCATCAACACCGGCGTAGCGAGCCAAAATCTGTTGAATAGCAAGATTACGACGGCATATATTGCACCGAGGAGCAACAGATTGAGCAGAAATACATAATTCTGCTCGCCCCACATCTTCGAGACGATACCCCACACACCCAGCAATGGACTGGACAGCTCCACTCGTGTGCTCGATTGGGTCACACCCCATTGCAATACCATGACCATAGCAGCGTCAAAGATGACGAATAGCAGGGCATAAAGCCACAGCGGGAACCCTTTGCGCTTGGGTGTTTCTTCTGCATCATCCGAAGCGTCCGCGCGCTGTGCCACATCATCCGATGTTGCGACCCGGGCACCGCCCTGTTCACCATCTTGGCCGTTCGGGCCATTCAAAAAGGCATCCTGATCCTGAGCGTGAGATGTCGTTGGATTCAATTCCTCATCACGCACACTCATCTCATTGCCCGTATCTGGCATCTTCGCGTTCTCAGTCATAAGCCTTCTATTCGTATCCAGTTGGGAAAGCCAGCGTCTTCGTATGTCAATCTGGCATCGTGCACCCTTGCCGAATGCATATCGGTTCCAAGTCAATAGTGCACCATAATAGCCCTAGCTCTCAACCCATAACCTTTTACACAAGGGACAGGCGAGAGCTTTCATCAACGATTCACAAACCAAGGGCAAACCAAGTGATTTGAGGGCTCCAATCCCCAACGAATATCCTGCATGCATCCCGTATACACACAGGATATTCTCGATATGAGCCATTGCCTCTCGGCATATGCACTCAGGTTAAGCGGCGGCAAAGGCTTTGACCAGAGCACCGATCCATTCATGAAGGTCGGAATATTGCTGCGGCATTTGTTCACTGAGCTCCACAATGGGAATGTTGTGTTCCTTGGCAGTTGCGGCAATGCGCTCGGAGACGCTATTCGATTCCTGTGAATTGACGATCAGAAGCGCGGCATCACCGGATGACAATGTGTTTTGCATGGCAAGGATATCCGATGCGCTCGGCTCGCTTTCGTTGGACATCGCCTGCGCATATCCCGAATCAGTTCCGTCCTTCATGCCCAGATCATCTGCCAGATACCAACCGACTGATTCTGTCGCCACATACGTTTTGCCTTCGGTTGTGGATTTCGCGGTATCGATCTGTGACTGGAGATCCTGCTCTGCACTCTCCCACTGCTCAAAGTTCTTCGAGTACTCAGCACTGTGTTGGGGATCTTTCTGCGCGTATGCATCGCTCAATGCCTTGGCAAACGCTTTTCTGACCGCAGCAGAGAACCAAATATGTGGATTGCTGCCATCCTTGATCCCTGCGACCTGTGCGGCATTGACTACGGTCGCCTTGGTGGATTCTGCCGCCTGCTGTGCCCACGAATCATATCCTGCGCCATTCACCACAATGATGTCAGCTGCTGATATCGCGGAAACATCGGCTGTTGTCGGCTCATAATCATGGGCCTCCACCGAGGTATTGCTCAAAATATTGGTCACCTCGACATGAGATCCGCCCAAGGACTGGGCCACTGAGCCCCATTGGTTAATGCTCGATGAGACTCGAATCGCGGCTTGTGACGAGTTATTCGTCGAACCGGTGCCGCATCCGCTCAGCAAGAGTCCCAATGCCGCAATTCCGGCAACCACTGACACGATGTTGTGAACACGTTGCATATTCTTTCTCGCTTCCATTCATGCACTTCAATGTTTTCAATGCCATCGTACACTATATTGAGAATCATTATCATTATAGAGTGTCGACAATCCTCAGACTTGGTCACAATTCATTCATTCCACATGCCTCAGGCCATTGCCGACAACACTGTCGTCACAAGCAAGGATGCCTAGAACACCGATCTCACCGATCCATCCGCATATTATGCGGCAGCGCGGCAATCCTCACACAGGCCAAATACTTCCAAGGTATGCGAATGGACGATGAAGCCGTGCTCCCCTGCCACTTTGCGCACCCAGAGCTCATCAGGAGGTTCAATTTCTACGGTTTTGCCGCAATGTTCACACACCAAATGATGGTGATGCGCGTGATCTTCGCATAATCGGAACAGCTGCTGTCCATTAAGCTGGATGGTGTCCACATCACCTGATTCCGCCATCGATTTGAGCTGACGGTACACGGTCGCCAAACCGACCTCGACCCCGGTTTGCGACATCTGCTGATGGAGATCCTGGGCCGACATGAAATCACTGCTTCCACGCAACGCGCGCAATACGGCATCTTTCTGCCTGGTATGCCGCTGTGCAGAAGTCTTTTTCACGTTCACACCATCCTCTTTCCGTGTCGCAAGTAATGCACACCATATTCAAAAACAATGAGGTATGAAACCAACCCTTGCTCTCGGTTGGTTTCATACCTCTTCACCATACGGAAGGACTAGACCTCCGACTCAGTGTTGCGCCACGAGCCGAAGCATATCGCCAATCATTTCAGATCATCCCAGCATCCTGTGGCCTCAAGCTGTTCCACGATTTGCTCGGTGTCATCACCCAATACCGTGATATGCCCCATCTTCCGGTTATGCTTCACCGTGGCCTTGCCGTAATCATGCACATTCCATTCCGGATGATCCGCGATAAGCTCACGGGTTGGTGCCACATGCTGCCCCAGCACATTCACCATAACCGCATTGCTCAGCAATTTCGGTTGAGGAAGCGGCCAGCCTGCTATGCCGCGAATATGGGCATCAAATTGATCGATCGAACATGCCTCTATGGTGTAATGCCCCGAATTATGCGGCCTAGGAGCCAACTCGTTGACTATGACACGACCTTCGGAGGTCACGAACAACTCAATCGCAAGAATGCCGGAGAGCTCGAAGCCACGGGCCAAGCGCATGGCCAAACCCCTGGCTTGCTCGGCGACCGCAGCATCCACAGCAGCAGGAGCGATCGTCATATGCAGGATATTATTGCGATGTTCATTGCGCACGATGGGGAATGTCACATATTCATTGCCATTGCCGCACACCAGGATGGACGCCTCGAAAGCGAAATCCACGAAGCCTTCCAGTATGGAAGGTGGCATGCCGCCCTGTTCGCAACGGGACTCAATCTCATGCACATCCTGCTCAGTGCGCAATACCGCCTGGCCGTGCCCGTCATATCCGCCTCGACGTGTTTTCAATACTGCCGGAAAACCGATCTCTTCGAGTGCGGAATGGAGTTCATCAACGCTATCCACTTGTCGCCAAGGGGCCGTCGGAGCGCCATGATCGTTAATGAATTGCTTCTCGTTCACGCGGTCCTGCGTGACGCGCAGCAGATCAGTGCCTTGCGGCACAGCAACCGTTCCGCGAACGGTGTCGATTGCATCGGCATTGACATTTTCAAATTCATACGTGATGACATCACTGCGCTCAGCCAATTCACGAATCGCAGCATCATCGTCATAATCGGCAGTTACCTGGAAATCGGCGACCTGCGCGGTCGGGCAATCCTCGGTCGGATCGAGAACACCGATTCTGAACCCCATATATTTTGCCGAAAGGGCCATCATTCGTCCAAGCTGTCCTCCGCCGACGATACCGATCGTCGTACCCGGCATCAACTGCTTGACAGCACCCTTGGTTTCCTCAGATAAGCTCGGCATTGGATTGCTCCACCTTCTGCTTCAAACCATCGCGATAATCCTGCAAGGCCTTCGCCAAACGCTCATCAGTAGTGCTCAAAATACTCACGGCGAGCAAACCTGCATTGGTCGCGCCGGAATTGCCCACAGCGGTCGTGGCAACAGGAATACCACCCGGCATCTGGACAATCGACAGCAGTGAATCCCAGCCAGACAACGTATGCGAGCGCACCGGCACACCTATAACCGGCAATGTGGTCTGCGCCGCAACCATGCCTGGAAGATGAGCTGCACCGCCGGCACCCGCAATAATCACCTTGAGTCCCTTGGAACGGGCCTCATGCGCAAACGTACCCATCAATTCCGGGGTACGGTGTGCCGAAATCACTTGTTTGATGTATGGGACTTCAAATTGGTCGAGCATCTCGCAAGCATGCTTCATGGTTTCCCAATCGCTTGCTGAGCCCATGATTACCGCCACTTCGGGCGTTTGTTCTGCCATGTGCACCTCCAGGTTGGAACATGCTCCACTCTACGCAACGGCACAGAAAAGCAATGTCACCACTCGTCAGCGTTCAGCCACCACAGCACCGCAGCACCTAGGGATAGCAATGAATACGCAGCGAGCCCTCTTCACGGTGCGATGGCAGCCAGCTCTCGAACCTGTTCACCGGATATCCCCATGTATTCCCCAGTCCCAATACGGAGAAGTTGAGGGTATTTGCCCGTATGACTTCCATATACGAAAGCTTTGGTTAGAATGACGGCTTTGGAAACCCTCTGCAGGAAGGAGTCACGTGACAGGGGACGATATGAACGGCATCACTCCAGCCGAGCTGAAATCCATGGACGAGTCCGCTTTGGATGCGCTATGTTCGCAACTTCGCGGGACTTTGCTTGCATATGGCAGAGCGCATGGCGGGCATATCGGTTCCAATCTAGGCATGGTCGAAGCTATTGTGGCTTTGCATCGGGTATTCGACTCCCCTCGCGACGCGTTGATATTCGACGTATCCCACCAAAGCTATGTCCATAAGATGCTGACGGGCAGATGGGATGCGTACACGGATGCCGCACACTTTGATGAGGTGACCGGTTTTACCAATCCAGAGGAAAGCGAGCATGACCGCTTCGTGCTGGGACATACCGGCACTTCCATCTCATTGGCTTGTGGAGTGGCGAAAACACGGGATCTGCAACAGGCCGAAACAGGCAACAGTCCAACCGGCAATGTCGTTGCGATTATCGGAGATGGCGCATTGAGCAGTGCGGTCGCTTTCGAGGGATTGAATAACGCCGCATCCCAGGGAGGCAATCTCATTATTGTTCTCAACGACAATGAGATGTCCATCGCTCAAAATGTGGGCGGGATGTACGGCACCTTGGACAATCTCCGCCGCACGCAGGGCACCTATGAGCCCAACCTATTCCGCGCATTCGGCCTTGATTATCGATACATCGAATCCGGCAATGATGTGCATGCCCTCATACGCGCTTTTCAAGAGGTCAAGGATATCGATCATCCGATCGTTCTGCATATCCATACCTGCAAAGGGCTTGGTTTGGACGAGGTCGATGCACAGGATGGCTTCCTGCCCGGCCAATGTGAATCCAACCACTGGCGCACGCCGATAAGCGCACGGCAGCAGCCGCTTGGCGCCCGTAAATACTACGGGCAACTGGCCATGCAGTATCTGTTGCACCGATTCGCATCAGATCCGGGATTGACAGTCATCTCCCCCGCAACGCCTGGTTCGAACGGCATTACGCCGGAATTTCGTCAACTGGCCGGACAGCACTATGTCGATACCGGAATAACCGAAGAACATGCCGTGGCCTATGCCGCAGGAATCGCGCAGGCAGGAGGAACTCCTGTCCTTGCCACAAGCGCCACATTCTTCCAGCGCGCATATGACCAGTTGCAGCAGGAACTCTCATTGAATGCACAGCCCACAACCTTATTGGTATTCTCAGCAGGTCTTTCAAATGCGGACAATACGCATTCCGGTGCATTCGACATTGCCATGCTCGGCAATATTCCAGGAATGACGTATCTGACTCCAAGCAATGAGCGCGAATTGTTGACCATGCTGGATTGGTCCACGCGCAGTAGGGATCACGGTGCGGTTGCCATTCGCATCCCTTCCCAAGCCGTTTTGGACGAAGACATGGCCAGTGGGAAATCTCGCTATCCATCGCTTGCACTGGCAGACGAAATCGCCACGGGCAGCACAATGCCGATTTCAACGAAAGTCGGCCGGACTGCGCTCTCTTCCAACGGAACCATGCGCCGCACTGTTCCTTCTCCTTTCGAAGAGTATGTCGTGGAACACATGGGCAGCGAAGTTGCCATTATCGGCCTGGGCAATACCATGCCAATCGCACGCAAAGCAGGGTCAATGCTCATGGAGCGAACAGGAGTGAAGGCCAGTATTGTCAAGGCCCGGCAGTGCACCCGAATCGATACTGAAACCTTGACCAATATTTCCGCAAACACCAAGGTTGTCGTGACACTCGAGGATGGACAGCGTGAAGGCGGATGGGGCGAGCATATCGCCTCTTGGATTTCAGGCAATGCCGATCCGACTATCAATGCCATGCATACCGTGGTCATCGGCGCCGACAAGGAATTCACTGACCGCGTTCCGCTCAGCACACTGCAAGAACGTTATGGGCTCACTCCAGAGCTCATCATGCAGCGTATCGCATCTGCCCTATCCGATAATCGATAATGCGATTCAGCAGTAATGCAAATCATCTGCAATGCAAATCATCTGCAATGCATATCACCTGCAATGCGATTCAGGCGCAATGTGATTCGTTTAAAGTCACTGACCATCCGAAATTAATATCCGACGAAACCCAAGTGAAGTGAACGGGACTTGCTGCAGGAGTGGCGTATGCGCAGACTGTGCGGGAAGTATTCACAAGAGCAATCTGCACAATCTGCAACGCGGATTCGCCATGGGGACGTACAACAGGTATCCACCATGAGGGTTCACTACAACGATTCACAATTGTCATCCGAGACAGGCATCCGAAGCCGCATTGAGGCTGATCGGATCGAGAAGAACCAACGGCTTGACCTATTTCCGGTGAAATCCGATATCAATCACCGAAATAACGATTTCGGGGCAAACACTTGCCGAAAACAACGCAAGTGCTTGCCCCGAATACCATCTCAGTTGAGCAGAAAAGCGCTACTGCCTCATAAGATTACGCAAGACGAATTGCAGAATGCCGCCGTTACGGTAGTAATCGGCTTCGCCGGGCGTATCGATACGGACAACAGCATCGAATTCCGTCACACTGCCGTCCTGCTTGGCTGCACGCACATGCACGGTTTCGGGGATGCTCCCCTCATTCAATGCATCGATGCCTTCGATATCGAATACCTCGGTGCCATCCAGTCCGAGCGTCTCATAGGACTCTCCCTCAGGGAATTGCAGAGGCAGAACACCCATGCCGATGAGGTTGCTGCGGTGGATACGCTCGAAGCTCTGCGTAATCACCGCACGCACACCGAGCATCAAGGTTCCTTTCGCGGCCCAATCGCGGGAAGAACCGGTACCGTACTCCTTGCCCGCCAGAACGACCAAAGGCACTTGGGCCTTGCGGTATTGCTCGGAGGCATCGAATATCGTTTCCTCTTCGCCAGTGAGGAAATCATAGGTGAATCCACCCGGCGTGACTTCCTTGCCCACGGATTCCAGAAGCAAATTGCGCAAGCGAATATTGCCGAAGGTGCCGCGAACCATGACTTCGTGGTTTCCGCGACGAGAACCGTATGAATTGAAGTTCTTTTGTTCGATGCCATGATCAATCAAGTATTGTCCTGCAGGGCTGGATGCCTTGAATGCACCGGCAGGTGAAATATGGTCGGTGGTCACCGAATCACCCAGCAAGGCCAGAACACGGGCACCATGGATATTCTGCACTGGCTCCGGATCAGCGCTCATGCCGTCAAAGAAGGTCTGACGCCTGACATACGTGGAGTCCTCATCCCAAGCGAATAGCTCACCCTCAGGAACTTGAAGTCCCTTCCATCGCTCATCACCATCAAATACGCTCGCATAATCAGAGACGAACATTTCTCGTGAAACCGCGGAGTCCACCACTTGCTGAACTTCCTCATTCGACGGCCAAATATCTTTGAGGAAGATATCTTTGCCATCGCAATCTTGACCCAAGGGTTGGCTTTCAAAATCGAAATCCATGGTTCCAGCCAGAGCATACGCAATAACCAAAGGCGGTGATGCCAAGTAATTCATCTTGACATCCGGTGAAATACGGCCTTCGAAGTTACGATTGCCGGAAAGCACTGCGGTGACCGTCAGATCATTGGCATTGATGGCCTGAGAAATCTCCGGCAAAAGCGGTCCGGAATTGCCGATACACGTTGTGCAGCCGAAGCCCACCAATTGGTATCCCAGTGCATCCAGATCCTCTTGCAGACCCGCCTTGTGCAAATAATCCGCAACCACTTGGGAACCTGGAGCCAAGGAAGTCTTCACCCATGGTTTTGGCTGCAAACCCTTGGCATGCGCATTGCGAGCGAGCAGGCCCGCCGCGATCATAACCGACGGATTCGAGGTATTCGTGCAGCTGGTGATCGAAGCGATGGCGACATCACCATTTTTCACTGCAAAATCACCCTTGAATTCAGTGCTTACTGCCACGGGATTCTCATTGGTGTTCTCCGTAGTGTATGCAGGAAGGGTCTTTTCGAAGCTCTGACGTGCCTCGCTGAGCAATATGCGATCCTGAGGACGCTTCGGGCCTGCGATGGATGGCACAACCGTGGAGAGATCGAGTTCCATATATTCTGAATACTGAGGCTCAACATAGTCAGGAGATGTGGTGTCATGCCACAGCTTATTGGCCTTGGCATAGGCTTCGACCAATGCAATATGCTCCTCGCTGCGGCCTGTCAGACGCAAATAGTCCAATGTCACGTCATCGATGGGGAAAATACCGCAAGTCGAGCCGAATTCAGGGCTCATATTGCCTATGGTCGCACGATTTTGCCAAAGGCACCGAGCAACGCCGTCACCATAGAATTCCACAAATTTGCCGACCACGCCGTGCTGGCGCAGCATATCGGTTATGGTCAGGACCACATCGGTTGCGGTCACGCCTTCCGGAATCGAACCGGTGAGCTTGAAACCGACAACACGTGGCACCAGCATGGAGATCGGCTGCCCCAACATGGCTGCTTCCGCTTCAATGCCGCCGACGCCCCAGCCCAAAACGCTCAGGCCATTGACCATGGTGGTGTGCGAATCGGTACCGACACACGAATCCAAGTAGGCAAGCTGACGATCGGCATCGTTCTGACTTTGCTTGGACATCACCACCTGTGCCAGATATTCGATATTGACCTGATGAATAATGCCCGTTCCAGGCGGCACCACACGGAAGTTGCGGAATGCCTGCTGTCCCCAGCGCAGGAATTGGTAGCGTTCGCCATTGCGCTGGTATTCGATATCCATATTGCGTTCTACAGCGTCATCAACGCCATAGGCATCGATTTGCACGGAATGGTCAATCACCATGTCGGCTGGCACCTGAGGGTTGATGACTTCAGGATTTCCGCCCAGCTCCTTGACAGCATCACGCATCGTGGCAAGATCCACAATGCATGGAACGCCAGTGAAATCCTGCATAACCACACGAGACGGGGTGAACTGGATTTCATGGCTGGGTTGCGCCTGGGGATCCCAGTCCAACAATGCGCGAATATGGTCATCGGTGATATTGGCACCATCGATATTGCGCACCAGATTTTCCGCAAGCACTTTCAGGGAATACGGCAAATGGTCAATGCCGGGCAAACCTGCAATATCGTAATAATCGTAAGCAACATCATCCACATTCAATGTAGACAATCGGTCATCGCGCATGGACATAGGCAATCCTCCGAGCTGATTCGAGCAAAGCCGTCGACGAATCGAAACGGCATAGTCTCGATGAGTATCTCAGCCCATCGTATCCACGCTGTAAATTATCTCTGGCGTGTCTGCTTGGAATGCGAGATAATTCGCTCTACGCTCCGAGCCCCCATATTGCACAGCACGAATATTCCTGCCGAACAAGCAAGTGCGGCCAGTGTCGCCATAAGCATGCTCCCCTGAGGCACCTGCAAAGCGAAGAATGTGGCGACTGCCGGAGTCAGCAAGCCAACCAATCCAGCCAAGGCAAAACCAAGAACCAGTAGTCCGCGCCATGAACGCAAAGGTCTTGCCACCTGTGCGAGCACCAATATGCCAAGGAACAGCAGCACCAGTGCGCATGTTGCATTGAGCACAAACAGATCCTGCCTGTTGCGCAAATCCCAACCCATGATTCCCGGCAGGACCCACACGCAGAGCATTATCGAGAGTGCCACGGCAACGCCATATGGCACAGCAAAACGCAATACTCGTTTCAGGAATCCTGGCACATATCGTCGTGTATTCGGTGCAAGCGCCAGAATGAATGCCGGCATGCCGATGGTGAGTGCGCCCACATAGGTGATATGCCTCGGCAAATACGGGAAAGGCGAAGCAGATAGCACCGATGCCAGTGATATCAGCGCGGAATAGACTGTCTTCACCAAAAACAGACTGGCCACACGTTCCATATTTGCCATGACCTGACGTCCGCGAGCCACCACATCGGGCAGGTGGCTGAATTTGGAATCCACTAGTACCACCTGTGCAACTGCCTTGGTGGCAGCGGCAGCATTGCCCATGGCCACACCCAAATCAGCCTCTTTTATGGCCAAGGTGTCATTCACACCATCTCCTGTCATAGCCACGACATGACCACGGCTATGCAAAGCCTGCACAATCGCCTTCTTTTGTTCAGGAAGCACACGACCCAACACATCTACGCCTTCAAGAACCTCTGCCAGCTGTTCAATGTCCTTCGGCAAGTGACGAGCATCCATGGATATGGGCTCGCGATCCCCCGTAAGCCGGACTTTCGCCGCAATCGCACCCACTGTCACAGGATTGTCTCCTGAGATGATCCGGCATCGCACGCCTTGTTCACGGAACCAAGCCAGGGTGGATTGCGCATCTGCACGGATTCTTTCGGCGCATAACGCCAATGCCACGGGGTGAGCACCCGAGGCTATCGTCGGTGAGAGTTCGCCTTCACCATTGACGCCATCAACAGACGCCTTGGCAATCATCAGCACTCGATTGCCTTGCTGGGCATATGACGTCACCGCTTGAGCTACCTGCGCGTAATTGCCGTCCATAGCGGCGAGCAATACTTCAGGCGCTCCCAAATACCAAAGTTCTCCTGATTCGCGTTGAATGGCACTCCATTTGCGGGCCGATGAGAAGGGCAGTCGATCTCTGATCTTGCCTGCCGCGACGCCTTGGTCTTCCAACGCTTGCAATATCGCATCCGCCGTGGCATTGGGATTCTCTTCGTTACTCACGTCATACAGCGCCTGCATCGCTTCCGAGTGGTGCAGTGGCGAAGTCTGTTCACCCAGCATCACCATATCGATGAATTCGATGCCTCCGTCAGTGATCGTCCCTGTTTTATCAAGGTTGAGTGCATCCACCCTTGCCAAGGTCTCCACGGATTCCAACTCCTGAACCAGGGTGTTCTGCCTTGCCAATCGCATTGCGGCAATGGCGAAATTCAGCGATGTGAGCAGCACCAGTCCCTCTGGGATCATGCCCACAACACCTGCCACAGCGGAAATAATGGCATTGCGCCATTGTCCACTTGCAACGGCCTCATGCCAGCCACCGACCGCATTCATCTGCGACCATACGAGCAGCACACATAATGGCACCACGATGAAGGTCATATATTTCAAAATGGTATTGATACCCTTGCTGAGATCAGAAACCGTTTTGGTATATGTTTTTGCCTCGGCGGTGAGTTTTGCCGCATAGCTGTTATTGCCTACCGCAGTGACCGCAACGAGTGCCATGCCGGAGACTGCGGTGGAACCGGAAAATATGGTATCCCCCTCATGCTTGCGAACCGTTACGGATTCGCCTGTGAGCATCGATTCATCGAGTTCAAGCCCCCATGTGTGAACGATTGTCGCATCCGCAGGCACCTGCTCCCCTAATCGCACCCACAACAAATCGTCCATGACGATATCACCATGCCCAACGGCGATATTCTTGCCGTCACGTCGTACCACAACAGGAGACGCCACCAAAATGGACAGTCTATCCAAGGTCACTTTGGCTCTGAGCTCAGTGATAATACCGATTCCGGTATTGATAATGATGACAAAACCGAATACTGCATCACGCCACGATCCGGTAATCAATACTGTCACCATGGCTACCAAAATGATGGCATTGAACATCGTGAACACATTGGCTCGAATAATCGCGCCAAGCGAGCGTGAGGTACTGCGGTGAACCGTATTGCGTTGCCCCTGCTCAATACGTTGCTTAACCTGCTCGGCTTTCAGACCAGATTCCTGCACCTCCGGCATCACGTCATCGAATGGTTGCTCAGATTCCCTACCCGTTGATTGCTGCATATCCACACGACACCTCATATCCGCGGATTCCCCGTCTGACGGGATTCTCATGCCAACTGTATCGAAATCCGCAATCGCGCTGGCTTCAAGTTCACAGTCTTACCGTCATTCTTACATCGTGTGGATTGTCATTGGCTACCAGCATCAATGCATCATCCAAAGCCGTGCTATCCGAATCATGATCTGTGGCATCGCCATCGGATTGATCATCCGTGATAAACACCGCTGCATACAAGGTGTCATCCTGTGGCACATCGATCGGATCGATCAACACCACAGGGATTCCCGCCTGACGAACTTGCTCAAATGCATCGCGCCAATCTTGGGTCAATGCGGTTCCACCCTGCAAATCCAGATGATTGACCACAACAACGCTGACAGGGCGTGCTGTCAGATCAATCATTCCCTGTTGTGCTGCCTGGGCATATGATGCCACATCGCTTGTGGAAACATACACGGCCTTCAGCTGGGATGTTTGGCAGCTCTTCAATATGTTGACATCGGCAGCATCGTCGCTTTTTTCACCGATAAGACCTACGAGCATATCGCTGCGATCGATGCCATCGTGATGAATTGCAGCGCTGGCATCGCTCTGTGTGCGCCCGACCGCCGATCCCTGCGGCGTGCATGCGCTTGTTATGGCGAGCATACACAGTACGAACACCGTCAACCACCGCATTATCAGCGAGCGCCGCATATCCCTGCCTTAATAACCAACGATCAATACCACCAGCATATCAATGCGAGCCGGCATCGGAACATGTGATTTCTTCGATGTCTATGACGATACGTCGAGTCTAGAATCTGGAGTATCGTCAAATACTCAATCCACGACTATCCGCATAATCGTTCAATTGAACAACCACATTGTGATGGAACCATCGAACCATAGCTCTTTCCTCTTTTCTCATCCGCCTGACTCAGCAGGATATGAACCGAGAAGCCGCAGACTACCCTTCCGCCTTCGAAAACACAGCGACTGTCTCTACATGATGCGTCATGGGATAAATATCGAAAGCACGAATATCCTTCAATGCATATCCCAATCCGCTCAAGGTCGCGGTATCGCGGGCCAGGCTGGTCGGATCGCAAGCAATATACACAACAGTTGCAGCCCCGGAATCGGCAATGCTTCTGCATACCTTTGCCTTGGCACCAGCCCGCGGCGGGTCAAGCACGACCACATCGGGATGCTGCAGATCCTTGGGCAAGTGTCCCAGAGTAGCCGCCACATCACCCGTGCGCGCATCCACCATATGCAGATCACGTGCGCGCAAATTCTTTCGGGCATTGGCGGCTGCGACCTTGGCGCCTTCAACGCTCAAGACACGAACGCGCTGGGCGCTCATCTCCGCCAGAGGGAGGGTGAATAATCCCGACCCCGAATACAAATCCCAGACAATGGCGCTATCGGAACCTTGCAACGCTTCTTGTACCTTGGAAATCACATAATTGGGCAGCACTACGGGCGCGTGTCGATGCATTTGCCAGAATCCGGCAGCATCGACAATATAATCAAAATCGACTCCTGCAACATTGACCTGTTCGTGAAGCACTTTGTTTCCGGAGCGGAGCGCCCCATCCACAAGGATTGCGTAATTATCACCGATGGCTTTGAGCAAAGTCGCCGTATCAGGATTGGATTCAAGTCCTCTCGGCTCAGGAACGACCACACGAATCTGCGAACCTGGCTCAAATCCACCATCCCATAGGCCTTCCCGCTCAGCCACGGCGAGCAGTGCTTGTGAAGCAAGTGGCATGTCATCCAGCGGCACGCGGGTATGACTACCGCGACGGTGCATGGATACCTTGCCATTATTGTCAGCTATGAGTTCAATTCGCGTACGCCAGTGCAAGCCAGACAACGATTCATCTTCAGGCATGCGTTCCACAGGAACCGCCGCTATTTCGATGCGTCCCAATCGGCGTAATTGTTCAGCGATAATAGTGGATTTCCAACGCAATTGCCCATCCAAGGAGACATGAACCAGATCAGCGCCACCGACTCCGCCCCCATCTGAGACAGGACCCGCCAAAGGCCATACCGGTTCAACGCGATCCTCGCTTGCTTCCAAGACCTCAACGACTTCGCCTGTCCAGAAGCGATCTTCACGATTGGTAGGCTCATCCAGACGAACCTTGACCAATTCACCCGGAAGTGCGAAACGGACGAAAACCACTCGACCATCAATATGCCCCACACAGCGGCCTTGATCGGCATATCGTTCGATGCGAATCGTTGCTTCCACCACTATTACGCTTTACCTTTCGATCGTCACAACATCGGATATGGTTTGGTATGAAAATAAGGATGACATGCGGCGCGTGCTATGCGGCGATTAGCGAGCTGTCAACAGCCGTCCTATCCACACCGTCATGTGGTTCACGACCATTGCCCTGTTCATCCGATTCCGCGGACTTTTGTGCAATATGCCTGCGCATGGGATCAGCCACCAGCAGATACGAGACCCAAATAGCCAATGCCCAGAAAGGCAATCCCATAAGCAATCGTGTCGTGCCCAATAACGCCACCTGATTGGATAGATACAGCGGCACCTGCACGACCAATCGCAGCGAGAACACTGCAATCCACAGCAGGCTCACACGAACGTATGCGCGATACAATCCCTTGTCATTTCGCCAGTCATCTAGCCACTGCCTGAAGTGATCCATGGGCGTGGAGCGGATATATTCCACAATCAAACCCACGCCGGGCACACGCACAGGCAATGAAGCCAGTAGCAGGACAGTCCATACAGCGTTGGTTATGAAGCCGACCATGTAATAGTTTCTTGCCTCATGACTGGTCCAAGCCCAGATCAGGCATATGGCCACTGAGAACAAGCCGCTTATCGCTCCCATAACCGATTGTCTTTGGACAAGGCGGAGCAACACCTGCACCACGGCAAGCACTGCGGAGACAATCACCGTGAGCACAAGATCGCTTGTCGCTACGAAGAGCACAACAAACACCAGTCCCGGAAGCATTGATTCCACAACGCCACGGGGACCGCCGATGGCATCGATTACGGAAAAATCTTCATCGCCATCGGCGCTGGCCAATGCGGCAATGCCGGTACGTTGACGGGGTGTTTTCGTCATCGTTGCCTTTCGTCAAAGAGCCAAGCGACGATTGCTCAGCGAACCTCGGAGAACATAGGTCCTCTTGACAGCGTGGTCTTGACTTCAACCTGCTGGTCGGAATCAAACGGGCCCTTCGGCTTGTCAGGGATACTGAGCTCCTCCTGCTCTTCTTCGCTGGCCGTCGCATTGGCCGCCTTACGCTGTGCAGGAGAAACAGGAGGATGCATCGGGATCAGATCACGAGGAGCCAAAGGCTCTTCTCCTCGCTCCACAACAATATCCGCGAAGAAATGATTCAAGGCATCGCGTTCTTCGCCAGCTTCTGTCGCCGCTTTTCCTGAGAATATGCCGCGAAGCATCCAGCGTGGTCCGTCGACGCCAACAATGCGAGTCATCACGGTCTTACCGCTTTTCACCGTGACAGGCAGTTGCAGCTCAGTGCCAAACACACCTTCGACCTCGCTTGCCTTGGCGTTGGCCTGCAGCAGATCATCGCGGACATCATCCCACAATCCCATGGTCTTGGGAGCTGCAAATGCTTCGATCTCCAAGCTGGACGAACCGTAGGTTATCGTCGCACCCATGACTTGCTGGGTGGCACGGTTGGCTTTGATACGCAATTCAATGCCTCTGAGGAACGGCAAATAGTACGCGCCGACATCCAAATAGTCGTCATAATCCGGCACATGTTCATCATTGACATCCCAAGGACCGTATTCTTCGCCACGACCCTCATACACCGCTGACGGTTCGTCAGGATATGCGGATTGTTCCTCATCCTGATTCTCGTCACCTTCATCTTGTTGATCGTCCTCGACCGTTTTCTGCGAATACTTGAGCTCGTCGTCATCTTCTTCGTGACGCTTCTTCTTGCCGAATCCAAACAGACCCATGGTTCCTCGTTTCTAACAGGTTGCAACCGTGACTAGCCTAGCACCCTCATATGCGTCGACAACGCAAATTCAGCACATTCCCAGATAGCACGCTGAAGCCAGCATTCATCGCATATCGATTTGCCGTTCCGCAGCAGAACTCATACCTCATAGGTAATGGTCAATGCGGCATGATCCGACCAGCGAGTATCGTAACTAGGCGCCTTGTCGATAACAAATCCCTTTGCCGCCTGCGCGAGCTCAGGAGTGGCGAACTGGTAATCGATACGCCAGCCAGCGTCATTGTCAAATGCCCTGCCTCGCTGGCTCCACCAAGTGTATGGCCCTTGGATATCTCCTGCGAGATCGCGCATGACATCGACGAATTCAAATTCGTTCAGCCAACGGTCAATATATGCCCGTTCTTCAGGGAGGAAGCCTGCTTTGGTTACATTGCCCTTGGCATTTTTGAGATCGGCAGGCGTATGCGCAATATTGAAATCTCCGCAGAGCACAGCCTGTCTGCCACCCTTGGCAGCCTCTTCCTGCAATTGCCCAAGTCGCTCAAGCATGGTATCGAGAAAACGGTATTTCTGTTCCATCTTCACAGGATCTTCCACATCGCCATGGTGCACATATATGCTTGCCACAGTGATGTCATAGCCTTCAGGCGTAGTGATATCGTTCTCTATCCAGCGGCCGGAATCCACGTCCTCCGTCAGCCCCGGCAAACCATAGCGACGTTCAGTCACCGGCAGGTCAGACAGCAAAGCGACGCCGGCACGACCTTTGACACGACAAACCTCATTGGTGCTGTGCAAATCGGCCGCATCGGAAATAGCAGATGCGCTGACATATTCCTCACTGATTTGAGCGATTATTGGATCGATTTCTTCCTGTGGAGCACGTACTTCCTGCATACACCAGATATTCGGAGTTTTGGCCTTTGCCCAATCCAACATGCCCTTGCGCTTTGCGGCACGAATGCCGTTGAGATTGGCCGTCGTAATCGTGATCGTCATAATACCGACCATAGCAGCGGCTTGGGTCAATCATTGCCGCATCCACTCACAGACGAATGCCGATAATACCCCCCATGCTTAGTGAGCTGGACACGACGCCATTGTGCTGCATTGCATGCGTGAGATAAATGCCGAGAAACCAATTGAGGGATATGCGACGCCGAACTGAACTCAATGACTGTCAGAAACGCAATCCTTTAGTGACAATCATTGAGCGGCTTGGCACCGCATATCCCTCAAATGCACGTATTGAATTATTCAGCGCTGAAGCACCGGCACTCAGTCGAGTCCCAGCTGAAGCTTGCCTCCAGGAATGGCATCCAGCAGATCCTGCGTGTACTTCATCTTCGGATGCTCGAATACTTCGTCAGTCGTGGCATGTTCGACCAACTTGCCATGCTGCATCACC
Source organism: Bifidobacterium tsurumiense (assembly GCF_000741765.1). Taxonomy (GTDB): domain Bacteria; phylum Actinomycetota; class Actinomycetes; order Actinomycetales; family Bifidobacteriaceae; genus Bifidobacterium; species Bifidobacterium tsurumiense. The sequence continues at coordinate 19,564 of NZ_JGZU01000012.1, forward strand.
ACTACCTCGTCGGCGATCTGACGAACCACCGCCAAATCATGCGTGATGAACAAGTAGCTCAGACCCTGCTCCGCCTGCAGATCATTGAGCAAACGAAGCACCTGATCCTGCACCAGAACATCCAGCGCCGAGACAGCTTCGTCGCAGACGATAACGTCCGGATTCAAAGCCATGGCTCGTGCAATGGCGATGCGCTGGCGCTGTCCGCCGGAAAGCTCGTTGGGATATCGGCCCATAACGGATTCTGGCATATTCACCATGTCCAGGAGTTCACGCACACGCTTGCGACGAGACTTGGTATCCCCTATGCCGTGGATACGCAAAGGCTCTTCTATCGAGCGATAGATGGAATACATAGGATCCAATGAGCCATAGGGATTTTGGAACACCGGTTGCACATGGCGGCGGAAGTCCAGCAATTCCTTGCCCTTGAATCCTGCAATATTCTTGCCTTCATACGTCACGGTTCCTGCAGAGGGCTCCAGAAGTTTGAGCACCATATTGGCGACCGTTGACTTGCCTGAGCCGGATTCACCCACAATGGCCAATGTTGTTCCGCGCTTCAGCGAGAACGACACATCGTCAACCGCCTTGAACATCTCCTTGCGACGAGGAAGCTTGAATTCCTTCGTCAGATGATCGACGGTAATGATGTGTTCGCTGCGCTCGAGAGCCGCGTCATCCTTGGTGTGATGTTCCTTGAGCGACTCGGCATCCAGACCTTGCTTTTGCGCCGAGATGATGCGCTGAGATGCCAGAGAAGGAGCGGCTGCGACCAAACGCTTGGTGTACGGATGCTGAGGGTGCTGAAGCACTTCGAGCGACGGACCCGATTCCACGACCTGACCCTTGTACATCACCACGATATGCTGGGCACGCTCTGCCGCCAGGCCCAGATCGTGAGTAATGAACAGCACAGCGGTTCCCAAGGAATCCGTCAGATTGTGCAAATGGTCCAGAATACGCTTTTGCACCGTCACATCCAAAGCGGATGTTGGCTCATCGGCGATGAGCAAATCCGGGCGGCAAGCCAGACCGATTGCGATCAATGCACGCTGACGCATACCACCGGAGAACTCATGAGGGAACTGACGTGCGCGAGTCGCGGCATCAGGCAAACCGGCCTCTGAAAGCAAACCGGCAATGCGATCCTCCATATTGGAACCGGTGACATACTGCTTGGCAATGGCCCAGGCTTCATCATCGCCCATACCGGCCTGAATCAGGTCATCAGCCACACGCCAACGAGTCTGAGAGCCAGCATCCCATTCCTGCTCAAAATGCTGCATGGCGGCCTCAAAACGCTCGCCATCCACACCGGCCTTCTGCAGACCGGACTTGGCAGCCTCCATCAGAGCCGGACGTTCAGCCGAGCTAATGAACAGCTCATCGTCCGCCGACTTGACGGCCACTTCGCCTCCGGCCAAGGCCGTGGCAAGTTTGGAACGCTTCTCGTGAGAGATATCCATGCCGTTGGCGACCAAAGCTTCCTTGACCTGTGTGCCAATGCGCCACACAGGGTTCAGATTGCTCATAGGATCCTGAGGGACCAGGCCCATTTTGCTGCCGCGAAGCTTGTCGAAATCCTTTGGCTTCAACTCGGTCAGTTCTTGTCCGTCCAGCTTGATCGAACCACCGGAAACATGGCCAGTACCGGCAAGCAAGCCAAGCACCGCCATAGCGGATGTTGACTTTCCTGATCCGGATTCGCCTACGATTGCGACCCACTGCCCCGGATATACGCTAAACGAAGCGTCGCGAACTGCATGCACCACACGGTTGCTATCGGTGGTGAAATCCACCTGAAGATTCTTCACTTCCAGCAAAGGGCCTTGTTCGCGCTGCAGTGCCTCAAGATTGTTTGCTGTGTTCATAACTTTACTCATCAGCGATATTCCTCACACTCACGCAGTACGGCTCTTGGGGTCAAGTGCATCCTTCACCGCATCACCCATCATGATGAATGCCAATACCGTGATGGCCAAGGCGGCGGAGGGATAGAACAGCACCATCGGGTCGGTCGTCAATACGCTCTGCGCATCGGAGATATCGCCACCCCAGCTCACAGTCGAAGAAGGCAGACCAACGCCCAGGAAGCTCAACGTAGCCTCGAGAACGATGTAGGTTCCCAACGAAGTGGTGCCGACCACAATAATCGGTGCCAAAGAGTTCGGAATGATGTGGCGGAACAGATTTCGCGTCGGAGTCGAACCCAATGCCGTGGATGCGGTATTGAATTCAAGGTTCTTCGATTCCATAACGGCACCGCGGGCAATGCGAGCGGTGGAAACCCATCCGAACAAGGCCATGACCAACACGACCTTCCAAATGGAAGTGGATGTGCGGAACATCTGGAGCACCACGATTGCGCCAAGCAGAATAGGCAGAGCCAGGAAGATATCGGTCAAACGGCTGAGCACGGCATCGATCCAACCGCCGAAGAAGCCCGCAAGAGCGCCGATCAAGGAACCGATCAAAACGACCAGCACGGTGGCCAAAACACCAACGCTCAATGAAGTACGTGTGCCGTAAATTACTCGTGCGTAAATATCGCAGCCCTGCAGATTAAATCCGAAAGGATGTCCGGCACGAGCAGGTTCCAGAGAGTTATCCAAGGTGCAATAATTCGGATCCTGGTTGGTCAGCACTTGTGGGAACAATGCCACGAATACCACCGCGAGAATCATAATTCCCGAGATGATGAACAAAGGATTCTTACGCAGCGTGCGCCATGCATCAGCCCACATGCTGGCTGCAGGAGCTGCCTCATCGACCGAATCCACCTCATGCAAAGGTGTTTCCTCGATCGGGGCAACATATCGCTCCTGACCTGGCAAAGCGGTATGCGCAGACTGGGAGGTCATCGTCATATCGTCACTCATCAGTACCTTCATTTCTTACGCGTAACGGATGCGGGGGTCAAGAGCCGCATAGAGCAGATCGACCAAGAGGTTGCATACGACGAATATGAGCATCAACAGCGTGACGATGGATACCACCAAATTCGCCTCGCCTTTCAGAATGCTCTGGTAGGTCAGATACCCCACACCATGAATGTTGAAGATCGTTTCTGAAATCATGGCGCCACCCATCAGTACACCCAGATCCTGTCCCAAATACGTGACCACAGGAATCAATGAGTTACGCAGAATATGGCGGAACAATACGGAACGGCTTCCCATGCCCTTTGCACGGGCCGTACGAACATAATCCTCGGCGATATTGGAAGAAACTTCGGCACGGGTCAGTCGAATGATATATGCCATCGAAACCGATCCCAAAACCATGGCTGGCAGCAACAAATCAAAGAATCCAGGATTTGCTCCTGCTGTCACCGGCAAAATTCCCCATTCCACGCCGAACAGGTACTGTCCCAAGAAACCGGTAACGAAAGTAGGCACTGAAATCAGCAACAAGGACACGATGAGGATGACGGTGTCGTACCACTTGCCTTTTTTCAGACCGGAGATGATACCGAATACCACACCGAACAACGCCTCAAAAACAAAAGCCATAAGTGCCAGACGAATGGTCACAGGGAATGCCCTGCCGATTTCATCGATAACGGGCTGGCCCGCAAAGGTGTTACCGAAGTCCAAAGTTAACGCGTTCTTCAGGAAGAGCAGGTATTGCACGATGAACGGCTTGTCAAGATTGTACTCGGCGCGAATCTGGGCTGCGACCGCATCATTTACTGGTTTGTCTCCGAACATTGCCTTCACCGGATCGCCCGGCAGCGCAAAGACGAGAGCGTATACCAAAAGGGTCGTGCCGAGAACCACGGGGATCATCTGCAGAATACGGCGCAGAAGATACTTGCCCATTGATTTCTCCTTATTATCTCTGACCGGAACGCTTCTACACGTTGGTCTCCCATGCCCGGTCGACAAATACGCTCAGTAGTGTACAGCACAGTGTGCACTTTTATGTAACGAACTGGATACGATGAGTTCACCATCATCATATGTCGTTGGAAGCTCTGCTTGTATCGGACAGTAGTTTTGAAGCTCCATCAGGATCTCGTTCCGCATATGCACATCACGCACTTGTGAAATGAAACCGCGGCATCGGGTTTGGTTACGCATGGTTGCAGAGTGCAAATCCGCAATGCACTTCAGCAGTGCTGGTTCCGTGTTGTTCAACAAGAATACAAAAAGCGGAGACGAATCGCTCGTCTCCGCTTTGCTCAGCTGTTGTGTTCAGCTATTACCTTCTGATCACTTGCTCATAGAAGCGTAATCAGGCAGGTTCTGCCAATTCATCTCGAATCCGGTGACGCCAAGTGCAGCAGCGCCGGAGGCATTGGAGTTGAACAGCGGGATCGCAGGCAGATCGCGAAGCAGAATCTCTTCAGCCTGCTGATACAGCTTATTGGCATCGTCTTCGCTTCCTGCAGCTGCAGCCTGGGTCAGCAGGTTGTCAAATTCGGTGTTCTTGTAATCACCATCATTCGAGCCCTTGCCATCAGCTGCTGCAGAGGAGTACAGCGGTCCGAGGTAGTTCTGGATAGAAGGATAATCTGGCTGCCAACCGGAACGGAAAGCACCCTTGATCTGACGGTTGGTCACAGCGTCACGGAACTCCTGGAAAGTCGGCATTGGAGCGCCTTCTGCGTCGATGCCCAGAGCATTCTTGATGGAGTTGGCAACTGCGTCATAGATTGCCTTGTGGCCGCCGTCTGCGTTGTATGCGAAGGTCAGCTTGCCGTCAGAAGGCCATGCGGAAATAGCATTGGCTTCGTCCCACAGCTTCTTGGCTGCATCGGCGTCATACTTCAGCACTTCGTTTCCGGTCAGGGAATCAGAATAGCCCGGAATCATTGGTGAAGAGAAGTCCACTGTAGGGGTGCAGGTACCGTTGCGCACCTTCTCGCAGATGGCGTCACGGTCGATTGCACGGGAGATGGCCTCACGGCGGAGACGACCCTCATCGGTGTTGGTGTTGAAGTGGTCGAGATCCGAAGGGATGGTGAAGGACTGGAACACGGAACCGGCCTTGTTATAAGCCTGAACCTTGCTGTCCTTCTCGAAGGTCTTGGTAGCCGAGGAAGGAACGGTTTCCATGGTGTCAAGGTTGCCTGCCTGGATATCACGGTAGGCTGCCTCATCATCGGTGTAGACCTTGAAGGTGACGCCATCGTTCTTCACGTCGACATTGCCCTTGTAATCGGGGTTCTTCACCACGACGATCTGGGAGTTGTGATCCCACTTGGAGAACTTGTACGGTCCGTTGCTCACAGGATTCTCGCCGAATGCCTTAGGATCCTTGTAGAAGGATTCAGGCAGAGGAGCGAAAGCGACGTAACCGATCTTGGTGCCGAATACGGAATCGGGCTGATTCAGGTCAACGGTGAAGGTGTTGTCATCCACGACCTTCAGACCGGAAAGCTGCTCATCACCGTTGAGGCCATCCTTCTGCAAATCATCATATCCTGCGATGGTCTCGAAGAAGGAAGCGCCCAACTGTGCGTTCTTGGCATTGGCGGTGTAGCTCCATGCCTTGGTGAAGGATTCTGCGGTCACAGGAGTTCCATCGGTGAACTTCCAACCGCTCTTGAGCTTGATGGTGTACTGGGTGGAATCAGCATTCGGCTCGACTGACTCTGCCACTTCGTTGCGCGCATTACCCTTGACGTCGAAGGACACCAAACGGGAGAACAGCAAATCGAGAACCTTGCCGCCGCCGGTCTCATTCGTGTCGCCTGGAATCAATGGATTCTGAGGCTCAGAATTAAAGGCGGTGATAACAACTCCGCTGCCGCTATCCGAGGCGTTGCTCCCGGATCCGCCGCATGCTCCAAGCAGCAGGGCCAATGAGCAGGCCGCCGCCGCGAAAGCGAGTGCTTTCTTCTTCATAGAATCTCCTTGACTGTGTGTGGCAGGCACGATGCCCGCCATCATCGCGTACACGAAAACCAGTGCCTCTCAACACCAATTGCTTGTAATACGCTGATAACTCCCTATTGTTACCCATGACACAGTCAATATGCAATCCGTACTTTGGTCCGTATACTGGGCCGGTGGCGGCAGATGCCAGGCTGCATAGTCGAAGCGTGAAATCGGTTCTAAACGTTGGAATAGCAAGGAAAGCATCAATGTTACAATCACACGAATCCTCAGGAAATTCGTTATGTCACCACGACGGTATCGTATTTCCGACGTGTTAATTTTGCCTTTGCAAATGTCTCACCATGTGATATTCGAGGTTCAGCAAACTTGAAACGCCATGCTGTCTTTGCAAGCACTAGACAAGAATCATTTCGCCAACGACGCATCAAATCAGTAACGCTGCAATCTTCGTCTATGTCACCGCTATTCCCGAATTGCTATCCAATAACGCATTACAAAAAAATAAGACCTATCTCCCCCTGCTGAAAATCCAACCGAGTCGGAACCACAAGGCCGCAAGATGCGCAGCTACGGCTCAGGCACGAGGGAACGCCTGACGATATCGATCTTTCAACTGTTCGATGGATACATGGGTATATCGCTGCGTGGTCGAAAGCGATGCATGCCCCAGCATCTCCTGAACCTCGCGCAAATCAGCGCCACCATTCAATAGATGCGTTGCCGCACTGTGGCGCAGGGCATGCGGCGAAATATCCGGCACGCCCGCCTGCTCGGATGCATGATGAACGACTTCGCGAACAATGCGCGTGTCGATTCGCCCTCCTCGTGCCCCCAGAAATACGGCGTTATGCGAATAGGCCGTGCATAATGCATCACGGCCGCGCTGCAGCCAATCTTCCATGGCCTGGGCAGCTGGGAGACCGAAAGGCACAACCCTTTGTTTATTGCCTTTACCGGTGACTCTCACCGTTCGATCAGACCAGCGAATGTCATCGATGTCCAATCCTGCCAATTCCGCCACTCGTATTCCGGTCGCATACAGTAACTCAACAATCGCCGCATCACGGAGCGCAATAGCCTCCCTGCGCGCAAGATCTTCGCTGCGATCGTCCGGAATCGGCTGCTTGTGCCGTTTGTCGAGATGCATATGTGCACCGGCATCACGATCCAAAACCTCATCCTCTTGGCATTCGACTTCTTCGGCATGCTCATGCACAGCTTCCATCAATTGACTGGCCTGCGATTGAGAAAAGCACCAAGGCAGTGTCATCGGGATTTTAGGCGTGCGCAATGTGGCCGCGGGATTGGTCTCAATGAGGTCATGCTCATATGCCCATGCAAAAAATCTTCGCACTGAGACCGTTTTGCGAGCCATGCTGGACCGAGACACAGTTCGCGAGCGCACAGCCATCCATCCTCGAATATCATCGATACTTACGTCGTTGAGCATATCGACACGATTCGCAATGATCTCCAGACAATCCTTGACATCTGTGACATATGCGTGAATCGTATGCTCACTAAAGCCCCGGTTTGCTCGAAGATATTCGGCAAATCTGTCGAGTGGAGCCTTCCACCAGCCGTGTTCCCTATCGCTTCGCTGTTGTGCCATGCCGCCTCTATGAGCTATGCCTATTACTTCCATGATTGTAACCAACGGAGGCAGTGCAGCGACACCGACGCCTTATGGACGGTTTCTTCATGGCTCAGAGCGTGAAGAGTACCATGGAAATATCGGTGATACCCCGCCGACAGGCGTGCAAACCGGCCACAGCGCTTCAAGGTCAGGAGGCATATCATGACGATTCCAAAGCATATTCCCACCGGTGCGCGCATTGTCGTGCGCACTTTTGACGGTGTCGACGAACATGATCAACGCATGAAATTCCGCGATTTTGTGGGACATGTGCGCTCCTGGGATGGCCAGTCACTTGATTTGATGCGCGATGCTGCAGCCAATGGCTCAAGACCTGCTCAACACGTGGTCATTCCTGCCGATTCCATCGCCACTATCAAGCCCATCCCTGAGAGGCCTCAGCCTCGTCCGTGATCTTGAGTCGATTACAGGTATTGAGCAGGGCAAGACCAGTCCAGATTTCACCGCTGAGATGAGGAACTCCTCGAACTTCGCAATGGGCGCTTCACCACTGGTGACCAATCAGCCATGGAGCGCCCTGAATTTTGACATATATCATCGATTGTCATCTGCACGGCGCAGCAGACTTCATAAGTGCACAGCAGAAATGGTCGTGGCGACACCATATGGATTGCATAATCTAGCTGCACTACGGCATCAGACAGTGCTACTCGATATTGTGCAATCCCAACCCAGTAACCACGGATGCGATATATCCATGTGCCGTTTGGGCAATTTCTTCGATCCGCTCTCCCCTGCGTGCGGATTCTAGCAAAGTGTTTTGCCACCCACCGTCCTCAAGTGCCAAAGTCATCTCTTTGCCATTGTGTATCGCAGCGTCATGCCCGGCGTGCCTGCGCTCGATGGCTTTGTAATCACGGAATGCCTGACCATGAGCGAAGAATTCGGCAATGCCGCCATGGTCTCCTTCATGCAAGGCGTCTGCAAGAGCGTCCAGTCTTCGAGCCATCGAACGGAGCAAGGCTTCAACATTTTCGGCGTCTTCATCAATCATCGCACGGGTACGCTCAGGATCAGTGAGAGCAACGCGCGTCATATCCCGCCAAGACCCGGCTGCCAAAGCGGCGGCAATATTACGATTATCGTCATCCACCAACTGATTGATAAGCGCTGTTGACACGGCGTGGGGCATATGGGAAATAAGCGCCGCAGCACGGTCATGGGAATCATCGTCGACAACGATATATCGATTGCCGACACCACGAGAAATGAGTTCCCCAACCATGGCGCAACGCCACAGATCGCTTCCTTCATCCACGGTTATGGCCCACAGTGCGTCGTCATACAATGACGGGTCCGAGGCTTCGAAACCAGAGAACTCATTGCCTGCCATCGGGTGGGCCCCGATATATCTGTCTGCCAGCCCTGCCTCACGAACCTGTTCGCGAACCATCCCTTTGACACTGCCGACATCGCTGAGCGTGACCTTGGGATTCAGCAGCACCTCATGAAGTTGCGCCAGAATCGATGGCATTGCCTTGAGGGGATTGCACAGCATGATCACATCAAGGGATTGCGCCGCCAATTCAGCCAACGTATCCACGCAATGGATGCCTTCGCTTCTTGCTTGGTCATATGGCCTTGGTGTGCGGTTCCATGCAGTCACGGCGTATCCATTGTGCACCAGTCTTCTCGCCAAAGATCCGCCGATAAGTCCCAGACCTATGACGCCAACATTCATGACCACAATAATTCCCTTCCTGGCAGCTGTGCGTGTTTCCATTGCGTATCGTCCAACGATTGCGGGACCATATGCACTCCACCTTGCGGCAACATCCAGTCATCAACCGGAGGATTCGGGCGTTCGCGCCTCGGATACACAGCCAGTGTTTTCACCCAGTCACCATGCTCAACGACCTCTTCCAAAACGGCTTTCAGTCGCGGTTGCCAAGGAGCCGCATCGATTGTGGCAATGAAACTATATGTGCCATCATGTCCCTTGATTGGCCTGGATATGAAACTGGTCATATTCATCCCTGCGTCACGAAGCACATCCAACAGGTTTGCCAGCACCCCAGGGCCGGTACTCAGTGGAATAAACGTTATTACCGTCTCATATTCCTCAACATCCTGGTTTCTGCTCGCAGACAATAACCCCGGCGCATCATCGCGTGGAGCCAGTACGAGGAAATCAGTATGCGCACCGCGATAATCCTGCACCTGGGACTCCAAGGTATCCAGGTCATACAGCTGCCCGCATATCGAGGGTCCCAAAGCCACTTGGCCATCGCTCACATCACGGCAAGCCGCCGCATTCGAGGCCGCCGGAACCGGGGTGAGATTGTGGGATCGAATGAACCCCGCACACTGCGCCAAACCGTGCGGGTGCGCACTCACCTCTCGAAGTTCTCCGCAATATTGCTTGGGAACAAATGCATCGAATTGCACATCGATGCCGATACGAGCGACACCAACGGCATTATCGGCATCGATCAATGCATCCAGATTGGGAACGACATAACCCTCAACATTGTTTTCCCACGCCAAAACACCCCATGCCCGGCCTGTTTGCACAGCGGACATTATGGCAGGCACTCCATCGCATGCGACCAATTCCACACGGTTGACCCCATACAGCGATTGGATGTGCTCAGATGCCTCCAAAGCTGCCTGATGAGTGAAGGAACCTGCGGGACCGAGAAAACACAGTTGCAACGGATCTGTCTTCACCTCTGCTTGCCTTTCTCCACATCTGTCTGGCGAGATGTCCCGGCACGTCTTGACCGCGCTCCCCTCTTGTCGTTCCCGATTCCGTCAGCTTCAGGGATGACGAAGCATTTCGATGGCACCAGAAGCAATATCACCTGAATGAGAATAATGCCGAATAACCAGAAGTAGCCGGCATATTCGGTGAAATACGGCATCGGTACACTGAATCCGATTGGTATCACCACATCGCCACCTGGACCATATTGCGACATGAACCACGTCACTGTGGAAGAAACGGTCAGATGCCACGCCAATCCTGCAACACCCTGGCGGGATCGAGAGCACCATGCACTGACCAACACCAGCAATAGAGCGAGAGCCAAGCCATAAGGGATATTATCCACGGCACCCATGCGGTGAGCCATGGTGCCGATCAGGGCACTGGCCACTGCCGACGCTGTGGTTACCGCGGTTCGTATAGGGGCCGACTGCCGATGAGACCATGGAAGACTCGTGCGCTGGGAAGAAGTTGCCATGGTGTCCAGTATGCCCCAGCGGGTAGGCATCGGCATGGAGGCTTTTGTCCTATGGAACGATTCGATAGCCAAATCATGCATCAATAGTTGAGGATTCACATCATTGAATCCGACCGGATATGACGGTGCCCTCTGCATGCGCACACGCAGAGGGCACTATGGTCAAGCGAACGGTGAATCAGGCGTTGTTGTTCTGACGACGCTGCTTGGCACGCCACTTATACCATTCATCACGGCTCAAGATGATCTTGCGGATACGAATGGATTCTGGAGTGACCTCTACGCATTCGTCTTCGTTTGCGAAGTCCAAAGACTCCTCAAGACTCATCTTGATAGGAGGAGTCAATGTCTCCAAGACATCAGCGGTCGCGGAGCGCATATTGGTCATATGCTTTGCCAAGGTGATATTCACATCCAGCTCGTCAGGCTTGTTGTTCACGCCCACGACCTGGCCTTCATACACAGGGCTTTGCGGGTCGACAAAGAAGTTTCCGCGAGCCTGCAGACGCTGCATGGCATATGGGGTTGCCACACCCTGACGGTCCGCCACCATGGAACCGTTCTGACGGGTGACGATCGCGCCTGCCCAAGGTGCGAAGCCAGCTGAAATGGAGCTTGCGATGCCCGTGCCGCGCGTAGCGGAAAGCAGGGCGGTGCGGAAGCCGATCAGACCGCGGGATGGAACGGTGAACTGCAAACGAATCCAGCCGGATCCATGATTGCTCATGGACTCCATACGGCCCTTGCGATCCGCCATGAGCTGGGTCACCGTGCCCATGTATTCTTCCGGAACATCGATTGTGGTGTTCTCCATTGGCTCATTCACTGTGCCATCGATGGTCTTGGTCACCACCTGAGGACGACCAACGGTCAATTCATAACCTTCTCGACGCATCTGCTCAGCGAGCACGGCTAGTGCAAGTTCTCCACGACCCTGTACTTCCCAAGCGTCAGGACGGTCGGTGGGAACCACCTTGATGGAGACATTACCGATAAGTTCACGATCAAGACGGTCCTTGATCATACGGGCGGTCAGCTTATGATCCTTGCCTTCGGTACCGGCCAGAGGAGAGTCATTGGTGCCGAAAGTCATGGAAATGGCAGGCTCGTCCACGTGAATGAGCGGCAATGGCTTGGGATCATTGGGATCCACAATCGTCTCGCCTATCATAATGTCGTTCACGCCTGCCACAGCGACGATATCGCCGGGACCTGCAGATTCCACCGGCGTACGCTCCAAGCCCTGGGTGCGCAGCAGTTCAGAAACACGGAAGTTCTCAATGGACCCATCCACACGAGAAAGACCATAGGTCTTGCCCTTTTCCAAAGTGCCGTTATAGATACGTACCAAGCCCAGACGTCCGAGGAAGTCGGAAGAGTCGATATTGGCCACATGTGCCTGCAGAGGAGCGCCCTCTTCGTACTGAGGAGCAGGAATATTGGTGATTATGGACTCGAAAAGCGGCTCCAGATCGTCATTATCTGGCAAGCTGCCGTCAGCCGGCTGGTTGGTGGAAGAATATCCGGCCTTGGCTGCGCAATAAATAACCGGCAGATCCAGCAGGGAATCAAGGTCGAGATCAATGCCCTCTTCAACGACGTCCTGCGCCAGACCAAGCAGCAAATCAGAGGCTTCTCCGACCACTTCTTCAATACGTGAATCCGGGCGATCGACCTTATTGACGCACAGGATAACCGGAAGCTTGGCTTCCAATGCCTTGCGCAAAACGAAACGTGTCTGTGGCAGTGGGCCTTCCGAAGCATCCACCAGCAACACGACACCATCGACCATGGAGATGCCGCGTTCCACTTCGCCGCCGAAATCAGCGTGTCCCGGAGTGTCGATCACATTGATGGTGATGCCCTCGGGATGATCGTATTTCTCCGCCAAAGGACCTGTGTATTGCACAGCGGTGTTCTTGGCCAGAATGGTAATGCCCTTCTCGCGTTCCAGATCATTGGAATCCATGACACGGTCGGGAACTTCCTCGCGTTCGTTGAAAACGTGGGACTGCTGGAGCATAGCGTTCACCAGCGTGGTCTTGCCGTGGTCGACGTGTGCCACAATTGCTACGTTTCGAATATCGCCGCGAACAGCCATCGAAAACCTCTCTTAATAATCGTCATTGGGGGATTGTTCTACCCGAGAATTCGGTACATACACAAACCAACAAAACAATAGCGATATTCCTTGACAGAATTCGATGAAATCCATCCCTGCAGGGTTTGAAGGTCTGTTTCGCTTTTCATCACAAGTCTGCTGGCGCAATGGTTGTACTCCTGGCAGCTCCTAGATGGAAGCGGAATCCTTGCTGCCAGTACAACCATGATGACCCGGGCAACCATTGTGACCCGGGCAACCATTGTGACCCGGGCAACCATTGCAATCCGTTAAACCATTGAGACCACTGCATCCACGATATCCATAATGACACGGTCAGCACTATTTGTTTCACCTGCAATATCTTTACGAACGCAGATGCCGCCTGGATGGAATGGATCTCATCCAGGCGGCATTGCTCTCCCTATCCCCTATCGGACTTTCCATATGACACTAGCGAAGCCAGGTTGGAAAAACCACCAACACGAAGGGACAGAATCAGTCTTCGAGGCTCTTGCCCTGACGCTCCGGCAGGCACAATGCAACAAGGCAGGCGACGATAAATGCCACAGCGAAAATCACGAAGGCTATCGTTTTGTCACCGGAAGACAGGGATAGGAACCATGGCATCATCAATGGGGCGACTATGGCTGCAATACGACCGACAGCGGCAGCGGCACCCGAAGCAGCGGCGCGCATGCGGGTCGGGTAGATCTCAGGGGTCACTGCATACAGCACTCCCCAAGCGCCGAGATTCGATGCCGAAAGCACCATGCCGAAGCCGATGACCGCAGCAACCGAACCTGCCTGCGAGAAGCAGAAGGCGGCAATTGCGGAGACTGCGAGGAACACCGAAAGGGTACGGCGTCTTCCCCACACTTCCACCAACCATGCAGCCAAGAAGTATCCAGGCAATTGTGCCAAGGAGATGATCAATACGTAGCCAAAGGACTTGGTCAAATTGCCGAACTGATCGGTGAGCAGACTCGGCATCCAGGTGAACGCTCCATAATAGGAGAAATTCACGAAGAACCATGTGGCCCAAATGGCCAGCGTACGCGCACGGTAGCTTCCGGAGAAGAGTTCTGCGACGGAGATCGATGGCAAAGGCTTGGAGCGTGGGCTGTCAACAGGCGCGATGCCACTGGCTGATTCGAAATATCGTACAGCGCGTTCGGCTTCGTCATCTCGCCCCTTGGACTCCAAGAACCTCACCGATTCTGGGATGTGGATTCGCGTCACAATGGCATACAACAAAGGCAGAGCACCGATCAGGAGCGCCCAGCGCCATCCCCAATCGCCTGTGCTAGGAATGACGAAGTATCCAATGCAAGCTGCGGCAATCCAGCCCACGGCCCAGAACGATTCCAAAAGCACCGTCATGCGACCGCGATGTTTGGTTGGCGAGAATTCAGACACCAATGTACTGGCCACTGGCAATTCTGCGCCCAGACCCAAGCCGATAACAAAGCGTGCGGCAAGAAGGACCGCCAGAGACCATGCGAAAGCCATCGCGCCGTTGGCCAACCCAAAAATCACCAGAGTCGCGGTAAATACGGTTTTGCGGCCGAAATGATCTGCGAACATGCCGCCCAATGCCGCGCCGATGGCCATGCCGACGAATCCGATCGACAGTACCCAGCTCTTTTCCACTGTGGTGAGATTGAAATGCGGATCCGCTGCTATGGCAGCCACAACGAAGGACACCAATCCCACGTCCATGGCGTCAAAGGCCCATCCAACGCCCGAAGACACCAACAGTTTGCGGTGTGCCTTGTTCAAAGGCAAGCGGTCAAGCCGCTCATTGCGCGTCAATGCAGGCCTGTCAGGGCTCTGTGTTGCGGTCATTTCTTCTCCATTTCACTGGTATGACGCCCAAGTAGAAACAACACCCACTCGGGCAAATGTTGACGATTATGTGCGAGAAATCACCGAGTAATCGGATTCGCCCACGGCATGAGAGGGACTATGGCAGCGTTAGCATCCTCGGATGCCTCAGCGGCATCCTCCAATGTCCTCAATTCCTCTTGTGTCCAACCATGCAGAGCATCAGCGTCATGATGCTCCTGCATGCGGTATCGATACACCATCGCAGGACGCTGTCTGCCCTCGCGGATCTTGTCTCCGGTTTCCTCCAACTGCCCCGAAGCGAGCATTTTGCGGCGGAAATTTGCCACATCAATCTCGCTTCCCGTCACCGCTTCAAATACCCTATGCAATTGAGCAAGCGTGAACCGTTCTCCGATGAGGCGTGAGGCCACACGCGGATAGGCGACATTGTGCCGCAACCGGGTCAGGGCAAAATCCACTATGCGCCGATGGTCGAAAGCGAGCTCAGGCAAATGCTTCTCGCTGAACCATTGCACATTGGTGGTTGTGGTGAAATCGACCGATTCCACTCCTCCGACCAGAGCCCAATAGGCAATCGACACCATCGGCAAGCCGGAAGATGAACGTTTCGGATCGCCAAAGGCATAGAGCTGTTCGAGGTATTGAGGACGTAAATCGGTTGTGGATGACAATGCTTCGTAGGCGGCCTGTTCCAGGGACTTACCGCTGATAAGCGATCCGCCAGGCAAAGCCCAGCGTCCCAGAAAAGGCTCGCGGACGCGTTTGACGAGGGGCATCCAGAGCGTTCCGGGAGTGCCGTCATGCTCATCCGGCCCCAAAGCGAGCACCACGACGGATACTCCGATTTGCGGTGGCTGCATCCGGCGTTCCGAAACATTGCCAAAGCCCATGCGTATCGCCTATTCTCTATGCGTTTTCGTCAACAAACACAGCCTAACACCACTTATAGTCAATATGACTATAAGTCAGAATATGGGCGTTCACATCCGCAATGACACACGGAATTTCCGCGTATTGTCACGGCATGTCTGGTGACATACCGTTTCGCATATCATTCGAATCAGGGAGCATAGGAGCCAATGACGGCAGCTCTTCCACAGATGCAATGCCCATATAATCCAAGAAGAGTTCTGAAGTGCCCAGCAAAGCGGCACGAGTCTCCTCATCGACACCGCATTCCCGAATCAAACCCCGGACCATTAACGAGCGGATCACACCATCCGAATTCACGCCGCGTATCGCCGCAACCTGCGCACGGGTCATCGGCTGCTTATACGCAATGATCGCAAGTGCCTCCAAAGCCGCCTGTGACAATCGTGCGTTCTGTCCATCAGTGATGAACGCGGAGACCACCTGTTCATATTCCGCTCGACTTGCGTATTGCCAGCCTCGAGCGGTTTTTCTCAATTCAAACCCTCGCATCTCAGGCAATGCTGCACCATCGTCGCCATCCACACTCGTACCTTCATATTCCTTCTGCATACGAAGTAACGTTTCTTCGATCTCCTCAACACCGGCAGAAAGAATGCGTGCAAAATCCTGTGCCGTCTGCGGTTGATCAGCAGCCATCAATATAGCCTCAAGGCAAGCTTTCAGACCTCCGGGGAAATCATCGACATCAATACGGCTCGTATGGGGTTTCGGTTGCGCAACCTTGGTGTCTGCAGCCGGCGCATGGCCCACCTCATCGGATCGGTCTTGCTCGGTTGCCCCATGCATTACGGCTGCTTGAGAATCGGCGCTGACAATGGCCTCATCTGAGCCCCGCCCTGTGCTTCCCTCTTCACTCTGCATCACGCAAAATCCTCCTCGCTCATCACCTTGTCCGATTCTTGCGTAGCTTCGCCCGACCATCGCAGATGCAATGGAGCAAAAGGTCCCTCCTGCCGAAATTGCACCAGACCCTGCTTGAATAACGCCAGTATCGCCAAAAATCGCGCGACGACTTCACTATTGCCGTTCGTCCCCTGCACAAGCTGGTCAAATGTGATTGATTCGCCACGCTCAAGGCCACGCAATCTGCGCTGAACGATTATCGACTGTTGCTGAAGATCCACCAAAGGCACATGCAATTGGCGTACCGAAACCTCCTGGCTGGGCGCATTGCTCATGGCCTGAACGGCAAGTCTTGCAAGCTCTTCAGGGGTCAGTGTCCACACAAGCTGAGGCAACAATGCTTCAAAGATGCCATCAACGAATGCAGGATGTGCGAATCGTCCTGCATTGTGCGCGATTCGCATACGGAACGTATCGGCCGCAAGCCGGAAGGCGCGATATTGCAATAGGCGTGCGAATAGCAGATCGCGTTCACGCAGGGCTTCCATATTGTATTCGTCGCGTTCTTCGGACTCGTCATGCGGCAAAAGCGACACGCTTTTGGCCTCCACCAAAATAGAAGCCACATCCAAAAACGCACTGGCCTGCTCCATATTTGCCCCGAGATCCAAACCGCGCACATAGGCCAGGAATTCTTCGGTTATCGCGGATAAGGAAACCTCTGACAATTCCAAACGCTTATTGGCAATCAGCCCCAGCAATGCGTCAAATGGGCCACTATATACATCAAGATCAACGACAAAGCCGGAACCGACTGCTGACGATTCCGGACTTTGGCCGACGCTTTCTTGCAACTCCACGGATGCACCTGCACACAATCGAATGCGTTATGCCACAATGCCCTTTGTGACCAGTTCACGTGCTATCTCACGGTATTCCTTGGCCGTTTTATGCCCTGGGGCATATATGGTTATCGGAGCCGCGGCAACCGTGGAATCCGGAAGCTTTATGGAACGCGAAATAACCGAATGGAAGACCTTGTCCTGGAACGCTTCGTAAATACGCTGCAGCACTTCTTCGCAATGCAGGGTGCGCGTGAACATCGTGACCAGCACACCATACACTTCCAGCCCTGGATTGATACGCGACTGCACTTTTTCTATGGACTGCATCAGCAAAGCCACCCCGCGCAATGCGAAGAATTCCGCAGCCACTGGAATAATCACGCCATCTGCGGCAGTCAGCGCATTCACCGTGAGCAATCCCAACGACGGTTGGCAGTCGATGATGATGACGTCATATTCATTGCGCACCTTGCGCAGCACTCCGGCCAAAACCTGCTCGCGACCCACTTCGGTGACCAGCTGCACCTCTGCTGCCGAAAGGTCGATATTGGCAGGCATGACGTCGATGTTTTCGAACTCGGTGTGTTGAATCACCTCATGCACATCAATGGAATCATTGAACAACGCTGTATACACCGTATTCTCCACAGTGTTCGCGTTAACACCCAAGCCAACCGTGGCAGCGCCCTGCGGATCAAAGTCAACGATCAAGACACGGCGGCCATACTGGCTCAAGGCACCGGCGATATTAATGGAACTAGTGGTTTTGCCCACGCCACCCTTTTGATTACACATCGCGATAATGCGTGCAGGACCATGTTGTTGCAACGGTTCAGGCACGCGGAAAGTCTCATACTCTCGTCCAAGCATATCCGTAGGCATAATGTTCACCTTATCAAATGGTGTACTCACTGCATCGTCAACCGGTTGCACCGCAATAGTCCCCGAAATAGGCAGTACACCCTGAGCAAAACCGTTCCTGCGGATGCCTCCGTGCACCGCGCCTTCATCCTTACCGGACATGGGCTACTCTCCTCATGCATCAGGTCACACATGGCGACGCCTCACATGGGATACCCTACCACTTCTCTTTCGTAGCATGCCGTATATGAGGGGTCGCAAGCCGTGACGATGCCATTTCAACGAGCCCTCGGATGGGCCGTGGCATATGTTTCCATAAGGGCCTGCGGGCTGACATGCGTATATATTTGCGTTGTGGTGACACTGGCATGTCCGAGCAATTCCTGAACCGTACGCACATCCGCTCCTCCCTGTATCAGATGTGTGGCAAAGGAATGCCGCAAGGTGTGCGGATGCAAATGCTTGGACAAGTGGGCACGTTCGCCGGCCAGAGCAATGATCTCCCACGCTGATTGACGTGATAATCGTCGTCCGCGCTTATTGAGGAAAATGGCCCTGCGCTCAAAGCCGCGCTTCGATTTGGACTCCAGAACACTTCGTCCAAGATGCACATAGCGTTCCAGTGCATCGCATGCATATCTGCCAACTGGCACCAATCGCTGTTTCGAGCCCTTACCCGTTAGTCGCACAACACGTTCCTGCAGATCGATATCCTCCAGATTGGCTCCGACTGCTTCAGAAATGCGCGCCCCCGTGGCATAGAGAAATTCCAATAAGGCATAGTCGCGCAGTACCACAGGATCTTCGCTGCCATGCATAGCGGCGGTGTCCAACAGTCTGTTGACCTCATCAATTTCCAGAACATCGGGAAGCTCCTGTGCAGCCTTGGGCGCTTTCACCGTAGACGAAACATCTTGAGACACCGCATGCTGTGCCACCGCAAATCGATGCCACTCATGGATACTGGCCAAACGCCGCGCCACACTGCGTGTGCTCTCCCCCTGTTCGACCAACCAAGCGACATATTCTTCCACATTGCGCACGGTGATCTGGCGGGGATCGTGAATGCCATGCGCAACGAGCCACTGCACATATCGTTTGATATCAGACTCATATGCACGCACCGTTGCCTGTGCCAGACCCCGCTCAACGCCAATATAAGCAATGAACTGTTCGTTTAATCGCGCATAGGCCGAGTAATCATCGGACACCGACGATGGCATTGTCTGCAGTTCTTCGGTATGTAATCCCGTGGCGCTCATACTCCCACCTCACCGCACCGTTGATACAACAAAACCCCGCCAATATATGACGGGGTTTCATATTCTACGCTAGCTTCGGCTACTCAGGCAGCCACAGGAGCGTTGATGTCGGCAGGCAGAGCGTTCTTTGCTTCAGCCACAATTGCGGTGAAGGTCTCAGGATCGGAGACAGCCAGCTCAGCCAGAGCACGACGATCCAGCTCGATGCCAGCCAAACGCAGGCCCTGCATAAAGCGGTTGTAGGTGATGCCTTCAGCGCGGACGGCAGCGTTGATGCGCTGGATCCACAGCTTGCGGAAGTCGCCCTTGCGTGCCTTGCGGTCACGGAAGTTGTAGGTAAAGGAATGCAGCAGCTGTTCCTTTGCCTTACGATACAAACGGGAGCGCTGACCGCGGTAACCCGAAGCCCTCTCGAGAACGACGCGACGCTTCTTATGGGCGTTGACTGCGCGCTTTACACGTGCCATATGTTTTCCTCAGCTTTCTTTTAACGTCAGTAACGATCGGGCGGCTTACAGGCCGAGCAGCTTCTTCATCTTCTTGGACTGTGCCGGAGCCAAAACCTCATCAGCCTTCAAGGCACGGCGCTTACGAGCCGACTTGTGCTCAAGGTTGTGGCGCATGGCGCTACCGGCCGACATCAGCTTGCCCGATCCGGTGACACGGACGCGCTTGGACGCGGCGGAATTCGTTTTCATCTTCGGCATTGCTGCCCTCCTTGTGGTTTATGTTCAAATCTTGAATGACGATCGAGATCAATGCCTACGGCAGTCTCATCACTTGCTTTCTTGGGCTCCCGCTTCGGCAATCTGCGCCTTGGCCTGTGCCGCAGCCTGAGCCTGTGACTCCTGCTTGGCAGCCAATCGTGCCGCCTGACGAGCCTGGCGTTCAGCGCGGGACTCCGCACCACGACGGCGTTGCTCTGATTGGGTATGCACCTTCTTGCCCTTGGGAGCCAAGGTCATGATGATATTGCGGCCTTCTTGCTTCGGAGCGAATTCAACGCTGCCGTATTCCTCGACCTCTTCGGCCAGACGTTGCAGCAATTCGACACCGCCAATCGGGCGCGACTGCTCGCGTCCGCGAAGCATGATGGTGACCTTGACCTTGTCTCCGCCATTGAGGAAGCGGATGACATGACCCTTCTTGACATCGAAATCGTGGGCGTCGATCTTCAGACGGAAGCGAATCTCCTTGACTTCGGCCGTGCTTTGATTACGACGTGCCTCACGAGCTTTGATCTTCTCGTTGTACTTGTATTTGCCGTAATCGATGAGCTTGGCGACCGGAGGCTTCGCGTTAGGCGCAACCTCAACGAGATCAAGGTTCGCCTCCTTGGCCAGGTTCAATGCTACCGAGGTCGCGATGACCCCGACCTGCTCGCCTTTCGGCCCGATCAGGCGCACCTGGGAGACGCGAATCTCGTCGTTAATGCGTGGTTCGTCGCTGATGATGACTCCAATCCTTCATAGTTCTTGGCCGACACGTCCCATGAAGCATGCAAAGTCGAATTCACCCTGCAATACGCACTGAAGCATATTGCACACAGCAATGTTGACTTCAAACTCTTATCAACAATCGCTCACATCGTTCTCCAACGATGCTGTGAACCCGAAACCATACAAGGCTTCCAGGTGGGGCGCACCCACTTTCTTGACTTTCTCAAGCCGTCGACAAGTGTATCACATGTCTTGACACAGGCGACACGCCAAGGCCATATATGCAATACCGCAGCAGGTACCCTTCAACAGCTCATTCACCGGCCTCAGGGCTCCGCAGCCCAACGCGATGGTCATGCAATACCGCAGCCTTCCCCATTGAGGAATTCACACCGTTGCAGGCTCAGGTTTGGCTCCGTCATGCACAAAGAATACGTCGTACCACGTAAGGAAGGAATACACCGTCCAGATCTTGCGCCGATCATCGCTTTTGCCTTCATAATTGTCATCAATCATCCGCAGCAAGGCATCCTGGTCGAAGAATTGCGCAACATAATCGCGTTCAAAGACCTCACGCACCAAACGATAGAACTTTTCCTCACGAAGCCACTTCGAAATGGGAACAGGAAATCCAAGCTTCTCCCTGTCATACCATTCCTTCGGCAGATGGCGTGCAGCCGCCTGACGGAACGCGAATTTCGTATTCTCATCATTGATCAAATATTTGGTAGGCACTTTCTGCGCCACCGACATCAATTCCTTGTCAAGCAGCGGGACACGCAGCTCAAGCGAATGCGCCATGGTGAGCTTATCCGCCTTGAGCAGGATGTCGCCGGGCATCCACTGATGCATATCTAGATACTGCTTCTTTTTGATTTCAGACAGTCCTTTGCCTGCAATGCGGGCATAAATGCGCCCTACGATATCCGCAACCGACGGGCCTTTGCGATATTCAGGCTTGAGCAAGGCCTTGGCTTCCGATTCACGGAATACCTGAGCCTGTCCGATAAAGCTTTCTTCGGCAGGTGCCAGATTCGCATACAAATGCCACGCGCCATGGAAGGTCTTGCCCTGCGCAAACCGAGCAATGGCGTGGCGTGCCGGGGCGGGCAGATGCGTCAACCAGCGAGTCACCATCTTGATGATCTTTGAACGGGTATGCACGCCATATCCAAGATATCCGGCAAACAATTCATCCGCTCCCTCACCGCTGAGCACCACGCGAAGATCTCGTGAAGCGAGTTCCGAAAGGAAGAACAGCGGCACGCAGGAAGGATTGGAATCAGGCTCATCCAAATGCCATTGGATCTGAGGGAAGTATGAGAACGCGTCTTCCCCATCCAAGGTCTCGGATGTGTTATTGAGTTTGATTAATTGCGCCAGCTCCTTGGCCTGCTGCGATTCGTTGTAGGTTCCCTTGCCAAATCCTATCGAGTAGGTATGTTCTGGACGGGCGACGGCAGCCACATAACTGGAATCGACACCGCTGGAGAGGAAGGAACCTACCTCCACATCTGCTATCTGATGGGCAGCGACCGAATCCACCACGGTTTGATCGATATCCTCCACCAGGTCATCGAGATTCTGCTTGCTCTCTTCGAAATTGCAATCCCAATACTCATGAATATTCATGCAGCCATTGCGATAAGTGAAGTAGTGGCCCTCTTTGAGTTTGAACACGCCTTTGAAAAAGGTCTCATCGGTTGCGGGGTACTGGAATGTCATATATGGCTTGAGGGCGTCCTTATTGAGCTCCTTGACGAAATCGGGATGCTGCAACATGCTCTTGATTTCCGAGGCATACATGAAGGTGCCGTTCATCGTGGCGTAATAGAAAGGCTTGATGCCGAAATGATCGCGAGCGCCGAAGAGCTCCTGGCGCGTGCTGTCCCAGATGACGAAGGCGAACATACCACGGATACGTTCTAGGAGCTTGCCCCCCCATTCCTCATAGCCATGAAGCAGTACTTCAGTGTCGGATTGCGTGGTGAAGGTGTGTCCGGCCTTGATCAGGGCTTCACGCAAGGGACGGTAATTGTAGATCTCACCATTGAAGGTAATCGCCATGGTGCCGTCTTCATTGAGGATCGGCTGGTTTCCGCCGCCCAGATCGATTATGCTCAGTCTTCTGAATCCCAAAGCGGCATGGGCGTCCACGAATTGACCCTCAGAATCCGGACCACGGTGTGCTATCACATCGGTCATTCGTTGCAAAACGACTCGCTTGCTATCTTCGGCAACATTGTTTACGAATCCCACAATCCCACACATCGCTACGGTCTCACTTTCCTGCGTCCATATATTGTCGAAATGTAACAGCATTCTACATGAAACATGGGTAACGAAAAACCCGATTTGAGTTACCTCATATTCGTGCAGTCAACCACCTGATCCACTCCTCCAAGCCTCAGGCTCGGCCCCGTGCATGCCGGTTGCCGGGGCAACATGATACACCTGCGGAATTTGAAGTCAAACGCTTGGCATTCCGCCATAATCTCGCAAGGCGCTGCACCGTTTTTCTGTAATGCCAACTCTTTTCGCGGCTTTCAGGATTCACGACTTCACCGCTTATCATCACACTGTTTGCACACCTTTTCCCTGGTGTTCATACGATCGTATGAACACCGTACGGCATCGTCGCTCTCAGGCAGCTGCGAATCCTCCTCATATTCGAAGGCAATGTCAGGAATCGACCGATCAATATATGCATGGATCTGGCTAGAGTGAATGCCATGACTGAGCGGAAGATTTGCCTGGTATTTGCCGCAGGAGAGTATTATCACCTCGATCAACCTCTTCCAACACCCTGGAAAACCATGCTGCATGGCGATCAGCCTTATGCGTCGCAGCCGACGGCGGAGCTGATCATACGCGGCGCGCAGCCATCCACCCCGATGTGGTCATAGGCGATTTCGATTCCATCCAGGAAGGCCTGCCCAGCGATTCCCACGTTGTGCGACTTTCGCCAGACAAAGACGACACCGATATGATGGCGGCCCTGAAAATCGGCTGGTCCCAAGGATGCAGGGAGTTCCATATATATGGTGCATTGGGAGGACGTATCGACCACACCATTTCCAATATCCAGATTCTCGCCAAGCTCGCTCGCCAAGGCGGTATCGGCTACGCATACGGCAACGGTTCTATTCTGTGCGCAATAAGCAATGCAGAGCTCCTATTCGACGGTGACCAAACCAAGGTCGGCGGCATCGTATCCGTGCTTTCCCACGCGGACACCTCATACGATATCGACGAAGAAGGCTTGAAATTCAAACTCGACCACGCCACTATGACGAATGATATGGTGCAGGGGGTAAGCAATGAATTCCTCCCGGGAACGCCTGCACGCATAGCCGTGGGAGCTGGCGTCATCACCGTAACCTATCCCATTGCAGCAGGATTGCCCCAATGGCAGCCCCATATTCATATCGATGGAGACCTCGGTCCCATCGATACCGGCGCATCCCAGGCACTGGCCCACCCGAATATGCGGTGAATGGCTGCGTGTGCAAGAGGCATGGCAAACACCTGGCAGATCACCTGTGGCGTTGCGCACAAGCAAATTGATGTGAACGTTCACTGTCTGGCAATAACCCATATATCGCAAGTGTTACGCCTGCGGCAAGCAAGTCGATTGCCCTCGTACAGACGGCGCATTAGAGTAGTCAATGTTGGATAACAACGGCTGCGGTGCACCTTTGCGTGCTTCCGCGCCCACCTCCAAGGGAGAACTACATGACAGTAAAGATTGGCATCAACGGCTTTGGCCGTATTGGTCGTCTCGCTTTCCGCCGCATTTTCGATTTGCAGCAGAGGGGCGGAGAAGCCGGTGATATCGAGGTCACCGCAATCAACGACCTGACCTCGCCTTCCGCCTTGGCATACCTGCTGAAGTATGACAGCACTCATGGCACCTTCAAGCATGTCGACGGCACCCCAGTCGAGGTTTCCGCCACCGATTCCGCTATCGTCGTGGACGGCAAGGAATACCCTGTGTATGCCGAGCCTGATGCAAACAACATCCCGTGGGTCAAGAACGACGGTGTCGAGTTCGTGCTCGAGTGCACCGGTTTCTACACCTCCGCCGAGAAGTCCCAGGCCCACCTGAACGCCGGCGCCAAGAAGGTGCTGATCTCCGCTCCTGCAAAGGACGAGACCACCCCTACCGTCGTCTTCGGCGTGAACCACGACATCCTCAAGGCTTCGGACAATATCGTGTCCGCCGGTTCCTGCACCACCAACTCCTTGGCCGCAATGGTCAAGCTACTCAACGAGAAGTGGGGCATCAAGGCCGGCTTCATGACCACGATCCACGCCTACACCGGAACCCAGATGATTCTGGACGGACCTCGCGGCAAGAAGGAAGGCCGTGCACTGCGCGCTGCAGCAATCAATACCATTCCTCACTCCACCGGTGCCGCCAAGGCCATCGGCAAGGTTGTTCCTGAGGTCAACGGCAAGCTGCAGGGACACGCTCAGCGCGTCCAGGTTCCAGATGGATCCATCACCGAGCTGACCAGCGTTCTGGAGAAGAGCGCAACCACAGAGGAAATCAACGCAGCGTTCAAGGAAGCCTTCGAGAACACTGACTTCTACGGCTACAACGAAGACGGCATCGTCTCCGGCGACATCGTTGGCGACACCCACGGTGGCCTATTTGATCCGACTCAGACCGATGTCAATGAAGTTGACGGCACCACCCTCGTGCGCACCGTCGCCTTCTACGACAATGAGTACGGCTTCACCTCCAATATGGTGCGTACTTTGGCATACTTCGCAGAAATCGCTGAGTAAACCTCACGTCGCTTAACAAATGGCCTCGCCTTGGTGCGGGGCCATTTGCATATCTGAGCACAGCGCGCATATTCTTCAGGCAACGCATCCAAAAGCAATCTGAATCCCGCATGCAATTCCTGTATGCAAGCCAGCGCTATCATCGTCTCAGGTTCCAGCTCCTTCGCGGGCTCACCCTTAGACCCAGCGTCGTATTATGGGGCCCATGGCAAAGAAATCACGAAAAGAAACCGCTGCTTCAACTCCTGCAACGGCCCAACTCAATAAGGCAGGCATCGAATTCCAAACATTTTCATATGACCATGACCGTGATCATATGGATGAGGGATATGGTATCGAAGCGGCATCAAAGCTCGGATTTGCACAAGAACAGGTATTCAAGACCCTGATGGCAGATACCGGCGACGCCCGGGTAATAGGCGTAGTTCCGGTCAGTGGCCATCTCGACCTCAAGGCACTCGCAGCCGCTGTAGGCGCAAAAAAGGCCAGCATGGCCGACGCAAAAACCGCCGAACGAGAAAGTGGATATGTTCTGGGAGGCATCTCCCCTCTCGGACAGCGCACACGGCATGTCACCGTACTCGATGCAAGCGCCATGCAATATGATCAGATTCTCGTTTCCGGAGGAAAACGAGGATTCGACATTGGTATCAATCCTCAGGATTTGGTAACTGTGCTCAATGCCGTCGTTGCACAAATCGGCACTTGGTAGAGCGCTCAGTGCGCCTTTTGCTCACGATTCGCCGGGTCTTATCGCAGTGCCGCGGGTAGCACGAATTTCATATTCTCCTTCACCGTCTCCTCATATGTGATATCGGTGAAATCCAGTGTGCTCAACCAATCGACAACGCCTGATACCAATTCGTCCGGGACCGAAGCTCCTGAAGAGATGCCCACGGTGTCTACCCCATCGAACCATTCAGTCTTCAGTTCTCCGGCATCATCGACTCGGTGAGCCTTGCCCCGCTCACCAAGGGATTCCTGAGCAACCTCCATCAACCGCACTGAATTGGAGGAATTGGCAGATCCCACAATAATGACGCAATCGCTGCGTTGGGCCATGGCCTTGACTGCTGTCTGCCTGTTCTGGGTCGCATAACAAATATCCGAGCTCGGCGGTTCCTCGATCCATGGGAAGCGTTGTTTGAGCACTGCCACCAAATCCGCCGTCTCATCAACGCTCAATGTTGTCTGGCTGAGCATGACCAACTTGCTCCCAGGCTGGAAATGCAAGGAATCCACATCATCCTCATGCTCGATGAGATGCACATGCTCAGGCGATTCCCCGACCACGCCAATCGCCTCATCATGCCCACGATGGCCGATGTACACGATTTCGTATCCGTCACGTACAAAACGCAGGACTTCTCGATGCACCTTGCTGACCAAGGGGCACGTCGCATCCACGATATACATCCCGCGTCTGCGCGCCTCTTCCTGAACGGTCGGCGAGACGCCATGAGCGGAAAACACCACAGGAATCCCCGCCTGAACCGCATCATCCGGTATCTCATCCAGCTCGTCTACGAACACCGCACCTTGGCCTGCGAGCTCATCGACAACATGCCTATTATGAACGATCTGCCGGCGCACATATACGGGTGGAATATGGCCTGGTGCCGATTCAGGACGAGCCGCCTTCAAAATGGTTCGCACTGCGAGTATCGCTCGATCCACACCGGCACAAAACCCTCGTGGATCCGCCAATATTATGCGCTTATTCACACCAACCGCCATTCGCATATCCCTTATTACTGTGCATTACCCGCAATTGAGCAAAATACATGAAGCTTTCGCACTCTGAAGTCAATTGAGCCATCACCACAGAGCGAACTCCATCATTGCACATACTTGGCGATTTCTCAGCTTTCGCCACATGATATCCCCAAGTTTCCCAACGGGCTGAATGAGCAAACCAAGTCTGCGCCGCTCTTCAATCGTTAGGCATCGCGGTACGATAGTGAGCGGTAACAACCGTGCATTCACTATGGGAGTGACAGATATGATCAGCAGGCAATTGCCGCCGCGCACAGGCCAACAATTCACGATTGCATACGGCGAGTATCGCGCAGTCATAACCGAACTTGGCGCCACACTGCGCAAGCTCACGTATCGAGGAGAAGATATCACCGTTCCGCTCGGACCGGACGATGCCGTCACTTGCTGCCACGGGCAGATTCTCATCCCCTTCCCCAACCGCATCGAAGGTGGCGAATACACTTTCGAAGGCACCACATACACGCTGCCTATCGACGAACATGACCGCAACACCGCCATCCATGGCTACGGCTACCGATCGTTCTGGAAGTTGGAATCCGCCGACGAGAACAGCGTTTCGCTGTCCTGGCGCGTTCCCAATATGAACGGCTATCCCTTTGATCTTGTGGTTCAGGCCACCTACACCTTGCAAGAAGATGGCTTGAGATTGAAACTCGAGGCATACAACCACGGAGACTCAAATGCACCGTGGGCCGCTGCCATCCATCCTTGGCTGGCAAACGGACTTCACGGATACGGTGACGAGATCGACGGTCACAATGCGCAATGCCGTCTGACCGTTCCTGCCGACACACATGTGACGGTTGACGAGAATCTCATTCCAACCGGAACCGAAGGTGTGGATGGCACCAAATACGATCTCCGTAAAGATCCTCTGCTTGTCGATCAGCCTTTTGACGATGCCTGGACCAATGTGCAGCATGATGATGACGGCAAGGTCACAGCGGTACTCACCCGTCCTGATGGCATGCGCGTGTTTGTCGGCGGCGATGAAAGCATTACCTCATTCCAGGTATGCACCGGAACGGGCTTCCCTGCATTCCAGCATCCTGCAGGTGTCGCAGTGGAGCCACAAACCGCCTATGCAAATGCATTCAATACCGGCGATGAGCTTATTGTCATCGAACCGGGGCAAAGTTCGGCTACTGAATTCTTCATTCGCGCTCAGGCAGCCTGAACGCTTCGGATTTCGCGCGCGCATTCCGCGTCATACGCCATGATTTCGCCACTGTGACTTGTGTACGTCTCGCCGATGTGCGATAATCCCGTAGGCTTATTAATTCTTGAGTAAAGGAGTCCATTATGGGCATGCGTGGACGTAAGCGCAAGGCACGTCGCAAAAAGGCAGCTAACCACGGCAAAAGGCCAAATGCCTGATCCGTGCCAACTGTGTTTCCGGTGACACACCGGAAACACTACGAAATGACCCCGTCGGATGAACTATCCGGCGGGGTCATTTTCATTCAGCAAGCATTAAGATCGCAGATATACGGGTTATAGGCCAAATTGTGTGTCTGGTGGTGGTTTTATTCGGTGGCGTTTGGGTATCTGGTGCTGGTGTGGAATTCGTTCCAGTCGATGCCGGTTCCGTATCGGTTGGGTATGCCGAACGTTTCGTATGCGGCCTTGGGGCTCCTTTCCATGCCAGCCTGTGGAGTTCCTCGATTTTCTGGTCGGTGAACTGCGTTTTCCACCAGTCCAGGATGCGGGTTCGGGATGTT
>NZ_JGZU01000013.1 GCF_000741765.1 Bifidobacterium tsurumiense
GTGCTTTACATGAAGACCGCGGATCCGAGGCCGGAACGATTCGTCACCCCGGAGCTATGGGGGCGGGCGACTGCCGAACTGGCACGGCATCCCGTCGCCCGCACGGACCATACCGAAGTGCAACGGCCGGCACCCGGAATCGATGCATGGGAAGGAGGTTTCGGCATCAGAAAGGGATGGGCAGGACGACCACTCTGACACGCCGTATTAGACACACATTTTGTCCATTAACCCTCAATTTCGAGGCCTAGTGCCCACCCTAGTCATGTTTACAGTGGTATCACATAATAACACACAAATTATGAGTCATGCGAATGTTGGGAATACAAACTTTTAAGATCGGAGCGGATGACGGGAGTCGAACCCGCCTCTACAGCTTGGGAAGCTGTCGTTCTACCGATGAACTACATCCGCATATTGCATAAGCAACTTGAGCGATTCTAGCATATGCTCACGAAGACGTGCCCAGCATTGGCACTATTCAGCCATTCGGCAGCCTTCAACTGGATTCCTCAACAGCGTCCACCAAGCAGTCGCAACCGCAGTCTCAACCGCCGTCACCGTCTGATCAACCGCAGCAAACCGCCTCAGTTGATATTCTGCAGACCACGCATCTCCTGAGCCATGACCATAAGGCGCTCAATCCTATCCTCGGTCGGAGGATGCGTGGAGAACAGCTTTGAAAAGCCACCGGCAGTAAAAGGATTGGCGATCATCATTGCAGAAGCAGCCTGAGTTCCCGCGGTCTGAGGCATGGGATTGCTCTGCACCCCGCCGGAAATCTTGCTCAAAGCCGACGCCAAAGCCTCGGGGTCTCCCGTCAGCCTGCTGCCGTCTTCATCCGCATCATATTCACGAGTGCGCGAAATCGCCATCTGAATAAGACTCGCAGCGATAGGCGCCAAAATAACGCTTACCAAAGCACCGACAGCACCTAAAGCACCTGAGGAGTTGCGATCGTCTCGATCTCCTCCGGTGTACATAAGGCTATAACCCAAATACGTAATCACCGTTGCAAGCGCCGAAGCAATTGCCGAGGTGAGGATATCGCGGTTATAGACGTGCATGAGCTCATGTCCAAGCACACCGCGCAGTTCCCTCTCATTGAGCATTCCCATAAGGCCTTCGGTGCAACATACTGCCGCATTGCGCTCATTGCGACCCGTTGCAAACGCATTCGGGCTTTGAGTCGGAGCAATATAAATTCTCGGCATGGGCTTGCCTGCGCGTGCTGAAAGTTCGCGCACAATGCGGTACAGCTGCGGTGCTTCTTGTTCGCTTACTTCTTTCGCATGCATTGAAGCAATGGCGATTTTATCGGAAAACCAATACGAGATGAAGGTCATACCAATGCCGATAAGCAAATAAATACTCAGCGTCGCCTGCTGCGCGCCGGTAAGCCACCATATCAGCATGATGATGCCCCACATCAGGGCGAAAAGCATGGTCGTCTTCAAACCGTTGTAATGACCATGCACACGCATATTGCCGTTCATGAGTCACAGCCTATGCGGCATGTCTGAACTTTTCCTGAATATGTGCTGATGGGGAAAAGTGACTTCATATGGTACTCTCAGCATCCTTTCATGGACGCTGCTCGAGTGCAGATTGGCTTTATCTCACTATCGGTAAAACACTATCGGCAGACAAGTGTTGCTCTTGCGATATTCCGCAATATTGCGTCCTCTCAAACCCGGTAGCATCATCGGCGGGCAAACTCAGCCGCCACATCATGCAAGCGATCCAATAAGCACATAAGAAAGCTCGTCCTCGGCAGGAATACCCACCGAGAACGAGCTCAAATATGCGGCTTATTCGCGAGTCACATTGAAAGCGACCTTATGAGATCACTTCTCTTCGTGACGTTTGCGACCGAACACCGAAACCAGTCCGATGCCCATGAAGCCGAGGGCTGCAAGCAGCACCGCGAAGATGTCGGAACCGGTTGTTGCGATCTTTGCGGCCTTCTTGGTCTTGTTGATTATGACGCCAGTGTGCTTGGAGTCGTCACCGCCCTTGGCCGGAGCCTTAACTGTCACGTTTACCGTGATGTCTTCATAAGAGCCATCAGGATAGGTAACGCGCACGGTGCCGGTCGAGGTACCAGGCTTGCTCAAATCAGGCAGCTTGGTCCAGTCAACAGTGGTGCCTTCTGGCAGATCACCGATATTGCCAATGGCATCCGCAGGATTTGGCTTCGTGCCGGTTGGCGTCGTGATGTCCTTGCCTTCAGGATCATACAGATCGGCATCGGTACCAACCTTGACATTGATCGTCACCTCATCGATGGATCCGTCAGGATAGGTCACTACGACAACACCGGTCTTGGTGCCAGCCTCGTTGGTGTCCGGAGAGGTCTTCCAATCCACCTTGGTGCCTTCTGGCAAGTCACCCAGGTTCTTGATAGCCGCTGAGGCGTCGGGCAGAGCACCGCCCTTATTCACCTTGATATCCTGGCCGATTGCATCGTATGCTTCGGCATCGGCACCAACCTTCACAGGAACCTCAACGGTATCCTGCGAACCATCAGGATAGGTGACGGTCACAGTGCCGGTCGAAGTACCGGGCTTGCTGGTGTCCGGAGTCTCGGTCCATTCAGCCGTGGTGCCATCAGGCAAGTCGCCCATATTTTCAATGACATCCTTTGCATCTGGAACATTGCCGCCGGTTTCTGTGGAGACATCGTCCTTGGCGATTGGATCATAGGCTTCAGCATCCGTGCCCACCTTCACAGGCACGGTCACAGTGTCCTTCGAGCCGTCAGGATAGGTGACGGTTACGGTACCTGTGGTCGAACCAGGCTTGGTGGTATCGGGCTTTGGCTCATCCCACGTCACCGTAGTTCCCTCTGGCAGATCATCAAGGTTCTTGATGGCATCCTCTGCATTGGGCAGCTCATTGCCAGTGCCAACCTTGACTTCTTGACCTTCTGGGTCGTAGGTGTCGGCCTGCGAAGTGACCTTGACCGTGGCTTCAACCTCATCGGTGGTGCCATCAGGATAGGTCACCACAACCGTACCGGTCTTATCGCCAGCCGTGGAGGTGTCAGGAGCACCATCCTTCCACTCATAGGTCGTGCCATCAGGCAGATCATCCTTATTGGCAATACCATCCGAAGCCACCGGAGTGGAGCCAGCGACAACCTCGATTGGCTGAGCCTGAGGAGTGAAGGCATCCTTGGCATCGCCGTAAGTCAGTGGCACATACACGGCATCCTTGGAGCCATCGGCATAGGTGACGATCATCTGAACTGCCACATTCTTGCCGTTGGTCGGGATGCTCGTGCCTTCAGCCAGCTTGATGCTTTCCACGACACCATCGGCAGGTGTTGGCGTGACAGTTACCTGCTTTGCCAGGTCATCTTCGGTGACCGTCGTACCGTATGGCACATTCAGTGCCTCAGCAGTGGCATCATACTTCGTGGCATCAGTACGGTTATCCGTCACCGTGACGGTGACAGGAACCTCATCGGTAGTGCCGTCAGGATACGTCACCACGATGGTTCCGTTCTTGTCACCAGCTGTGGTGGTATCAGGAGCGCCATCCTTCCACTCATAGGTCGTGCCATCAGGCAGATCATCCTTATTGGCGATGCCATCCGATGCAGTAGGAGTAGATCCAAGATCGGCCGTAATGGGAGCAGCGGTTGGGCCGTAACTATCCGAAGCATCACCGTAGCTGAGCTTGACAGTTACCGTATCCGTAGTCTTATCTGCGTAAGTCACGACGAACACAACGGCGTTATTCTTACCCGAGGTTGGGATAGTTACACCATCGGCGAGCGCAATAGAGTATGAATTGTCGGCAGGTGCTTCACCGTTGAAGGTGATCTTGGCCTTGAGTTCCTCCTCCGTTGCGGTCTTTCCGTATGGCTTTGTCAATTCGCCGCCCTGGGCATCGTACTTGATGGAGTCAGCGCGGGTATCCAAAACGTTCACCTTGACTGGTACTTCATCGGTAGTGCCGTCAGAGTACGTGATGACAACGGTTGCGTCCTTTTCGCCTACGGTGGAGGTGTCAGGAGCACTGTCCTTCCACTCGATGCTAGAGACGTTTGTCAGCTCGGTTGGGTTTGCAAGAGCTGTGGAAGCAGATGGAGCATCACCATTGAGCACAGCGGTAACGTCTTGTCCCTGTGGATTGTTGCGTTCTGCGCTCGTACCGAAGACGACGCGCATTGGCACGGTATCCTTGGAGTCATCTGCATAGGTGACCACCATGTCTACGGTGTTAATGCCGGAGGTTGGCAGTTCTTCGCCATCGAGTAGTGCAACGCTCTTCACATCGCTTGCATTGGCAAGTTCCGGTGAGTATGCGATGTTGTTTTGCAGCTCTTCGAGAGTGACGGAACCATCAATTGGCTTGCGGATGACTTCTTTCGCTGATGTCGTGTACTTTTCTGTAGCGGTGCCGAATGCTACGGCTACGTTGACATTTTCAGAAGAGCCATCCTTGTAGGTGACGACCATAGGAACCATGTTGATCTTTCCTGCTGTAGGCAGGTTGTTTGGATCTGCTGGGGCGATGGTATCTACTGCGCTCTTGTCTGGGCTGACGGTAACCGCATTCGCCAGTTCGTCTGCGGTGAGCGTGGAGCCATATTCCTTTTCGATGGCGCTACCGGTTGCGGTGTACTTTTCAGCAGCCGTCTGGTAGGACAGGGTTACGGTGACGTCATCCGTAGAACCGTCTGGGTAGGTAATTACGAGTGGAATATCGTTGTCGATTCCGCTGGTGGGGATACTTGCACCGTCTGCGAGTGCAACGGTTGGCGTTACGCCATCTGCAAGCTCAGGGTCATAGGTTATGGTTGCAGCCAAATCATCTAGCGTTGCCGTTTCGCCATATCCCTTGGTGAGGGAATTGCCGCGTGCGCTATAGGTTTGTGCCTGCGTCGCATTTTCCGCAACAGCAATGTTGATGGTGACCTTGTCGATGGAACCGTCGGGATATGTCACCACAATTGTTGCCGGCACATCGCCTTCATTGCTCAAATCCGGCGTGCTTTCCCACGTATATGTGGTTCCATCAGGCAGATCGGATTTATTGCTAATCAACGTTGCGGGATCGGGAACAGTGTCTCCCAGCTTAGCGACAGCATCCTTTCCAATGGGTTCATACTGATCAGCTTGGCTATCCGCAATGGTGATAACCGTGCCAACGGAAGTGTTCACTCCCTTAGGATCGGAACCGACCAGCACCGCCTTCTTCACCGTGCTCGGAATGGTATCGGCTGGAATGCTGAGCGTGAATGCGCCGGATTCCAAGTCAGACAGCGGAATCTCATACGTCGCATAAGTTACGCCATTTGCCGTTTGGCTGCCATCTTCATCGGCTTGGACGAGCTTGACGATGGCTTTGCCGGAAGCCTCATTAGTGGCGTGAATTTTCTGCGTGGTATCCGCAGGATTGTCATACACCGTCTTCGGCATGGTGCCAGTAATGGTGTTATCCAATGTACGCACTATTGAAGTCGTCTCGGTAGTCGGTTCGTTGACCTTGTACTGACCGCCATCTGTGCCTACGGTGTTGTCATCGTAGAGCTCCTGAGGGTCTGGCACGCCGTCGCCATCGGTATCGACATTGGTGTGGTCATATCCGAAAGCGAACTCCACGAAATCGAAAACGCCGTCGTTATCGGTATCGTTCGACTGCAGATACGAGTTTGCGTAGGAATTGGACAGAACCTTAGGTGTTGCACCATTATCCGCCTTACCGGTCAAACCGCCGAAGATGTACTTATTTTGGTAATCTGCGACAAGACCGGACTGGAAGTTCAGTGTCTTCCCATCCTCTTGAACGAGTTTCTTGACGGTATCAGTGAATTCCTTAAGAGAAACTTCGTCCTTGAGTTTGTAGGAAATCGTATAGCTTCTCGGCTGTCCAAGCGTGCCCCAGAACACATCATTGGTATTGGCCCGTGCTTTATTCAACTGAGCGAGGGTAAGATCATCTCCATACTGGGCAATGGAAAGCGCGGAATCCGTGCCGGTATCGACCCTACCGTCCGCGGTCGTGTTGATGGACCACTTGGTACGGCCGGTATCCACATACTTACCCTGCTCGTCCGAATTGTAAAGCTGCGTGCCCGTGGTATCAATGAAAGGCAGCAGCTCTTCAGGAATCTGCTCACGGATGTAAACAACCCAACCATAATCCGCCTGCAAGTAGTTTTCTGTGGGCTTGAAGGTATGAACCGAGTTGATGCGCATCGTCGTTGGGTCCATCACGATAAGATCCGAGACACCACCGCCGATT
The DNA here is from genome assembly GCF_000741765.1 of Bifidobacterium tsurumiense. Classification (GTDB taxonomy): domain Bacteria; phylum Actinomycetota; class Actinomycetes; order Actinomycetales; family Bifidobacteriaceae; genus Bifidobacterium; species Bifidobacterium tsurumiense. The sequence goes on from NZ_JGZU01000013.1 coordinate 6,259, forward strand.
GCCGAATTAGAGAACCCGCTGTCTAGCTCATTCACCAAATCAGGATTGTTTTGCTGAATGAAGCCCGTAGAAACGGCATCGCTAGCAATGGCTCCATTACCCTTAATCCACACGGATTCAAAATTCAGCTTCTCATCGGCAAGACCTAAAGATTCTAGAGTCGCACCATCCTTGAGCTTGATAGTGATAGTCTGCGTCAGAGCACTACCGGCGGGACCTGGACGCACGCCGCCAGCCACAGCGATTGGAATTGCCCATGTCGCACCATCGAAGTACTTCTGCATGGAATTCGAGCCGACCATGATGGAGTCGATCTGCTTATAGAATTCATCCTCCATAAAGCTGAGCACATACTTGCCAGCCCACTCATTCGTGGTACTCGTGCCCCAACTGGCAACACCATCCGCAAACTTTACAATTTGCAGTTCGATTGTTCCATCGGAGTTTACGCCGATGTAGTTTGTCTTGGAATACCGAAGGTCAGAATCCTCGATGCCCGTTGCGGAATAGTGGGTTTCTGTATCGATTGCTCGAGAGGAAGTTCCATCAGCCGCAAACGCGGAGCCGACGCCCCCAACTCCCACAGCACCCACCAATGCGAGCGCAGAGATTCCGGCAATAAGCCGGCTCCCCCCCCCCCTCCAGCAATATACTTTTTTACTGCTTCTCCAGCAGCCTCTTTCTTTCTCATATCCCTTACTTTCTTCGTTGTTTGGATAATATGAAATGCAATAGGAAATTGCCTCATCCAGGCAAGATCTGTTCGAATTTGCCTACAAATAATAGAAATTCATTGAGTGATTATACATGAAATGTCTATTTATGTTGGGTAAACAACAATTGAATTTGTTCAATGGCAATTCTTGAAGCCGGTTGTCGCGAAACCATGTTCGGACATTGGGTTCGTAATCCAAAACACATTCAGCGGTATCGATATCGGCCACTCGGATGAACTTGCGGACAGAGACTGCGGCATCAGATCCAGGTTGATTTCTCTTGCAGTGAAAATCTCATGACGAAAGGTTTCGAAGTGTCATTTCAATGCGAATGTCCAATGAGCGAATATGTCCAGATCGCTGTCTATGAGTCGGCTATATTCGCATTCCGCCATCATTGCATTGATACCGCCTCTCCGCACGATTATCGCAGGCCATGAAATGCGCCTCTTTCCGCATATCGCTCAAATGCAAAATACCGGGACACATCGCAGTGTGCCCCGGTACTGAAATTGATACTTGGGTCTAAGTTTATGCAGCGACCCGCGCATCGCCGCACGCCCCGCATATCGCAGAAGTCGACTTTACTTATCGCTCTTCTTCGGCATAATCCAGAATTTCAACAGTGGATAGCTCACCACCACTGCGAGCAGGGTGTTCACAATGGTTGCCACCGTAGACGCCAGGCCGACATTCATGCCCCAACGCACGCACATATCAGTGACATAACCGGGCAGTACCAAGTTCACCACCACCACGATGATTGCGAGAATCGCATATTTCCATGCCGCATCTTTGAAACTCGAATCCGACTTGAACACCCACTTCATCTGCACAATGAAATTCACTACCTGTGCCAGAACCTCAGCAAAGAGGAAGGTAAGGAATCCTCCCAAACCGTTGGAATTCGGTGCGGTGTAATTGAAAATCAGGAAGCTGAACGGCTGGGTCATGCCCATCGCCGAGACGAATACCGCAGTGCCAATCCATGCCACAATAAAGCGGGTGGCAGTGGAAATATTCGAGAGCACATTGAAGAGAATGAACTCCCAAATATTCGGATGCTCGTCAATCCAACGTCGCATTGGACCGAGGGCTCCTGTGTAACGTTCCTTATTGTCTTTCACCGACACGCTTGTCGGCTTTTCCGGATTGCGGGTCGTCGTGTTGTTTTCGGTCATTTGTTCAGCTCCTTTGCCACACGCTTATTGGCGGATTGATTACGGAAATACGATGCAATGAAAGATCCGATACCACGGAATGTGCGGCCATTGGCTATTGCCGTCACGGCGTCAACCATGGCCGAGTCCACCATGCCCTGAGTCATCTTGCTCATGGCACGCGGAGGCATATTCAGCAAAAACAGCGTATTCAAATCAGGCGCACCTGTTTTCTCGCGGATCTTGACCTCGCGCTTGGAAAGCGTTTTGGCAACGGTACGAGCTAACCAGCCCTTGGAGTTACGCCAATCGGAAATAGGATCATTCGAATTGAATACGGTTGTTTTGGCCGGAGCGATCACCCCGTGGCCAAACAAGGTTGCCATCTGTGCATCGGTGACCTGCTTGACCTTGCCTTCGAGATACGCGCCCAGTGCAGGATCTGCAGGAACCGGCGCCACGCCTTCGGTACGCTCAAGCGGAGCGCTGAGCACGATATCCTGCGCATCCTTGCCGATCATCACAGTCCATTCGCCGCTCTCCTCTTGCCAAGCGTTCGATTGCACATCAAAATGACGGAAGGTGTAACGGTCGAAATCAATGCGAATAGTGGCGCTTTCATGTGCACCCAATCTGACCTTCGCAAATCCCTTGAGTTCACGATCAGGGCGAAGCACTCCACCCTGTGGTCCGCGGACATACATCTGTGCCACGGTCGCGCCTGCAATATCCGAATCATTGCGCACAGTGAAGCTCACGCCTTCATCGTCCACACTCAGATCCGAATACGAGAACTGCGAATAGCTCAGTCCATAGCCGAAGGGGAATCGCACCGCTGTGCCCGTGGTGGTGTAATACCGATATCCGACAAACGGTCCCTCACGATATATGGCGTCGCGACCCGTTGCCGGATACCAATCGGAGCTCGGGCAATCTGAATACTGCATCGGCCAGGTCTCGGCCACATGTCCAGAAGGATTCACTGCGCCGGTGAGCGCCCGGACAGTTGCCGAAGCGCCGGCTTGACCGCTCAATCCCACATACAACAATGCCGACACATCATTTGCCCATGGCAATTCCACAGGAGAGCCGGCAACCAGCACGGCGACAACAGGCTTACCCGTTGCGCACAACGCCTGAACCAAGTCATTCTGTGCCTGGGCAATAGCCATGGTGGAACGGTCAAGACCTTCGGACTCGCTGCGCTCATCCAATCCAACCACAGCCACGATGACCTCTGTCTTGTCATTGCCAGCCAAGGCAACCGCGTCCTCAATAAGCGCGCGGTTCGCGGTTCCCTGACGTTCATAGCCCTGCTCATAGCCCACGACTTCAAGATCCGAAGACTGCTTCAACTCATCCAGCAGATTTTCGACCTTGGTTGCATTCACCTTAGATGAGCCAGATCCCTGATATCGCGGGGTTTTGGCCATATCGCCGATAACTGCCACACGAGTGCCCGATTTCAGCGGCAACACTTCGTTACGGTTGGACAGCAACACCAAGGATTCTTCTGCAACACGTCGTGCCACCTTATGATGCGCTGCCTTCACGTCTTCGCTCAGCAAGTCATCCCGCGAAACGCCGGTTGTTTTGGTCAATTGGGCCAGTTTGGCCACTTCGGCTGCACGAACATTCAAATCCGCTTCCGCCAAGGTGCCGGCACCGACCGCGCCGACCAATTCGCGTACCGAAGTGTATCCCGGAGAGGGCATTTCCAGAGTGCCACCAGCTTTCACAGCCGCAACAGCAGAATTGGAACCGCCCCAATCGGAGATGACGGCACCGTCAAAGCCCCATTCATCGCGCAGAATATCCTGCAGAAGATGAGCGTTCTCATGAGCGTAGACACCATTGATCTGGTTATATGAACTCATAATCGACCACGGCTTGGCCTGTCGCACCGCAATCTCGAAAGCAGTCAAATACAGTTCGCGCATTGTGCGCTCATCGACCACGGAATTGGAAGCCTGACGCCTGAGTTCCTGGCTATTGACCGCGAAATGCTTGGGGCAGGCAGCAATGTTATTGCTCTGAATGCCTTCGATAAGCCCGGCAGCCATACGCCCCGCCACTTGAGGATCCTCAGAATAATATTCGAAATTGCGACCGCACAAAGGATTTCGCTTGATATTCATGCCAGGTCCCAGCAGCACATTCACATCAAGGTCATGCGCTTCTGCACCAAGCGCTTCACCCATAGTGCGTGCCAGTTCAGGATCCCATGAATTCGCCACTGTTCCTGCAGTCGGGAAGCATGTGGCAGGCTTGGAAGCCCCCAAACCCAAATGATCGCCGCTCCCCAATTGCCGACGCACACCATGAGGCCCGTCACTCATCACAAAACTTGGTATGCCTGCACGTTCATTGCCGCGTGAGTCCCACTCGGATGCACCTGAAAGCAGCAACGCTTTCTCAAGCACCGATAGTTCTTCGACTGTCATGGCTCTCCCTCGTACGCTCGTAGTCTGTCATATTCGCCGCCATGCGAAAACACCGCACCAATGCAGCCTCGCATAGTCTTCGTTATCTTGATTCAACCCCACAAATCCGGAAGATTTGCACGCCACGACATAACACGTCAATTTCATTGCATAAACGGTCACGAAATAGTCATGGAACACTAATAGCAGCATTCGTTGGAGGCACACGGGTCGCATTCGCAGTCCGGCGACTCGTCCTTTCGAGTTCAGATCAGCCCCTTGCCCAAGGCGAACGCACCTATGCCAATGCAAAGCGGTGATGCTATCGTCATAAGCATCACATGTGATGTATGCGCATAGGAGTGGTCGCATCCCAACAACGCGAATCAAACTTTGCACATGCACAATATGCGCAACCAATACGTGCCCACAAGGCGCATTATCGCAGCGACAGCAGCTACCGGCACCTTGCCGCCAATCCAGAGAGGCAGCAAGCCCGTGACGAGGAGGATCTTCATGGAGGCAACCCACATTGTTGTGGCCATGGCCGATGACGAGCCACAAGTGCGAGTGCAGATGAAGGACATGCTGCAGCGATACGGCGCAGAGCAGCAGGTGGAATTCACCGTGCATGAATTCTCCAGCGGCGAGGAATTATTGAAATCGTACCGTCCCGATTACGACCTGGTGATGCTCGATGTGGAAATGGGTGCCAGGGATGGCTTTGAAACGGCCAAGGCGTTGCGCAATATTGATCCTGCGGTGGATTTGCTATTCGTCACCAATATGGCACAGTACGCCATACGCGGTTATGAAGTTGATGCCACGAGCTATTTGGTGAAGCCCGTTTCCTATTACGCATTGTCTCGGGAACTAGGCAGATGCATTACGCGCAAACGTCAGCGCGAGGCTACGGATGCGTTGTCGTTCTCCTCAAATGGCGTGGTTTCGCGGGTTCCCTTGAGCAGCATTGTGTATATCGAAAGTGTGCGGCACAAAATAATCGTGCATGGTTTCGATACGCGCTATGAATTCAATGGCGCTTTGAAGAGCTTGCTGCCTTTGTTGGAAGACAAGGGTTTCTTCCTGTCCAATAGCTGTTATGCGGTGAATATGCGTTATGTGACGGCATTGGGTGCCACGAGTTGCACTATGAGCGATGGCACGGAATTGGCTGTTTCTCGACGCCGTAAAAAGGATTTCAAAGAGGCTTTGGCCGGCAGTATCGGCTGATTTCCGCCGATTATCCAGTACTTCCTCGTTGAATATTGGGCGATTCCTCGCTATGCGTTGAACGATTTTTAACTCATCCTTCCTTGTCGCTCGTGTTTTCGTCTCACGAGTAACGCATAAGATTTTCGCGCACGAATCATGCCGTTCTGCGGTTCATCGGGTTGTGCTCACGAATAACACTTGAACTTCCCGCGCGCGGATCCCGCGTAATGCCCATAGCCGCGCCCCTGAAACATGAAATTGTGGCGGCACCCGAGAGTACCGCCACAATTTCAAGGAAAGAAGAATGAGAAAGAAGATTATGAATTGCGCTGGGCTGCGGTCTTAGTACCTGCGTTTGCGCATATCCAGCAACCGCAGCCCAGCCATGTGTCAGTTCAGCGCATCACTCCTTACCGTCAAAGCTCGGCTCATCGCTGAGCGACTGTTGAGGAGTCGCGGCCAAAGCAGCTGCTTCCTTGCGACGCTTGAGGTAGCGGCTTATGGCAAGGAACTCCAGACCGATCACCAGAACCGCTGTCACACCCCATACGGCGTACATTGCCTTGCGCCATACCGGGACAGACACTGCAGGCTCGCCATTCTCGTAGGTCCAGCCGTTGACCACCGTGTAGAGGATGTTCTTGGTTGCCTTGCGCATTGCGATCAGCGAGGTTGCGGACTTGTCGGTGATGTGGTTGGTGATGCTGGTGGTTGCCAACATCGCATCGTTGCCGTTGCGGATTTCCTGATCGGCATTCTGGTATCCATAGCCGCCGAAGTAATCGGTGAGCACGAATCCCTTGAAGCCCCACTCATCGCGCAACACCTTATTGAGCAATGCGTCGGAAGCACCGGCATAGGTCGGTCCGATGTAGTTGAAGGAACTCATAACAGCCTGTGCGCCGCCTTCCTTCACGCTCATCTCGAATGGCTTGAGGTAGGTTTCGCGAATGGACTGCTCATTGGCCCAGGTCAGCAACATGTAGTTGCGGTCGGTTTCCGCTTCATTCAGCGCGAAGTGCTTCATGAAGGAATAGACGCCCTTGGACTTTGCTCCACCGATCTGGTTGGAAGCCATGGCACCGGAGAGCAACGGATCCTCAGAGAAGTACTCGAAGTTACGACCGCCGAAAGCAGAGCGGTGGATGTTCATTGCAGGTGCATACCAACCGGCAACATGCATATCGTGTGCCATCTGTCCGATCATCTCGCCGAATTGCTTGGAGAGATCCTTGTTCCATGTGCAGGCGAATGCGGTAGATGCCGGGAAGCCAATAGAACCCACGCCGGTGAAGTTGTTGTTCAATGAGGCGGGACCGTCTGCGTCAGTCACCTGGACCTTGCCGATCTTGTTGATGGCCTGGCTGCCGTAGCCGGCGTTGGCGATCAGATTGTCCATGTCGTCGAAGGTCAGCTGGTCGAGCAGCTTGTCCCAGTCGGCGTCATCATAATCCTTGCCACGCAAGTCCACCAATCGCAAGCCGTTCTTGGCTCCGGTAGTTGGCATCTGATCATCGGCATTGTCGTACTCTGTCGGATCGTAGTTCGCATTGGCAATGAACTTGGACTTCACTTCATCGCTCATGGAGAAGTTCGTCGGAGCAGCAGTTGCCTCGGCATAGTTGGCGAAGTTGTTGGCACGCGACAGATAGGTCACATCGCCTTCGGCATCGTCGAACTGGTTGGTTGCAGCCGTCTGATCGCTGTCATGCGTATTGGAATCCGAATTGTAGGTGACGGTATCCGCCACGGTCACGGTCTTCTCGTCAATGATGGTGTGCGAATCCGAGCGGATGGACACGCCATAATCTCCGGATTCCAGCACATATGCCTTGGCATTCTTGGAGTCATACGAAGCCATATCATCATCGTCGAAGGAGATGGTAATGGTCTGCGATGCACCGGGCTCGAGCAGGTCGGTCTTTTCGAAGGCGACCAAATTGGCGGAGGCCTTCTCGATGCCACCGTTGGTGTATGGCGGGTTGTAATACGCCTCAACCACATCCTTGCCGGCCTTGTCGCCGGTATTGGTCACGGTCACATCGAAGGAAATCTTGCCGTTGCTATAGCTCACATCGCCCATGGACTGCGTGAAACTCGTGTATGACAGACCATATCCGAATGGATACTGCACCACATCGTCATAGTTGATCAGGCCTTCGGTGGCAGCCGTCTCATAGAACTTGTATCCGACGTAGATGCCTTCAACATAGTTGACAAAGGTTGGGGATGATTCCACTGTGCCGGCGAATCCAGGGAAAGAGGTCTTGAATTCATCGACATTGTCGTAGCGGAAGGTTCCCAAAGTACTGGTATAGGACTCAGTGCTGCCCACGCGGTCGATATTGTTGTAGGACGGGATCTGGGTCAGATCCTTGAGAAAGGTATCCGAGGTCTTGCCGCTTGGATTCGTGGTGCCCGCGAGCACATCGCCCAAAGCCGAGAAGCCCGTCTGTCCTGCAGGCGGAGTCCACAGCACGGACTTGATTTGCGGATAGTTGTTCACGAAGTCAAGCTGGAAAGCATTCGCACCGTTGTAGACCAAGGTGACCTTGTCAAAGTTCTTGGTGACCAGATCGATCATATCCTTTTCGGTCTGGCTGAGCTGCAGGAAGTGCTCGCCATCCTGGAAATCGGCGTATTCAGAAGAGTTGTCGTTGTAGGTAATGTACTGATCCTTCATATTCATAGGAAGGTCAGCGCCTTCGCCGCCAACGCGGGCAATCACAACAACTGCTTCATCGGAGAAGTTCTTGGCGTCGTTGATCAGAGTATCGGAATACTGAGCCGCGGGCACTTCAGGAAGTGTCCAATCCTGGGCGAACATGCCCACTTCCGGACGGTCGGCACGGTAATCGGTGTAGAGCTTGGACAGCTCGCTGTTGGTTTCCAGACCGGCATCTTTCATGCCTTCCAACAGAGAAACGGTCGGATACTGGTCAGACATTGAGCCTGAACCGGTGCCGCCATACACAGGATTCGTCGAAGCCCAGCCGAAAACGTTGACCTTCTTGCCACTCAATGGCAGGTTTTCGTCATTGTTCTGCAGCATGGTGATCGCCTCTGACTGCACTTCCTTGGCCAATTCGTTGGCCGCGGTAACGGTGCTGTCAGATAGCTCGTACTTCGTAACGGTCGCATTGTTCAGAATGGTTGCCAGCGGACCTGTCAGCATCATGGAGAACGCAACGACGACGCCCACCAATACCACGATCCACGATTGCGAATGCACGAGTTTGCGCGTGCCCACATTCTTCACCGTCTTCTTATTGACGGCGAAGGTAATAATTATCGCCAGTACCAAAAGCACTCCGGCCGTAATCAAATACGGCAGTAGTGAGTTCACTACGGCGATGACGTCTGCCCAATTGATCTGTAGCATGAGCGCCTCTCCTCCAGATTGCGCGTCACAGCGGGCTCATTCCCGCCGCTGAGCGGTTGTCATATTCCCGGCTCAGGAGTCATCCAAGCAGGTCTCGCCGATGCACCATAACATCGTTTTGACTCATAATGGCTACGCAAAGATGCACGTCCTTATGCCGATATATCCATTACAGCCGCACTGCCTGATCACCGCATCCTTTATTGCATGTATGGTCATTCCATTCGCATATGTGGTTCATTATCTCGCTTCAGTTACGATATTTTGCATGCCGAATCGCACATTGCATAAGTGCGTATTGGCGAATCAGCGATGAATTATCCCACCAGATAGAGAGCCCGCACGCCACTCTTTTCACAGGGGTTACTAGGATGGTTGGCATGAACGAGGCACATGCATTGAACCTGGAACCCGGCCAATTGGTCGGCGGGTATACCTTGATGTCACGCCTTGGAAGTGGAGCCATGGGATCCGTGTGGCGCGTGCGCGATGACGGCGGCCAGCAATATGCCATGAAAATACTCCGCGATTCGCTCGCAGAGGTGCCGGCCGACGATCTCAGCAGCGATGATATGCAAGAAACCATGACCGCCCGCGAGCGCCTGCGCCGCGAAGCCATGGCCTTGCAAAAAGTCCGTCACCCCGGGGTCTGTGCAATCGTCGACATGGAGCTGGATGATTCCCTGGCCTTCATCGTCACCGAGCTTATCGAAGGTCGCAATCTGCGCGAAGACGTTGCCGCCAATGGCCGCTATGTCGGAGACGACCTGGAACGCTTGGCACGAAAGCTGATTGAAGCGGTACGTGCCGTGCATGCCGCGGGCATTATTCATCGCGATATCAAGCCCACTAATGTGATGGTTGCGGCCAGTGGCCCTATTTTGGTGGATTTTGGCATCGCCATGGGCGCGGGTGAATCGCATGTCACGCGAACTGGTTTAGTCATGGGTACGCCCGGATTCATTGCCCCTGAGATCATCGATGGTGCCGAGTCCAGCGATATTACGGATTGGTGGTCTCTTGCCTCGGTTTTGGCCTTTGCCGCCACGGGCAATCCTGTGTTCGGCACCAAGCCGATGATGACGGTTTTGGAACGTGAGGCTTCAGGCAACGCCAATCTGGTCGGTCTGCCTGCGCAAACCATGGCGGCTTTTCGCTCCGCATTGCATCCAGATCCGCAGAGAAGGTGCACCCCTGAACAGCTTTTGGACGCCATTAGCATCGATACTTTGCAGACTCCTTCATGGAGCAACGAGGCTTATATCGACTCAGATGAAGAGCATGGATATGCCGTATCCGAGGCGATGCGCCCTTTTCAGGTAGCTGATACCGGCGCAGCCACGCGCCTTTTGCGCATTCCTCGACCCGATATCGACAATCCTCGCTCACTGTGGAGAGGCGATGATGCCGGCACACAGATTATGCCTGCCATGACTGCGGATGCCTCACAGCCCATCGAAGCTGAGCGCGATGGCACAACGCCGTTGCCGCTGCAGGATCCTGAGGCGACTTCGCGCTTCCCCATTCAGGAGAAGCCATCTCAGTCGGCCGAATCATCGGCAAAACCCGCACTCCAACGTATCGCCGACCAATCGAATGCCTCTTCGTCTGCATCCGCCCCTTCCCCTGTGCAGACATCTGCAATATCTCCTCAGGCAACAGCAGTCATGCCGCTTTCGACATCAACGGCACCATCCCCGGCGCCTCAGCGTACTGCAGGCTCGAAACCGCGCACACAGGCAATGCCGACAGATGCCATGCAGCCGGCACCACCGTCAATACCCCCCGAAATCCCCCAAGAACAGGCAGCTCCACAGCTCACTGACCCATTTCCTTATGCACAGGCGCCGAGTCCAACCGATTCCAAACGAGGCGCATATGTTCAGCGCGGCAGCATATCCCAATGGGCAATAGCCTTGGTATTCGGGCTATTTGGAGCGACCGTTCCGATTGTGGCGCTGTTCCTGGCACTCATCGTGACTTGGGTGCTCTTGACATTGGGTTTGAATGTGGAAGCGCAATTGGGACGCGAAGCGCGACGAGGAGGCGTGTGCAAACCCTCGGACGCTGTACTGCGTGTAGCCGTGCTCCCTTGGCATGCTTTGAAGGCCGCTCTCCTGAGCATTCCCCGTATCTTGGCCTTTGCCGCCATTACGGTTATTGGCACGACTTGCATCACCTTGCTCTTTGGATCGCCGCATATCAGCTTGGTCATCCCCTTAGGACCTCTCACCACATATATTCCATTGCCTAACAGTGCGCCTTTGTCGTTTGGTGGAATAACCTTGGGGATCATGTATGCCGGCGCATGGCTGGTCAACGGCTTGGGACCTCGATCTGTATTCATGCGTATTGGAACAGGTGCTGTGCTCGGCGCATCTTCTGCAGCTCAGCAAGCTTCATCACAAGGTCCAACGGGCTATTCCCAGAAAGAGTCACCCTCGGCCACTCGCGGTATCGTGCTAACCGCAGCATGGATAGCCTGCATTCTGGGCGGCGTCGCCATCTTGGTCGCAGGCTCTTCCATAGACTGGGCGCCTCTGTTGTATCTGTGAGTCATTTTCTGAGACTGCCAGCTTCACATGACAGCCAAACACTGAACACTTCGCAGGAGGCAGAACCATGCCCTGCGTTCATCCCCCTGAACTAGACTTGCCTCGTGTCATGACGGTAATCCCATGCGTCGTGGACTTCGGAAAGGAATCACATGGCCCAGAACGAGAAACAGGCCGCCAAACGCAAATCACGCGCCGCCCGTCGCGAAGCAGAAGAGGCAGCCGAAAAGGCAGCCCAGGAGCAGGCAGCCAAGGAGCGCAAGCAGCAGACCATTATCGGCGCCATCGTCGTCTTTGTTATCGTCGCTCTTGTCGCAGTGATCGGCGTGGTCATTTATCGCAATATCAAGGCCACTCAGGAAGCCAATATCAGCGTGAGCGAAGCATATTCGCGTCTTCAGTCTGTCTCCGACAAGCCATCCACCGCCGATGACAAGGGCGGTTTCCTCATGTCGAAAAATGGCTACAATACCAGCGTTGACGGAGCTCCGACAGTCGCAGTGTATATGGATCCCATGTGCCCAGGTTGCGGCAATTTCAACCGAACCACCGACGCCACCCTCATCTCCATGATGAATGCAGGGCAGATCAATCTGGAAATCTATCCGATGTCCTTCATGGATCGTTATTCGACCGACGAATACTCCAGTCGTGTTTCCGGAGCGATTGCATACATAGCTTCGCATGACAGCAATCCGGACCATCTGTTGAATTTCATTTCCAATATCTACGCCGAAGATTTCCAGCCTTCTGAAAGCAGCTACAAGGCGGTCAGCGACGATGCAATAATCGAGCAGGCCACCAAGGCCGGGGTTTCCGAGGACATCGCCAAGTCGGCCATGAATCGTGAATACCAAGATTGGCTGGATGCCATCAATGTGTATACACCGAAACGCGAGGAGCTGTGGAATACCTCCGGCAGCTCCGCCGGAAGCATGACCACTCCAGCGGTCACCATCAACGGCACGATTATCAACACATCCGATATGAATACGGCTCAGATGGGTTGGAAGGACGCTGTTCTGGCATCAATCGGACTTGAAGAAAGCCAGGTTGGCCAGTCCACCATGCCTTCGATTGGCTCCACCGGAAAGCCGATTTCACTCACCACAGGACAGTGAGGAAACGCTCATCGATACAGCGATAAGGCATTAGGCAGCTGCATATGATGCGCGGGAAGTCGTGAACTCCCGCGCATCATTGAACATAGGCGCATATAAGCCTGTGTATGTGGAGCAATCATGAATATGCTCCGCTCTGAGCAAGAAATCCGCTTTTCACAGGATAACCGCTCGCAAGCATGATTATCATGTCGAAAAAGGTTGGTTAAAAATTTTGTCGCTGACATGTCGTGATGAATTGTCAAACACTGAAATCCTTTTGATTTCAGCATTAGCGATGTGCACCGGCACACAAAGTTGTCATATATGTTGTGACACAAGCGACATTTGAGGATGAATCGCATCTCCTATGTGGTATGCTATTCAATCGTTCCATGTCTCGGAATTACCGATGGCAGTTGAGGAACAAGGCCTCCTTAGCTCAGATGGCCAGAGCGGCCGCCTTGTAAGCGGCAGGTCGTCGGTTCGATCCCGACAGGAGGCTCTAAGCGCAAGAATATAGCGTATTATGGTTGTATACGTTGATTCTGCGTATAACACTTACGCGAGTAAGAGTCTCGGAGCTTTCCCCCAACTTATGGCTCCGAGCAGGTAAGTGGAGCGTCCCCCCAACCAGCTCCACTTATGGGGGCAGGAACATCCCCTTCTCTCCTCGCCCCCTCTTTCTTTTTTTCAAAGATATGCGGATTCGTTATCCACGTATGTGCAGGATTCCTGACACTCTTCCCCGAATGTCCGCATCAGTCCAATCCATTGCCGTTTAATGTGCAATTGAAGTCTGCTGTTTATCGACACATATTTGCCCGCATATTGACACCTGCTTCAACCACATCTGCACGAGCGGGCTAGTAGCCATGCCTGACTGCCTGTTATTCGTGGCTAGATAGGCGACACCAGAAGATTATTATTCCCGCCACAGCGGGAATAATGGTTGAGGAAAGGGCGTAATTGTGGGGAAATAGGTGACGCTGGTTCGTTCCCTAACCGTTATGCAGAAAGAACAGCTACCATATAAGCCGTGAAGCGTAGCGCTCGGTAGCCGGTTCAGGCCCGCGCCGATATCAATAAGGAAAGAGGGCGCCATGGCACGTCGATGGACTCCGCGACGTTTTGTGATATTACGACGCATTCGTGTGGCAATCTGTGTTGTCGCCATAGTGATATCCAGTGCGGTCACCTTCGGATTCTCTGCGCGCAAGACCGTGGCACTGACCGTCAATGGCCAAACCAAAACGGTAAAGACCTATGCAGGCAGCGTACCGAGACTGCTCCAGGAACAAGGCATCAGTATCAAAAGCCATGATGTGGTCACTTCCACAAATGGCACTGAAAATCTGACCGACCATTCGGTTGTCACTGTGCGCAGCGCATATCAAGCCACGATCACCATCAATGGACAGCAGGTACCATTCTGGACCGTGGCAAGCAGCGCGCATGAATTGTTGGGATTCTTCAAGAGCAACGAGCAGGCAGCGGCATCGAAGATCACTGTCAATATCGACAATGTCTATAACCAGCTCACCGGCGGCATGGTCATCAACAAGGAAGGCCCTGTGACCGTCATCGCGGACGGCAAGACATCAATTGCCCCCAATGGCAAGCTCCCCGCTGCATCTATTTTGGATTCCAAGGGCATCATTCTCAACAAAGAGGACCGAGTCAGCGTGGAAGAGGACGGTGGAACCACCATTCTTCGCGTCCAGCGCGTGACGCATGGCCAAGAGACACGGACCGTCCCTATTCCCTTTGGCACGCAAACCATTATCGATTCCACATTGCAACCAGGAGAAACAGTTATTCGCCAACAAGGTGAGAACGGCGAAAAACAACAGGTTTACGACGTAACATATGTCGACGGCGTTGCCGAAAGCGAGACTTTGCAGTCCGAAACCACGACGAAAGTCGCACTTGATCAGATCATTGCCATAGGCCCTGATAAGACAGCCGAAAATAATGATGACACCGGCAATGGGCGAGCCGACGAGGGCACCAATGTTCCGGAGGATTCATCCTCTGAACCAAGTCAATCCCCTTCGCAGCCTTCAGGCGGCTCCGATTCAGGTTCATCTGATAATTCCAGCAGCAATTCCGGATCATCGGATTCAGGCAGCAGCAATAACAATTCAGGAAGCTCAGGGAACTCCGGCAACTCTGGATCCGATAATTCTGGAAATTCCAGCAACTCCGGCTCTTCTGACAGTAGTCAAAGTTCCGGCAGGCTCTGGCACCCCACTCCGGCACAGGCCCAAACCTATGCAGCCGGGGCCGCGGCGCAATACGGCTGGACAGGGCAGAATTGGACAGATCTGGTAAGCCTGTGGAACCGTGAATCCAGCTGGCTGTGGTACGCAGAAAACTCCAGTTCAGGAGCCTATGGCATCCCGCAATCACTGCCGGGCAGCAAAATGGCGACCTTCGGGGAAAACTGGCGTGACGATGCCGCTGTGCAAATTGACTGGGGCCTCAGTTATATTGCAGGCCGATACGGCAACCCCTCTGCGGCATGGCAGCACTCTGAACAATATGGATGGTATTAAACAATGAGGCAAGACGGCGCACACTCTTCCCATGACGGCAATACCCATGCCTATGAGACAGCAGCAGGCATGACCGGCTATATGGACGGAGGCACGACCAATACCACGAAGTCAAGCGATATTGCAGCCGCTCTCATGGCTGATGCACCATCAGATCATGCTGCAGGCCACCTGTTGGGCGCCGCGGATATCAGACGTATCGCTGCAGATGCCGGTGTCACCCCCACCAAGAAGTTCGGCCAGAATTTTGTTATCGACCCCGGAACCGTGCGTCGCATCGTTCGTGAAGCCGGGGTGCAGCCCGGAGAAAACGTTATCGAGGTGGGACCCGGACTCGGATCGCTGACGCTGGCCTTGCTTGAAGCCGGAGCGCGGGTCACCGCTGTCGAAATCGATCCGCCACTGGCTCAGAGACTGCCGCAAACGATCGCAGAATTCATGCCCGATGCGGCGAATCGATTGCACGTGGTGAATCATGATGCGCTTACCGTCACCGCCGAACATCTGCCTCAAGCAGCTGCCGCTGACCGGCTAACCTTAGTGGCTAATCTCCCTTATAACGTCGCCACCCCGATCGTGCTGACGCTTTTGGAGCGGTTCCCGGCAATGAACCGCTTCCTGGTGATGGTGCAAAAAGAGGTCGCAGACCGTCTTTCGGCACAACCAGGCGGCAAAATCTATGGCACACCAAGCGTGAAATTGGCATGGTATGGCAAGGCGGAGCGCGTGGGGCTTATCGGACGAAACGTGTTCTGGCCCGCGCCGAATGTGGATTCGGCGTTGGTGCTCTTCAGCAAGCAGGATGATGCATGGTGCAATCGCGCGGACGCGCCATCACGCGATGAAGTATTCGCGCTTATCGATGCCGCGTTCAGCCAGCGTCGCAAGACTCTGCATGCCGCATTGAAGAGGATTGTTCCTGACGAGGCCTATGAGCATGCCCATATCGATCCCACACGTCGTGGGGAAACCCTGACCATCGACGAATTCGTCGCACTAGCACTGGGTGTTCGTGCCAGCACATCCACCGAGGTGCAAGCATGAGCAATAGTGCAAAAACTGGCGAAGATACCCATGGTATGACCTCAAGCATGATGTCGGACGGCATGATGACGGTCAGCGTTGATTGCCCTGCCAAAACGAATCTCACGCTGCGTGTAGGCGAGCGCCACGAGGAGTGGGGCGGCAGGCACGAATTGGACACTGTGTATTGTGCAGTAGGCGTCATGGATACGGTAACCGTGTGCCAAAAGCCACAAGGTTCTGGATTCTCGCTTGAACTTGCAGGAACGCATCTGGGCAACCTCGCAGCAACGGATAGCGATATGAGGCGCAATCATGCCGTTTCAGCGTTATTTGCCTTGGCTAAGACCAGTGGAAAGTCGCCTGATGTGGCGCTGCATATCCATAAACGCATTCCTGTCTCTGCCGGTCTTGGCGGCGGTTCGGCTGATGCCGCAGCCACATTGCTGGCACTCAATGAGCTGTGGGACTTGCATTGGCCAATTGAGCGTTTGCGGGGCATCGCCTCCACCCTCGGTGCGGATATGCCATTCTGCCTTACCGGAGGATATGCGCGTGGCACAGGATTCGGTGAGTGTATCGAAGACATTCCTTGTGAAAGTGAACTCGGCAAGCGTTTGCGTGACCAAGGCTACGCCGGGCATATTTTGGTTGGTGCCTATCATCATGAACTCAGCACCCCACACGTATATCAGGCTTTCGATGAGCTGGGTGCCGGAACCGGGGATGATAACGACTTGCAGCATGCCGCGATAACACTTCATCCTCGAAGCGGGCTGGCCATTCAGGCAGCTCTTGCAGCAGGGGCAAGCCATGCTTTCGTTTCGGGATCCGGACCTTCAGCCATCGCTTTCGTCCCCTCGGATGAGGTTGAACGAACCGTGCGCGAAGCATGGTTGCATGACCATGCGGTGGATCGCATTATCGTTGCGACAGCGCCAGTAACACCGGTGATTCACTCTCGCGCGAGTCAAACTCTAAAGGTACAGTAGAAGACATTCGCCAATACACAAGGGGCATGAGGGACATGACGGAACAATTCGACGAACGTGAGCTGCGCAAGGCGTATGTGCGCAGGCGTCAGACCATCGTTTTTTCGGTAGTCGCCACCGTAATGGCTGTCGCGGTCATCGTCTCTTCGCTGTTTATGTTCCACGTATTCGGTCTTGGAGAGCAAGACTCACCCGTTGTCAAGCCGAATTACGGCATTCAGGCACCATGCGCTCCTGCAGACCAAGACGGCAATCCTGCAAAATACGTTGACAATTCCTCTGTCAGCATTCGGGTCATGAATGGCACAGCCTTCAGTGGCTTTGCCAAGGCTGTTGGAGAGGCTTTGGCAAACCGCAGTTTCAACGTGACTTCCGTAGGCAACTATTCCACCACTTCGGTTGAACGCACCACCATCTACTTTGGCAAGAATGCCATTGCTGAGGCATACACCTTGAACAGTAACTTCACTGACGCAATCCTGCAAATGGATGATCGTGAAGACAAGCTTATCGACGTCGTGCTGGGCGCAACCTTCAAAGATTTGCAGGACAAGCAGAACGTCCCTGCAGCAGGTGCGAATATCACCAATATCGAGGGATGCGTTGCGGCTGACCAAATGACAAATGTCCCGAAGGCCGCTGAACATACCGCTGTGTGATGCCCTGAGGCATCTCAGACACCGGTCTCGCACGGGCACCTTCAGATATGCTAGTTTGACTTCAACCGGCACTGTTATAGACCACTTTTGCGTCTTGAAGCATGGACGGCCCCATTACTTGCCACGATCATGAGTTATAGAGCTTGGTTCGTGCCTACATGCTTGTTATTGCGACTGCGGGCAGCGCTCCTGATTATTGGCGCGAGACACGATCGGTGTGCTGCACACGATACTGTCACAACACACCGATCTCACATTGCTCTTCGCCGTGCCTAAGCCGACTGCTCCTCAAACCAACGCTTCAGCTCGGCAACAGCCACTTCATGATCAACAGGACCGTTATCCAAGCGGTAGTCCAGCATATGGCGATATGCCTTGCCCACCATGGGACCGGCTTCAAGTTGCAGAATTTCCATGATTTCATTGCCATTCACATCCGGACGGATGGCGTTGAAATCCTCCTGCTCCTTTAAATCGCGAACGCGCTGTTCCATCTCATCCATAGCGGCTGCGAACATCTGCTCCTTGCGGCGATTCTGCGTGGTGGCATCGGCGCGAGTGAGACGGTTCAGGCGCTCGTAGAGGTCGCCGGCATCTTTCACATAACGGCGTACCGCAGAATCAGTCCAGGGCTCATCGATATAACCGTGGAAACGAAGATGCAGGTCAACCAGATTGCTCACATCGTCAACCACATGGTGATCAAAGCGCAAGGCCTTCAGCCTCTTGCGGGTCATTTTTGCTCCCACGGCGTCATGGTGATGGAAACTGACCTTCCCGCCCACTTCGAAACGCCGTGTTTTCGGCTTGCCGATATCGTGCAATAGGGCAGCCAGGCGCAACTTCAAATCCGGCGCGGGAACAGGACCATCGTCATCCGTCTCCAAGGCCACAGCGCGATCCAAGACCATCATGGTGTGCTCAAACACATCCTTATGACGATGATGCTCATCGATTTCCAATTGCAAGGCAGGGATTTCAGGCAGCACAAAATCGGCAAGACCGGATTCGACCAATGCTTCAATGCCGGCTCGAGGCCTGTCGGAAAGCAGCAGCTTCGTCAATTCATCGCGCACACGTTCAGCGGACACGATCTCCAGGCGATCGCTCATATCCATAATCGCTTCGGCTGTTTCCGGCTCAATGCGGAATCCGAGCTGGGCCACAAAACGCACCGCACGCATCATGCGCAGAGGGTCGTCATCAAAGGACTGCCGAGGATTCACCGGCGTACGCAAAACCGACTTTGCCAGATCGTTGGCCCCGCCGAAAGGATCCACGAATTCCAAATCGGGCACACGCAAGGCCATGGCATTAACCGTGAAATCACGGCGTGACAGATCGCCTTCGAGGGAATCGCCATAGCTCACTTCAGGCTTGCGTGAATCAGGATCGTAGGCATCTGAACGATAGGTGGTCACCTCAACTTGGACCTCAGTGCCGTCTTTTCTGCGACGCATTGCGCCCAGGGTGCCGAATTTGCGACCCATATCCCAGAATCCGTCATGCCCCCAGGATTTCAGAATCGGCTCGAATTGTTCAGGACGCGCCGACGTGCAGAAATCCAAGTCATGCGATTTTCGGTGCAATAACATATCACGCACCGGTCCGCCGACAAGAGCGAGCTCATATCCCTGCTCGGCGAATAACCGCCCTAATTCAACGGCTTCAGGCCATACTTCGAAGTTCACGCATACCCTTTCACGGCATATCTTGCATTGTGCACAATATTGCGTCTACTAGCATACCGTTACCCCACCTGCACAATGCGTTGAGTAAGGTGGAAGACATGATTACTCCCGCAGACCTCGCGCGCATGCTCGCCGGTGCTGCGGTGAACCATGCCCAAAACCCGTTGGAACCGGATACATTGCTGTATACATCGGAATCCGATCGCCCTGAAGACGCACAGGATTCCGTTGTCATAGAAGATGCACAAGAGGATATCGCAGACCGCACGCCGACTCCGGCAATGATGCCGCGACGCCGAAGTGCGGACACCCCTGCGACCTTCGCATCTCTTGATGCCCAGGATCTCCCGGTTGTGCGCGAATACTCTGCCGGAGGCCTGATTTTCGACGAACGCGGTTATGTCGCCATAATCGCCAGACATTCTCGTAGCGGCCATCTGGAATGGTGCCTGCCGAAGGGACATATCGAAAAAGGTGAGACCCCTCAGCAAACCGCAGTGCGCGAAGTGCATGAAGAAACAG
Organism: Bifidobacterium tsurumiense; assembly: GCF_000741765.1. Lineage (GTDB taxonomy): Bacteria > Actinomycetota > Actinomycetes > Actinomycetales > Bifidobacteriaceae > Bifidobacterium > Bifidobacterium tsurumiense. The sequence goes on from NZ_JGZU01000013.1 coordinate 26,255, forward strand.
GAATATTGGGCGAAGTCGTGGACTCCATTGCCACAATCGACTACTGGTTCACAGGCTCCTCGCAACGCGTCCATAAACTTGTTCACCATTTTGCCTTACGCCGCATCGGCGGAACCCTCACGGTGGAAGGAGACCCTGACCATGAGGCGGAGGATGCCATCTGGGTGCGGTTCGATGATCTCGATAAGGTATTGAGTTATCCCAATGAACGCAAGATTGCGTGGCTGTACGCACGGAAACTGAACAGGCAGGCATAACTTGACCCGATTTGTCTCATCGGACGCGGCCAATCTACGCCGGTCCACAGCATCAGGCACGCTCCGCCATGCCGTTTTGGCCATATGCACAGCAGTACTGGCAGTAATGACATGCTGTCTGCCAGCCAACCAAGCTTTGGCCGTGGGCGCTATGCGTAATGCCAATAATGGCGCCAATACTGCACCGGTGATTACCTCACCTGCAGCCGATACTTCAGAGAACGCCGCGAGCGCAGACGCCAGCAAAACAGTCTCACTGACTATCGATGAGTCCACAGCCGTGGTCACTGCCTCTTCCGGATACCATGTCAAGGCCACCATCACCAATAACACCGAATCCGCTCTGGAAGCCGGTAATCTGACGGTTGCGACCAATGTCTTCTACTCGTTTGTATCACGTACCGATATGCAGCAGTGGGCACAAAGTGGCGTGAATATCCCGATGCCGGACACTTTGGGACAAGTTGATGTACCGGCCATTGATGCCGGCGCGAAGGCCACGGTGTCTGTTGATGTAGCCGCTGATCAGGATCGGCTATCTGCGATTCTTTCATGGGGTCCCAAGCCTGTGTTGATCAGATATGCCAACACGAATAATCGCGCGGATAGCCACACATTCCTCACGCGTTCCAGCGATGGTCTGCAGACGGCTGGAACGCCCGCTATGTCCATGACCGTGGCATTGCCTTTGGGCACCAATGCGTGGCAGGCCGACGATTCTGTCACGAGTAATCTGTTGACCACTGCTGATTCGGCTGACTCCTCCTCGAATAATGGGACTGACACGTCCGATGCGGGCAGGTCATCGGACTCCAGCAGTACGGACCCTGAGAGAATAGTCACCACCAGTGCAGACGCCGGCAATACGCAGCGTGCACTACAGCAGGTGCTCTCGCGGCACCCTCTATTGCAGGTTATCGCCGACCCGACGTATCTGAAAGCCGTTTCCATTCCGCCTCGCGTAAGTGCAATAACCCAACCGGGAATGTTTGATATCACCGCTTATGCCGCCATAGGCGATGCTGAGGCGTATGCCACGGCAGGAGTGGACAGTTCCCAGTGGAATGCCGATACTGCTTTGGGCCAGCTGCGCAGCGCATTGGGCGATGATAACGCGTCCTCACCGGTTATTGCGGTGCAAGGAAGCGGCGCATGGACTCAACAGGCTTTGGAACAGGCTCGCGCCGAAGGATATGAAACGGTTATTGCTGATTCGGGTTTTGGCGATCAGGATGATGCAACAGTGCATACGGGGAAATTGGTAGTTCCCACATCGCAGGGTGATATTACCGTGCTGACAAGCCAGAATGTGCTCAGCGAACTTGCACAAGGGCGAGCCACAAGCGATAGCGCCAGCGGAGAGACCAGTGCAGCAGGCAGACTGGCACGGTTTATGGCGCAAAGCGCTTTTTATCAAATGGAACAGCCGTACACATCTCGAAATCTTCTGGTCTGCCTGGGAGATCAATCCTCCGGCTCCGATGTGGACGCCCTTATGAATGCCGTCGAACAGGCTTCATGGCTCTCCCTCACCGATATCAATACTCTTGCCGCGGCAGATGCCTATCAAACAGGCAGCGAAGCCGAACAGACCATTGCTCAGGCAAGCCAGCCCAGCGAAGAAGAACTGAGCTCCACGCGCACCACGCTTGAATCACTCGCATCGAGTAAGGCCGACATCTCACGATTCGCCAACTCGATTATGGATACCAGCATCGAGCCGTCCTCTTCCGATGCGGCTTCCGACAAGGGCGATGAACAATCCTTGGCTCGGCAGGATGCAAGCTCCACGGCCAGACGCTCCAAAGATGGTTCAGCCTGGGTAGCCTCATTGCAAAGTGCGCACTCGGTATTGGCTTTGCATGCGCTTGCACCAAATTCCGACGTGCGCGAGCGCATGGTTTCCGGAGCGCGATCGCTTTCCAACCAGTTGCTCAATGGCGTTTCAGTGGTGGCATCGGATGCCATAACCGTGGTGAGTGAATCGGCAAGCATGCCGGTCACTGTGAGCAACAGCCACCCATATCCTGTTCGTGTGCAGGTCTCATCTCTCACCGATTCCATGGAAATCGTGACATCGCGATTCTCGGAAATCGAAGTGCCGGCCAAAGGCGAAGCGCAGACCACTTTTACGATTCGCGTGTCCACCGCAGGCTCGACAACGGCACATATCACTCTTCAAGACCGCGATGGCGTGGAATTCTCTGATTCCCGTTCCACCACGATTACCAGCGCATTGCAAATCAGCGACAAAACAGGCTTCGGCATTATCGCAGCAGCAGCCGTCTTGGGCGTTCTGGGCCTATGGCGACAGTTCCACCGCAAGAAAGACCCTGACGAATGAGCTCCTCAGTAGGACGTAACTCCCTCATCATGGCCTCAGGCACCGCGGCCTCGCGCGTGACTGGGCAGATCCGCACCATTCTGTTGGCTGCTACCATCGGCACCACCGGTATCACCGCAAATGCATATCAAGCGGGTTCCATGATTCCGCAAGTGGTGTTCACACTGGTATCCGGCGGCATCTTCAATGCGGTGCTTGTGCCTCAAATCGTCCGTACCTTGCAGCACAAAGACGCGCAGGAACGCTTGAATAAGCTCATCACCTTCGCCATAACACTGCTACTGAGCATCACTTTGCTTATGGCGGCTGCAACTCCTCTTTTGACGAGACTGTATGCCAATGGCGGTCCGGATATGATCGCCCTCACCAACTCCTTCACCCTGTGGTGCATGCCGCAGATTTTCTTCTATGGCCTCTACACCGTGCTGGGGCAGATCCTTGCGGCAAAAGGGCATTTCGGCATGTATGCGTGGAGCTCTGTCGGCGCCAATATCATCAGCAGCGCGGGATTCATAGCCTTCATTGCCATGTTCGGCAAATCAGATCGGCAACCCATCGAATTCTGGACACATGACAAGCTCCTGCTCACTGCGGGTATGTGGACTTTGGGCGTGGCTTTCCAAGCGTTGATCCTGTTTCTGCCGTTGCATCGCATAGGTTTGAAATACCGTCCTCAATGGGGCGTCGCCGGAATCGGATTGCGTTCGATGGGTCCTGTCGCAGCCTGGAGCCTCGGCATAGTCACGATCACTCAGCTGATCACCATTATCACCACTCGCGTCACCACGAGTGCACCGGAACGTGCAGGCGCCATGATGGGATTGGACCAGTTCAGTGTGGCGGGCAATGCAACCTATCAAAATGCGTACACGATTTATATTCTGCCGTACTCCTTGATAGCCGTATCAGTGGCCACCGCGATTTTCCCCAAGATTTCCCAGGCTATTGCGGATCGTAATATCGACGCCGCCCGTCGGGATCTCAGTTCTTCGATGCGCAATGTCGGATTGCTCATGTGCTTCTTCACCGTGGCTTTTCTCGTCATGCCGATGCCGATTATCGTGGCATTGTTGCCTTCGGTGACCACTCATGCCGCGCAGCTTATGGCCGGCCCTTTGATGGCATTATCGTTTACGCTCCCGTTGACAAGCGCCTATCTCATCATTCAGCGCACATTCTATGCCTTTGAAGACGGCAAGCGACCGTTTATTTTCATGGCCCTGCAGGCGGGATTGCAATTGCTGACGCTGTTTATCGGCATCAATGTGCTTCCTCCAACACAATGGGCCACTATGACCGGGGTTTCGGTTTCCGTTGGATATATCCTCGCTTTCCCGGCGCTGGCATGGATGCTGCGTAAACGTTTTGAGGGAAATCTGGACGGCCGCCGTATCACCGTTGCTTACGCCAAAGCGTTGCTCGCCTCTGCTGCAGCTCTTGTCACCGGTTTATGGCTTCGTTCGCCTGTGTATGCGATCGCAGGAGTGCATCTGACACCTGATGGCGGCGAAATGAGCTGGATCCAGGCCGTGATTTCTGCATTGCTGCTCACCATAGTGATCACTGTCGTGTATCTCGGTGTGCTACACGCTTTGCGTACCGATGAACTGATGTCGCTCGCTAATTCGATTGCCTCGCGATTGGGATTGCGCAAGGGAAAAACGGCCTCTGATGAGATGCCAGAAAATACCGATAACTCGCCCGAGAATGCAGACACCCCCAAGGATGAGCCATCCCTTATTTCGACCAGCCCAGAGAGTAGAATGTCCGGAGCGTCGCAACCGTCGCACATACCTATGGGGCATGGAGTCGAAGGACATATGAAACCTGAGCTCGGAGACATCATTATCAATCGTTACACCTTGGTGTCGTTGCTACGCAAAGAACCAGGTGTGCAAGTGTGGGAAGCCAATGACCGCATTCTGGCTCGCGATTGTCAGCTTTTCATTGTCACAGACGGCGATGTCACAGACCAGGTTAACAATATCGCGTCTTCGCTGGCATTATCCCGCGGCAGCCGTTTCACTCCTGTGCTGCAATTCCACGACATTGATGGGGTCTGTGTCGTTATCACTCAGCTGGACGCCGGTCTGTCGCTGACTGATTATTTTGCAGGTGCCGCTGGAAAGACACTCTCGTTCGATGGCATGAAATCGGTACTTGGCGAAACGACACAGTCGATGATGCGCCTGCTTTCCGCAGGACTCAATCACACCGCATTGAGCACTGAAACCATTCGCGTCACCAGCAATGGCGTGCAAATCGCGGATGCCGTAATAAGCCCTTTGATGGCAGATCTTTCCGATGCTCCTGAAGGTATTGCCGGTGAACAATTGGCAGTACGCCAGATTTCCGCACTGCTATTCGCGATGCTTACCAAGCATCATTCAGCGCCGGACACCATTTTCGATCTTGCCGATCTGCCAAATGACGTGCCGGACGAATTGCGCCTGATATGCGCTCGAGGCCTGAATCTGCGTGATGGCGATCAGGACCTATTGCTGCTCACTACGCTTGCCGAGCTAGATGCACTCCTAGGAGACTGGCAGCCGCTCACTTCGTTGGCTACCCGCGATATTGCTTTGCCGAGCGCTGACGGTGATGCTTCGATCATTCATGCCGAGTTGCGCCTCTCCGATCCCGCAAGCATTCTTCCGGTGCCCGATGAATTGACCACGCTGCCCGCCGTGGTCCCTGATGCCGTAGACGGCCAGGATATGGGTACCGTCTCGCCAGATTTGCTTATCTCCGATGCCGCCGCCGAAGAATATGCGGTTCAGCACAATGGCGACAAGCCGGCTGATGGAGCTGCCAAAGCTGCGGAGGGTTCCGCAGCAACCGTGGCCTCAGGCGTTGCCGCAACGTTTGCCGGCGTATTGGCAGCTGTGCAACAAGGCTTGAAAGCAGCCGGTTCCACTATGGGCCGTTGGTGGAATATGGGCAAAGCCAAAATCAGCGGCACACAGCCATCCGAAGATGTGAATTCTCCAAATGCTTCCACAGAGGCCGAATCAACGGCAAATGGGAAATTCGGGAAATCTTCATCTTCGGTTGCATCCACGGGTCATGGCGAGGGCGCTCAATCTAGCCTTGCCGGCAACCCTGCTTTCCAACAGGGCATGGATTTCCGTGATGTCGCAGCCGCTGAGATGGCGGGCCTGCTTTCTCATGCCGACACTGATACCGAAGCCACGCTATTCCCGACTTTCGGCGAGCAGGCCACCGGTAATTCCAATCCGACCATGCAGTTCGACTTCACCAAGAAAATGCCGACTGTGTCAACCGTTGGGTCAGGCGCTCCTGAAATGTTGGAAGCCACCGGCCAGATTCCAACCGTCGTTGCAGGCGAAGCATCGCAACTGGCTCTGGAAGAAGAGCGCCAAGCTGCACAGACCGCCGGTGCAGCGGCTCTGCCACCAAGCTTCACCCCCCGTATGCATTCGCAGAATGCCAACACTGAAGCGTCTGCGTCAACGCAGGGTGATGACGATATTGCCGACGCCAAGCTATTCGGCGGCCTGAGTACCAAGGTAATTGCCATCGGCGTGGTGGCTATTGTGGTGATAGCGGCCTTGCTGCTGGCATTGAATAGCCTCTCAGGCGGTACCAAGAATGAAGGTATCGTCAGTAATGACTCCGGACAATGGCCGACAATGAATCTTGATGAAGTGCCCTTTGGCGACAAGAGCGCAAGCAGCGAGAGCTCTGACGACGCTTCGTCGCAGCCATCTGAAAGTGCTTCATCATCTGAATCGGCAGACGCACAGGCGAGCGCCAGTAGCTCGGAAAGTGCTTCCAAGGATTCCAAGGCCGTTACGGTAACGCATGCCGATAAGAATGTCTCTGCCGTTCCAACGCCCAAGGTACCGGAAAACAATACCCCTTACGATATTGACAAGCAGCAATTCCTCACGAATCCTGCAGGCCAACAGGGTCTGGGCTACTACATGCATCTGAGCCAGCCGCAGACTGCGCAACGATTCGTTATCAAGATCCGTTCCTCTGGCGGCAAGGGGTATCTGCGCGTGAATACGAGCAGCGATCCGACTCAGGGTAGCCAGGTTGCAGAATTCAGCTTTGATGCCAGCGGCACGACTGAGGTGCGCTTCACGGCCACTAAGGCTCAGGACTTCCTGCTGTGGGTTCCTATGGACAGCCTGCCGAATAACCAGTTGTATATCGATTCGGTGCAGATTTACTGAGTGACAACACCTCAGACTACTTCCGTTACGGATTATCCCATCCAAGGTGATGAGCCGTTATCGTCTTTCCGAATATGCAATGTACGACATGCCGCACTGCGTGGGATTTGGATCTGGTGATGTCGCCCACCTTGCAATAGCCGATTGGCCGCCTATTTGACGATGTGAATTACAGCATTCCGTCGAATAGGCGGCCTTTTCATTCAACCAACTTCGTATGATCCCGCATTCAAATATCACATAGTAAACTGTCTCCATTGCACCCTGATGTAGCAACCTGGTGACCTTTCGAGACAACTCGTGGCACGAACGCCAGCTTCGGCTACAGTGTGCTATATCGCGCAATAGAGTGCGCCGCTAGAAAGGAAAACGCATGTCCGAGACTGCGAACACCACAAGCTCGAAAATGATCAAAAACGATCCTTGGTTCGGTTCTTATGCCGACCGCGCCGAAGTGATGCGAGCTTCGGAGATTCGAGCACTGTTTGCAGTCGCATCTCGGCCTGAAGTCGTTTCTCTTGCAGGCGGCATGCCGTATCTGGAATATATGCCTTTTCAGGAGCTTTCCGAGCTCATCGCTAAGATGATGGTCGACAAGGGCGATATCGCATGGCAGTACGGTTCGGCACAAGGTGATCCACATCTGCGTGAGGATGTGCTGCAAATCATGGAGTTGGAAGGCATTACTGACGTCCAGCCCGATGATGTGGTGATCTCCAACGGTTCGCAGAACGCCTTGGATCTGATCACACGAATAATGTGCAATCCAGGAGATGTCATTCTTGCCGAAGCCCCGAATTATGTCGGCGCTTTGGGCGTATTCCAGTCCTTCCAGGCCGAAGTGGTGAATGTCCAGCTGGATGAGCACGGTCTCATTCCTGAATCATTCGAGCAGTCCATTATTGAGCAACGAAAATTGGGCAAGCATGTGAAATTCCTCTACACTGTGCCTAATTTCCATAATCCGGCAGGAGTCACGATGAGTGTGGAACGCCGCCCGCGCATTCTGGAAATCGCCCGCAAATATCATGTGTTGGTTGTCGAAGACAATCCCTATGGCTTGCTTGGTTTCGATGGTCAGACCTATCCGGCATTGCGATCCATGGATTCCCAGAATGTGGTGTACCTGTCCAGCTTCTCGAAGATCATCGCCCCCGGTATGCGCATAGCTTGGATGGTGGCCCCTCCAGGAATCAGGCATAAGCTGGTGCTTGCCAATGAAGCTTCAATACTGTGCCCTTCCAATATGAGCCAATTCACCATCAGCACATATCTGGATAATTTCGACTGGAAGAAGCAGATCAACGATTATCGCGGCATGTATAAGGAACGCTGCGAAACCATGGATGCGGCATTGCGTGAATATCTGCCATATTGCACTTGGAACAAGCCCAAGGGCGGGTTCTACATTTGGCTGCGCATTCCGGATGGTCTTGATTCTCGCGCCATGTTGCCGAGGGCTATTACCGCCAAGGTTGCCTATGTTGCAGGTACCGGTTTCTACAATAACGGCGAAGGCAGCGACCATATGCGTCTTTCCTTCTGCTATCCGACACCTGATCGCATTCGTGAAGGCGTGCGCCGTCTTTCCACGGTTATGGATGCCGAGCGTGAAACCGTGGAGCTGTTCGGCACCAGCGGCAATCCTGACCCCGATCCACGCGATCCGGAGACGCCAGGTCCACATACGAATTGATTGAATCCAAAAATTCAACCAACAAAGCCTCGTAAGAGGCAGCGACAGACATATCAGAAGATATATCAGAATCGCGCATAACAGCCATTTGAATGGCAACAGCGCAATTGAATTCATGAGGAAGGCATACGTCATGGCAGATAAAGACGCAACTAGTCAAGACGCAGCAGCGCAGGCATTGGCAGATGCTGCACAAGCCGGCAACACAGACTTGAAGTCCGATACTTCACATGCAATTGATGCAGCATATAAGGAAAACATGGCCTCTTCAACCAAATCATCCACCAAAACCGAGCTCAAAGCGCGTAAAGATACGACTGTTTTGATTATCTGCGGCGGGCTCAGCCATGAACGCGATATTTCCCTCAGCTCAGGTCACCGCGTAGGCGGATTCCTCGAAGATGCCGGGTGGCATGTTGTCTTCCATGACATGGACAGTGATCTGATTGAATATCTCAATAATCCAAGCACTCGTCCCGATATCGTATGGCCTTTGCTCCATGGGGCCAATGGCGAGGACGGTTCCATTAGGGATGTGCTGGAGATGGTCGGCCTGCCATATATCGGCTCTCGTGCCAAGGCTTCGCGCACCGCTTGGAGCAAACCTATTGCCAAGAATGTGGTGCGAAAGCTCGGCGGATTGAATACTCCTCATTCGGTGACCTTGCCGGAATCCATGTTCCGCGAACTCGGTGCCGGCAAGGTAATCGATCTGCTTGTTCAATCCATGGGTTTGCCGCTTTTCATCAAGCCCACTATGGGTGGATCTGCAATGGGCTGCACACTGGTAACCGATGCGAAGCAGCTGCCTCAGGCCATGGTGAGCTGCTTTGCCTATGGCGATGTGGCGCTTGTCGAACAGGCCGTCACAGGAACCGAGGTTTCTGTTTCCATTCTTGATATTGACGGAAAGCCTCTGGTATTGCCTCCTTTGGAGATTTCCACACCGAATGGCACCTATGACTATGATGCCCGATATACGCCTGGCCCTACTGATTTCTATGTTCCTGCGCGGCTTCCTCAGGAGATTCTGAAGGCTGTTCAGGATGCAGCGTTGGCAGCGCATCGCACGCTCAGTCTCCGTGATATTTCCCGAACAGATTTCATTGTGGACGCTGACGGCATTCCTCAATTCCTGGAATCGAATGTGACTCCTGGCATGACAGATACTTCTTTGCTCCCGCAGGCTGCGGTCGCTGCAGGATATAATCTGGCTGATCTGTATTCACAACTGGTCGAGTCGGTCTTGCGCCAAAATCGAGCCGAGGCTTAAGGCTGCATATTCGCATAACCCAGATGCGCATAGTTGTGGAGTCATGAACTCCACAGAGGAGTAGTGAATTCCAGCGGAAGCGAATCCAAGCGAATGCGGGTTTCAGCGAGATTTGTGTCTGTGGATGCAGAATTCGGCAGAAACTGGTTCTGTCAGATTCGGTCAGGCAAAACCCATGAGGAGTCTGGTCGTCAGAGTAAAGGTTTTGCGCTGTCGGCACACTGGTCTGATGATGTTATGGTGGACGCATGACTGAACAGCAGCGTGATGTAATTATCGTAGGATCCGGCCCTGCCGGATACACAGCAGCCCTCTACCTTGCCCGTGCAGGATATAAGCCTCTGGTTATTGCAGGTGCACTCACCCCTGGCGGACAGCTGATGAATACCACCGAAGTCGAAAACTTCCCTGGCTTTATCGATGGAATCATGGGTCCTGAATTGATGGAATCCATGCAGAAGCAGGCCGAAAAATTCGGTGCCGAGATTCTGCTGGATGACGTCGTTTCTGTTGATCTTGATGGCGAAGTCAAGACTGTAACCGTTGATCAGGGCGATACGTATTCCGCAAAGGCTGTGGTGATCACCACTGGCGCAGAATATCGCAAGCTTGGAGTCCCGGGTGAGGTCGAGTATTCAGGTCGCGGTGTTTCTTACTGCGCCACCTGTGACGGCTTCTTCTTCCGCAATAAGCCGATCGTGGTGATCGGTGGCGGTGATAGTGCATTTGAAGAAGCAGACTTCCTCAGCCGCTTCGGATCTTCGGTGACTTTGATCCACCGACGTGACGAATTCCGTGCTTCCAAGATCATGGTTGACCGCGCTCGTGCAAACGAAAAGATTACGTTCCGCACCAATGCAGTCGTTGAATCCGTCAATGGCAATGACTCCGGTGCACAAAGCGTAACCCTGCGCGATACCGTAACCGGTGAAACCTCTGAAATGCCCGCTGAAGGCGTTTTCGTGGCCATTGGACATGAACCTTCAAGCAAGTTCCTCAACGGCGCTGTGAAGACCGATGATCATGGATACATCCTTGTTGATGGCGCTTCGACCCGTACCAATGTTCCAGGAGTATTTGCCGCTGGTGATGTGGTGGATAGTGTCTATCGACAGGCTATTTCCTCTGCCGGTATGGGCTGCCGTGCCGCATTGGATGCGCAGGCCTATCTGACTTCTTTGGAAGAGGCCTAAACACGCTGCTTATGCATTCTCAAGGATGCATCTAAAGAGCAATTACGTTAGGGGCGTTAGCGGGTTATCCTGCTAACGCCCCTTTCATTTTCGGCATGATTTGAAGAAAGCACTGTATGGGTAAACATACCGCTAAAGCTCTACGCTGGAACCGCTGACATATATCCTGAACAATCTCATTTTGACTGTGCTATGCCATTTAATGAACTCACATGCATTGTCAGTAGGTCGCTACAAATACAGATAGGCACTGCGGAGGTTTTCTTGGAGATAGTCACACAACTCCTTATCGCATTGTCTAAATAGAGGTGAAATACTCTATATAGTTAAACAAGCAAATTAAGCACATATATATTCTTCGTACCATCCAACTTTGCAACAAGGCATAACACATATATGTCCGGAATATGTTGAAGGCAATACTCCGAGATGATGCACCCATACAAGAGAATGTATTTCTACAGAGCCTGATCAACAAATCTCGCAAAGTATGGATGTTCTATCTCAAACAAGAATGTTCAGCATAGTTTGCATTTCTTATTCACCCTTATGATCGTGATGCCTGAAATATATCTGTCCGACAACGATGACGGTAAATATGATAATGAAGAAAATAATATCTGATGGCTCAATACTCATCAGCATTATGATATCTTCCATGCCTGCAACGCTGATTCCCTGTTATTTGTTTTGTGTATATAAGAATAAAAAAGGGACCTCCGGTGGCTGTTGTGCCGTCGGGGGTCCCTTTGTGAAGTGTGATGCGGCGGTGTGCTACTCTCCCACACGCTCTCGCGTGCAGTACCATCGCCGTGCCAGGCCTTAGCTTCCGGGTTCGGAATGGTTCCGGGCGTCTTTCCTGGGCCATGGCCGCCGCAAATCTTATGTTATCCCGGCCGGGAGGATCGAACCCTTCCCAGCGGGGGTGCCGGTTGTTTGGGAACCGGACGGTGGA
>NZ_JGZU01000014.1 GCF_000741765.1 Bifidobacterium tsurumiense
CGGCTGTCTGAGGAGGCATCGGCGAGACCACGACCTACCTGCTGGACGGATTCCCCGCCGAGCACCGCAGGAGGATCCGGACGAACAACATGATCGAACGCTCAGGGAAATCAGGCGACGCACCCGGGTCGTACGGCAGCTTTCCCGACTCCAACAGCGCACTCATGCTCATATGCGCGCGCATACGCTACGTCACGGCAAACGATTGGAGCGCCATACGCTACCTTGACATGTCCCGACTCGATGACAACCTCAAGGAAGCGAACTGAACACCGCACCAAAAACGGGCGAAACTAAATTTGCGCAACAAATCGGGCACTACCGATTTCGCATATGTGGTGAGAGATATTGAAGAAAGGATAATCATGAAACATCCATCACTCTCTATCCGAAGATTGTGCGTGGCAGCATTGTCGACAATTGCGGCGATTGCTCTCGCACTCGTTGTGCCATCAGCAATGGCTCAGGACGTCCCAGAAGACGGCTTTGCATATGCAAAATATGACTCGAGCACCACAACATTGACATTCCTGAGGGATGGTATTCGCCATCCTGACAGGTCACGGGACAACCTCGATTCGAATATCACTTGGTATGTGGTCGATGAAAGTGATCCCTATGCCGGCATGCCATCGTGGCAATGGAATGAAGATGTAACGAAAATCGTGTTCGAGAACGATATCCATCCCCGTAGCACATATCACTGGTTTGCCAATATGCGGCATGTCACCAGCTTCGAGGGTGCCGAACATCTGGATATGAGCGGCGTTGTCGATATGCGGAATATGTTCTTCGACGTCTCCAACCTGACCTCGCTGGATGTCAGCACATGGGATACCGGCAATGTGGAAAACATGACCAATGCCTTCCATGGCGCAACCAAACTGACCAGCCTAGATGTGAGCAATTGGGACACGCATAATGTCACATCTATGGCAAGCATGTTTATGTCGACTTTTGCACTCACCAGCTTGGATGTCAGTGCATGGGACACCAGCAATGTGGAAGATATGAGCGGCATGTTCCAGAGCGCCCGATCCCTTACCGAACTCAAGGGAATCGAAAACTGGGATACACACAGCGCAGAGAATATGTCCGGCATGTTCTACGGTGCAAATGCTATTACCAGCCTTGATGGCATCGGCCAATGGAACACCGGCAACGTCCTGTACATGTCGAATATGTTTGCCGAAACCACATCATTGCAGAAGCTCGAAATCGGTTCTTGGGACACCAGCAGCGTTCAGGATATGTCTTCGATGTTCTGGAAAGCCACATCACTTGCCAGCCTCGAAGGCATCGGCGCATGGGATACCAGCAAAGTTGAGGATATGAGCGATATGTTCGGTGGGGCTGAATCAATAACCAATCTTGCCGGCATCGAAGCCTGGGACACAGGCAATGTCCAAAACATGAACGGCATCTTCTATGGCATGACATCCCTTACCAATCTTGATGGCATAGGCGCATGGAATACCAGCAAGCTCGTCGACCTTGGATGCGCTTTCTGCGGTTCAACCAAGCTTACCGAACTCGATCTGGGCAACTGGGACACCGGCAAGGTGATCAATATGGGATATGCCTTCGCAGGAACTGAATCCTTGCATACTCTGAATCTTCGCAATTGGTCGGTAAAGAATATCATTTCACCTGATGAAGAATCTGGTGACGACGAAGATGATTGCAATGTCGTGTGTGCGGACCGCTCCACGTATATCGAATTCGGACCAGCATTGCGCGAATTGACACTGGGACCGCAGTGGGTATTCACCGAGGCCGATTCCATCCCTACCCCGTCATCTGATGCGCCGTACACCGGCAAATGGGCTCGTGATTCGGCTACCAGCACCACTCAACTCACTGCCGATGAGTTGCATGCGGCATATCCCGACGAGGGTTATGCCGATGGACAGGTGCACACCTGGGTCTGGGGAGAAACCTTGACCTATGCCCTGACATACGACGCCAATGGTGCAGATGTGCGGAATATGCCGGCGAATGAGCAAAGCGATCCCGCTGACCCATCCGTCTCGCCGAGCATGGAGATGCAGGTTTCCGACATCTCGCCAACTCGCAAGAATTACGAGTTCAAGGGCTGGAATACCTCGGCAGATGGCAGCGGTATGGACTATAAAGCCGGGGCGTCCATCAACCTTGAGGCAAGCAATCCATCCGTCACCTTGTATGCGCAATGGGACGAAGTCGCAAAAGAGCAACCAGTGCCACCGACACACAACAAGACCGAACAACCGGCGCCGCCGGCAACCGATACCGCGAAGCCCAAGCCAAACAAGAAGACCAGACTCGCTCGTACTGGTGCGAACACTGCCGCTCTTCTTACGTCCGCAATAGTTCTTCTCGGCTCCGCAGGCCTTGTTTTCATGCGCAAACGCGATGAGGAATAGAACCAAGGAGTAATCTACAATCTATCAATGAACACCATTCCTCCCACCGGCACGAACCGAAATGCACGTAACCATCGTGCATTTCATGATGAACCGGTGGGGGTTATAGGCCAAATTGTGTGTCTGGTGGTGGTTTTATTCGGTGGCGTTTGGGTATCTGGTGCTGGTGTGGAATTCGTTCCAGTCGATGCCGGTTCCGTATCGGTTGGGTATGCCGAACGTTTCGTATGCGCCTTGGGGGCTCCTTTCCCGATGCCATGCCTGTGGAGTTCCTCGATTTTCTG
>NZ_JGZU01000015.1 GCF_000741765.1 Bifidobacterium tsurumiense
CGCAGCGCACCGCTGCCGGCCGCGAAGTGAACCCGTTCTTGCGCATGGACCCGCCGCACAATTCACACAACGCGGCACGGACGATTCCTCTTGACCATGCACAGCAATCAAACAGCACACATACACCGAAAAAGCAAACGAACCCGGACATTAACACCAAAACCGTTAAAACAACCCCGACACACCAACAAGCACAAACCCCGACGCCAACCATCAGACACACATTTTGTCCATTAACCCGATATTGGCCAATTGTGGCTCTTCGCATTGTGGCGGGGTTTAGGGGTAGATGTTGTTGAGCAGTCTCCAGTTTGGTTTGCCTGGGGCTATAGGACAAATTGTGTATCTGATGGCCGGTTTTTCGGTCAAGTGGTCTAGAGAAACTTTTGTGGTGCTTTAGACTGGTTTTTGGATGTCATTCTGTGGCGTCGGAGTATCGTGTGCCGGTACGAAATTCCTTCCAGTCCACGCCGGTTCCGCACGGAGACGCAAGATCGATCAAATACGTTCCTCCAAATAACACAACAGCCCATCTTGGGGCCGACGCAGACTATATGCCTGCACAACCCAAAGGTGGGCTTTCTTCACTCGATGCACTCAAGACAGCGTTTACAACAGCGCTACAGCTGCTTCTTGACCCATTCGATAATATATGGCGCAACTTCTTCGATCTGATCGATGGCCACCTCAAATTCATGAGGTCCGCCATACCAGGGATCAACCAGGTCTATCCGTGATTCATCACCCCTTGCCGGCGTCGGAAGAGCCGGATCGAAGCTGCGATACATATGCACTTCGCTACGCTTGCCATCTGGAATCTGACGGAGCAAAGCCTCATATGCGACGCCGTCATAGGAAGGAACAAATCAGTCTGAGCGATTTCATCCCTAGTCACACGATGTGCACGGTGATATGCAGGGATTTCATATCCCCTGTCACGCAAAACCTTGACAGCACGACGATCGATAGGATTGCCGTCCTCTTCATCGCTGACACCGCTAGAAATGACCCGTACGCGGTCCTGCAAGCCCTCACGGTCAACATATGACTGCAAGATGATCTCAGCCATAGGAGACCGACAGATATTACCCGTGCACACAGTCATAATGGTGTACTTATCAGATGCATTCTTGTGCATTTCCATATATCATTCCTTGCCATTATGCTCAAGCGTTCAATGACACCATCATATCGGCTGCCATGTTCCGGAAGCCCTGCCATTCAACCCAGAGCAAGGAGCGCTTCCACTGACGTCCTCAGTACACAGTGCATACAAGAGAAAATGGGATAATGCTCATACAATAACAATCACCATTCGCTATCAAAGCGTGGCCGGTAACAAAACCAAGCCGAAAACCAACAAAGTCCCTGCCGAAAATTCGACAGGGACTTATTTGCAATATCGCCTATTATGGCCTCAGACTTGCCTCTCGTATGTAACAAAACGATATGCAGCGATACGCGAGTTTTCGTCCGCTGGTTTCAGCCACGGACCTTCTTCGCTCACTCGCCACAATCCAGCCTGAACGAAGCTGTCCATATCAGGGGCATACGTATCCGCATCAACTTGCGCACGAATCTGGGTAACATAGACCTTCTTAGCCATGGCCAAAGTCTGCTGGAAGAGCTCCGCCCCACCGATGACCCATATCTCGCTGCGATCCATACCGTCATCAGGAATGGCCTCCTGACGGGCGAAATCCAATGCGGCTTCAAGATTATTTGCCACTGTGGCTCCTGGCGCCACATATGCATTGCTGCGTGTGACAACGATATTGTCGCGATTGGGCAAAGGGCGATATTTGACGTCCAAAGACTCCCAAGTCTTGCGTCCCATAATCACCGGATGAGAAACGGTGAGCTCCTTGAACCGCTTCAAATCCTCGCTCAAATGCCACGGCAACTCTCCATTGAAGCCTATGGCACCCTCACGGCCGCTTTTTCCGACTGCCTGAGCCCAAATCAAATGCACCGAAAATGCCTTGGGATAATCGTCACCCCAATCCTCGGTTTCATGTAGCCCGGATAATCCGGGCTCGGGTTCGTGATAGCCACTACGGCTACTATCATGCTCCATTTCATTACTCCTTGAATCGTAACAGCCACAAGTGTATTGGTGGGTTCAGACCACTGCCCCTAGGTTCCAGACGCATTCAGCGTTAGACTCAGTATCAAGCCGCTTGACTGTTCTCGCCTCATAAGAATCAACCGCAAACGAATTGATTCGACCCACATCCGCTATTGAGTATGCGATGAAACAATTCCAACAGCCCACGCGATTTGCTCAGACCGCCACCGGAGCCTTGATCGTAGGATGATGCTCGTAGTTGAGAATCTCGAAATCCTCAAATTGATAATCAAACAAGGAGTCGGCCTTGCGTATGCGAATCTGTGGATATGGATATGGGTCGCGCCCAAGCTGTTCAAGCACCTGTTCCATATGGTTGTCATACACATGGCAATCTCCGCCTGTCCAGACGAACTCGCCGGGCTCCAAACCAGCCTGTTGTGCCATCATCAAGGTGAGCAAGGAATACGAAGCAATGTTGAAGGGTACTCCGAGGAACATATCGCATGAGCGCTGATACAACTGGCAGGACAATTTGCCATCAGCGACATAGAACTGGAACAGCGCATGGCATGGCGGCAAAGCCATATTCTCGACCTCTGCCGGGTTCCAAGCGCTGACCACCATACGACGTGAATCAGGGCTGTTCTTGACCAAATCCAGCACATTGGTTATCTGATCAATGGTCCTATCGGGGTCTTCAGGAGTTGGGGCAGGCCAGCTACGCCATTGCACACCGTACACCGGCCCCAGATCACCATTCTCATCAGCCCACTCATCCCAGATATGCACATTGTGTTCCTGCAACCAACGCACATTGCTTGAGCCTTTAAGGAACCACAACAGCTCATAAGCCAATCCCTTGAAAAAAACGGTTTTGGTGGTGAGCAGGGGGAAACTTTCACTGAGGTCGAAGCGTATTTGCTGGCCGAATAACGAAACGGTCCCTGTACCGGTACGATCCGACTTCAGCGTACCTTCCATCACGATCTTGCGCACCAAGTCCTCATACGGCATTGCGATATCAGTCTGGGGACGTGCAGGAATGCGTGAACGAATGTCTTCAAGTTGTTCTGGTGTCAAAGCCATGCGACCAGTGTAGCAATTGAGCCAGCCACCCAGCCATATCACTAACCAATCAAGATTGAAGGATGTTTCAATATGCTTGATATCACACGCCTTGACACGCAACTTGTCACGAAGTGCTTCCACGGTTCTTGCTCTCTGAGCGTATTGGACACGCCATATTTCGCATAAATGTCATCACCTCAGATACGCCAATGAACGAATTCTTCGCGCAATTTCGACCACGACATCAGTCAAGCCACCCTTTCGCCTATGATGCAACGCACCATATTCCTTAAGCGGCAATCCGAACATATTGAGTTTTATTCAAACGATAAATCTCTCGAAAATTGCAGCAGCACCATCGCGTAGCACATAATTCGACTACATTGGTGTACAGTGCGATGCCATTATCGCATCCAAACGGCGTAAGGAGGCCATTGTGGGTAAACGACTGTGGGTAGAACGCAATAAGGACGGTTCATGGGACGCCTTTAGCGATGAAGGCGCACATATCAAATTCGGTAAAGGCCGCGGTCAATTCTCCCCCGGCGATCTTATGAAAGTCGCTCTGGCTGCCTGCACGGCATTGACAACCCAATCCGCAGTGGAACGTGCGCTGGGAGAAGGCCATGGCGCACGCATCGTGGTCGACGGAACCTATGATGCCGAGAATGACGCTTACTTGAATTTCAACGAGCAGCTTGTGGTTGACGCAACCGATGCACAGCTCAGCGATGATGATGCGAAGGCTCTTGAAGAGCGCATGAATCGCCATGTCGCCAAAGCTTGCACGGTGAAGCACACCTATGAACAGGAAACACCTGTACGCATGGATGTCACTATTCGCCGATAATCGCATTCTTCGAATCGACATCCACCGAAAATGCGATGACCGACCAACTGAATTGCGAATGACGACTGCGCCATTGATATTCATGCAGAGCCATTTAAGAATTGAGCCCGGCCTCCATCAGGAGCCGGGCTCAATTCTTATGCATTCATTACCACTAGTGTTTCACAGAAATCGCTGTGAAACACTCCGTGAAACATGAATTCACTCACCATGCAATGGATCGATAGTTGCTTCGATATCCTGCGCCTGGTCTTGGTCCGCAGTCTTCACAGAAATCTCTTCAACGCCTGAGATATCCTGCAACGGCTTGGTCGGCACATCAGCCGGCGAGCTTGGTACCGTATCCAGCCGCGACTCTGCAGCCTCAACATACTTGCGTGGAACCACGTACACAGGTCCTGCGGCGTGTTGCAGCAGTCCCTGGCTTGTGGAACCAAGCAACAGGCCAGTAAAGCCACCACGCCCGCGGGAACCCACTACAACAACATCATGGTCATAACTGGCCTTCGTCAATGCATTCACCGCCGAGCCCGGAACCACGGATTTGTTCACCTTTAGATCGGGATGAGCCTCAAGCAATGGCTTGATGCGAACGTCCAGATCCTCCATATAGGAATCCATAACGCTTTCTTCGCCTTCATCCACGCCCTGGATACGAGGCACTGCAGAAATCACATTCAGCTCAGCTCCCCATCCGGCAGCGAAATCGGCGGCAATATCAAGCGCCTTCAGACCCCACTTGGACTCATCTGAACCAACTGCAACCTTGGTGATGGTGTTGTTCAAATGACGCAGATTGCCGTCATCATCGGTGTAAGGAACCACGACGATAGGGCAATATGCATATGCAGGAAGCGAGGAGCTGGTCGTGCCGAGCAGACGCTCCGCCAAACCACCCTTACCTCTGTTTCCGATAACAATCAAGTTGTAATTGCGAGATAGTTCTACGAATACGGAGGCCGGGTCGCCGGTAACAATCAATGTGGTCGCTTCCACGCCTTGGCCGTCAGCGATCGCCTTGGCTTTGGACAGGATTTCCTGTGCATCACTGTGTGCGGCGTTGTCATCCCCCATCGCCGTATATGTTGAGTCAAATGAAACCGCAGCATAGCTCGGCAATGAGTACGCACACACGATCTGCAGGGTCAATCCGGCATGTTTTGCATAATTCGCAGCCCACCACGTCGCTTTGTAGCTAGCATGCGAACCGTCAACGCCAACGAGAATGGCTTTGTCGTTAATCATGACGACCTCCTTGTAGTAAACGGCAACGCTATACGCACCGCCTATCTCCACAATACTCCCCAATTGCTGAGATGTAAGGGCTCGGCATGGCTTAATGCAACGAAAAGGGCGCACCCCCGAAGGAGTACGCCCTTTTCGTTGAGCACTTATCTGCTGTGACTACAGCACGCGACGAATGGAATACGAGCTGGTGAATACAACCGGCACGGAATCATACTTGGTGCCGTTCAGCTGAGAATTGATCACCATGCCGTTGCCGACATAAATGGCGGCGTGCGTGCCATTGGCAATGATATCGCCCGGCTGCGCATCTGCAAGACTTGCCACAGCCTGTCCGACAGTCGCCTGCTGTCCAGAAGTCCTCGGAAGACTCACGCCGATGCTGGCATATACATACTGGACAAAGCCTGAGCAATCCCATCCTGCAGGCGTGGTGCCACCGCTCAGATAGGGCACATTGCCTACAAACTGCGCTGCATAGTTCAACAACGACGATACAGAGGCGTCATCAGGTGGAGTCACCGTGTAGGAGGTAGATGTCGACGTGGTCGTCGATTCACGAGTTGAGGACCTGCTCGCGGCAGCAGCGGCTTCTTCTGCAGCCTTCTGTGCAGCTTCAGCATCCTTTTCTGCCTGAGACTGGGTCTGTGGCACATCAAGACTTTCGATTCCACCCCAGTTTGAGTCCTGATCCACACTGGTGGAAGTCGACTCTTCAAGCAGATTCTTCTTGACGGTATTGACCTTGGGGAACGAACGCGACGATGTCACGACGGAACCGTCATCGGTTCCCGCAGAGGCGGTGGGGGCAAGAGCGGCCAGTGTCGCACTTGCGGCGACGGCAGCTACGATTGCCGACATGGACTTCGTTAGTTTCATCATCAAGGAACAAGGGTAGCATACACACTTCCAACACAGTTGGGAGACCCCTCCCCCTTCCCACCATACTAAGCAACACGCCGGAAAATAAGCCCCTTCTCAGCCTAAAGATAGCTGGAAACAACCTGAATTTGCAACCATCAAATATGATATTCAAAAACTCAGCAGCACATATGAAAGAGCATCTGCTGGCGCTTATCTGTTCTTCGTGCAAGCTCCTGCACACAGAATATCTTGAATCCCTCTGTCGAGATGTCGGCTTGTCTTCGATATGTGAGTTCCCGCATATAGACAATCTTGCGCAGTTTTGATCTCGCGTAATCTCTTGAGATACAACAATGGCGCCCGAGGAATACCTCAAGCGCCATCGATCCGGATTATGCTGAACCTATTGGTTCTATCCGATTAATAATGAATGTATTCGAAATTACCGGCTTCAGCTGCAGTGAACGTACGGGAATATGTCTGGCCGTTCATAACAGAACCGCATTCAGAGGTTACAATCGAGCCGTCTTCATTGATTTTCTCAACAATGGCCACATGACCGTAAGTCGCGTCAGAATCCGCCTGTCCTGCAGCAAACACGATGATGTCGCCGACATGACGAGGGGTATTGTCAACCCAATAACCCAATGCACGCGCTGAATTAGCCCACATATTGCCGTTGCCCATATGAGAACCTACAGGCAAACCGAGCTGGGTACGACGTGTGTAGACCCACCAAGTGCACTGGCTGAATTCATACACATTGCCGACGTCACCCGTGGCATGGTTGGGGTTGAATCCCGCTGGAAGAACGCTTGCATCGCCATCCATCAACGAAGCCACCACTTGGTTATTCGCCGTGGACCGTGACATCTGATTCACATCCAGCGAAGTATCCGCAGCACCGAGCTGCCATCCGCCATCATTCGTGGTCTGCGTGGACTCTGCCGTTGACACGGTTCCATCCGTGCTGGTCAACGCAGTACGCTCTTCGGAACGGGATACGGTTGAACCGCTATCCACTGATACGCGCTTCAATTGTGTTGTTGTGGTCGAGGCTTCAGAAAGCGAAGTAGCCGATTCATCTGGACTTGCGAAGGCCATAACCGTCGCAGCGGTTCCTACCAAAGTGGCCAAAGAAGTGGATGCCAAAAGTACTGATTTACGCTCTGCGGCGCGATTCGCCTGACGAATTGAACGACGAGTTCGAGGTGTGATCTCGTTCAACTTACGAGCAACAGCGTCATCTAAACCTACAACCGCTCCGCCATTTGCGGAACGTTCGACCATACGTGCCGTCTTTGCTGAGTGGCCACCACGGCTCGATGCGAACAGCGCTTTGGATACGCTGAACTGCCGTTGTGAGCCTCTGCCTGCCTTATGGGCCGCATGCTTCATATTGAAAAACTCCTTGCCGGATCATCTACACCCTCTGCAGCAGGGTGTCGCACTACCGTCACATTTGTGCAGACTACCCCAACGTATGGAGCCAGTGCAATGCCATTCTGTAAAGAGCATAGCCTTCCAGCCATCTCAATGCCTGAACACCAGCCTCTGAAATCCTTGGTTTTCCCCCATAATTTACGTTCGACAATACCGATGCATAAGAAAATGTGATGTACGACACACCGGATGCTTCATCCCATAGCGCTAGTCATTAATATCAGCTTTGACTATTATCCCGAAGGATGCCTTGCTGAGCATCGTATTTAATGCCACCCTGCCCTGCATCGCGCACCATACATCGGTCATTCGCGGTTCTGTCTCACATATCATATATTTCACTCCGCATCATCCACGCTACTGATTAGGCTGGCAGCCATGGGAAATACAGTGCGCATACCTTCCGAATTAATCCCTAAAGACGGACGATTCGGCTCCGGACCAAGCAAAATTCGGCCTGATCAAATCGAGGCCATTCGTTCAGGCGCTCAGTCGCTTATGGGAACATCTCACCGTCAGTCTCCTGTAAAGCAAGTCGTTGCATCTATTCGGGAGGGCTTGTCCTCATTCTTCTCCATCCCTGACGGTTACGAAATAGCATTGGGGAACGGAGGGGCCAGCGCATTCTGGGATATGGCATGCGCTTCCTTGATCAATCGCAAGGCGGCTTTTGGTTCATACGGATCCTTTAGCGCAAAGTTCGCTCAGTCGGCACATCGAGCACCTTTCCTGGAAGAACCGGTTATTTACGAATCCGAACCCGGAACATTTCGCTTGCCTGAATTCACCGAAGGCGTGGACGCCTATTGCTGGGCACATAATGAAACCTCCACCGGTGTCGCCGCCCCTGTTGAGCGCATTCCCGGCAGTGCAGAACAGCAGGCGCTTATTCTGGTAGATGCAACCAGCGCTGCAGGCGCCCTTCCAGTAGACATCGCGCAAACGGATGCATACTATTTCTCTCCTCAAAAGGCTTTCGGTTCCGATGGAGGATTGTGGCTTGCTGTCCTCTCCCCCGACGCCATCGAACGTGCCCAAGCCGTTGAAGCGAGCGCATCACTCGAAGGTGCACGGCGTTGGGTTCCACCGTTCCTGTCCTTGACCTCAGCAGTCGAAAATTCGCGCAAGGATCAGACACTGAACACACCAGCGCTTGCAACGCTTATCATGCTCAATGAGCAGATTCAATGGCTCAACAATAATGGCGGATTGGCTTGGGCCGTGGCACGCTGCGCCAAATCTTCATCGCTGCTGTATTCCTGGGCCGAAAACAGCGAATATGCATCCCCCTTCGTCTCTGATACCTCCGCTCGTTCACAAGCAGTGGTCACCATTGATATCGATGGAGCCATCAATGCTGCGCAAATCATTGCGGCTTTGCGCGATAACGGCATTGTTGACACTGCAGGATACCGCAAGCTTGGGCGCAATCAATTGCGTATCGGCGTATTCCCATCAGTGGAGCCTCATGACGTTGTTGCTTTGACCGAATGCATTGATTATGTTGTGGAACACATTCAACAGTAAGGAATAGCTCACAATATTCAGCGAGGCGATGCAGCGCCGAGTATGCATAGCCCAATGAACCGGCGGCCTTCCCGTGTACGACATGGTATCGGGAAGGCCGTTGTTGTTCCTGCGCTCACTGTTTGGGCTTGAGCAGTTGACCTCGCACTACCCGTGCCGTAATGAGTCCTTATATATATGGACATCACCTGAATGAATGCTGATTGACCGCATTCCATGGGCTGTGTTGCCATTCATCATTGCTCAATATCATTTCGGCCGATTACCAGATATCGATAAACGACCGGTCAGCAATGAAGTATTGAACACTAGAAACGAGTGGTTGCCAGCAGATATCTCGCTGGACCGGCATGAATTCCGCTCTTGTGTTGAGCGCTTTCAAGCCGCAAAGGCCCATCTGAAGCCGGAATGAACACAGCGTCCCCTGCCTCAAGTATTCGAGAATCCTTATCGCTCACACAGCGTAATGCGCCTTCAATGCACACAACCATACGAGGACGAGAACGCTCGAATGTTTCAACCAGACGTCGGACTCTGGCATCTTGTTCGACATTGCATTTCTGCTGAATCGACTCTCCAACGCCCATTGAATGAATCGATCCAACCACCAACTCAAATTCATCCAATCCAGGAAAGAATAGACCGCCCTGCACACCTGGCGAGATGCAACCTGAAAGGACATGTGGGTTGATGACGCCATCCTTCCATACTCGAATACCATCCAATGCCCCGGCAATATCCTTATGTTTGACCGTCAAACCTGCTCGCAAAACCGTATCCGAATTGGTCATGATTTCCGCACCAAACCCATGGATATATGCATGCAGCGTCCCAGCAGGAATATACAACGCCTCTCCTGCGCACAAGGAAACCGGATTCATCAATACCAGAGCAAATGCACTGGGATCCGAAGGAAATTGCTGTGCTGCTATGAATGCATGACGAATCGCATTATTGCAAGGGTCACTTTCCTCCAGAGCACATTGCAAAGAATCCGCCACACCTTCTTGCTGAGATGCGGTTATTGCGATGCGCAGTGCATTGCGCAATCGATTCGAATGATTCGAACGGCTTACGATTCCAAACGAACCGCGTGAATCCTTGCCTTCTTGGATCTTGCCCTGACCCGATACACTCTTATCTATCTCTCGTCCTTCATCGTCCTGCACATGTTGCAAAGCGCTGAGCATCTCTTGTGCCACTTCATGATCAATAATCGACAAATCGTGAATAATCGAGGTTATCGGCCTGAACCCCACACTGGCATAAAAATCATCCAATGCCATCACCATTTCGTTCTTTTCCTGAGCATCCGGAAAGGAGCGTTTGGTATCATCATGGGCAATGCCAGATAGCTCTTCTGCATTGAAACCTGCACGAGCCTGATGCGCTATTGGATGGACCTGCAACGATAGTGGCGAGCGCACAGCCAATATTTTCAACAAATATGGCAGAGATGGCCCAAAACGTTCATTGCAATCAGCGCCAAGCATATCGAGAGGCTCCTGCGCAATGCGAGCTGAAAGCTCTTGCATATCGTGATCCGCAGTGGCAATAGAAGAAGGCCATTGTGGATGAGCGCCGTACCACAGTTCGGCCAAAGGTCGCCCATCTTGCGCCTGAATGCCCTCATCATGAAGCAATGAGGAAGACGCCATCAGCGATTGCAACCGGTGATACGAACCCCATGCATAATGCTTCATCACAGGAAGAACCGGATACATACCTCTTCCTTTGCACTCGTTATTTCCCGTTCATGCCCCCAGATCACACACCTTGGCAAATCGGTGAAGGCATACTGATCTGCAATCTATCCTCACACAAGGTTACCCTGCACGCTATGGTGATGATATGAAGTTTGCTGCGATTTTCGATCCAGATGTACGCAAGCCATCACCGAAGCCGGTCCGTGTTGATTTGCGAACCGTATTCACTGTCGGCACATTGCTCTGGCTTGGTTCAGCTTGGTGCTCTTGGTTATGCAGCTTCTTCACTTCCAGGTGGAACGTGCGCTGTTTGTCAGCGTGGCAGGTCTTGTTATCGGCATTTTGATGCTGGTTTGGGAGCATTTCGATCGCTGGGATTATCGCCGTCTGGGTCAATGAATACCACTCACTGAGCCAGTGGAAGGGTAAGGGTAAAAGTGCTTCCCTGCCCTGGAGTACTCCACACGGATACGCTGCCGTGATGCGTCAGGGCCACGTGTTTGACAATCGCCAACCCTAATCCCATGCCTTCCTCAGACCGTTCAGTTTGGTTCGCACCTCGATAGAATCGTTCAAAAATACGCGCCTGGTCCTGTTTGGAAATTCCCACTCCCCTATCGATGACCTTGATATTCGCTTCCTTGCCATCAGCTGAGGGTCGGGCGCTGATCACCACCATGGAACCCGGTTCGGAATATCGAATGGCATTATTCACCAGTTTCGTTACTGCAGCCTGAATCTGTTCGCTATCGCCGTTCACGGTCAAGCCTTCTGTGCAATCGATATTCAGCGTTATCGACGCCTTATCCAAGCGATCAGCAACTTCTCGCTTGACTCCTTCAAGCTGTTCGCAAATAAGGCAACGATTGGCACTGGAAGGGATAATCGGCTCCTGCGCCTTCATCAACAACATCAAATCGGCAACCATATGGTTGAGACTGCGCGATGATTCACGCACCTGAACCGCCTCGTCACGAACCTGTTGAGGATCAAGGTGATCGCGTTCCAGCGCATCGGCCAACTGTGTCAAAGCCTCAGTGGGCTTGAGCAATTGTTCAGAAACATTGACCAGGAAGGATTCCCTTACTTCGGTGAAGCGGACGATATCGCTTACATCATCGATCAGAACGACCACGAAGTGCTTATTGATTCGTCCAACCGTAACTTTCAACCAATTTGGCCTGCGCACACCTTGCACATTGATGCCTTGGTCAGCCCACTTGTCCTTCTGGGTCGAAGCGTAGCGTTCCGGTGTTTGCGTGGTGATATCGAATTGCTTCCGCCCCCCGCGTTCACGAACCTCTTCGATGGCATCCCGCACCTCGGCATTGGTTATCGTATCGTCTTCAACCACTCCCAATGCATACGCCGCAGGATTTGCCCTGATGACATCACCTGACTCGTCTACGACAATGGTCACGCCTTGGATCAACGACAATAATGTCGCGGTCGCATTGTCGATATCATCATTGCGACTGTCATCATTCTCGTCGTTGCGGCCACCAAAAGCCGACTTCACCGAACTGGATACAGCGGATAGCCATCTACGAATGGCAAAGGAAACGGGCTGCAGCCAATCAGTAAGAGCAAATACCAAAATCACCGCAATTGCTACACCTATGATGCCAAAAGCAATGAATATAAACAGAGACGAACCGGACTGTTGCATGCTTCCATTCTTCCACATCTACGTGGAGATGGTTTCAGCGAGCTGGCACGAGTGAACGGAATATGAACATATGGAGGAAATTTGCCCAACATAAGCCAAGAACCTGATGGTATTGTCGACATAACATCGAAATAGATAATAGACTGGTATGGTCAAGGGTCTCCCACAGTAGAAGGAAAGGCATATACGATGCGCGTTATTTTCAATGAGGAGATGAAAGCCGTCGCAGACGATCTCGACCGCATGGCCCAGGACGTACACAAGGCCATTTACGGTGCTGGCGACGCTCTGTTGAATGCAGA
Organism: Bifidobacterium tsurumiense; assembly: GCF_000741765.1. GTDB lineage: Bacteria > Actinomycetota > Actinomycetes > Actinomycetales > Bifidobacteriaceae > Bifidobacterium > Bifidobacterium tsurumiense. The sequence continues at coordinate 12,746 of NZ_JGZU01000015.1, forward strand.
TGTCGAAGCTGCTCAAGCCGTTATCGACGGCGATATTGAGATCGATGCGCTGGAATCAAGCGTCATTGACCAATGCGTCAAGCTTTTGGCCAAACAAAACCCAGTGGCCACCGATTTGCGCGTGGTGGTATCCACTTTGCGACTCGCCGCTACTTTCGAGCGCATGGGCGATCTTGCTCGCCACATCGCCGAAGCAGCACGTCGCACATATCCACAGTGCCCGTTGCCAGATGAGGCCAAGCCACTGTTTACCCAAATGGTTGATTTCCTGCGCACAACCGCTGATCGTTTGGTCAATATGCTCGCTGATCGTGATGCCAAGATTGCAGAGCAGGTAATCATCGATGATGACAAGCTTGATGATCTGCACAAGCAAATGTTCACCTTGGTGCAGTCTGACGACTGGAATAGCACCAAGGAACAACTCATCGACGTCGTGCTCTTGGGTCGTTTCCTTGAGCGCCTTGGCGACCACGCCGTTTCCGCTTCTCGCCGTGTGGTATTCATCGTCTCCGGTTTTGATCCGAGCAAGGAGCCCACACGAGATGAGGGCACCGATATCGACTAATCGATTGCATCGAATCTGACTGCATATGGTGAGGGCCGTGCTTATTGATGAAGCACGGCCCTCACCATATGGTCCCACAACAACTCAAATTCAGTGCCAAAATTCGATGAGCCAGAGACACTGCGTCAGGCGGCACTCCTGCCCCAACTCACCGCAGATCATTTTCAATGAGAGAAAAATAATAGGACGAAACACCTACTCGCACAAGGCCGGACAACAGTAATAAACACCACAAAAGTTCCTATAGGCCCAAGATTGTCTGGAGAGGGTAACAAAAAACGGGCCGACACATGGTCGACCCGAATTCAAAGTTACTTGAACTTATGCCACAATCACTTCTGGCCTTGAGCTGCCACAGCAGCGGCACCGGCGGCTGCTGCCTCCGGATCCAGGTACTCACCGCGAGGCTTGATCGGCTTGAAGTTCTCGTCCAACTCGTAGAGCAGCGGAATTGCAGTAGGAATATTGACCTTTGCAATCTCCTCTTCGCTCAAACCGTCAAGCATCTTGACGATTGCGCGCAGCGAGTTGCCGTGAGCTGCAATCAGAACCGTCTTGCCGGCTTTGAGCTCAGGAACAATATCGGATTCCCAGTAAGGAGTGACGCGCTCGACCACATTGGCAAGAGCTTCGGTTTCCGGAACCGGGTCGCCGGCATAGCGAGGATCGTTGTTCTGCGAATATTCATCGTCAGGGTTGATCTCTGGCGGCGGAGTTGCATAGGAACGACGCCAGATCATGAACTTCTCGTCACCGTATTCTTCACGGATTTCGGTCTTGTTCTTGCCCTGCAGAGCGCCATAGTGACGCTCGTTCAGACGCCAGCTACGCTGCACAGGAATCCACAGGCGGTCTGCGGCATCCAATGCGTAGTTAGCAGTATTGATGGCTCGACGCAGCAGCGAAGTGAAAACAATATCCGGCAGGACATTCTTTTCCTTGAGCAGCTGGCCACCGCGCTTGGCTTCTTCAACGCCCTGCTCGGTCAGCGGGACATCCACCCAGCCGGTGAACTGATTGGTTTTATTCCATGCGCTCTGACCATGTCGGAGCAATACCAATTTGTAAGACATAGCCTTAGTTTATGTGACATCAACGACGAGGACTTATATTGCGCCGTTTCTATCCACCATATGAATCGATGAACCGACAATCACCACAAACTGCCGACGACGACATACATCACAGCGAACAAACTATTCATGCCGGCAAGCGAGAGCGCTTTGCGGTAATCCTCGAATAACACCGCCTTCAATACCATAACGAGCATGAGAATATGCGCGATCCACAGCATAACCACGGCCCACACCTGAACTTGGGGCAATATATGCGATCGCAAAACCAAAGACAATACTGCAACCGACAGGGAGACCTCAAGAACCGCCCCCGCCTCCATTATCAACTCGGCGTTCTTTCGGCCGAGACGCACGGCAAGAGTTCGCTTTCCGCTGGGAATATCGTCCTCAATATCGCGAATATTATTCACCAACATAATGATCGCGGTATTGATACCGACACACATCGAAAGAAGAATTCCAAGAAGGTCTATGCCGCTCATGCCTTGAGCGATGATGTCGCCTATTCCTGCGGAAATAGGTGAAACATACGATGCCGTCTGATTCCCGAGACCACTGAAATCATCGAGGGAATGATACACGGCATATTGCGTACCCAGTGTGGCCACGGGGCCGAAAAACACTGCTGCTGACAATTCTCCCCATCCGGAGTAGCCATATGGATGTTTGCCTCCCGTATATAGCCATCCGGCAAGAAGAGCCACGGCACCCACCACAATCAACCAGTATTGATGCACTGAGACAGCAACGACAATCCCGCAGACGCACGCTATTGCAGCACTGCATGCGGCGGCGAATAACACATGGCGAGGAGACACACCGGACGCCACCAAACGGGTAGGTTTTCCTGATTGCCGTTCCGCTCCTCCGCGATCCCGATCGCTTCCACGGATGCCATCAGAATAATCATTGGCGAAATTCACTGCAATTTGCATGCATACTGCCACCACAAGGCATAACAACGCAATGAATTGAACACGGGTCATTGCGCCCGGGATTTCATGCCACGGGATTGCACAAGGGATCTTCTGTCCTTGAATATCGCATAAGGTTTGGGATGGTTTTGACAGGAGCATCCAAGCCGCGGATACGCCTGCGATGACCGGAGCCACGCTGGCGGGCAAGGTTCGGGGTCGCATCCCTTCGACCCACATCCGCACACGCATGACTACCTCAGCTTCTTCTCTCTGATATGAGGTCATATCGACCTTATCCGTCTAGTATACGCATCGCATTATGCATTGCATTGCATATTTCGGAGTGCTGAATCTCCATGATTATTCGCTCACCGCAACGCTAAACCCTCCATCGAAGTCAACCAATCAACGTTCAGCACGGTTTCTATTCATCGTTGACGTCTCGTCTGCACGTCACGGATTGCTGGGTAACACACGCGAACAATTCCACGCATGCAATGAGGCGACGAGTGAAGTTCATCTCGTCGCCTCATTGATCAATGTTGGAGCACTTCACGAAACTGTGAAACGCTGCTTGACGTTATTATGCGTTTTGCTCCGTCTCCTCACCTTCCTGATGCACAGATATGTCAGGAGTTTGCGCCGGGGCCTGCCCGGTTTGTTGAGACGCAGCCGCTGGCGTGGCATTTGCAACTGGTTGAGTGGCCGATGCCTGAGGAACACCCTGAGGCATTTGCTGAGCTGGTTGCGGGACTTGGTGCATCTGAGGCGTCTGCGGAGTTTGCTGTTGCATCGGCTGAGCCTGTGCAGCAGCATACTGAGGAGCTGTGCCCTGAGGAGCAACCGGCTGCTGAACCGGTGCCTGGGCAAACTGCTGAGGTTGGTTGAATTGCTGGGGCTGTGCAGCGCCCTGCTGCGGCTGTGCCGGATATTGCTGCATCGGCATCGGCTGACCTTGCGGAGCAAATCCTGCCGGACGCTGCGTCAAACCGATAGGCATTGCCGGTGCAATACCATTCTTCTTGCGGTACTGCTGAGCGACCAGCAAAGCTACCGTTCCTGCCAGAAGTACCAGTGTTCCTAGCATTGAGAAGAATGCTCCAGCGGAATACTTCACGGATACCGAGAAGAACTCGCTTGAATAATCTCCGACCACAGATTGCGCATGGATAAACTCGAAAATCATCATGCACACCGACAATGCAGCGAGCACTACGGCGGCGATATGCTGACGCAAGGACATGCAGACACAAGCCGCTATGGCAAGCAACAGAAGAATCCATCCGTCGCCTCCGCCAATCAAGCTTTGCGAAATGCCCCAAACAGAAATAAAGGGCATGAATACGCCAAGCAAGACCACCAAAGCACCTGCGTATGCGACAATGGACCACACATTGACGACGAAACCGCCGAGATTAAAGGTCTTGTCTTCCATACCCAGAATGAACTGAATTGGGGAAGTGGATTGCGCCGGCTGCTGAGGCGCCTGAGGCTGTTGCCACTGCTGCGGTGCAGGTTGTACAGGCTGCTGATTGTTTTGCTGAGGATTTTGGGGTTGAGGAGTAGGGTTCATAGGACTGGTCATATCTATCCCTTTCAAAGGAATATGTGCACATTGCGCCATGCACTTTGACACTGCCCTCCACGTGGCACCGAATCCTTCTTCCTGAGCAACGTATTCAGACATTCACCGAAAACGCATGGTATGGCCTATTTTACATGAGGCACATGGAGACACTACCTAAACACAGTCATCCTTAGCTTGGCTTGGTTTTCACCAATCGAAAGTATTGATGTCCTTTGAATACGAAACGACCCAACCGGGAGCCGCCATAGATTCGATTTCACAGTGGGAAATATCCCGAAATCGTTCTGCAGCCCATAGGTTGGGTCATAGACAGGCGCATTGTGCACCGTTTTACAGATTCAAAGGCTTCACCAATGGGAAAGTGATGGTTTCACGGATGGTTGCACCGGTAAGAGCGATGAGCAATCGGTCGATACCCATTCCCATGCCTCCTGCTGGCGGCATGCCGACACCCAGCGCCTCAAGGAAATCTTCGTCAATATCCATTGCCTCGGCATCTCCTGCCAAAGCATCCTTGGCCTGTTGCACAAAGCGCTCACGTTGCACGACAGGGTCGTTCAGCTCCGAGTAGCCGGTTGCCAATTCAAACCCGCGCACATACAGATCCCACTTCTCCACCACACCGGGCTTTGAACGGTGACTCTTGACGAGCGGGCTCGTTTCCACAGGGAAATCGCGGACGAAGGTGGGCTCATAGAGATTGTCTTCATAGAAGTGCTCCCACAGATGCTCGACCAACTTGCCGTGATTCTCCACATCATCGCGTTCCACACCCAGCTTGTCAGCAATGGCGCCAAGATGCTCAACTGCGGTCTCAGGAGTGATCTCTTCGCCCAAAGACTGCGAAAGCGACTCATACATGCTGATGGTCTTCCATTCACCACCGAAGTCGTATTCAGTGCCATCCACCAGGGTGACCTTGTGAGAACCGAAGACATCCATTGCCGTCTTCTGCACCAATTCCTTCACCAACTGACCGATGGTGTCGTAGGTGCCGTATGCCTGATATGCCTCAAGCATGGTGAATTCAGGAGCATGTGTTGCATCCACGCCTTCATTGCGGAAATCACGGTTTATTTCAAATACGCGATCAATGCCACCAACCAGGCACCGCTTGAGGAAGAGCTCCGGGGCAATGCGCAGATACAAATCCAAATCGAAAGCATTCATATGTGTGGTGAACGGGCGCGCAGCGGCACCTCCATGAACCGTCTGCAACATGGGCGTCTCCACTTCGATGAAGTCATGCTCAGCGAAAGTGGATCGCAAACTGGCCACGGCCTTGGAACGATTGCGCACCATATCACGCATACGCTCATCGGCGATCATGCCGATATATGGCTTACGCGTACGCGTGTCCTCATTCAGATCCTTATGCAGCGCAGGCAATGGCTGAAGAGCCTTGGCTGCAATGGACCATTCTGTGGCGAATATGGAGAGTTCACCGGTCTTTGAAGAGATCACACGTCCACGTAGATAGAGATGATCGCCCAAATCCACCAACTGCTTGAATCGTTTGAGTGAATCGGCACCCACCTCGCGCTTGGAGACCATGCCCTGAATTGCCGTGCCATCACCAGCCGCAATCTTCACGAAGCACAAACCACCTGCATTGCGAATGAACAGCACACGGCCGGCAATACCGACCATATCCTCAGTCTCTTGGCCCGCTTCCAGCTTGCCATCGTATCGTTCGCGTACCTGGAGGATGGTATCCGTCACATCTAGGTGCACAGGATAAGGCTCGACGCCTTCTTTGAGCATCAAAGCGCGCTTGGCAACTCGCATCTGCACCTGTTCCGGATGCGCCAAGGGTCCGAATTCCTTATTGCTAGGATCCACAGCCTCATCAAGACTTGCACCTTCGTTGATTTTTGACTGTATGGCTTCATCCTGAGCCACCAAAAGCTCCGCACGTTCAATAGTTGTCATGCTTGGGGCAGCGGCCTCGCCCTCAATTTCATTATCTTGCGATTCGATCGACTCACTCATAACGCACAGTGTATCGAACTACCTCTACTGAGAAGGCTTCGAAGCCGCGCACACTCTGCGTCAATGAAAACAAGGCAACCCTTCACGCAGTTCATGGATATTGTGTTGCCGACAAAGGGTCAACCTACCCCAAAAACACTCTCGGCCTTCATAACCTCATGACCGTATGAAGCCACAACCTTTCATGCCTAGGTTCAACCGCATTATCCATCGAACCGATTTCCGCATTTTCACCGACACGCGACTTGCCTTTGTCCTAGTCCCCGTTGTATCATTTCCGACGTTGCCAAACGGGCTGTAGCGCAGCTTGGTAGCGCGCTTCGTTCGGGACGAAGAGGCCGCGGGTTCAAATCCCGCCAGCCCGACTTTGTGAAAGCCACTCCTTTCAGGATGTGGCTTTTTCGTTACTATCGCAGTGGTTGTACGGCAATGCGCACACATTGCCAACACCGTTTCACACCGGAATCGACCGTGGCAATATGGCTCCATACGCATCGTTTCACACGAGCCATCGACTGTCTCGTGCAACACCTCAAACTACTCCGTTTGTTCCGGCAGTGTATGTAAGATACATCGTATACCTTGTCGCCGATGCGCAATGTGTGCAGCATCGGTTATCACCACACTTTTCAGGAGTCCGCAGTGAAACGCAGTCTGCTTGCCCTAGCCTCCGGCGCCTTCATTCTCGGCGCAGCTGAATTCGTTATGATGGGCATTTTGCCGCAAACAGCGCAAGCCATGAATGTAAGCATCCCGACAGCAGGCTCATATATTTCCGCATACGCCATCGGCGTGTGCTTCGGCACCTTGATATTGGTATTCGGACGAAAATACCTCCCAAAACCTCATCATCCTTTTTATGATCATCGCCTTGACCGGCAATCTCCTCAGCACGGTGGCGATGAATTCCCCTATGCTCATCGTGGCACGATTCATCGCGGGCCTGCCCCACGGAGCATTCTTTGGAACCGCGACCCTTATCGCAAAACTGCTTGCCGAGCCGGGCAAGGAGTCGCAAGCAGTGGCTTCAATGGTCACTGGACAAACCGTCGCCAATATGATTGGAGTACCCGCTGGAACCATGTTGGCAGACATACTGTCTTGGCGCCTGGCCTTTGCCATCCTTGCGCTTTGGGCAGGCATAACCATAGTGCTGGTGCATAAGTGGGTGCCCGCTGTGCCCCCTGTGAAGGATGCCGGCATAGCCGGCCAATTCCGTTTCCTTTCCAAACCCGGACCCTGGCTGATCCTTGCAGCGGTGTTCTTCGGCAATACCGGTATTTTCTGTTGGTGGAGCTATGTCTCTCCTTGGCTTATCGAAGTGGGAGGGCATCCGACATCGATGATCTCAGCCATGATGATGCTTGCAGGATTCGGCATGGTTGTCGGCGGTTTGGTCGGAGGACGTTTAAGTGATCGATGGCGTCATGCAGGAACGGCAGCAGTCGGACAGACCGTCGCAGCAGTCGGACTGATTCTGGTACTGCTCACACCTGGATCACGATGGGAAACGGCTCTGCTCACCTTCCTTATCTCATTCGGCCTGTTTTTCGTCTCGGCGCCTCAGCAATTGTTGATGGCCGAAGCGGGTAAAGGCGGCGGCGAACTTGTTGGTGGAGCTGCGGTTCAAGTGGCTTTCAACTTCGGAAACGCCGTGGGATCCATTGTTGGCGGATCCATGTTGAATTCCTTCTCCATGGATTATCACTACCCAGCGTTGGGAGGCATTCCCTTCGCAATACTGGCGGTCCTCCTACTGGCCATGTTCTCCTTGCGATATGAAGGCATTCGAGAAATTCAGCAAGTCTGAGCAGCGTTACCACGATTGTTGCTCGAGAACACAGCGCATGCCACTGACGAGAATAATCAATCAAGCATCAACCTGACACACTCCCTGTCGTGCAGACTTCAATACAGGATTCTTGAGCAGGAAGCTCCCGCTTCTACAGGCGGCGGGAGCACATCAATGGTCTTCACCCACAGCATGCCACGCATATCACTGCGCTCGTCGAGGATTAGACTGGTGTCAGTGTAGTCGGCACAAGGGAGTGAATATGCAAATGTTCGATGCGACAGAGTCTGATACCCCGGACACAAACCAACAGTCAATATTTGACGTGCAAGTGTTTTTGCAAGGATTGGATTCCATATTCTCCTCCCATGAGGCAGCTGAAAAAGCCGAGCCTTACCTCTTGCAGGCTTTGACCGACGCAGAAAATGCAGGAGATGACGCAGGTCTGCTCACCGTGCTGAATGAAACCATGGGATTCTACCGATCACAAGGACGGCATGACGATAATCAATGGATTATCCAGCGTGCCATTGAATTGGCATTACGCATGGGATTGGAAGGCACAGAAGCCTGGACCACAACGCTTATCAATGCGGCCACTGGAATGCGCGCCGCCCAACGCTATGATCAGGCGGAAGATCTCTATCGTCAGGCCTTGCAAAGCGCACAATCAACTTTCGGTGCGAAGGACCGCCGCCTTGCGGCATTGCACAATAACCTGTCCATGCTGTATTCAGAGACGGGGAGACTTGACAAGGCGCAAAGAGAATTGGAAACAGCTCTTCGCATACTGCATGCTTCCAGCGTGGACGCCTTAAGCGATATTGATATCGCATCAAGCCACACCAATCTCGCGCTGGTTTTGGTGGAACGTGCACACCCGCATGTCCATCCTTCGCAAGCTTCCGATACTGCTGAAGAGCATGGGGAAATTGCTCAGCCAACCGCAACCCAGGCTTCTTTGTTATTGAAAGAAGCCATGTCACACGCTTCAACGGCTCTGGATATTTATCGTCATGGGCATCTTGAGCACAGCGCGCATTTTGCTTCGGCATTGGCAGGATATGCTCAAGTATGTTTCGCTTCCCAGCACTATGACCAGGCAGTGCAGCTCTATCGTCAATCTTTGGACGTCATCGCCGAATGCTACGGAACCGACACGGACTATTACCGCATTACCTCGGCGAACCTGGAGGAAGCGAAGCAGGCGTCGAAACGAGCGCATCAGCAGCATTCCGAGGCTCAACGAGATTCCACTCGGCAGCCTTCCTCGCAGTCTTCATCCACTCAGCCGTCATCCTCGCAGTCATCATCCATTCAACCGCTTACTTCCCAACGCACTTCGTCACCACAGTCCTCATTCCATCGGCATTCCACCAGTGACGCCATTGATCCGACCAACGAGTCTCACCGAAACTATGAATCAAATGCACCCAGCGTCAAGGCGACAACCCAAGTTGCACTACAAGGTCTGGAACTCTCTCGAGCATTCTGGCAAGCCTATGGAAAGCCATTAATCGAAAACCGCTACCCCGAATATCAGGGGCGTATTGCCGCAGGGCTCATAGGACACGGTTCAGAATGCTATGGTTTCGATGACGAGTATTCGCAGGACCATGATTTCGGCCCTGGCTTCTGCCTATGGCTCACCGACGAGGACTATGCAACGATTGGAAGCCGACTTCAGGAAGATTACGATCGACTCCCCTCCCATTTCATGGGATACGGACCACGGTCCTCGACAGCGCGAGCGCAAGGTGCGAGCCGTCGTGTTGGTGTCTTTGCCACAAGTGATTTCTTCAGCGGCATTACCGGATATACCCAAGCTCCTCGCACCGACAAATCTCATGAATGGCTGATGCTTGATGAAGCGACTCTGGCCGCCGCAACGAATGGTGAGGTCTTCGCCGATCCATATGGGCAAGTTTTGAAAACACGACAGGGATTCAAGAATATGCCGGATGATGTCAGGCTGTCATTGATCTCTCGTCGATTGGGGATGATGGCCCAAGCCGGGCAATATAATTTCCCGAGAATGGCGCAGCGTGGCGATGGCGCTGCTGCATGGATGTCTGTTCATGAATTCGTACAAGCAACTGCTTCGTTGGTTTTTCTTATCAATAATCCCATCACCGTAGGGTATCTGCCATATTACAAATGGCAATTTGCCGCACTGCGCTCACTGAGCAACCGTATCGCCACAAGACTTGCCGGCGTATGTGCCCGGTTGGAAGATATTCTCAGACTGTCCTCTGCAGCATGCTTTGGCGGAGCTGGATTCGGCGAAGGAGGCAAAGGCGCCGACCCAGCTCAGCGGCAAATCAACGAGCATATCGCGGCAATAAGCAAAGCAGTGGTTGTGGAATTGCAACGAGAAGGACTCACTTCATCCTCCGAGGATTTCTTGGAATGGCAGCGTCCCTATGTGGAGGAGCATATCGTGTCCTCTGATGCATGTCTTCATAGCCTATAAAGCCGATAGACGGCACGGTCACATAACACAGGGATATCGCATGGATGAATACACGGACAACGGAACAACACACCACAATCGAGAGCAGACTATGCAGGGAACACAAAAGAGCACCGCACTCACAGAACGCATCGTGCAATTGGAATGGGAACAATTCCAAAACACCACCAACGAGGGCGGACCTGCGTCATGCCAGAGCAATTGGCCAATGTTCCACGAAATGCGAATGAGCCAATTCCTTACATGGCCGGAGTCGTTATTGCAATCATATGAATCCGACTTGCAGGAAGCCGATAGTATCGGGCGCAATCTCGTGACCGAGAAGTATGCGCGCATGATGCAATCAACGGCTCCTGAAGAATACCGACACCATATCGAACCATATCTGGCGACTCTGGATCATCATAGAATCGACCAGCAGGAACGTATTATTGCCATCCAGGTTCAGTGGGCCGACGATTTCCGCTCCCGTTACCCCAAACTTGGCAGCGCCATGAGAACATTACGGACGAGCGAGGATACCGAGCAAACAACTTCGTTTGAAACTTATCTGCGCGGAGAACTGAGCACATACAGCGACAGCACACTTCATGAATACGAATCGTTTATTCACGAACTGCAGGCTGAGCACAAGAATCTCACCGAACTCACCATAGCCAACACGGTGAAACTCGCAGGTTTCGCCGGCTTGGAAGAGGCGGAATCAGCGCAATAAACAATATTCGGCCTATGCTCTGCTGCATCCCAAAACCGATCATCAACTGATCGGCATAATGGACGTTATCCAATAAGCCGTTCCAATGTCGATCGAAGTTGCACCGCGTCTGTGAATTGAATCCCCATGAGGCCCTGACGCTCCGCCGCCTGCACATTGCGCTGGTTATCATCCACGAATGCCGTAGTCGAAGGATTCACGCCAAAACGTCCTATTGCACGTTGATATATCAATGCGTCAGGTTTGCGCACTCCTTCTTCAGAAGACACCACAATATCTTGGAGCAGGTGCAGCTCCGGATACAATTCCATTGCCTCCTGCAAATACGATGTCGTAAAATTCGTCAGTCCCCACAGTCTTTTGCCACTGTTGTGCAATTCCTTCAAGAGCTTGGCCATTCCGGGAATCATCCCCGCAAATGCGAGTTTATGCCGTTCGAAATACATCCTGTGTATCCAAGCCACAGCAGGACCGTGATGCAATTCGTATTGTGCAAGCACGCGCTCCTGGCTCCAACCGATATCGGTCATGGCATTGAAATAATCGAAACCCCACTCATCATCAGGATCGAAAAACATTTCAACCACACCAGGAGGATACAGGCCTTCCAGAGTCAATCGCGGATTGCAATCCACCAAAACACCGCAGCAATCGAAGATAATATCCGTCAACGGCTGTGCCATTTCATTACCTTCCCGACCGCTCAAGCATGAGAGTTCTCGCATTATTGCATTGCTCCACATATGAATAATCCCCGGATGGAACCGGGGATTGATCAAGCGGATAGGGCGAGATTCGAACTCGCGGAAGCTTGCGCTTCAACGGTTTTCAAGACCGTCTCCTTCGACCGCTCGGACACCTATCCATGTGCGCGGAATGCACACGAATGAAGATTATATCATCATGCCATCCAACGACGCACCGACGTGTCACGCTTCCCAAGCCGTTGGCTCTATAACCTCGCGGCCACCCATATATGGACGCATGGCTTGTGGAATATCGATGGAACCATCTTCATGCTGATGGTTCTCGAGGATGGCGACCAACCAGCGGGTTGTTGCCAACGTTCCATTCAAGGTGCTTACCGGTCGCGTGCCACCATCTTCCATACGCTCACGAATATTGAGACGGCGAGCCTGATACTCGGTGCAGTTGGAGGTTGAAGTCAGCTCACGGTAACGACCTTGTGTCGGCACCCAGGCTTCACAGTCGAATTTACGAGCCGCAGAGGAACCCAAATCCCCCGCTGCGGTGTCGATAATGCGATACGGCACCTCGACCTTGCCCAGCATCTCCTGCTCCATCCGCAGCAAGTTCTGATGCTCTTCGCGGGCGTTCTCCTGCTTGGTGTAGACGAACATCTCCACCTTGTCGAATTGATGAACGCGGATGATGCCAGTCGTGTCCTTGCCTGCAGCGCCAGCCTCACGACGGTAGCAGCTGGACCAGCCGGTGTAGCGCAACGGACCATTGCTCAGATCGAGAATTTCATCCTCATGCATACCTGCGAGTGCCACTTCGGAAGTGCCAACCAAGTACTGCTCATCAGGCTCACGCAGACGGTAGATCTCATCGGCATGGGAGTTGAGGAAGCCCGTGCCGGCCATGACTTCAGGGCGAACCAGAGTCGGCGTAATGGCCAAAGTAAACCCGTTCGCTTCAGCCTGATCCACAGCCATGGTCAGCATGGCTATCTGCAAACGCGCCACAGCCCCGCGCAGGAAGTAGAAGCGGGAGCCTGAAACCTTCACACCGCGGCGCATATCGATGCCCGCCACACCTGTGCCAAGTTCCAAATGGTCCTTGGGTTCAAATCCTTCAGCGGCGAAATCGCGTGGTGTACCCACCTTTTTCACCACAACATAGTCATCTTCGCCGCCTTCTGGCGCATCCGGCTCCACGATATTGGAAAGCTTCCACATCGCCGAAGTGTATGACGCAGCAGCCTCATCTGCAGCCGACTTGAATTCAGACACTTTGGAAGAGAGTTCCTTGGTCTGGGCAATCAATGCGGCTTTCTCGTCCGCAGCGGCGGCAGCGACCTGCTTGCCTATTTCCTTCTGCTTTGCACGAGCGGCTTCAAACTCCTTCAAAGAAGAACGCCTAATCTCATCGGAGCGCAGCACCTCATCAACCAACTCGACGGACTCTCCGCGCTTGCGCTGTGATTCCTTGACGATGTCGGCATGTTCACGAATGAATTGAATATCGAGCATAGCCTTAAGACTAGTGCCGCAAGCCGACACAGCATATATGGCATCAACCTCAAGCCGGTCACGGCCAACAGCGGATTATCCACATACCATGACAGGCTTTGTCATCAACTTCACACCGACTCTTTTCGACCACATCGCAGATAATGTCCCGCCTTTTGTGTGATTGTTCTCAATGAGTTTCGATTTCTTCCAGCCTTCGTGCAGGAATCGTTGATATTCCGCCCTATGCCGCGCTCTGTTCATGAAGTCATGCACAATGGGAACCATGCCCCAAGCTGTTCTCATCGCCATAGTCGCCGTAGTTGCGGTATTCATTATCGGCAGCATCACTGTTGCCACAATCCGCGGAATCAAGCGACGGAGGCGAGCAGAAAGTTTGCAGCAGCGTGATGACGATCAAGTTCACTACGCCTTCATCATCAACCCTTCCAAACCCCACGCCAATGCGACCGAACAGACCATTCGGCAATTCTGTGAGTCCAAGGGTTTGACACAGATCAATTTCATCGAAACCAAACTCGATAAGGATGGACGTGAGTGCGCTCTGGAAGCCTTGGAACAAGGCGCCGATGTCGTGGTGGCCGTCGGCGGTGACGGCACTGTGCGCACAGTTGCCAGCGCGGTTTCAGGAACGGGTCATGCCATGGGAGTCATCCCCATCGGGACCGGCAATCTCTTCGCCCGCAATATGGGAATTCCTGTGGACGATATTGAAGCTGCGCTTACAGTGGCGACTTCTCACGGTTCACGCATGGTGGATATGGGACGACTCACGTTGTTGGACCGCGAGGACGACACCTTGGCACATGCCTTTCTCATCATTGCAGGCATTGGTTTTGATGCTTTGATGATCGACGATACCGATCCCACATTGAAGAAAAACATCAGTTGGCTAGCATACTTCGTTTCAGGCGTGAAGCATTTGTTTGCTGCCAAATCACGCGGTTCCATGGTATTCACTGAATCGAATGGCACAACGCATACTTTGAAGAATGTCTCATTCCGCACACTCATGGCCGGCAATTGCGGCCAGATTCCCATGTTCTCTTTGATGCCGGATGCACAATATGACGATGGCCTTCTTGATTTCGCCCTTTTGGACACTTCAGGAGGACTGATCGGATGGGCTAACCTCTTCGGCGACGTTCTGCATCAGACCATTACGGGAAAAGCTCAGCAAAGTCCTCTTTCCACGAACTCGCGTATCGAACAAATCCAAGGCACCGAAGCCGAAATCACATTAGACAAACCAGCATTGGCACAAGTGGATGGCGATACTCTCGGACAAACACGCCATATTCGTTTCTCGATCGAACAACGCTCATTATGCGTGCGCGTGCCGGAAACTGAAACACAGGAAATCGAATCCTCATCACAGGAGTGACGAGTATGAGGACAATGCCTCGAAGTTAATCGTCTTGGAGACCGGCCTCGGCCGCCACTTCGTCGACATCTCCCCTGTTGACATCCGCAACGACACGGGCAACATGCAAGGCCAGATAAGCGACTTCGCCTGCGCTCAATGACGCCCCCAAGCGCAATTCCACAATCTCGGCCATATGCATCGCACATGCATACTCATCAGGATATGACTGCCGTATGGCATCAACGATCGGCTCAGGTTCACCGTCGAGCTGTTTGCCCTGATGAATTCTGACGAACAGATACCGCAGATGCGTGATGAACCTGCCCACGCTCACGCTATGCTGGCTGAGTTTGACATTAAAGCTACGTTCAATAACCGTCAAAATTTGTTGGATAACGCCCGTCATCGTATATGTGGCAGACAAATCACCTGTGGAAAACCCTGCATTGACCAAATGCAAGGCAAATGCTACCGCTTCGCTATGCGGAAGCTGCACCTCAAGCTGTTTATTCAGAGCATCCAATAAATGCTCAGCTTGGTCATATTCGCGGGGATACAGGGAATCGACTTCCACTTGAAGAGGATATTCGACCATATTCCCCTTGGCCATGCGCTGCAATACGCCAACCACGTGATCTGCAAGCGCCATAACCAAGGTGGGACTTGACTCGGCTTGCGGACCAAGCCCCACCTTTCCCATGGCCTCAGTGACCAACCGGATCGCCTCAGGAGGGATACCGGCCATCAATTCGGCCATATGATCTGGATCGCGACCATCGGAGGGGATGAACTTTCGAACCACTTTCGCGTCATCAACATGCTGACCAGGCTTGGCTTGGAAGCCAAGTCCACGACCGGTGAGAATCACCTCGCGGTTGCCGTCCCTGGCCAGTATGACGTTATTGTTGAATACGCGCAGTACTTCCAAAGCACCCCTCCGACTACTCAGCCGACTTAGTGCACGATGTCCAGCACCGCATCACCGGCGTGCGCATCGATGCCCACTCGCGGGGTCACACTGGCAAGCATGGCGGTATTCAGTACCGTCATCAGTGTCGTAGTGCTGAAGCCCGCTTCTTTGACGGCATCAAAATCTACCGTGGCCAGCTTATCACCTGCAATGACGCGTTGCCCCTTGCTCACTGCGACTTTGAAACCCTTGCCGTTCATTTTGACGGTATCGATGCCCACATGCACCAGAACCTCGACGCCATCATCGGTTTTGATGCCGAAGGCGTGACCGGTTTCGGCGACTGTCTGCAAGGTGCCGGACACAGGTGCCGTGATCACCGAATCTGTGGGCTGAATGCCAACGCCTTCACCCAGTGCACGAGACGCGAATACCGCATCACCGGCATCGTCAAGGGACACCACATGACCGGAAACAGGTGCCTGAACGGTGTCAGTGCTTACTGCAGTGGCCGTGGCCGTTGCTGAGGAAGCGACTGCAGGAGCCTGGTCGGCAGACTGTGCGGTGGCGTTATTGGCCTCTTGCGCCTCACGCTTTGCGACAGCAGCCTTGATTTCCGCCTTCTGCTCAGGAGTGCGGTAATCGAAAGTGATGATAAGGAACATCGAGACGAAGAATGCCGCTGCGATGGACACTGTGTACACCCAGGTCTGGCTGAACACAGGGATGGTCAGCAAGGAAGTGAATGCGAATGCCGTGGTGGTAACGCCATGAACGACTGCACCGTTGGCAACGGTTGATGGGAAGATCCAACCCAAAATGGCGATCACCACACCGCCGGTGCCGCAGCCGATCAACATGCGCTGGTACACCAACTTGTAACGCAGATGGATACCATACAGGCTCGGCTCGGAAACACCACCAAGCAGGCCGGCTGCCAAAGCGCCGAATGCGGTCTGGCGCATTTCCTTGTCGCGGTCACGCATCGCTAGTACCAAAACGCCAGCAGTTGCACCGAAGCATGCGAAGTTCCACGTGCCCATAGGACCTTGGATGAAGTCGTAACCCATGGTCTGTATATTCAGCAGCATCAGTGCATTCAGCGGCCAATGCAGACCCAACGGCACCAAGAACGGGTAGAGCATAGGAATGAGGATTGCAAAGATGAATGGCGCGTGTCCGTTCAACCAGGCCAATCCAATGCCCAGGTAGTTGCCCATCCAGACGCCCAGAGGTCCGATGAGGAACGCGGTAAGCGCACCGACAATAATCATGGAGAGGAACGGCACGAATACCAGCTGGACCGAGTCAGGAATGATGCGCTTCAGCCCGTGATACACCAAGGCAAGCACCGCTGCCATCATCAATGGCACGAAGACGTTACCGGAATAATCAGAAAGCATCATCGGCAAACCGAATACGCTCGTCTGGCACACCTGCGAGCCCAGAGCTGCGTTCTCAGAGCAGCTGAGAGCACCATTGACCGCATCCAAACCTGCGGTATTGGTGCCGAATACGCTCGACCACATCTGCGGGTTGGCCAATGACATGAACTGTGGGGTCATCAGCATACCCATGATGGCGCCGCCCAGCCAAGGATCCACCTTCAGCTTCTTGGCAGCGTTGAAAGCGACCATAATCGGCAGGAAGTAGAACACGCCCTTCCACAGTGCCTGCACGAATACGAGGGATGCGTTGGCAGTGTCATTGGGAATCAGCTTCAAAGAAATGAGCAGATTCACCAAAGCAATAATCAGAGATGCGCCCAACAGCACGCCCAGAATCGGGCGGAAGGAATCGGCCAAATACTCGAAGAAGGAGTCCAGCCACTTCACCTTGCCTCGTGCCTTTGCACGCTCTTGTGCCTTGAGCTCTGCGTTGCTTAATTGACCGTCGCCGGAATCCTGTGCCTGAGCAGCTCCTGCGTTGGACATTTCAGGCAGATGCATGATCTGCTCATACATTGAGGCCACGGCACCGCCTATGACCACTTGGTATCTATCACCGCTTTGGGGCACCGCACCCAAAACGCCTTGCATATGCTCCAATCGCTGTTGGTCCACTTTGTCCGCATCGACCAGTTCGAAGCGCAGACGGGTCGCGCAGTGCGTCAGCGTCTTGACGTTCTGCGAACCACCGATTGCGTCGATGATCTGAGAGGCAGTTGATTGAGCCATCTCGCCGCTTCCTTCCTTGGGAGTGTATTTTCAGCTCACCATCGGCAGAGAGGCATTCCGACAACAAAAAAGACCCGAGGTATGACAATACCTCAGGTCTTGCGTCTGTTTGGGACTTGCAACCCTGCAAATAAATAAGCAATTAGCTACTATAACCATCTTCAATCGATTTAGCAAATTCTTCTTTTTGCCAACGTTGTCACACTTGAAAATACTTGGATTTCACCATTCGGAACATAAGAAACGAGACAACGATGCAGACTTCCTTACTGCATGGCACAATACAAGTATGGTTGCAAATAATGCGGGCATGCCCGCCACCCCAGCTGATCTGATCAATGTTGACGAAGTCATCGGCTCATACTATGACCTAGTCCCCGATTCATCCGTCCCTGAGCAACGTGTTATTTTCGGCACATCGGGCCATCGCGGTTCTTCGCTGAAAACCTCATTCAACGAGGCACATATCGTTGCGATTTCGCAGGCTATTGCCGAATACCGCAAAAAGGCGGGAGTTACCGGCCCTCTGTATATCGGCCGTGATACTCACGCATTGTCCGAACCGGCACAGAAAACTGCCATTGAGGTTTTGGTCGCCAATGGCGTTCATGTCCGCGTGGACTCTCGCGGTGACTATGTTCCCACGCCAGTGGTTTCCCAGGCGATTTTGACGCATAACCGTGCCGCTGACGGTTCTCAGCGCTTCACCGGAGAAGGTCTGGCCGACGGCATTGTGGTGACTCCTTCGCATAACCCTCCAACCGACGGCGGATTTAAATACGATCCCGTCACAGGAGGCCCCGCACCTGCCGAAACGACCAATGCCATTGCCGCCCGTGCCAATGAGCTGTTGGACAATTACCGTTCCGTCAAGCGCATTCCTTATGAAGAAGCCATCAAGTCCGATCTCGTTGAAGGCTTCGATTATCGCGAGCATTACGTCTCGGATCTGGAACATGTCATCGACTTTGACATCATTCGTTCTTCAGGTGTTCGTCTGGGCATCGATCCGCTCGGTGGCGCTTCGGTGAACTACTGGCCGTTGATGAACGAGAAGTATGGATTGAATATCGGTGTGGTGCGTCCGGATGTCGATCCTACATGGAAGTTCATGACTTTGGATCATGACGGCAAGATCCGCATGGATCCGAGTTCTCCATACGCCATGAAGGGTTTGGTTGACGAGCTCAATGCCGGTGCCTGGGACAAATACGATCTCGTAGGCGGCACGGATCCAGACGCCGATCGCCACGGCATTGTCTGCCCGAATTGGGGCGTGATGAACCCGAACCACTACATCGCAGTGTGCGTCGAATATCTCTTCGGCGGCAATCGTCCTGAATGGCCTGCAAATGCTGGTATCGGCAAGACCTTGGTGTCATCCAGTCTGATCGACCGCGTTGCCGAAGCCATCAACGCAAAGCTCGTCGAGGTTCCGGTCGGATTCAAATGGTTCGTGGACCCGCTGTTCAGCGGCGAGGTGGCATTCGGCGGAGAGGAAAGCTCCGGCATGAGCTTCCTGCGCAAGGATGGCCATGTGTGGACCACTGACAAGGATGGTCTGATTCCTGATCTTCTGGCTGCAGAAATCACCGCTCGCACCGGCAAGAATCCGGCACAGTTGCATCAGGAGCAGGTCGAGCGCTTCGGAGAAAGCTGGTACAAGCGCGTTGACACCCCAACGACGCTCGAGCAGAAGCAGAAATTCGCACAGCTCACTGGTGATGATGTCACCGCTTCTCAGCTGGCAGGCGAAGATATCACCGCCAAACTCACCGAAGCTCCTGGCAATGGCGCAAAAATCGGCGGCCTGAAGGTGACGACCAAGAACAACTGGTTCGCTGCCCGTCCTTCCGGCACCGAAAATATCTACAAGGTGTATGCCGAGTCCTTTGAATCTCCCGAGGCATTGGACAAGGTCCTTGACGAGGCAACGGTTGTCGTTGACAAGGCTTTGAACGAATAATCATCGCTTCGGCATGACAAGAGGGTGGCGCGAGGCTTATGTCTTGCACCACCCTCTTGTCATGCCAGCATGCATTGCAACTGCGCATATCATGAATTCCTGCGCTTCTCTGCTTGTCTCAGGCACAGAGCTACAGCGGATGTATCGGATACCTCAGGTATGGTATGCACTGAATGCAACCCGCGCCTTGAGCATTTCCTCAGGCAATGGGCACTGAAAATGCCTGCAATCGCATGAACTACAATGCTTATGCAGTTGTTAAGGATGTTTAAGGCCAACGCAATGTCAGGAGAACAAGCATGATCACAGTTTCCACAGATGGTTCGGCTTTGGGCAATCCGAACGGGCCAATGGGATGGGCCTGGGCCGACCATGCGACACCTGATAACGCCCAAGAGCATCGCCATAGCGGAGATAGCGATGCGGGCGGGGCCACCAACGGCACCAATCAAATAGGCGAGCTATGCGCAGTGCTCGAGGTATTGCGAGCGCATCCAGGTTCAGAGCCACTGACCATAGAAACCGATTCACAATATGCCATCAATTGTTCCACGAAATGGGTGCATGGTTGGAAACGCAACGGATGGAAAAATTCACAGAATAAACCCGTCAAAAATGCGGCGTTGATCAAGGCCATTGATGCCGAACTTTCCAAACGACCCGGTCCTGTCACATTCGTTTGGGTGAAGGGTCATGCCGGCAATCCCGGCAATGAAAAGGTCGATGATCTTGCCCATTCATATGCCGGTGATGCGCGTAGCAAAGCTCGCGATGGCTATCTGCCACTCGAGGGATGGCAGTCCTTGATGTCATCTGAATATGCCAAAGGGCTTGATATTCCATCCGATGCCCAAATGTTGCTCGATGGCAGTATTTCTGCCGAGGAATACCATATGGCCCGCGGTTCGGCATCATTGCCTGATGTCGAAGATGCAGACAGTGCAGATACACATGACGGCACAACAAAGGATTCTGGCGATTCAGAGCGTAGCGATATCGACGATATCACTGTCTCTGATAACGATGATGCGCAAACGGTTGCCATCGCAACGGATGCAGTGGACGAAACGGATGAGGATGAAAACAGATCGGCTGACGCACACGGTATCCTCCCCTCAGCAGATCAAGAATCCGCAACAACCCCCTCACATGCGGAAGGCATATCAGATGCCAGCGCAAACGAAACAACAGCAAATAACGAAACGAACTCTGATTCTTCGGAACATAATGACGCTCAAGACGCAAGTGGCTCAGATACGAGCGACTCAGACACAAGCGACTCAGCAGGAAGTGACTCAACCCAAAGAAACTCGACCGATAATGACTCTGCACATGGCAATGCTTCTACCTCCTCTACGCAAAGCCGCCATAATCAGCGCAGAGCAAGCGGTTTGACCGTTTCCGGCACACTCACATTCTCTCCTCCTCCTTCTTCAAGCGCCACATACAAGGGCCGCCCTCGTTTGGTCCGTGGCAGTATTGATATCGAAGGATATGTGGAAGGTGACGGCCGCATCGTCATTACACGAGCACCGTTCATGATCGAATCCGATGATTAGGCGCTGAATAGTCATTCTCGCAGAGACGATACTGAGCAGGCACATACCGCACTCCCATTACTATGGAACCAACAATCCACAGATTGAACAACGTCACACAATAGAAGACAAAGGAGCACTATGGATAAGGCACAACAGGACGCACTCAAGAAGGCTGCCGGCATCGAGGCCGCTCAACTGATTCAGGATGGCATGATCGCGGGTCTGGGCACTGGCTCGACCGTTCGATTCCTCGTTGATGAGCTCGGTCGTCGCGTTCAGGAAGAAGGCTTGAAGTTCACGGGTGTCACCACTTCACGACGCACCCAGGAACAGGCAGAAAGCTATGGCATCACCATCGTTGACGTGGATGATGTGGATCATATTGATGTGACCATCGACGGCGCCGATGAGGTAGACGCGAACTTCAATGGAATCAAGGGTGGCGGCGCAGCACTGCTGTGGGAGAAGATCGTTGCCACCAATTCGGATCGCATTGTCTGGATCGTTGACGAGTCCAAGGTAGTGGACACCATCGGTCGTTTCCCGCTGCCCGTGGAGGTGATTCCCTTTGGTGCGGGTCATGTGATCAAGCGTTTCGAGGCCAAGGGATACAAGCCCGTGTTGCGTATGGATGCTGATGGCAAGGAAGTTCGCACTGACGAGCAGAATTTCGTGGTGGATCTGCATTTGGACCGCATTGACAACCCATTGGAACTGGCACACGATCTCATAACCACCGTCGGCGTTGTCGAGCATGGCCTGTTCCTGAATATGGTCGACCAAGTGATTGTTGGCGATCCAAATGGACCGCGAACGCTGACGAATCCGAATAAGCGTTAATCCGTGAGCTCCTGCCGCTGAATATTGTTTGTTCAGAGGTCCTTCGACTCAATGAATGCCGTCCCTCGCCAAGATGGGACGGCATTCTTGTTCTTGATCAGCTGTGTTCAACATCCCATGTACACATACATGCACCCCTCACATAACCCGTTCTCTTCTCCGTTCTCAACGACTGCGGAGCCCAAAAGAAAACGAGAATGTCGCGTGTTTACCGTCATTCGAAGCTCCGATGTATCTTCGCATAACAGTCGACGCTTCCAAAGTCAACAGTGCGCGCAAAGCAAGTCAACAGCGCGCACAAAGCGCCGCCTGCTGCTTAGCCGCGTTGCCCCGATATGACGCAACCCCGGATATCCGTAGATAAACCGGGGTCGCAAAGCTCTCGAATTCGAGCGCGAAGACTACTTGCGCTGGTGACGAGTCTTACGCAGCATTTTGCGGTGCTTCTTCTTGCTCATCCGCTTGCGGCGCTTCTTGATGACAGAACCCATCTGAAGCCTCCATTCTTAAGGTGTAAGATTGCAACTTGCCCAATAGTACACTGCTTTGGGGACTTTATATACCACATGTTCATCTCAACAGGCGGCGTGTTGTGACCTCAGTGCATTGCAATACCGATCGATTCAGGCGCATTACGCTTCGAGTCGATCACATGGGGAATTTTTCGTAGAAACGCAACACCGATTCTTTGAGGCCCGAGGCCTGGAATACTGCAGTATCGTTCTGCCAAACAGCCACTGCCTTCGTATCATCGGAGGCGTCGGTCTTCACCGTGTAGCTTCCCACAGTGCTGCCATTCACTTTGACATTGCCAGAGCTCAATTCCTGACCGCTTAAACCACCGACCAGGGCATCATATTGGGTTTTCGCATTATCCGCAGCGGACCACTGGGCAGCGATCAACGTAATATTCAATGCGTCTTCACCGGTGGAATAGGTCATGGTGTATTCCTCAAGCGGCGATGAACTCCCCCATGTCGCGCTCGGCGAAGCTGCCGTACGCGCAAAATTCAGGACAGAGTCGGGCATGGATTTCAGCAATTCCGTTGCATCCTCAGGCAAAGGTGTCGCACTGATGGTTGGGGTGCTGCTCTCAGTCGACGTTGTCGTTTCTTGCGTTGCCGGCTGAGTCTGTCCGTTCAGCGCCCAACCGGGCCACACAAAAGCGGAAATCAACGCCAGGATGATGACCAATGCCGCGGCAATAAGCACGGCGATAAGCTTGCCATGAGAAGAGGAATGCTGCGTGTTCGACATGGTGCATATTCTCTCACATCGCTATGACTCTGCGGTCGGTGACGGCAATACATATTCAAAGGTTGCACAGCACAATCGTTTCGCTCCCTGATCTAGCCATAAGCATGAGTACAAAGATGATTCAGACGTACTTCGGCTCTGAGAATGAAGCCGGCATGTTGTCGCGAAACTTCGATAGCGTCAGGGTATGGCGAAATCCTCTGTGCAATACCTCTGTTCAGAATGCGGATGGAGTGGTCTGAAATGGTACGGCCGATGCCCTCAATGCGGCGAATGGGAAACCATAGAAGAATTCCACGAGGCAAAGCCAGCTTCGGCTTCCCGAACAGCAGCGCCGGGACGCACTTCACGCACCTTACCTGCATCGGCCATTCAAACGGCAGCCAAGCCCATAACACAGGTGAGCCAAGAAGATGTCGCCCGACTTCACACAGGTTATGGCGAATTTGACCGTGTATTAGGAGGCGGCATCGTTCCCGGCTCCGTCACCTTGGTCGCAGGAGAACCCGGCATCGGCAAATCAACATTGCTATTGCAAACCGCAGGCAATATCGCACGCGCATATCCGAATCAAACCGTGCTGTATCTGTCCGGTGAGGAATCACAATCCCAAGTGCGCATGCGTGCCGGACGCATTGATGCGACATGCGAGAATCTGCTGCTCGCTTCGACAACGGACTTATCCACGGTATTGGCTCTTATTGAACGCGAACATCCGACTTTGGCAATCGTGGATTCCGCGCAAACCATCATCTCCCAGGATGTCGATGGCATTTCGGGCGGTTCAACACAAGTGCGCGAAGTGGCGAGCGCATTGATCGATACGGCAAAAACCATGAATATTCCCGTTCTTTTGGTTGGACATGTCACCAAAGACGGATCCATAGCAGGCCCACGCACTCTCGAACATCTGGTTGATGTCGTTTGCCAGTTCGAAGGCGATTCACAAACTGCATTGCGCATGCTGCGCGCAGTGAAAAACAGATTCGGGCCTACTGATGAAGTCGGGTGCTTCGATATGAGCGGCGAGGGCATCGAAGAGGTGAGCGATCCCTCAGGTTTGTTCATTTCCTCGGCGGATGCTGCCGTGGAAGGCACTTGTGTCACGTTTACGCTTGACGGCCACCGCAGCCTTCCTATTGAGGTGCAGGCATTGGTCACCGATTCAGCGCTTCCTGCACCGCGTAGGGCGGTGAATGGCGTGGATCCAAGCCGTATCGCCATGCTCACAGCAGTCTTGTATCGTCATGGGCGCGTTAATCTGCTGTCCAAAGACCTCTATGTTTCCACCATCGCAGGTGGCCAAGCAAAAGAACCCTCATGCGACTTGGCCATAGTTGCCGCTTTGGCCAGCGCTGCGAAATCCTCTCCCATTGCGCGCACCACTTGCGCGATAGGGGAAATCAGCCTGACCGGGCAGGTGCGACCTATTCCTCGGCTGGAACATCGTTTGCGAGAGGCTGCTCGGTTGGGCTTCACCACTGCAGTCACCGCTCCGCTTCGCAAACAATTGCATATTCCGGGATTGAATATCATCGAAGCATCCTCCCTTCGAGACGCCTTGGAAGCGCTTGGATTACGATCTTCCAACCGTCGGGTATCCGCAGACGCTCACATTCCTACCGAAAGGAAATAATGCCATCCCCGACTTTTGCACAATGGGCAGCCGCCGTCTCTCAACGGAGCAACCGTTCCCTTGCAGGCTCCCGCTTGTTCCCAGGGGCCGCCAAAGGATTCGCTACATCCAATACGAAAGGTGAGCCTTTCAACAACAGCCTGCAATCAACATCCGAAACTGCATCTCACGAAGCTCTGCAGGCATATGCATGGGGAATGACACTCGCTCAGACTCAGGAGGATGCCGATTTCGATATGAGCGCTCCTCTCGAAGACATCACGGACGCTCCCAATCTCACAGGGGAAGAAGCCATCGGTTATGCGGCTGAACATATGCCGGTGCTCACAACCCTGATGCAGCGTTTCCGCAGAGAGATGGATTTTTCAGGCATTCGCATAGCGACATGCTTGATACTCGAACCGAAAACTGCGGTGCTCCTTCGTGAACTCGCTGCAGCCGGAGCCGTTGTGGGAGTGTTTTGCGAACCCGATGCCACAGACCAGCGCATTGCCGATGAGCTCAAACGCGAGGGCATTGCCGTCGAAGCCAACGCCTCCTGGAATGATGAGGAAGCCCATCAAGGCGCTCTTCGCCTACTTGACGTTCTCCAGCCCGATATCATCATCGATGATGGCGGGAATCTGGCTCGATTGGCCATTATGGAACGCCCCGATATCGCATCGAAACTCATCGGTGTCGCCGAAGAAACGACAAGCGGCATCCGCGCCTTCCAAGCGATGGAAGATGAGCAGGCACTCCCCTTCCCGGTAATCGCTGTGAATAACAGTGCCATGAAAACAGGTTTTGACAATGCTCATGGCACGGGTGAAACCTGCGTGACCACCATTCAACGACTGCTTGGCCCACAGACCTTCGACGGCTCTCGGGTTGTCGTTGTCGGATATGGTCCCGTGGGAGAAGGATTCGCCAAACGCATTCGCTCAATCGGCGCAAGCGTAACCATATGCGACAGCAATCCCGTGGCGGCTCTGCGCGCTGTTTTTGATGGATTTGCAGCTCAGGACCTTGATCAATGCCTGCCTCACGCCGATATGATCGTGTCGGCAACCGGCGTGCGCCACACCATAACAGTGAATCATATGAGGCATATGCGCGAAGGTGCGGTATTGGCTGTGATTGGAGGCATTGCCAATGAGCTCGCCTTGGATGAGCTTCCATCCTTCGACTACCATGAGGGTGCCGTCAGCACAATCCACATTCCCCATGGACCGAATCTCGTGCTGCTTTCACAAGGTGACGGCGTCAATTACACGGCGGGCGGAGGCAATCCCATCGAGATTATGGATTTCAGCTTCGCCGTGCAGGCCAGCGCCGTTGCGTATTTGTTGCGCACAAGAGGACATCTCGAAGCACGACTTCATCGACTTCCTGAAACATGCGATCGAAATATCGCCTCCGTGGCGCTGGAACTTCGTGGTTACAGCGCAAGTCAGGCTGCCACGGACAACGGTTATCATTGGAAGCTGACACGCTTTGCCGACTCTCGCGAAGAGCGCGGCAAAACCCATACTTCGCAGTGAATCACAGCCCAGCCAAGGACCATATGATGTTTCACGATCCGCTTTATGCCGCAGCCCACCCGATCCCTTTGGACCAGGTGATTTTGTACAGCGCACCCATGGTCATTCCCATAACCGGCCCGGTTATTATCGACGGAGCAGTTGCCGTCAGCCGAGGTCGAGTAGTGCATGTTGGTACCAGGCGCTGGGTTCTGGAAGCTCTGCAGCAAGACATGGCACCTCATGGGCATATCACCGAACGCCATTGGGATGGCCTGATCACCCCAGGGCTGATCAATGCCCATACCCATTTGCAATACACCAGCATGTCCAAGGTCGCACAAGGGTCATATTCCAGCTTCCATGAATGGGAGCTGGCCTTTAATGCGGTGTATGACCAACCTGAAACACTGCCTTCTTGGAGAGAATCAGCCAATCTGGGAGCGCGACTTATGGTGCAGGCTGGCACAACCGCGGCTGCCGATATCGTCACCGATCCGGAAGCTGCCGGGGCGCTGTCTTCGCAGTCCATGCACGGCATCGCCTATTGGGAGGTTATGGACTGGCATAACGCCGATTGGAAGGCCTCAGGGGTAAGCGAGCTCGTTTCGCACCTAGGCAGGATGAATGCCGAGCAGCTCCCCAGCATCGGCATCAGTCCGCATGCTCCATACACTCTGGAAACCTCTCCTTTCGTGGATCTCCCCGATATTGCCAGACAGCTAGATATCAGGCTTCACATCCATCTTGCAGAAACCCCTTTGGAAGCCGGAGATCGCGACACCTCGCTGACCACCTATTCCTCCACCGCTTGGCGAGATCAGGATTGGAATAGCTATCAGCAACTGAGACAAGCAGGAAAAGGGGCTTCCGCCATCCAGTTCCTGGACCAATTGGGATCGCTCGGCCCGGATGTACATATCGCACATGGCGTATGGGCAGACAAAGAAGATCGGCGCATTCTGCGACAACGAGGTGTGGGGGTAGCCTTATGCCCGCGTTCGAATCGGATAACGGTTACCGGCAAGGACGCTCCTATTCGCGAATATCTCGAAGAGGGCAACCTCCTGGCAATCGGCACCGATTCGCTGTCCAGCTCACCGAGTCTGGATGTGCTAGACGATGCGGCAATGATTTATGACATCGCCCGGGAGCAGGGTTATACGAATGACGATTTATCGCATCGTATCATTCGCATGCTGACCTTGGGCGGCGCCGAAGTCATGGGAATGCATGTCGGCCCGGGAAGAATCGGCCAAATCAATGCGGGAGCGACCGCAGATCTGGCATTCTTCGATATTCCCATATCCTCAACCACTCCTCAAGGAATAGAAACAGCCCTGGAGGATTTTGTCCGACATGGCGCCGGCACCAATAGAGCGACGGTTATTTCCAGCCATTTGACATATAACGATAATGCGTTTGAGGCAGATTCGATATAACACTGCCCGTCCAAAACTGCGCAGCCGAATTACCCTTACGGGACTGCAATATCGACACACAACATAGGGAGCGAATATGAGCGTTGCATTGACTGATATGAGTGCATATGCCCAATCCTTGGTGCATAAGCTAGGTCTGGAAGCACATCCAGAAGGCGGATGGTATGTGCGCGACTGGCAGTCTCCTCACACCGACATCGCAAGCGAGCGCCCATTGGCATCGCTTATCTATTTCCTGCTGCCCACAGGGGATGCCAGCGCATGGCATAAAGTCGACGCCGATGAACTGTGGCTTTGGCATGGTCCTTCGAGGCTGAACCTGCAATTAGGCGGCAGCGGCGATTCTCCCCTAGCCGATGCCGAATGCACCACCATCGTCTTGGGATCCGGATTGAGCACAAGACACGAAAAATCAACGCCCGCATCCAACGCAGCTGTGCCGGTTGGCCATGCCATAGTCCCGGCAGGAGTTTGGCAACGCACACTCCCCGCAACCGGGGATGTCTTGGTTTCTTGCGTGGTCAGCCCTGGCTTCGTATTCTCAGGATTCACTTTGGATGAGTGAGTTCACAACGCCCAGCGTAACTGCTGCCGCGGCATTGGCAGCTTTGACCAGTGCGTCCTGATGCTCATCAAGCGATTCATATGATTCACCGCACTGATTGCTTATGGCTCGTATTGCGACAAAAGGCACGCGATTCTTGGCACTGATATGGGCTGCGGCCGCACCTTCCATCTCCTCACAGTCCGCATAAATGGTGCTGCGTATCAGATCCAATACTTCCGCTTCGGTATTGAATTGGTCGCTTGTCGCTATTGTGCCGCGCACATAATGCCTGGTTTCGCATTCTTCGACCGCATGAGAAGTCAGATCTCGCTTGATTTCACCAGTTTTGGCCACAGGACATTGTCGATTGTGAGAGTCCGTCTGTGGGCACGCATCCTGACTTGATTTGTCAAGCGCCTCTTGATGCGCCTCTTGCAATGAGGCAGTACGCCGATACCCCAGGCTTTCCAACGATCGTTCGGCAAATTCCACCAGGGATTCATCAGAAACAAAGGATTCCAGCCACGGATCGCATTCAGCGATGATAGCAGTATTGGTCTCCAAATAATGCAATGATGTGCCAATCACCACATCACTGACCTGCAGCGCAGGATTCAATCCTCCTGCGATGCCTGTGAAGATCAACACATCCGGCTGGGCGAGCATGATCAGTAATTGAGCGGCTGCCGCGGCTGCACTTTTGCCCATGCCGCCCACAACAGCAGTCACTGTAGCAGAACCTCTTCGGCCGGTAATAATCGTGACGCCATACCGCTCTTGGCGCTCGGCACCATCAAGCGCGGCCTCGATCTGAGCGATTTCCTTATCCAATGCACACAGCACAGCAATGCGTTGAGCTCTCATAAGTCGAATATTCAAGGCATGCCGAGACAATATTCAGCGCACAGACCAATGGAAATTTCGCCATAAGCGATGTGCGTGAAAGGAATTGCGCATACACAACGCATTGATTCGACGGCCTTTTCGCCCATCCGCCAACTATCAATAGCAAGATATAAGCAACAGCAATACCCTAACGCTCATGTCGGTACAGAACACTCGATACACTGTGCTTGTTCGGGTCGTTTCCACGCTTATTTCATTTCTATTTTGCGGCTCCGATTTCAACATTGCTAAGGAGAGACCATGCCCCGCTTCTTCAAGCCCTCCATCCTCCGCACCATTGCAGCAGCTGTGAGCATTGCTGCCTTGTCATTTACCGCAGCATGCGGCGGTAATTCCGCTTCTTCAGCCTCGAGCGATTCCAGCGATATCACCCAGCAGACCATCACCCCGGGAACCCTTACCATCGCCACTGGAGACCCGGCCTATACGCCTTGGGTTCTCAATGACGATCCTGCATCGGGTGAAGGATATGAGGCTGCCGTGGCCTATGCGGTTGCCGAAAAGATTGGGTTCAGCAAGGACAATGTCAAGTGGGTGCGCACCACTTTCGATGCAGCCATCGCTCCTGGAACCAAGGATTTCGATATGAATATCCAGCAGTTCTCGATAACCGATGAACGCAAGCAGGCTGTGGACTTCTCCCCCAGCTATTTCAATGCCACTCAGGCTGTTGTGGTGCGCAAGGATTCCTCTTATGCTTCGGCAACTTCCATTGCGGATCTCAAGGATGCCGCAATCGGTGCCATGGTTGGGACCACCAGCTACGACTTCGCCAAGAAGCTGATCAAGGACGACATTCAAACCTTCAACGACAATGCCGTTCTTGCCCAGGCACTGGACTCCAATCAGATCGACGCCCTCATTGTGGACACTCCGACGGCAGTCAATATCGTGGATACCGATCAGGTCAAGGATGCCGTGGTTGTGGGGCAGCTTTCCGGATCTGAAGATCCTCAGGGCAATGGCATTGTCCTGCCAAAGGACTCTGCACTGACCGCAGCCGTTACCAAGGCCGTGAACGATTTACAGCAGGATGGAACACTCAAGCAACTGCAGGACAAGTGGCTTGCAGAATACACCACCGATATTCCAACGCTGGCCTAAGTTACTAGTCTTCTGTGCGGAAACCACTATGAACAATTCTTCGCAATCGGTGAGTGCGGTAGAACTTGATCGCCGCCAATATCGACGCAAGCAGAATCTGACATCGGTTGTTATCAGCATCGTCAGCACTCTGGTGCTGGCTGCGCTGGTAGCAACCGTTCTTGGGTTGTCGCCGGGATGGTCCCGCGTGCAGCAATCCTTCTTCTCCGGCGAATACTTCGTCAAATCCTTCCCCGCCGTGCTCAAAGGTCTGTGGCTGAATGTTCAGGTGCTTTTCTTTGCGACAATCGGCGTGGCTATTGTGGGCACTTTATTGGCCGTGGTGCGCATAAGCACTTCCGCAGTGCTCTTTCCTCTGCGAGCCTTGGCGCAGGTGTACACCACTGTTATGCGAGGCATCCCCATGATCGTGGTGCTGTACCTTGTCGGTTTTGGCATACCGGGATTGAACCTTTTCGGGCGCATTCCAGCTGCGGTTTTGGGCACGATTGCCGTTGTGCTCACCTATTCCGCATATGTGGCGGAGGTTCTGCGCGCGGGATTCCAAGACGTTCATCCTTCGCAACGCGCCTCGGCACGGTCTTTGGGACTTACTTCGGCGCAGACCATCCGCATGATCGTGATTCCTCAGGCTTTGCGGAAGGTTGCGCCGGCATTGATGAATGACTTCATCGCAATGCAAAAGGATGTAGGGTTGATCTCTGTGCTTGGCGCAGTGGATGCCGTTCGTGCGGCTCAGATCAGCGTTGCAAGCTCATACAATTTCACCCCGTATGTGGTGGCCAGCGTCCTCTTCGTCGCCATGAGCGTTCCCTTTATCCTGCTCAATGATTGGTATACCGAGCGACTGCGCAAGCGCGAATTGAATGGAGGCGTGGTATGAGCGACTCTTCGACTCCAACATCCTTGGGACAACAGCCTTCTGCACATATGGGCTCTTCCGTGGCCAATCCAGTGCTTCGCTTGGATGGCATACGCAAATCATATGGCGAAACCGAAGTGCTCAAAGGCATTTCCTTTGATATCCAGCCACATGAAGTGGTGGCGCTTCTGGGCCCTTCAGGATCGGGTAAGTCCACCCTCATGCGATGCGTCAACCTGCTTGAGCGAGTCAACGATGGCCAAATCTGGCTTGGCGATACCGATATCACCGATCCGCGAATCAATCAGGACAAGGCCCGATCCCGCATCGGAGTCGTGTTCCAGCAGTTCAATCTTTTCCCTCATATGTCCGTGATGCGTAATGTCACCCTTGCTGCGATCAAGGTGCATCATTGGCAAAAGGATCGTGCCTATGAACGCGCGACTGAACTTTTGGAACGCATTGGCATGCAGGCCAAGGCGGATGCATATCCGGATCAGCTTTCAGGAGGCCAGCAGCAGCGTGTTGCCATTGCCCGAGCTTTGATGACGAATCCTGAATTGCTGCTTTTGGACGAAATCACCTCGGCTTTGGATCCCATGCTGGTCGGCGAAGTGCTTGATATGGTCACTGAGCTGAAAGAGCAAGGTACGACGATTCTCATGGCCACTCATGAGATGAGTTTTGCCCATGAGGCGGCTGACCGCATTGTTTTGCTCCGCAATGGTGTCATAGCCGAGCAGGGCACGCCGCATGAGGTTATGGATGAATCACAGAATCCTTTGACCAAGGAGTTCTTCAGCCATTTCCGTCATTAGTGGTTTACGGATCCTGGCTCCTCTGCGGCTGTTAACGGCTCTAAGCCTCAAAACGTCGAGGAATGGCGCAAAAGATATCGGGGATATCACATTGCAATCCATGCCATCCACGGCATACCGCATCCGCAATACAACAGTTCTTTTCAATGATTGGGTCCCCTTGGAGCGGCAATACTCCAAGGGGACCCAACGATATCTCAACGCTTTTCAGACGATTCCCGATGCTATAGCATGTCGCGGGTCAATTCCTTGGTCTCTTCCACATTCTTCTTCAGGGCTTCCACCAAGGCATCCGTACCGTCAAATGCTATTTGCGGCCGAAGGAATCCAGCGAATTCCACACAAACTCTGTGCCCGTAGAGATCCAGCCAATCATCATGCAGGGCATACGCCTCGACCGCACGCTCTGCAATTCCGGTTTCCTCGCTATACGTTGGTTTCGTACCTATGGAAATGGCTGCAGGCCAACGCCAAGGCGAATGAGGCGCCAATCGAGCGCTATCAGATCGTGCGTCTTCATCGCGATATTGTTGCACTGAGTTGTTCTTGTGACCATCCGAAGCTTCTGAATCAGCTGATTCAGATGTCTTCGAGTCCTGCTCACCCAAATCGATAAGCCAGCCTGCATACACGCCGTCGACCGGCAAATACCCATCAACAACCGTGTCCAGATTTGCCGTAGGAAAACCTATTGTGCGGCCACGCTGTTCACCATGGACCACAGTGCCTTCAATGCCATGGGCATGGCCCAACACCTCATTGGCATCCTTGATCCGGCCTTGCGAAAGCAAATACCGCACATGGGAAGAACTCCATACGCGCACTTTGCGACCCTGTACGCTCTTGCTCCACGCTCTCAGCTCTGCCTTGTTCATGCTGGCCGTTGGATCAACCGGTTCTCCCTCACTTTCAGGAGCCTGCGGCGTTATCGATGCCGGAACGCGCACATATCCAGGACCCAAGTCATCGACCACTTCAAGCTGGAATACGCCGGTGGCCTGTGCAAGCAATGATATGGCTTTGATATCGCCTGCCCGATTCGCGCCCATGACCGCATCGGCCCCCAGGACCAGCATGCGCATTCCCAGTTTGCCGACCAACTGCCCAAGGAAGAACCGATAGGACTTTGCAGCAAAGGCGAGTGTATAGCGCACTACCAACACATGATCCACTCCAAGTTCACGCATAATCCTTAGTCTTTGGCGAATCCCGGAGATTTTCTGGTCGTCATGCGCATCTTCGGGAAGGTCCATTCCCTGATGCTGTCCCGCGTATTGGTGTACTAGATTCGGACGTGGATCAAACATGATTACCACAGAGAATGATTGCGTGGCCTTAGCCTGCTGAACAGTGCGCTCGATCACCGCACGGTGTCCGCGGTGCATACCGTCAAAAGCCCCAACTGTCACAACTGCTTTTTTGTCGGCACTCAAGGTGGGCCAATCCACCAATCCACTGTTATCCGGTATCAACGTGGTGATATTCATATGATCCTCGTATCCAAACTTCTATTCGCGTCCATGCTAGCAGTAGACCGCCAACGCTGCCATACGCCCATGGCAATACATGGGTTCAACATATTGTGTGGAAAATACCATATGTTACGCGGAAATACCGTATCTATGCTGTAAACACCGTCACCGGCTTGGCCATCCCATCGCCATCGGCTTCGATAATCGCGACGACATCGCCTGTATGAGGCATATAAGCGGCGCTGAGCTCTCCGACTACTGCGGCGATTCGCCTGCCATAGCGTAAATCCTGAGCCTGGCTGTCGGTGATTTCTATCGTATTCATAGATCGCTTCACACTATCCAACATGGGAATCGCGTATTCGCGGATGGTGTCGCGATCGCATTCGAGGACGATCTTGTTTCTTGTTATCTGTGAGCCGTCTTTGCCGGTGATCAGGCGACTTTCGGTATGCGCTGTCAGAACCTTCGAGTCTTGGATATCGAATCGTCCCACTCGTATGCGCCGCAAACGTGTCAGATGTCCGCCGACCAAAAGCTCAGCACCAAGATCTCGTGCGAGTGCACGAATATATGTTCCGCTGGAACACGACACTCTCACATCAAGGTCGACGACGGCTTGCTCGTTTTCAGCGATGCCTTGACGCACATCGAGTACTTCAAATTCACTGATGGTGATGGGTCGGGCCTGCAATTCGACCTGCTCACCTGATCTGGCAAGATCATAGGCCCTTTGTCCGTGGATTTTGATGGCTGAGAAAGAACTCGGAACCTGTTCGATATCACCAAGGAAATGCTTCCGAATCGCATTTTCCGCAGCGAGCCGCATACCCTGCGCATCAGCCAACAATGCAATAGCGTTTGGGGACAACGAGGCAGTCTGCGACACAATATCGCCTTCGGCATCATCAGTGGTGGTTGATTGACCAAGCCGTATCGTGGCCTCATATGTTTTGCTATGCTCCACAAGGTAATTCAATAACCGCGTGGCATAGCCGAAACCGATAACCAACATGCCGGTGGCCATCGGATCCAGAGTGCCCGCATGGCCGACCTTTTTCATATGGAGTGCTGATCTGACGGCCGCAACGACATCGTGACTGGTTACGCCCTGAGGCTTATCTACCAGCAATAATCCTGAATCATGCTGTGAAACACCGGTCACTGAGCAGACTCCGAATCATGATGCGAATCCAAGCCAGAGGCTTCTTCTCCGTCGTCATCGAGATCATCGTCGTCCTCATTATCGTCGTCATTATCATCGAGCTCAATATATGAATCCGTGAAACCATCTGATTCTTCGCCACTGCCATCAATGCCATCATCTTGCTCGTCCCACTCATCGTCGGACTCATCTTCATCGTATTCATCATCGTGGCGGTATGGATCCGCGTCACCCGCATATTGCGCCGTTTCGCGCGCCTTGGCCAGTTCTTCGTCACGCTTGCGCGCAAGGGCCAGAATATCCTCGATTTCATGAGCCTCACCCGGCACTTCGTCATATATGAACTGCAATTGAGGAGTGAGACGCAGACCTGCCTTGGATCCCACCAAAGAACGCAGTCGGCCTTTTGCTTGGGAAAGGGCCTGCTGAGCACGTTTGCGCTCGCCTTCTTCCTTGCCCGCATGACCGAGTTGAGTCCAGTACACTTTGGCCAACTGCAAATCATTGGTAACGCGCACTTCGGTTATGGTCACATTGGAAAGACGCTGATCATGCAGATGCGATTCCATTGATGATGCGATCACTCGTTGGATAAGCGCTGCAATGCGTGCCGCACGGGGGTTCGTTCCAGCCATGGGATTTCCTTTTCCTCGTATTAGGTCTTATTCATTTCGCTGTATTACGCCGGTTAGCCTCAACACAACCATGCATGTTGAGGTTTTGCTCCGGCGCTTCATGCATTAACTATGCCCAGTCTATCGCGGGCCGCTCCCGCATGGTATGCGGCAAGAAAAAGCATTGCCCGTCGCTACCACGACAGGCAATGCTTCATTGGTATGAATCAGTAATTCACAGCTTGAGGTGAATTACTTGCGCTCAACCTCACGCATCTCGAAGGTCTCGATGATATCTCCCACTTCGATGTCATTGAAGGTACCGAGGTTAATACCAGCCTCATATCCTTCCTGAACCGAATTCACGTCATCCTTGAAACGACGCAGCGAGGAGATCTCAAGATCATTCACTGTTGCAACACCGTTGCGCAGAATGCGGCACTTGGTGCCACGCTTCACTTCGCCATCCTGAACCAGGACACCAGCGATATTGCCGAACTTGGAGGAACGGAAGATCTCGCGAATCTCGGAATGCGAGGTGACCACCTCTTCGAATTCCGGCTTGAGCATGCCCTTAAGAGCGGCTTCGATATCTTCAATGGCCTTGTAGATAATCGAGTAATACTTGATTTCCACGCCTTCGCGCTCGGCCAAATCAGCCACCTGGCGATTAGGACGCACGTTGAAGCCGATAATAACTGCCTTGTCGACAGTGGCCAAGTTGACATCGTTCTGGGTAATGGCACCGACACCGCGATGGATGACCTGAATACCGACCTCGTCAGAAACCTCGATCTTCATCAAAGAATCTTCCAATGCCTCGACAGAACCTGAGGAATCGCCCTTGATGACGATATTGAGCATATCGACTTCGGACTTGGCGAACTGCTCCTTGAGACTCTCCAAGGACACGACCTTGCGACGCTTGGCCAGCTGGGCCGCACGTTCGGTTGCCTGACGCTTTTCAGCAATCTGTCGAGCAGTGCGATCATCAGGAGCCACCAGGAACAAATCACCAGCGGTTGGCACCGAGGTCAAACCGAGCACCTGAACAGGAGCGGATGGCACGGCCTTATCCATATGCTGACCGTTCTCGTCAAGCATGGCACGAACGCGGCCATATGACGTACCGGCAACGATGGAATCACCCACATGCAAAGTACCCGACTGCACCAGAACCGTGGCCACTGCACCGCGTCCCTTATCCAGACGCGCTTCGATGGTTGCACCACGGGCGTCCATATCCGGATTTGCGCGCAGATCCAGCTCGGCGTCGGCGGTGAGCAACACTGATTCCAACAGCTTGTCCACATTGGTTCCCTGCTTAGCAGAGATGTCCACGAACATGGTGTCGCCGCCGTATTCTTCCGGAACAAGGCCGAATTCAGTGAGCTGACCGCGTACCTTGTCAGGGTTGGCTCCTGCGACATCGATCTTGTTCACTGCCACGACGATTGGCACATGTGCGGCTTGAGCGTGGTTGATCGCTTCCACGGTCTGAGGCATCACGCCGTCATCTGCAGCCACAACCAGAATCGCCACATCAGTGAGTTCGGCACCACGGGCACGCATGGCGGTGAACGCCTCGTGTCCTGGGGTATCAAGGAAGGTGATCTTCCTGGGCTCGCCCTCAAGATCGACGGTGACTTGGTAGGCACCGATGCGCTGGGTTATGCCGCCAGCCTCTCGGGACACCACATTGGTCTGGCGGATGGTATCCAGCAAACGGGTCTTACCGTGATCGACGTGGCCCATGACCGTAACCACAGGCGGACGAGGCTTCAAATCCTCATCCTCCTGCAGCTCTTCCTCATCGAGGTTGATGTCGAATTGCTGCAGCAATTCCTTATCTTCCTCTTCTGCGGAAACGATTTGAATATTCCAACCGATTTCCTCGCCGAGGATCTGGAAGGTCGACTCATCCAAAGACTGGGTGGCGGTTGCCATCTCTCCCAAATGGAAGAGCACAGTCACCAAAGCAGCTGGATTGACATTGATCTTCTCAGCCAAATCTGAAAGCGACGAGCCCTGACGCAGGCGAATGGTCTTGCCGTTGCCTGCCGGAATGCGAACGCCACCGATAACCGGTGCTTTCAGCTCCTCAAACTCATGGCGCTTTGCAAGACGGTTCTTGCGTGCCTTAGAAGACTTGCCGCCTTGGCGTCCGAATGCACCAGCAGCGCCGCCGCGACCGCGGCCACCACCGCGTGACGGACCTGAGGCAGGAGCGGAGTTGCCACCACC
This sequence comes from Bifidobacterium tsurumiense, assembly GCF_000741765.1. Taxonomy (GTDB): domain Bacteria; phylum Actinomycetota; class Actinomycetes; order Actinomycetales; family Bifidobacteriaceae; genus Bifidobacterium; species Bifidobacterium tsurumiense. The sequence continues at coordinate 50,452 of NZ_JGZU01000015.1, forward strand.
CTGATATCCGCCACCGTTACCGGAGCCGAAACGATTGCCGCCTGGACGGCCTTGCGAGCCTCCGGACTGAGGACGATTCTGCCCCCACTGACCTGGTCTTGCACCGCCACCTTGGCCCGGACGACCGCGGAAACCACCGCGCTGTCCACCTTGTCCCTGTCCGGGACGACCGCCGCGACCACGACCGCCTTCCACATTGGGGCGTGCCATCGGATGCGGACGAGGGATATCCCCCGGCGTAGGCGTACGCATACCCTGCTTACGGCTGAACGGATTGTTGCCTGGGCGTGGGCCTGGGGTCGGGCGCGATCCCTGAGCACCCTGGGATGCAGCACCGCCATGCTGTTGACCGCGAGGGGCATGCGGAGTGGGAACATTGCCGTTTCCTGGCCTGTTTTCATGATTGCGCGGGCGTGCCGGACGACCCGATTGCATGCCCTGCGAACGCTGGCGGGAATCACGAGAACCGTTGCGCTCATTACGTTCAGAACGCTCATTGCGCTCATGCTGCTGAGAGGAGCGCTGACCGGGCTTAGGGCCTGCGGGCCTCGGCGCTGAAGGTCGAGGATTCCTTGCCGCCGGTGCCGGCCCCGGTGTCGCCGTTGCCTGCTGACCTGGCTTGGGTCGTGCCGCGGCTGATGGTGTTGAAGCTTCCGGCTTTGCCGGCTTGGGCGCAGCATGTGTCGGTGCACCCTGATGCGTTTCCTTGGCAGCCCCGCCCTGCTTGGGGAAGGCTGCTTTCAATTTGCGTACAACTGGGGCTTCTACCGTCGAGGATGCTGATTTGACGAATTCACCCATATCCTTGAGTTTTTCAAGAACCGTCTTACTCTCGACGCCAAGCTCCTTGGCTAGTTCATATACGCGCTGTTTTGCCACTCAGTTTTCTCCTAAAATTCTGTGACCACGCGCATATGGGCGCGGCCACTATTCTCTATCGGCGAGCTTACCCCGTCTCATCGTGCGACCATGATCGTGCTACCTCGTCTCTGACCGTGGTGGAGGCGCACACGCCCCCACCCGGATACCGCGTTCCAGCATACTCGTTACGCTGGATTGCTGGCTTAATTTGCGCCCTCAGCCTTTGCCTCATGCGCTTGGGCAGATTCAATGCCGATTTTCCACCCGGTAAGCTTTGCAGCAAGGCGTGCATTCTGCCCTTCCTTGCCTATTGCCAGAGAGAGCTGATCGTCATTAATAAATGCCACAGCCGTCTTGTTCTTGTCACTGATCACATGCACGCCACGGGCAATGGCCGGCGAGAGCGCCGCTGCAACAAACTTTGCCGGATCATCCGACCAATCGACGATATCGATTTTTTCCGGTCCCAGATTTTCCATAACGGCACGCACACGAGCGCCGCCTGGCCCGATAAGCGCGCCCTTGGGATTCACGCCTTCCGTATTCGCCCGCACTGCGATCTTGGTACGAGCTCCCGCTTCTCGTGCGATTGCCATAATGGATACCGCTCCGGAAACCAGTTCAGGCACTTCTCGCTCGAAGAGACGACGAACCAGTTCCGGATGCGAGCGCGAAACCACGATTTCCGGACCGCGCAGGCCACGAGCCACGTTCACCACATACACGCGCAAACGTTCTCCGTGCCTATACCGCTCACCGGGAACCTGCTCTCGCCTTGGCAGAATCGCTTCCACATCGCCTACGGCAATATGCACATTGGTGGGATCCTTCACATCCTGTTGTACGATACCGGTAATCAGCTTGCCTTTTTGCCCAGAGAAAGCACCCAAGACACGGTCGTCCTCAGCCTTGCGGAAGAGCTGTCCAATAACCTGACGAGCCGTAGCAGCTGCAAGTCGACCGAAGTCCTTAGGGGTGTCGTCATATTCCTCCCCTAACTTCGGTGCCGGATGCGGGTTATCTTCGGTGGGTTCCACACGAATCTCATCTCGAGCCCAGACCGTGAATGTGCCTGCACGTTCGTCTAATTCCACGCGAACATGCTTTGCAGCGTGAGGGGTTTTTGAATAAGCCAGACGCAGGGCTTCAGAAAGTGCGTCATCAAGTGTTTGGGGATCAATTCCTTGCCCAGCAGCCAGCTGGTGGATTCCTGACAGGTCCAGTTCCATATTGCAAGACCTCCTATATGAAGTTATACATAATGCCAAGCGTTCCGCCCCGCTTGGTCACAGACAACCACTAGTCTATAGCTCTATGCAGACACGTTACGGCATTCTTTCGCACGGTACTTCACTTCTGCGTCGCATATGCGCTATAGGCGTATCGTTGGGGATTTCATTGACTTTGGCGGCGTGCAGCATGCCTCGTTTGGCAGGCAGAGCGGAATCCGAGCGAACCATGAGCACATGCGAAGCGTCGTATGCCGTAGCACACGCGAATTCTACATATATCGATACGCTCCCCTTTGATCAGTTGAGGCTACTGTCTGCTCAGAGAGCCCAGAATGCATGGCTTCAGGTAGCGGCTGTTTGTTCTCAACGCTTCAGTCAGGGAACCGTGCGTGCAGCCCAGGCCATGTATAGGCAATATATTCTCTCGAAGCGATTGGGCATCGCGAATTCCGTCGGCACCTCTTCACGGTTGGATGGGGTAACCGCTCTTGCTATTTCTGATTCCGCCATTTCCTCTATGGCTTTGGCAGAAGACCGCGCTGGCTTCATCGTCGAGGTTCTGGCTGCCCGTTCTGTGAGCAATGCCTCATTGACCATTAGCGACAATCACAAGGCAGCAGCGTCACAATTTCTTGCGCTGAGCGGCACCGCTAAAGACAATCGTCAGAAAGTGTACGCAGTCGACCAAATATTTGCGCATCCTGACACCATAACCGATTCAAGCTCCGGTTTGACGGTGCCCACCATTGCTGCAACAGAAATGGATTGCGCTCGAGAGGAGCTTGCCGCTTTAACGGATATGACACAGTCCAGCCAAGCATCCTCATCTTCGGCCTCACTCTCACAGGATTCCTCATCCCCAGAGGATTCTTCAGCTTCGCAAGATTCCTCACCCTCAGAGGGTTCGTCATCTTCTTCGTCATCTTCGCAACATTCGTCATCTTCGACACCCACCATGTCATCTTCGCCATCAGCCACTTCCACAGCCGACTCAGACGAATCGCCTTCTGCCAGTGAAGATTCCAGCACCGATGTCCTGACGAATAACGCCGGCTATGATAATCTCGCCATCTTGATAGCAACTCATATCTACCAAGCACTGACTTTTGGATACCCGAACCTGGATGTGGCACTACTGGTGACGAAATAATAGAATATCGGCCTACTGAAAGGGTTATAGGACAAACAACGGAATTATAGGCCAAATAACAGGCCCTAGGCACCACGCTCAGTTCCTATATAGGCCGACCATAGGCCCCAATCGTGGCCTACAGGCCGAATTGCACACGTTTCCCAAACGAAAAAGGAAAAGGGTTTTGGGAATGACCCAAAACCCTGAAGTGCGGATGAGGCGAGATTCGAACTCGCGGAGGGGTTCGCCCTCACACGCTTTCGAGGCGTGCTCCTTAGACCGCTCGGACACTCATCCAACTATTGCAAAGCAACTTGTTTATTATAGGACATTTTTTCATATGCGCAAGCGGCGTGCCGTTTGATGCGGCCATACGCATGCGTCGATCCCTGCCACGGTCCGCATTGATATCGACCTGCGTTTGAATGTGTATCAATACAACGATGAGACGTTGAACACTTCATATTCATGTGACGACCAGATCACGTTGAAGTCCGTGAAGGTATCCGACGTGCAAGATTGCTGGTGTTCCTCGCTTTATGGCAACCATCCCGTGCTGTATCCCATGAATTCGCTGGCACGCCGCTGTGCCATAGCGTCATAACGTCCTTTTTGCGCGAATTGCATTTGCACGGCTTGCCAGCAAAGCATCAGCGGGATATGCCACATGCTCGAGAGTCAGTCCGCATGCTGCAATCGGCCCTGTAGAGCCTTCTCGCACGGGGGTGTCCATCTTGGATGCGAACCATTCGATATCCTTCTTGCCCTGTCCCACTTTGACACAGGCATTCACCAATGAACGCACCATATTATGAGCGAATGCATCAGCCACAATCGTGAAGCACAGCAATCCACTCTCCATAAAGGGCGTGCTATACGTCGCAATCTTCGTTGACGAGTCCACATCACCGATCTGTGTCAATGCCTCTTGTCTCACTCGATGCCAATAGGCTGTTTTCACTTCGCGTATTGTGGTGCCACCGGGATTGGGAGTTGCAAATGAACCAAAATCATGCAGACCTACGGTCAAGGCTGCAGCCTGATTCATGGCATCAACATCAAGGCTGTAATCAACTGCCAAAACGCAACCCCGCATACGCGGATCGATTACAGAAGTTGCGTCAGCGATACGATACACATATGTTCTTTCAAGTGCAGAAAATCGTGCATCGAATCCATCAGGAGCTCTGCTGATATTGTGAATAGCTATGTCATTTGGCAGCACATGGGTTAACCGGTGACGCAGGGCTGCAATACCATTCACCTGCATATGGCCTATGCATGAATCCAGAACATGCGGCTCAATATCAAGATGACATACCTGGTGAGATGCATGAACTCCTGTATCGGTTCGTCCTGCAACGGTCAATCGCAGAGGATTGGCGATATCATCATCAGGGATCCTCAGAACCGTGTGCAATGCGGATTCGATTTCCCCTTGCACTGTGCGCAGATGAGGCTGCCTCGCCCATCCGTAAAATGCACCGCCATCATATGCTAAATCGATTCGTAGTCTCATTGGGTCCTGACATTCTAAGGGTTGAGTGTCTTCAGTGTATCAATTCACCTAGCGCCGCTAAATTCTCCGCAACTCCCTTGAAAACAATAATGGGCCGAAACCATAAAGGTTCCGACCCATTATCTTTATGCCTATGAAGACTACTCAGCAGCCTCAGTGGTCTGCTCTGCAGCGGTCTCGACAGGAGCTTCAGTTGCTGCAACCTTGGTTGCTGCTTCAGCTTCCTTGACGACTGCCTTCTTCGGGCTTACCGGCTCAGTCACGAGCTCGATAATGGCCTGAGGAGCGGCATCACCACGGCGAGGAGCAATCTTGACGATACGGGTGTAGCCACCCTCACGCTGCTCCATCTGTTCCGCAATCTGGGTGAACAGCACGTGCACCACGGACTTGTTGCGGATAACACGCATCACGCGACGACGTGAATGCAGATCACCACGCTTGGCGAAGGTCACAAGACGCTCGGCCAGAGGACGAAGACGCTTGGCCTTCGGCAAAGTTGTGGTGATACGACCCTTCTGGAACAGACTGGTCGCCATATTTGCCAGCATCAGGCGCTCATGCGCCGGGCTTGAAGCCAGGCGTGGGCCTTTTTTCGGTGTAGGCATTGTTTCTCCTTATTGCCACGAGGCATAGGTGGCATATGCCCGAACATCCATGCTCGCGAGCTGATTGGTGAATGAGGACGTCACTCGTCTTCCGGCGAGAAGAACGTGCCACCTTCAAGGTTGTTGGCATCAAATCCCAAAGGAGAAGCCTTAAGCGACAATCCGAGAGACTGCAGCTTTTCCTTGACTTCATCGATGGACTTCATACCGAAATTACGAATATCGAGCAAATCCTGCTCAGTGTGAGCGACCAATTCCCCAATGGTGTGGATGCCTTCACGCTTCAGGCAGTTGTAGCTGCGCTGAGTGAGGTTCAAATCCTCGATCGGCACTGCCATCTCGGGGTTGACTTCCTCAACGACAGGAGCCGGACCGACTTCCACGCCTTCAGCCTGGGCATTGAGTTCACGGCACAAACCGAAGAGCTCAACCAAGGTCGAACCAGCGGAAGCAACGGCATCACGTGGAGTGATGGCCGGCTTGGTTTCCACATCCAGAATAAGCCTGTCGAAATCCGTGCGCTGTTCCACACGGGTTGCCTCGACCTTATAGCTCACCTTAAGCACCGGCGAGTAAATCGAATCGACCGGGATACGCCCGATCTCATCGCCGTCCTGCTTGTTCATCTGCGCAGGAACATACCCACGGCCGCGCTCAACGGTGAACTCGATCTCAAGTTCGCCGTCTTCGGCAAGCGATGCAATATGCAGATCAGGATTGGCAATGGTCACACCTGCAGGCGGAGTGATATCTCCCGCCGTGGCTTCGCCCTTGCCGCTCTTGCGCAGATACATAACCACCGGTTCGTCGTATTCGCTGGTGAGCACGATGCCCTTGACATTGAGGAGGATCTCAGTGACATCCTCTTCAACACCTGGAAGGGTGGTGAACTCATGCAGGGCTCCGGAGATGCGCACCGAAGTCACAGCAGCTCCTGGGATGGAGCTCAGCAGGGTACGACGCAGCGAGTTACCCAGCGTGTAACCGAAACCAGGCTCAAGTGGTTCGATGACGAAGCGGGAACGCTGTGGAGTAAGAGATTCCTCGGTAAGTGTCGGACGCTGTGCGATAAGCACTGTATTATCCTTTCAGCTTCTGCGCGGTGGTGCACTCACCGGACATAAGCGGGTTGGATGGACGAATTCTAGTAGTGCTCAGACGCGGCGGCGCTTCGGAGGACGAACGCCGTTGTGCGCTTGCGGGGTAACGTCGGTGATGGAACCGACTTCGAGTCCGGCGGACTGCAAGGAACGGATGGCGGTTTCACGGCCAGAGCCAGGTCCCTTGACGAATACGTCGACCTTCTTGACACCGTGCTCCATGGCCTTGCGAGCAGCAGACTCAGCAGCCATACCAGCAGCGTACGGAGTGGACTTACGGGAGCCCTTGAACCCGACATCGCCACCGGAAGCCCAGGACACAACTGCTCCGGACGGATCGGTGATTGAAATAATGGTGTTATTAAAAGTTGACTTGATATGCGCCTGCCCGACAGGAACCGACTTGCGATCCCTACGACGAGGCTTGCGCGTGGCCTGCTTTGCAGCTGCCATTGACCCTCGTTTCCTAGTAACGAACTAACTTGTTTGTCCAGACGATGAGATTGTTCATCTCGTGGCCTGGAGCGTGCCACCGACTACTTGGTAGCCTTCTTCTTTCCGGCGACCGTGCGCTTCGGACCTTGCGGGTGCGTGCATTGGTCTTGGTGCGCTGACCGCGCACAGGAAGTCCCTTACGGTGACGCTGGCCTTGGTAGCAGTTGATCTGGATCTTGCGACGGATATCTGCATCGATTTCACGACGCAGATCACCTTCGATCTTGTAATTACCTTCAAGATAGTCACGCAGCGTAATCAGCTGCTCATCCGTCAGATCCTTGACGCGAGTGTCCGGATTGATACCGGTCGCGGCAAGCGTTTCCTTGGCACGAGTACGACCAACACCAAAAATATAGGTGAGGGCGATCTCGATGCGCTTCTCATTGGGGATGTCGACTCCGGCAAGACGTGCCATTGCGATTCCTTCTGTGTTCCGCAGGTCGTACACCGAGTCTTCCGGTTTCCCGGACCGGGCCTGCGTACCCGGTGTTCAGCTTTCGCTGCGACTCAGCGCCTTATCTGTTGTATGCCGCTGGAAATCTACTCAGCCTTGGCGCTGCTTATGGCGCGGGTTGACGCAGATCACCATGACGCGGCCGTGACGGCGGATCACGCGGCAGTTTTCGCAGATCCTCTTCACGCTAGGGCTGACCTTCATGGTTTTCCTTTACTTGTACCTTACTTGTAACGGTACGTAATCCTTCCACGGTTCAGATCGTATGGGCTCATTTCCAGCACTACCCTATCCTGAGGCAGAATACGGATGTAGTTCTTCCGCATCTTGCCCGATATGGTTGCGAGCACGATGTGCTTATTCTCTAGTTCGACGCGAAACATCGCGTTAGGCAGTGCTTCCACTACCTGACCTTCGACCTCAATCACACCGTCTTTTGCCATGAGCCTCGTTCCGTTCCTTGGCTGAATTACTTCGTGTGTCTGAAGACACACCAAATTGCAATAATACAAGAAAAGTGGGTTGAGGCAAACACTCGGCGTGTTGCCTCAACCCACTTCGTATAATATGTCGATTAATTCAGCGACTGAATGATGCGCTGATTAATGGATTCGATATCGCCGACGCCATCAACCACAACCAACTGGCCGCGGCTTTCATAGACATCAAGCAAAGGAGAAGTTTCCTTCTCATACGTTTCAAGTCGCTTTGCAATCACTTCAGGAGTGTCATCCGACCTGCCCTCTTCAACCGCACGCTTTTGCATGCGCTCGAGAAGAATGGAACGTGCCGCTTCCAATGCAACCACATGGTTCAAAGGAGTTCCCAACTCCTCAAGCATGGTGTCCAGCGCACTGACCTGAGCCGCATTGCGAGGATACCCATCGAGAATCCAACCATCCTTGGCATCGTCCATGGCGAGACGATCCTTCACGATCTTGTTGGTCAGTTCGTCAGGAACCAATGCACCGCGGTCAATAAACTCCTGAACCTGCTTGCCCAATTCAGTCTTGTTCTTCAGGTTATAACGGAAAATATCACCGGTGGAAATGGCAGGGATGCCATAGTGCTTGCTCAGCAGAGCTGCCTGGGTGCCTTTACCTACGCCCTGCGGGCCCATGATCAACAAACGCAATGTGGTTCCTTTCTCAGTCACTTTGACTCAGACGACTTGTCATCATCTGATTTCTTGGATTTCTTAGCTTTCTTGGACTTGGAATCCTCATCCTCGTCATGTGAGAACAGGAATCCTGCGTATTGGAACTGCTCGGTCTGTGCCTTGGCCTGACGCAAGGTATCCAGACCAACACCGGCGATAATCAGGATTGTGGTACCGCCGAATGGCAGACGCGAATTCAGATTCAGAGCCATGATCAATACGGTCGGAATCAACGCCACGAAGAGCAGATACACGGCACCGACAGTATTCAGACGGTTCATGACGTAGTTGAGATAGCGGCTTGTTGCACTACCCGCACGAATACCGGGAATGAATCCGCCATATTGCTTCATATTGTCAGCAGTCTCGTCTGGATTGAAGGTGATCGAAGTGTAGAAGAAGCAGAAGAACACAATCATCAAGGCGTACAAGGAGATGTACCACACTGAGGTGGTATTCGCCAGATTGTTGTTAATCCACGTGACCCAACCTGCACTTGAGCTGCCGAACTGTGCAATCAGCGTCGGAATCGCCAAAATCGAAGAAGCGAAGATCGGTGGGATCACACCGCTCATATTGATCTTCAAAGGCAGGTAGGTGGAAGATCCACCATACATCTTTCGTCCGATCATGCGACGGGTGTACTGCACAGGAATACGACGCTGTGAGAGCTCCACGAAGTCGACGAAGATCAAGATAACCAAAAGAACACCTGACACGATGCCGAACTTGGTCCAATCACCATCGGTGCCATTGCTTCCCCAACCGATCTGCCACAACTGAGGCAGGAAACCGGAGCAGATGGACATGAAGATCAGCACGGACATGCCTTGCCCGATGCCCTTGTCGGTGACCAATTCGGCCATCCACATGATCAGGCCAGTACCGCCGGTCATGATGAGCACCATAACGATCAGATTCCACACAGAGCCATCCGGGATGACCTGAGAGCACTGATAGTTGAAAAGGGCTCCGGAACGTGCGGTTACCAGAATGGTGGTCGACTGCAGCACTGCGAGTCCGATGGTGAGATAACGAGTATACTGCGTCAGCTTCGCTTCACCGGACTGGCCTTCCTTGTGCAAAGCTTCAAAGCGAGGAATAACGACTCGCAACAACTGAATAACGATGGATGCCGTGATGTATGGCATCACACCCAAAGCGAATATGGACAGCTGCAGCATTGCACCGCCCGAGAAGAGGTTTACCAGTCCCACGAAGTTTTCCGAGGCACTGGACACAGTCGTGAGACATTCACGAACTACTTTATAGTCAACACCCGGTGTAGGAATGAATGAACCGATGCGGTAGATGATGATGATACCAAAAACGAACAGGATCTTATTACGAAGTTCCTTTGTTCTGAAGGCCTGGATTAACGTCCTCACCTGGGGTTTCCTTCCCTTATGGTGCACTTCGCACCTATGCAAAACAGACTCTAACGCACGAGTCTAGCGCAGAGCGCCTACCTTATGCGTATCACACGCCGACACGCATGACATATGCAAAGGTCCTCCCCGCGTAATCGCGGGGAGGACCTTACTTAGCTCTTATGAAGCATATCCCCGAAGATACTCAGTCTTCGGAAACGTTACCACCGGCAGCTTCAATCTTGGCCTTGGCAGATGCGGATGCCTTCACACCAGAGATGGTGAAAGCAACCGTGGTCTCCCCATCGCCCAAGACCTTCACTGGCTGGTTGGCACGCACAGCGCCCTTGGCCACGAGGTCTTGTACGCTGATTTCTCCACCCTTGGGGAAGAGCTCAGCGAGTGTTGCGATGTTAACAACCTGGAACTCCTTCTTGAAGGGGTTCTTGAAGCCGCGCAACTTAGGCAGACGCATGTACAGAGGCAGCTGGCCACCTTCGAAGCCAGGACGTACCTGATAACGCTTCTTGGTACCCTTGTCGCCACGACCTGAGGTCTTACCCTTGGAGCCTTCACCACGTCCGACACGGATGCGGTTCTTCTTGGCACCTGGGGCAGGACGGAGGTCATGCATCTGCAGGATTGTGGTTTCTTCTTCGTTTGCCATAATCAGTCAGCCTCCTCGACGGTCACCAAATGGCGGACCGCATTGGCCAGACCACGATTCGCAGGGGTGTCCTCGCGAATGACGCTCTGACCGATCTTGCGAAGTCCGAGAGTCTGGACGGTGGCGCGCTGCTTTGCATTGGAGTTAACCAATCCACGCACCAGAGTGATCTTCATGTTGCTCATCACTCACCATCCTTTGCTTCAGCAGCCTTGGCCTGAGCCTCTTCACGAGCCTTACGTGCTTCGGCAATGCCTTCTGCACGGGCGCGGAGCAAGGCGTCAGGAACGACCTCTTCAAGAGACAGGCCACGACGAGCAGCGATCTCTTCCGGCTCTTCAAGGTTCTTCAGCGCATCCACGGTTGCACGAACCACATTCACTGCGGTCGCGGAGCCCATGGACTTGGTGAGGATATCCGTAATACCTGCGCATTCCATGACGGCGCGAACAGCACCGCCGGCGATTACACCGGTTCCGGGTGCGGCTGGACGGAGCAGAACGGTGCCTGCAGCGTCATGACCGATTACCGGATGGGTGACGGTACCGCGGATACGTGGAACAGTGAACATGTGCTTCTTGGCGTCCAGCTGGCCCTTAGCGATTGCTGCAGGGACTTCACGGGACTTGCCGTAGCCAACACCAACGGTGCCGTTACCGTCGCCAACCACAACCAATGCGGCGAAGCTGAAAGTACGACCACCCTTGTGGGTCTTAGAAACACGATTGATCGTCACAACGCGATCGAGCAGCTCATCGCCGTGATTTTCCTCACGACGATTACGGCGCTGACCACGACGGCCCTCACCGCGCTGGCCACGACGGCCGCGACGGTCGTCATTGCGCTCCTCAGAGGCCACAGCATTCTGAGTTTCTTCAGCCACTTGAGTTTCCTTCTGGGTTTCGTTGTCGCTCACAGTGCCAGACCTCCCTCGCGGGCGCCCTCAGCAACAGCTGCGACGCGACCATGGTACTTGTTGCCGCCACGATCGAAGACAACTGCGGTGATGCCTGCATCCTGAGCCTTCTTGGCAACCAGTTCGCCGACCTTCTTTGCAGCTTCGACCTTGGTGCCTTCAAAACCTTCGAATGCAGCGGTCATGGTGGACTCGCTCACCAAGGTGATTCCCTTGGTGTCATCGACGATCTGGGCAACCATATGACGGTTGGAACGGGTGACCACCAGACGCGGACGCTCGGCAGTACCGAAAACGCGCTTGCGCAGGCGGGCGTGACGACGAAGACGAGCGACCTTCTTGCCTTTACCGAAAATCTTTACGCTCATAATCACTTACCAGCCTTTCCAGCCTTGCGCAGGATACGCTCGTCGCTGTACTTGATGCCCTTGCCCTTATAAGGTTCAGGAGCACGCAACTTGCGAATATTCGCAGCCACCTGGCCGACAACCTGCTTATCGGTGCCCTTGACGATCACCTGGTTGGGATTCGGCAGTTCGAATTCGATGCCTTCCGGAGGGTTCACGGTAATGGTGTGCGAGTAGCCGAGCGAGAACTCGATGCCCTTGCCCTTCATCTGTGCACGATAACCGGTACCGACAATATCGAGAGTCTTGGTGTATCCCTCGTGGACACCCTTGACCATCGATGCGACGATGGCGCGGCTCAATCCGTGCATTGCACGGGTAGGACGCAGGTCATCAGCCGGAGTCAGGATGATCTCATTGTCTTCGACCTTGGCAGTGATGCCATCAGGAATGACATAAGCGTCAGAACCCTTAGGTCCCTTGGCGCTGAAGGACTGTCCGTCAATCTTGACTTCCACGCCTGCCGGGATGGAGACGGGGAGCTTACCAATATGCGATGCCATGTGTCAGCTCTCCTTTCTCACCACACGTAAGCGACGATTTCGCCGCCAATGCCCCGGTCGAGGCATTCCTTCTGAGTCAACAATCCCGAGCTGGTCGAGATGATAGCGATACCGAGACCACCAAGAGGCATTGGCAACGAATCGGACTTTGCGTAACGACGCAAGCCTGGCTTCGAGATGCGCTTGATGCCCTGGATGGAACGCTCACCGTTTGGACCGTACTTGAGAGAGACCTCAAGGGTCTGTCCAACCCTGGCTTCCTTTGCGGTGAAGTCCTTGATATAACCTTCACGCTTCAGGATCTCAGCGATATTCGCCTTGAATTTGGAGTACGGCATATCCACGGTTTCGTGCTTTGCCGCGCTCGCATTACGCAGACGCGTAAGCATGTCTGCGATCGGATCTGTCATTGTCATGTGGGCTAACGCCCTTTCTCGCCGTGGTTTCCGCCGCCCTCCCGGAAGCAATTCCGTTCGGGCCGCGGACCTTCAGCGTCGATGTTTACCAACTGGACTTCGTAACTCCGGGCAACTCGCCGCGGTGAGCCTTCTCACGAAGGCAGATGCGGCACAGGCCGAACTTGCGGTACACGGAGTGGGGACGACCACAAACCTGGCAACGCGTATAAGCGCGCACCTTGAACTTCGGCTTAGCGGCCGCCTTGTTCTTAAGAGCGGTTTTTGCCATTTCAGTTCTCCTTGAAGGGGAAGCCGAGGTGCTTAAGCAGCACGCGTGCTTCCTTGTCGTCCTTGGTGCTGGTCACCACGGTGATATCCATACCACGCTGGTGATCAATCGAATCAGGATCGATCTCGTGGAACATGGACTGTTCGGTGAGACCGAAGTTGTAGTTGCCCTGACCGTCGAACTGCTCGCCGCTGATACCACGGAAATCGCGGATACGAGGCAAAGCAAGGGTCAGCAGGCGATCCAGGAACTCCCACATGCGATCGCCGCGCAGAGTCACATAGGCGCCGATGGCCTGGCCTTCGCGCAGATGGAACTGTGCGACGGACTTCTTGGCCTTGGTGACCTTTGGCTTCTGGCCGGTGATCAGAGTTAGATCCTTGATGGCACCCTCAATGAGCTTGGAGTCGCGAGCTGCGGCGCCAACACCCATGGATACGACAACCTTCTGAACCCGGGCTACCTGCATTGGATTGGAATATGAGAATTCCTTCTCCAGAGCTGGGATGATTTCGTCCTTGTAGCGCTGCTTCAAGCGCGGAGTTGCCGGCGCTTCGATAACGGTATCGCTCATGCCAGCTCCTTTCCGGACTTCTTGGCTACGCGCACACGCACGGTCTTCACCTTGCCGTCACGTACCTCTTCCTTGATGACTACACCAACACGAGTCGGCTGCTTGGTCTCCGGGTCGATCAACATCACGTTGGAGCGATGGATCGGAGCCTCGGTGGACACGATACCAGCCTGCTCGCCCTGCTGTGTAGCACGAACGTGCTTCTTGACGATCTGCACGCCTTCGACGATCAGTCGATCATTAGGAAGCACGCGCTTAACGGTGCCTTCCTTACCGCGATCCTTGCCGCGGATGACCTTGACCTGGTCGCCGGTCTTGATCTTGGCTACCATACTCAGATCACCTCCGGGGCGAGGGACACGATCTTCATGAAGCGCTTGTCGCGCAATTCACGACCAACCGGTCCGAAGATACGAGTGCCCTTCGGTTCACGGCCGGAGCCGAGAATAACAGCGGCATTCTCGTCGAACTTGATGTAGGAACCATCTACACGACGGTGTTCCTTAACAGTGCGGACAACGACAGCCTTGACTACGTCGCCCTTCTTAACCGACCCGCCAGGGATCGCGTCCTTGACGGAGGCGACAATCACGTCGCCAATGCCGGCATAGCGTCGCTTCGATCCGCCGAGCACTCGGATGGCCAAGATCTCCTTGGCACCCGTGTTGTCGGCGACATGAAGCCGCGTTTCCTGCTGAATCATTTGATTCTCCTTAGCCGAGCTGGTTCTCCCCGAGCACCCCTTTCGGGGTGTCTCGCGGAGCCTTGCCGAACTTGTTTACTTGGCGCGCTCGATAACCGAGTCGAGACGCCAACGCTTGGTCTTGCTCAAAGGCCGAGTTTCCATAATACTCACGAGGTCGCCAACGTGGGCGTCGTTGTGTTCATCATGGACCTTGACCGATCGAGTAGAACGAACGACCTTGCCGTACAGCGGGTGGGTCGAACGCTGCTCGAGCTCAACGGAAATCGTCTTGTCCATTGCATCGGACACGACGTAACCGCGACGAACCTTGCGGAAGTTACGCTCTTCAGCCATTACTTCTCCTCAGCTTTCGTATCGGTCGCCTCGGGCGCCTGGCTGATGCCGAGCTCACGCTCACGCAGGACGGTGTACATCCTTGCGATATCGCGCTTTACCGCCTTGAGGCGGGCGGTGTTTTCGAGCTGACCGGTTGCCGACTGGAAGCGCAGGTTGAACAGCTCTTCCTTGGACTTCTTCAGGAAGTCCTCGATTTCGGCATTGGTCTTCTCGTTCAGATTCTTGATGGTGTAGTCTGCAGTTCCGACTGACATCAGATGTCACCGCCTTCACGAGCAATAACACGGCACTTCATGGGGAGCTTGTCGATAGCGCGGCGAAGAGCCTCGCGAGCGACGTCCTCGGAGACACCACCGATCTCGAACATCACGCGACCGGGGTGGATATTGGCGATCCAGAATTCAGGCGTACCCTTACCGGAACCCATTCGGGTACCAAGTGGCTTCTTGGTCAACGGACGATCCGGGAACACCGTGATCCACACGCGACCACCACGCTTGATGTAACGGGTCATGGCGATACGAGCGGCCTCAATCTGACGGTTGGTCACATAGGCCGGCGCAAGCGCCTGAATGCCATAATCGCCGAAAGCGATCTCAGTGCCGCCCTTTGACATACCACGACGGGTTGGACGGTGCTGCTTACGGTATTTAGTCCTCTTTGGGATAAGCATCTGGGCTCACTCCTTCGTTTCCGTAGCCGCAGGAGCTTCAGCGGTTGCCGGAGCTTCGGCGTTTTCAGTTGCCTCTGCTGCTGGCCTCTGCTGCTGGGCTTGACGCTGTCCGCGACGTGGACGACGATCGCCACGACGACCAGGACGGTTGTTGCCCTGCTGAGCCTGCTGCTCTTCGAACTCACGCTCAGTCATGTCGCCCTTGTAGATCCACACCTTGACGCCGATGCGGCCGTATGTGGTCTTGGCCTCGAAGAAGCCATAATCGATGAGGGCACGCAAAGTCTGCAACGGAACGCGACCTTCGCGGTAGAACTCGGAACGGCTCATTTCAGCGCCGCCAAGACGACCGGAAAGCTTGATACGGATACCCTTTGCACCAGCATGCATAGCATCCTGCTGTGCCTTACGCATTGCACGACGGAAAGTGACGCGGTTGGTCAACTGTTCCGCAATACCCTGAGCAACAAGCTGTGCATCCAGAGCAGCGTTCTTCACTTCGAAGATATTGAGCTGAACCTGCTTGCCGGTAAGCTTCTCGAGCTTTGCGCGAACGCGCTCTGCCTCTGCTCCACGACGACCGATAACAATACCCGGGCGAGCGGTGTGGATATCCACACGCACGCGGTCACGAGTGCGCTCGATAACGATGCGGGACACGCCTGCACGCTCGAGATCCTTGCTCATGGCCTTGCGGATCTTGTCATCTTCCAGCACGAAATCGCTGTAACGTTCGCCAGCCTTGTTGGAGTCAGAGAACCACTTCGAACGATGGTTCTCTGTGATGCCCAGGCGATAGCCAAATGGATTGATCTTCTGACCCATCTTAGCGGGCTCCTTCCTTAGCTGCTACGACGACCGTGATGTGGCTTGTACGCTTATTGATACGAGCCGCACGACCCTGAGCACGAGCGCGGAAACGCTTGAGCGTCACGCCTTCGTCCACAAAGGTCTCCTTGATGAACAGATCGTTCTCACGGAACGGTTCACCTGCGCGGTCGGCCTTGACGCGAGCATTCGAGATCGCGCTTTCCAAGGTCTTGAGCACAGGAACAGAAGCGTCCTGAGGAGCGAACTTGAGAATGGTGATGGCTTCTGCCGCTTTCTTGCCTCGGATGAGGTCGACCATGCGGCGAGCCTTGCGCGGCGTCACGCGAACGTGACGAGCAATTGCTTTAGCTTCCATGTGTCCTTAACTCTCCTTAGCGGCGTGCCTTCTTGTCGTCCTTCACATGACCCTTGAAGGTCTTGGTCGGGGCGAACTCACCGAGCTTGTGTCCAACCATGGCTTCGGTGACGAACACCGGGACATGCTTGCGACCATCATGAACGGCAAAGGTGTGTCCAATGAAATCAGGAGTGATCATCGAACGGCGCGACCACGTCTTGATGACGTTATGCGTGCCCTTCTCGTTCTGCTCGTCGACTTTCTTCTGAAGGTGGGCGTCGACGAAGGGGCCCTTCTTGATGCTACGAGTCATCTGTTCGACACTCCCTTACTTGCGGTTCTTACCATTAGGACGACGACGAACAATCATCTTGTTCGAAGCCTTCTTTGGACGACGAGTACGAACCTCGCCCTTGCCCCATGGGGAGACTGGTGGCTTACCACCGCGAGTACGACCGCCATGTGGGTGGTCGACCGGGTTCATGGATTCACCACGGGTGATCGGGCGCTTGCCCTTCCAACGTGCACGACCTGCCTTGCCGAGCTCGATGTTGGCGTGATCGGAGTTACCGACCTCACCCACGGTTGCGCGGCAGCGAGCGTCTACGTTGCGGATTTCTCCGGAAGGCATACGCAACTGAGCGTAAGCGCCGTCCTTAGCGACGAGCTGCACGGCTGCACCTGCGGAACGTGCGATCTTCGCACCACCCAGTGGACGCAGCTCGATGGCGTGCACCACGGTACCGGTGGGGATGTTGCGCAATGGCAGGTTGTTGCCCGGCTTGATATCAGCTTGGGCGCCGGTCTCGATCACGTCGCCCTGGGCGATACCTTCAGGGGCGATGATGTAACGCTTCTCGCCGTCTGCATAGTGCAGCAAGGCGATACGAGCGGAACGGTTGGGGTCATACTCGATATGAGCGACCTTTGCTGGCACGCCGTCCTTGTCCCAACGCTTGAAGTCGATGAGACGGTACTGACGCTTGTGACCACCGCCGCGATGGCGGGAAGTCATACGGCCGTAAGAGTTACGACCACCAGTCTTGCTGAGCTTGCGAACCAGCGACTTCTCAGGCGTTGAACGAGTGAGCTCGGAGAAATCCGAGACAGACGCGTTACGGCGGCCTGCAGTCGTCGGCTTATAAACGCGGATAGCCATAATGTAGTACTTCCTTTTACTTTCTCGGCTAGCCTTCAGTTACCGAAGATGTCGATTGTCTGGCCCTCAGCCACGGTCACAATCGCGCGCTTCTGATTGACGCGCTGACCGAAACCGGTGCGGGTGCGCATGCGCTTGCCTGCACGGTTGAGGGTGTTGACATTCGTCACCTTGACCTTGAAGATCTCTTCGATAGCCTGCTTGATCTGCACCTTATTGGCAGTCGGAGCCACCACGAATGTGTACTGACCACGATCAGAAGCTGCATAGCTCTTCTCAGAGACAACAGGCTTAAGAATGATGTCATGGGCTGGCTTATGAATTGCGACCATATTGATCAGGCCTCCTTGGCGACCGGCTCGGTCTTCTCAGCAACGAAAGCGTCAAAGCCTTCCTTGGTGAAGACGATGTCCTGAGCGGTAACCACGTCGTAGGTGTTGAGCTGATCTGCGAAAATCACATGCACGGTCGGGATGTTACGAACGGACATCCACTCGTTGATGTTTTCGCGGGAAAGCACGACGGTTGTGAAACGGTTCTCGGTCACGGGAGTCAAAGCAGTCACAGCAGCCTTGGTGGAAGGAACATCCTTGATGCCCAAATCCACGATTGCCACGCGACCAGCATTGGCGCGATCGGAAAGCACGTAACGCAGAGCGGCGGCCTTCATCTTCTTAGGGGTGCGCTGATCGTAGCTGCGCGGAACCGGTCCGTGCACGACGCCACCATGGACCCACTGAGGAGCGCGAATCGAGCCCTGACGAGCGCGACCGGTGCCCTTCTGCTTCCATGGCTTCTTGCCGCCACCGGAAACCATGCCACGGGTCTTGACCGCGTGGGTTCCCTGACGTGCAGCTGCGAGCTGTGCGGTTACAACCTGATGAACCAGAGGAACGTGTGCCTCTACCTCTTCGCTGGAGATACCGAAGATATCAGCAGGAGCCTCAACGGTGCCAGCGGCCTTGCCCTGGGGATCGGTGACGTTCAGAGTAACGTTTGCCATTTAAATCAGGCTCCCTTCACTGCCGAACGGACGAGAACGATGCCACCCTTAGGCCCTGGAAGAGCGCCCTTGATAGCGATGATGCCGTTCTCCACATCCGCGGAAACGATGGTGAGGTTCTGCACAGTCGAGGTGTCGTGTCCCATACGGCCAGCCATGCGCTTGCCCTTGAGGATGCGGCTCGGAGTGGCGCATGCGCCAACGGAACCGGGACGACGTTCGTTCTTGTGTGAACCGTGGGTACGACGATAGGACTTGAAGCCCCAACGCTTGATGGTGCCAGCGAAGCCCTTACCCTTGGTGGTGCCGGTGACATCAACTTCGCTACCTTCTGCGAAGAGTTCTGCAGTCAATTCCTGACCGGTCTGGAACTCTTCGGCGTTCTCGGTGCGCACCTCAACGAGGTGACGACGAGGGGTAACGCCGGCCTTGGCGAAGTGACCTGCCAGAGGCTTGGTCACCTTGGTGGGGTCGATCTGGCCATAACCGAGCTGAACGGCCTTGTAACCGTCAGTTTCTTCGGTCTTGATAGCGGTGACCACGTTGGTGGACACGTCTACCAGAGTTACAGGGACGAAGAATCCGTTTTCATCCCAGACCTGCGACATGCCGAGCTTACGGCCCAACAATGCAGAGCGATTTGCCTTCTGCTGTGACATAGCGATTCCTCCTCCCTTACAGCTTGATCTCGATGTTTACATCTGCGGGCAGATCAATATGCATCAGGGAGTCCACAGCCTTTGGGGTTGGGTCCACGATGTCGATGAGACGCTTGTGCGTACGCATCTCGAAATGCTCGCGAGAATCCTTGTATTTGTGAGGAGAACGGATAACAACAAACACGTTCTTCTCGGTCGGCAGAGGAACCGGTCCCACAACAGTGGCACCTGCGTTCGTCACCGTTTCGACGATTTTCTTCGCCGATTGGTCGATGACCTCATGGTCATAGGACTTAAGCCTGATGCGGATTTTCTGTCCCGCCATTGCCGTCCGCCCTTTCTAGCGATTCGTTTACTGTTTACCAACCTGATTCAAGGGCACCGAAGGACATGACCCACGAAGAGACACTTCGAGGTCTAACCACATCAGTGCGCGGCCATCAACGAATTCACTGGAGCAAGATTCGTGATGCCACGCTCGCTTTTTTGATTCCAATTTGCGAGCCTAAAACAGGCAACTTCTCTATTAAAGCATCGAGGGTGTATTTGAGATTTTCGGGCGTGTCGCTCTTTTTTGCAGCACATTGAGCCACTATGACGAAGCATTCAATCTACCGTTTTTGGCTCGATCCCTTGCGCATAAACCAGTCGACATCAATAATCCCCACGCTTGTCTCGATGTCGTAGGTATTGACCATGTAATGAAGATACGATGCTCTATCCCATGACAATATTCATCAGCAGATTGACATAAGCAATTACACATGGAATAGGGCAAAGACTATCCAGACCAAACCCATACATAACGGCTGGTGGACCATATATATAAGGAGACTGTGTCGCCCAATAGCGCTGAGTACCGGTATTTGAGGTACCAGTGCCTTTCGCTGACTCAAAGACCTGCCGATAACCCAACGAGATAGGCAATATCCGCATATAAAGAGGAATATCCACGGCAGGATAGGCACATAATCGCTGGAGATGAACCCTGCATGCTGAAAGCCAAATGGAGTGAGCAATGGATATTGGTACCAGCTGGTCGGCAGTTTGATAGTGGTCGCACCAAGCCATAATTCTCCATACTGCACTCGTCTGAATATGAAGAACAGCACAAGAGATGCGAATACTCCCACGCTTGGTGGAATCCGCTTCACCATAGGTTCCATTGCCAATAACAACAGCGTTGCACAGCCAAGAAAATTCAGCACGCCGAACCAGACAGGACTTTCTGGCAGCATAATCAATGTCACTGCGGTGATGAGCAGACCCAGGGCATTCAATTCCAAACCACGACGCAGTGCATGCCTACTCCCCCAAGTCCACGAAAAGCCTGACACCGCAATGAAACAACCGGCAATGCACTGCTGCCACACGATTACCCAAGAAAGGCTGCTCCAGCGCGGATACTGCCCCATGATTTCAAAAATGTCATAACAGATGTGGAATGCAACCATATTGACGATGGCAAAGCCGCGCAGTGCGTCGATGATCCCATACCGCGTACCGCCATGCCCGGCGCCGTCAGCCCGTGGACCTTGTTGCTGATCCTTGTGGATCGTGTGCATACGCATAAAACGAGGGTTATCGCTCTCCTGGACTCTTTGCATACGCATATTCTCATCCTATGGCATCGCGTTGGACGCTATTGCCACACGCTTACAACGCAGCGACTATGCATCCAATCGCCAGAATGGTGGCCACCGTTTCACCGGCACCGACAATACTCGGTTTGATACGGTGCTTTCTTGCCGCCAAGGGGAAGGTGACAGCTCTTGCCAATAATGCACATGCCAACGCGCCCAAAACCGGAGAAACCGCAAAGCCGATAATCACCAAGGCAATATGCCATACGAGGGAAGCGGTGAGATAAGAGGCTTTTCCATATTCTCGTATCATGGTTTTCACGTACAGCACACAGCCGAATTGCACCAATGCAAAGCCAGCAGCGATATTCCAACCACGAGCGGCATCGTTATTGATCGAAGCAAGCACCACGACCGCCATGCATGATGCAGCAGCGACCTGCGCCGCATTTGACCACAGGGATCGTTCCTTTCGCAGCGATGAAGCAATGAACGATGTCGTTGCAAACACGATATAAGCAGGCGCCCACCATAGCAATTCCGGATGCATCATGAGCAATGGGAAGCCTATGAGCAATGCGATTACTTCATACACCACCATGGGCTTCGCATAACGGCTTCTGCCATGTGATTTGAACCAACGTGCCGCAGTGAATTGCACGAAATAACACATATTCCAAGCCACAGCGATCCATAACGCCAGAACATCGAATCTCACCACGATGAGAGATGCGATAACAGGCGACATGGCAAACAGCCATGCGCCCGGTTGATCAGACAACCACATCCGCAAAATCGCGCGACGTCGCCGCTGTCGCTCAAGATCTTCTTTGCCATGACCAGATTGCACGCCTTAACCATAAATGAAGTGCGACGGGTTTTCCAGAGTTCGATGTCGAAATTATGTGCACATCGAGGCAGTCTGCACACATGACAGTGGCGCCGGTCCCGATGGAACCGACGCCACTTCACCCTTAAGGAATCACCTGCTCAAGTGATTCGCTCCGGATCGTTGAGCTTGAATCACACGCGCTGCGAAGCCTCTTCAGTTGCCTCAACGCCTTCGCGCTCGACGCGCATGCGATGGCCCTCTTCCTGAGAGACGCCGTAGTATGCGGCGATTGCGATATCCTTCATATCCTCGATCTGCGGGATACGTGGATTTGCAGGAGAGCACTGATCTTCGTATGCACGCATACCGATCTGCTCAAGCACGCTCCAGAAGTACTCCTCTTCAACGCCGCACTCCTGGAAGCTCTTGTTCATGCCCAGCTGGTTGTCGCGATAATCCTCAACGGCCTTTGCCAGGTTTTCAACGCCTTCCTCGGGGGTCTTGCCTGGATTGACACCCATGATCTTGGCGAGTTCCTGGTAGCGTTCAGGAGCGACGTACTTGTTGTACTTCGGCCAGCTCGTTGGCTCGTCAGGGATGGAGCCGTTGTAACGGATCACATATGGCAGCAGGATCGAGTTGGTGCGTCCATGAGCCACATGGCACAGTGCGCCTATGGTGTGCGCCATCGAGTGGCACATGCCGAGGAATGCTGAACCGAATGCCATACCAGACATGGTTGCGGCATTGTGCATCTTCTCCTGTGCCATGGTACGAGCTTCGCCTGGCTCAGAATTGATGGACTTTGCCAGATTGTCCCAGATCAACTTGGCTGCATGCAGGGCCATGGCATCGGTGAAGTCATTGGCATATACGGAAACATAAGCCTCGAATGCGTGGGTGAGCGCATCGAAACCGGAATCCTGAGCAAGACGACGAGGCTGGGTACGTGCAAGCACCGGATCTACGATGGCAACCGAAGGGGTCAACGCGTAATCGGTGATCGGGTACTTGTAGCCGGTCTTGTGATCGGTGATCACAGCGTATGGCGTAACCTCGGAGCCGGTTCCAGAGGAAGTCGGGATGCACACCAGCTTGGCCTTCTTGCCCAGCGGCGGAATCTTGAAGGCGCGCTTACGGATATCGAAGAACTTCTCACGCACATCGGAGAAGGAGATCTCCGGGTGTTCGTACAGCAGCCACATGATCTTGGAGGCATCCATAGAAGAACCGCCGCCGACTGCGATAATCGTATCCGGCTCGAACTCTTCACGCATCATTTCAGCGCCACGCTCAACGGTTTCCACCGATGGCTCCGGCTCGACATAATCGACGATGCGGAAGGTGACGCGGTTGGCACGTGCACGCAGCTGGTCGATGATCTTATCGACGACACCGAGCTGTTCCATAACTTTATCGCAGACGATAACGGCCTTTTCGATGCCGTACATATCACGCAGATACTTGATCGCATTGGGCTCGAAATATGTCTTGGATGGAATCTTGAACCACTGCATGTTGTTGTTCCTCCGAGCAATGCGCTTGATATTGAGCAGGTTCACTGCCTGCACGTTTCCGGAAACGGAATTTCCGCCATAGGATCCGCAGCCCAGTGTCAGCGACGGAGCAATGGCATTGTAGATATCGCCGACACCGCCAAGCGATGACGGGGAGTTCCACACAATGCGGCAAGCATGCATGCGCAAACCATACTCACGCACCAGTTCTTCGTTGTTGCTGTGGATTGCAGCGGTGTGGCCAGCTCCGTGCACGAGCATCTGCTCGCACATTTCAAAGGCTTCTTCCTTGTCCTTTGCCTTCAGCACTGCATGGACAGGAGCGAGCTTCTCCATCGTGAGCGGCTCGTTCTCGCCAACTTCCTTGCACTCTGCAGCGATAAGCGTTGTGCCTTCAGGAATTTCGAAGCCAGCGGCCTTGGCAATGAATTGCGGGGACTTGCCAGGCACCACGGAATTCAGCTTCGGAGTCTGTCCCGAATAAGCGGTGCAACCGAACATGTATTGTTCCAGCTTGGCCTTCTCTTCGTCATTGACGAAATATGCCTTGCGACGCTTCATTTCCTTGACAAGCGGCGCATACACATCCTTGTGGGCGATGATCGCCTGCTCGGTTGCGCAGATCATGCCGTAATCGAAATGCTTGGAGAGCACCAGATCGTTGGCAGCACGTGCGATGTCCACATCAGCATCGACATAGGCAGGTGCGTTGCCTGCACCCACACCCAAGGCCGGCTTTCCTGAGGAATATGCCGCCTTCACCATGCCGGGGCCGCCTGTGGCAAGAATCGTGGCGATTCCCGGATGCTTCATAAGAGCGCCGGTCGCTTCGATAGAAGGATGTTCGATCCACTGGATGCAGTCAGCAGGAGCCCCTGCTTCAATTGCCGCGTCACGCACGATGCGTGCAGCTTCTGAAGAGCACTTCTGAGCGAATGGGTGGAAGCCGAAGATGATTGGACAACGGGTCTTCAGTGCGATGAGCGATTTGAAGATTGCAGTTGATGTCGGATTCGTCACAGGGGTGACACCGGCAACGACGCCCACCGGTTCAGCGATTTCATCAATTCCCAGCACATCATCTTCTCTGATGATGCCTACAGTCTTCTGACCTGCCAAATAATTGGTCACATGTTCGCATGCGAAGATGTTCTTGGTGGCCTTGTCTTCAACCAAGCCACGGCCGGTCTCATCCACTGCCATCTTCGCCAGCACAAGATGCTTGTTCAATGCCGCAATGGAAGCCTTCGCTACGATGCGATCCACCTGCTCCTGGTCAAGCTGCTCAAACGCTTTCAGGGCCTTGAGTCCCTTGCGAACCAGAGCATCAACCTCAGCCTCAGCAGCCGCCTGCTTCTCCTCAGGGGTGGGCTTGGTTGCCTGTTCGACTTTCTTTGTCTCTGCCATGGAATCCTCCTCTATGGAGTCCGTATCAGTTTGCGTTCCGCATTCTCATACGAAACCGTCCTCGCCCACCTTAAAATGTGAGCACAGTCACAATGTAGCCGAATCATTTGATTTATGCATGCAGAAATGTGTTGCGCGTTTTATGTTTCTTTATGAGTGTTATTTGTTGTAATATTCGATTAAAACGAACATTTTTCCCACTATTTTCCGATGTATGTTATTAATTGTTCTCTTTTTCGCGTCTCTTCACAACAAATTTGAAATATTCATATATATTCTTTTCAAAAAGTACCCCGGTATGATTTGCAACATTGTATGATTTATATAAAATATCTTTATAGAAGTGTTGTCGACGACGTAGCGCAACCAGCACTTGAACTGCGATATTGCACCTTTCACAGACGGAACGGTGCATGTGAATTCCAGTGAACACACGCAAGGAGCATGATGAGCGACACCTTATCCCCGAAGGCTGCGAAACTCCATAATCGCACCCTGATAACGACCTATCTGTATGAGCATAAAGAAGCGACCAAGCAGGTATTGGAAAGAGAACTCGGCATAAGCCTACCCACCATTACGCAGAACCTCAGGAATCTGGAAGCTGAGCACATCATAGAGCTTGGCGAATTGCAGGACTCCACAGGTGGAAGAAAAGCGCAATCATACCGTTTCGCAGCCAAACATCGCGTCGCCATAGGAGTCGCGCTACGCAGTAATTCCGTATGCCTGTGCGCGGTGGATCTCTATGGCGATACTGTTCAAGAACGAACCCATGCCATGAGCTATACCAATACGCCCATGTATTACCAGAGAGTCGGCACGCTTATCAATGAATTCGCAGCAACAGTTGCAAAGGGCGGCAGCACCGTGCTCGGCGTGGCATTCTCGGTTCAAGGCATCGTTTCCGCGGACGGCACATCAATAACCTTCGGCACCTTGATGCATAACACTGGATTGACACTAGAGACCATCTCACAATCCGTGCATTACCCATGCATTATGATTCATGACTCCGACGCATCTGCAATGGCCGAACTCTGGTTCGATCCCACCATTCGCGATGCAGTATGCGTGTATCTCGAAAGGCGTCCGGGTGGCGCAGTCATCGTCAATGGCAAGCTGTATCAAGGTCCGAATCAATGCAACGGCGCCATCGAACACATGGTACTCGTGCCCAACGGCAGGCAGTGCTACTGCGGACAGCGAGGATGCATGGATACGTATTGCTCGTTGGAAACCCTGCCTGAAGAGGGAGAAAGCGTTCCTGGTTTCTTCAGCGTGCTTGAACAGGGTGAGCCTCATCATCGCGAGCGCATGCACACTTGGATGGAATTCATCGCTCAGACCATTGTCAATGCACGCTCAGTAATCGCTGGAGATGTGGTGATCGGCGGTGAAGCTGCGCAATATCTTGATGACTCCGATATAGCCGCTTTGAAATCACGAGTCCAGCAGCTCACGCCTTTCAGCACCGATACCTTCTCACTGCATAAAAGCCGGTGTGCGGACACGAATAGCATAGTCGGCGCAGCGTTGCGATATATCGAAGCGTATGTCGATTCGATCTGCACCGATGCGGAATAAAATGTGCCCCTTTAGAAGGAATCGTTTTGAATCAATATTGATTGCAATCAATTCCTTCTTCTCCCCTTATGCCATGGAATATGGCTGTTCAAACCGAGTCCGGTGAATGACCTGACGGCGGATCAACGATGATCATGCCACAGCAAATCACGACAAGTCGATATCAGCCATTAACACTTATTACACAAAAAGCTGGGTTGGAGCACACTGCACCAACCCAGCTTGTCGCATTCCGTCAAACCCGGGAACCGCACACGCAGTCCTTATAGGATCTGGCAGAACTCAATCGTTTCCTCATTGGGACCCAGAACATTGAAGAAACGAATGCCACGATCCCAGAAACCTGGAATCGTTTGAATCTCAGACTCCTTGACACGAAGCCCCAACTCATGCGCATGCTTCCAAGCAGCCTCGATATCAGGCGCATCCAAAGCCCAATGATTAATCGCACCAGTCACCAAAGGCGCAGCATCCCCCTCCCACGTCTCAATGGTCAACCCGCCATACCGAAGAAACGCACAACGATTGTCCCCGTTATGGAACAAACCGGCCAATTCAAACCCCAAAGTCTTCGTATAAAACTCAATCGTCTCATCCAAATCCTTCGCAGGCATACCAGAATGCTGAAAACCACTGGTATATGCAGACATCGATTCACTCATCACAAACTCCTTTTCATTGCCCGAATATATTTTCTATCAGGCTATTGGCCGCGCACAGACCATGCAGATACGTACGGCACTGTGCGCAACCATTGTCCAAATTCTTGTTCAGCACCAAATTTTTATTAAGCACCTGCGCTACACGGTTTTTTCCACCTGAAGCGGATCAATTTCCACCTTTGCCTCACGAATACGGTGCCCGCGAGCATCAAATCCGGGCTGCTTCGGACGGATGAAGAGCGTAAGCACAAAGGCGAAAATATACAGTCCTGCATATATCCAGCACACACCTTCATATCCCAGCAGAGGCAGGAATATGGTAGCGATTCCAGGTCCGGCGAATGTCGTGAGGCCTGCGGCCAGATTGTATGCCGACAACGCAGCGCCTTGCTTCTCCTTGCCTGCATACAGCGTCATAATCGTTGGCAATGAGGAAAAAGCGCATGTGCCAATTCCCAC
Organism: Bifidobacterium tsurumiense; assembly: GCF_000741765.1. Lineage (GTDB taxonomy): Bacteria > Actinomycetota > Actinomycetes > Actinomycetales > Bifidobacteriaceae > Bifidobacterium > Bifidobacterium tsurumiense. The sequence goes on from NZ_JGZU01000015.1 coordinate 77,890, forward strand.
AATAATTGCCGCCACTATCATCATGAGCATATTGGCACCGAACCACCGCGGTATGTAATAGAAGGCAACAGATCCGACGGCGAGCACAGCGCATCCAAACCAACGCATGGGCCATACCCAACCGAATCGATCCATAAACCATCCCCAGAAGGTGTTGAATATCAAAGTCACCACGAATACGAAGCCCCAAATGCGCATCCACTCTTCTGTCCTGAAGATATTGATGCCTCCATTGTGAGTTGAACTCAGATACAGCGGCATGATCACCGGGAATCCGTATAGCAATAGGTTATTGATGATACGAATCACCGCACAAATTAGTATCTTGCGATTGGTAACCAGTATCGTGGCGCCTTCGGTCAGCTCTTTGAGCTGCTCTTTTCTGCTCAGCCCTTCTCCTTTGACCACTTTGTTCTTCGGGACGAAGAAGAAGCACATTATCGTGCCGAGAATGGAGAACGGCAAGGCAAACCAGAAGGTTCGATATTCACCAACCAACGGCATAACGAAGCTTGGCAAATATGCGCCGAAAACCCCTATGCCCAAGGAAAAGCAGGTCCAGAAGAATCCGGTTGCCGAAGCCAGGCGGGATGGCGAAATATATTGCGCCATCAACACTACGAAGCTGTAGATGAACAGCGGATAACCTATGCCTCGCAAGGCATATAGCCCAAGTATCAATGGATACATGCCACTTGGCAATGCGACGCCAAGGAACAGCAAATGGATGCCGATCCACCAGCTTGCACCGAAAAGCATCACCTTGCGTGCGCCGAACATCTCGGCCAGAACACCAGCCGACCATCCCCCGAGCGCTGAGAATAGACCGTATACGGTGATCAGAAGCGACGCCTGCGAGGAGGAAAAGCCCTGATCGACCATGTACTTGGTGAGAAAGGTGAGTTCGAAGCCGTCACCTGTCATGAAAATGGCAACGGCCAGGAAACCCAGCATCAGAGTCTTGGGCACGCCCAGACGCTCAAGCAACCGGATCATGTCAGGCACCGACCTTGACCACGGCCTTGGACACACCAGAGATCTTGCCATCGAGGAAGTCCTGAACCTGTTCCAGTTCAAGCTCATGGCTGATAAGACCACCGATGTTCATCTTGCCGGACGAAACCAGTGAAATAGCGTCGCGGAAGGTCAAAGGGTTGATGAAGGAGCCCTGAATGGTGAGCTGCTTCTTATAGATGTCATAGGTATTCATTTCGAAATGCGCGTCCTGAGGACCTACGCCGAACATGAGCACCTGTGCACCCTTCTTAGCAGCCTCAATTGCCTGCGCCTGGGTCTGAGGCAGGCCGACGGCTTCGATAATCACGTCATAGGCATTCGAAGGGATACTCTCTTTTGTGGTGTTGTATGTTTCTGTGACACCGAAGAGTTCCTTATTCCTTTGAAGCTTGTCATCAAAGATTCCGGCAAGATCAACCTGATGGACGCCATATGCCTGAAGAAGCTGGGCAAAAATCTGTCCCATGAATCCATCACCGATAACCAACGCCTTCTGATATGGACGCAAATTCAGCAAATCTAAACCGTGCACTGCGCATGATACCGGCTCAATTGCCGCTGCATCGCGAAGAGACACATTGTCAGGCAGCTTGTACACGACACTTGCAGGGGCCGTGAATTGCTCTTCCAGGCCACCGTCACGGGTAACGCCAACAGCGCTCAGATGCTCGCACAGCTCAGGACGCTGGGTTAGGCAGTATTCGCACTGTCCACAATAGATATTCGGGTCCACTGCCACACGGTCACCGACTGCGACATTGGTGACGTTGCTTCCAATGGCTGCCACAATGCCGGAATTCTCGTGACCAAGAACGATCGGAGGAACCGCCGCTGCCGAGCCTGGACGGCCTGCATACAAATCATGGTCCGTGCCGCACACTCCCGCATACGCGGTATTGATCAAAACCTCATCATCCTTGATTTCTGGGGTCTCAAGATCCTGAATCTCAAACTGCTTCACACCTGTAAGCACCAATGCCTTCATGATATCCCTTTCGTCGTTGAAAAGACGTTCATCGTTGTGCGTCTTCATATCGTCCGGATTGACAAGTTTGAATATACTCTTTTGTAACTTGTTTTGCAAATCTTCTTTGTATAAGATTACAAATCGCTGGAATATCAAGCTTTTCTAGGTGTGTTGCTGAATGCATGACAACGCAAGTTCAATACAAATCCCTGTTTCACCATCCACAGGTGACTTGACGTTCTCGTCCGATTCCGTAAGGCACTCTTCCACACAGCGATGCTTCATCAACATGCCCATCTCAACACGTCCGCCTTAACACGTCCGTCTTAATATGCCCATCTCATATTGAACTCGAAAGCATGAAAGATATCGGCAAGACAAATTCGGCAAAGCCCCGCAATACAAAAAAGCTCTTTGCGGATGAAACCACCCACAAAGAGCTTGATAACGAAGAATCGTCGATTAACGCTTCGAGAACTGCGGAGCGCGACGAGCCTTGTGCAGACCAGCCTTCTTACGTTCCACAACGCGGGAATCACGAGTCAGGAAGCCAGCCTTCTTCAAGGCGTGGCGGTTGGCATCGCGATCGATAGCGTTCAAGGCACGAGCAACACCCAGACGGATTGCTCCGGCCTGACCGGTGGTGCCGCCACCATCAACGAGAACGATAACATCGAACTTGCCTTCGAGCTTCAGCAGCACGATAGGAGAGTTGACTTCACGCTGCAGCAGGCGGGAGGGGAAATACTCCTCCAAAGTGCGACCATTGATGGTCCACTTGCCGCTACCTGGAACCAGGCGCACGCGAGCAACGGCTTCCTTACGACGACCGGTGCCGTAGCCCGGAGCGATCGCAGAAGTACCGGTGCCAGCACCAGCATTGGTTTCAGTGGTGTACGAGGTGAGCTCCTCTTCGGTCTCCAGAACCGCGGAGTTATTGGTGTTTTCAGCCATGATTCTTATCTCCCTTCGGTTCACTTGGCCTGCTGCGAGACCTGAGAGATCTCGAAGGTCTGGGGCTGCTGAGGAGTGTGCGGATGGGCGTCACCAGCGAAGATACGCAAACGGCCCAGCTGCACCTTGGACAGACGGTTCTTAGGCATCATGCCCTTAACAGCCGCCATGATAATACGCTCTGGCTTGTTTTCCAGCAGCTTGGCATAGCTGTCGCGACGCAGACCGCCAGGACGGCCGGAGTGAGAATACAGCTCCTTGCCCAACTTGTTGCCGGTCAGAGCGATCTTCTCGGCATTGATGATAATCACGTGGTTGCCCGAATCGGCATGAGGCGCAAAAGTCGCCTTGTTCTTGCCACGCAACAGGATAGCTACCTGAGAGGCAAGACGGCCAAGCACCACATCAGTGGCGTCGATGACATACCAGTCATGAGTCAGATCAGCTGGCTTCGGTGTGAAAGTTTTCACGGGTATACCTTTTCTATTTATTGTGTTCCGGGCCGCATTGCGCATACCCAAGTGGCATGGTCAAATTGGCCTCATTATCCGTGGGCTCCCTGAAAGTCCTCGATGGCGAGTGGGAAAGCGCTTTGAAGGACCCCTTAGGGAAACACAACAATCCTCTACTATATCGAGAGGCATACCCAAACGCAAACCGGGGTCGACACCCTGTCTTGCACGTGTCGACCCCGGTTATGTATGGCGTTATTCATTCATAATATTCGCTAAAGATTGCAGCCTTGGATTATCGAAGAGTTCTTCCAGAGGAACCACATCCCCCTTGCCGTCAGCCAGAGGAACTCGCCAGTTTGGATACTCGTTATCCGTCCCCGGCTGGTTCTGGGCGCGACGCTCTCCGACTGCATCAACAATCGCAGCCGCCAGCAACTTGCTCGGAGAATCCTTCAGCGCGCGATGCAGTGATTCGACAATGGCCTGCTCATTCGCTTGCTCATCGGTAATCAACTGCGGGTCGAGATAACCGTTGTCAACCAACATCGAGAGCATGGCATTGTGCTCCTTCACCGCCGAGGCTTGGAATTCCTCAACCGACGTGTCAAGCAGATGCAAACGCTCACGGATCTTTACATGCTCATATGCCAAATATCCTGCAGCCGGAGGCAGATCGTGGGTATCCACCGAAGCCAATGCATATTCACGCCATTTGACAGGTGGCCTGAACTCGCCATCGGATTGTTCGAACCACTCCACGGCGCAACCAAGCACGCCATGGCGTCCTAGTGACTTCACCACGTATTCTGGCACCACGCCGAGGTCTTCGCCCACTACGACCCCACCGGCACGAGCTGATTCAATGGCCAAAATACCCATCATGATTTCGGAGTCGTAATACACATAGGCACCATTCTTGGCGCTTTTGCCTTCCGGAATCCACCACAGGCGGAACAGGCCGAGAATATGATCGATACGCACAGCACCGGCATTGGCAAACATGCCGTGAACCATATCGCGATACACCTTGTATCCGGTATTCTCCAACTCAATCGGATTGAGCGGAGGCTGGCTCCAATCCTGCCCTTGCTGGTTGAAGTAATCCGGAGGAGCTCCCACAGTGGCTCCCTTGGCAAATCGCTCCGGATTCCACCACACATCCGATCCCACAGGATGCACGCCGACTGCCATATCAGACATAATGCCAATGGCCATACCTGCATCCTTGGCTGCACGTTGTGCATCCTCGAGCTGCTCCGCTGCAATCCATTCCAGCCAGCGATAGAAATCCAAAGTATCCGGGAATTGCTGGCGAAGTGCTTGCACCTCGTCGCTGTCCCTGTTCAGACGGCTATTCCAGCTATTGGGATCGACACTCGGCGCTCCCCACTTGTCATAGCACAGGCACCATGTGGCATAGGATTCTAGTTCTGTTCCTACCCTCGCCTTGAATTCTTCAAATCTGGCCTGTCGAGCGGCACTGCGTCCGGCTTTGTAGATCAGCCACAAAGCTCGCATTTTCAAGCGCCACATGGCATCACGGTCAATAATCTGCGCGTCACCGTTCAAGGGATCGGCCTGATCATGCAGCCCATCCACCTGAGATTTGGTCTGTTCATCCAGATCGCCGTATTCCTCCACATATTCTGGACGAATATAGGTGAAATTGATGAAACGACGGGAAATCGGGAGATATGGCGATGGGGTCAGCGGAGAAACCGGCTCTCCTGCATGGAGAGGGTTGACCAGGATGAAATCGGCATTCGTCTTCTTCTTGGCTTCCACCAGCATGGTCTTCAAATCGGCGTAATCGCCAACGCCCCATGAGCCTCTCGAACGGATGGAATAGAGTTGTGCCATCCAGCCCCAAAGCTGCTGGTCTTCCATGGCCTCGAGCAACGATATGCGCTCCGGAGCGCTGATGAGCGTGGCATCTTCACTACGGCCGTCAACCGTGATATGCAAAGTATGGTATCCAGCCGGCAAATCGGCAGGCAACTGAATGGATGCATTGGCCAAGAATTTGCCGTCAAGCATGTAGGAAGGCGAGCCGTCGCCGGCCCCTACAGTGAGCTCACCATGGTATTCCTGACCATTTTCCAAAGTTATGGAAGCGCTGGGCACTTCCATAATGCCGGTATTCACCAGCACCGAATCCTGCACCCCGACGGCATGCAGCACTGTGGGTGGGACCAAACGACGATGACGCTCATCCAATACTGTGCGGATGCTTGTTTCGACGGCTTCATCATTTGAAGCGTCAACCCCCAAGGCTGCGAGTACCGCAACCAAGACATCATCGTCGATCTCGTGGTAATCGTTGCTTTGTCCGATATAGCTCGTGCCGATGCCGACTAACTTCGCCAATCGAACCAGCGGGCGTGCAAGGCGTTCCTCGTTTTCGATCTTCTCCGTCATACCGTAAGTGTAAGCCCCAATAGGGGGCGGCACGCGGCATATGCTCGGTTTTTGACAACGTTCGCATCAACTGAGGCTTGGCGCAATGCAATATTTAAGCCAAATCCGGCAGTGAGTCTGCAGGTCACTCCTCGACTTCTCATAAGCCGTTTGCAAAATGTTTCATCGCCGATATTGGACGATGAACCACGAATCCGCAGTGGCTCATCCTTGCATTGCACGCAATGCCGCTCGAGAGACATCAGGTGCCTCATCATGCGAGAGTCGTTCCAAAGTCTCCTGGGAGGTATTTGGATTCAAAGCCACAGCCCTGCGCACCATTACGGTAAGCACCTGGGGAGCATTGGCCTCAACCGCAACACCAAGACTTGCCAAGAAATCCAGGGTCTGCGCATCCATTTGCTCGTTCTGAGCGCCTTCAAGCCTCATCTTCCATGACGTCTGGGGGTTGCGCAGCGCAGAATCCCTCACCACAGCGGAAGCATCCTTGGTCAATCGACCGACCAGCCAATTCTTGGCATGTTCATTCGCGGCAACGGCCTGACGCACTTCATCCGCGGGATCCACCGATAATTTGACCAGCACATTTGGGAAGGGCATGGTCTGCGCCAGAAATACGCGATCCTCTACTGGGGTATGGCTATTGCCTGCAACCGCCTCAAGCAATGCCGTGGCGCGAGAGAACGCCGCCTGATCGGAGCGATCCGGCAGAGTGCGTCTGGCGAATGCGCTCAATTCCGAAGAATCTTCGGAATGCCGAAGTCGTTCATATGTGGAGGTCAGGGTCTCATATCCGTCCGGATTGGCTGGTTTCGACTGTTCGGCCCCTTCGGCGGATTGATTCTGTTCAACTTGCTCTGAGACGGCATCTGCATTCTCGGACTGTGAAGTGGCACTCATACGCTCCAGCATATCCATCCCCATCTATCCCATATGCGCTTTATGCCCTACCGCCTAGGACATCGCAAGAAAATCACCGCTGTGAAGCTTTGACCACATGAGAGGTTCCCAAATGCTGCGCCTGAACGGTTGCATTGAACATATCTTGCAATCGGGTATTGAATTGCTCGGTCTGTGCGACCGGCACCACAACCTCCAACGACACACGATCAGTGTATTCGCTACTGTCTTGTTCCGCACCAACCGTAGCCAACAACTGTTGCAAGGCACCCAGCTGTGAATAGTCCACAGTCAGACCATACCGATCGCACACCACGATATCGGCCTTGTGCGCCACCGATATGGCTTGGGCGGCACCTGAGGCATATGCACGAATCAGCCCACCAGCACCAAGCAAAATCCCACCAAAATATCGAGTCACCGTAACGACGCAGTCGGTAAGTCCGTTGGCACGAATAACATCCAAGATCGGCTTGCCGGCAGTTCCCGAAGGCTCACCGTCATCGCTCATTCGTTCTGAAAGTCGGCCATCATCACCACCACAAATCGCGGCATATGCAACATGTCTGGCCTTGGGATGCTGCTCGCGAATCGATTCGACAAAAGCCACTGCTTCCTCAAGTGAATCAATATGGCATGCATCACCGATAAATTCGGATTTCTTTTCAACGAAAGCCGCATGAGCAGGGGCTTTTGCCGTATCGAGCAAGGTAATGAGATCAGCCATGATGATTCAACCATACGGCAAGGCATATGCAAGCAATATGCAACCGAATTCTTTGCGTCTTCTGTCGCATATTTCCATTCCTATTTACGGGATAACCGTTGCCCCATATGGAAACACGCCGAAATGTAATATAACTCACAATTATGAATTCATAGGATAGAATCGGTACACGGAGGCGGTCGGACAAAGGCGTACCGCCGACTCCGCGCATATTCACCAATCCGGTGGCATTTTGCCTACGTTAATTCTCTAGGCAATCTGTGCCCAAAACACTCCATGAGGCGGCATGGCATTTGCCCAGTCATGAATCCTGTGCACACCGTTTCATCGCGCAATAAGCACCGTGCAACAAAAAAGGTTCGCGACCTCAGCCACGAACCCATCCGCGGAGTCAGAGGGATTCGAACCCTCGAGCCGCATACACGACTAACACCTTAGCAGGGTGCCCCTTTCGGCCACTCAGGCATGACTCCGACGTTACTTCACACACGGTGACGCAACAGCACACTACTCTATCACCTTTTGAGGACTGTCAATACACACAGCGATATTCATCTGGTTTATGCAGGGTGTTTGTCCCCAGAAAACGTAACAATCACCGCGATTATGACCAGCGACACACCGAGCAGTTCAACCGGCGTCGGGACCTCGCCGAAGGCCAATCCGACAGCCACTGCTGTCGCTGGATAGACGGATTGCATAACCGAGAATGTCGCTGCGCTCGCACGCCGCATAATGACCTGGTCGATAAGAGCGGGAATGAACGAGGCGAATAAGGCAACCACGAACATCAGCCCTAGCACTGCATAGGATCCTCCCGGAGCGAGCGCCCACGTGGCCGTGTCCTTCGGATGTATGACATGACTGATGGCCGGGGCTGCGAGGAATACTGATTGCACAAGCCATCCGATGGTCATTGCCACACTCAGGGTATCCACGGGATTGCCGCGGTTGGCTATCCGTCTGCCTGTGACGATGTAGACTCCCCACATCGATCCACCGCACAAAATGGCAATCAAACCAATGAGAAAACTGCCGCCTTGAGGCCCCTGCAATGATATCCCAGCCAAAAGGACCACGCCGCTTGCCGCGATCGCAATACCCACGCGCTCACGCCAACTGCGCCCGGTGAGCACGGCAACCGTCAATGGTCCAACGAATTCAATGGCAACGGCAATACCGATATTCATATTGCTGATTGCAATATAAAACGCCGTGTTCATTGCCGTTATCGACAATCCCGCAATGGAGACTATCAACCATTGGCGTGCAGTTTGCGGCAGATTCTCACGCTTGTCGCGTGTCCACGGCCGTCGCCATGCAAGCAGCAACAAAGTCATGAATCCCACCCGATACCACACCGCATATATGGGATCCAGCTGCACAAAAGCGATTTTCGCCACCGATGTCGCGACATAAATCATGATGCCAGAGCATACGATGATCACGAAAATGGGAAGGCGATTGAGCACATCCGCCACAGCTTGTTTCATGAGGCATACTGTACGATACCTGCGCTACCACTTCATACGGGGTGTGTGACATCTGCAATACCGAATTGCGTGACCGCTCGATTGACAATCCGCTGCCCTGCACAGGCGCATTGCGTAATTTGGATACAACGACAATAGAATGCAATTATGAGCACAGCACCGAGAATAGCCGCAGCGAAACGCGACTGGGGACATGACGAAACTGGTTGCACGGTGCTGCATATCGATATGGATGCCTTTTATGCATCGCTTGAAGAGGCAAGGAATCCTGAATTACGCGGCCAGCCTGTGATTATTGGCACAGGTCACCGAGCGGTCGTTTCAGCAGCAAATTACGCAGCCCGCGCATATGGCATCAATTCAGCGATGCCTGCGGCCCGCGCGCACAAATTATGTCCCAACGGGGTATTTCTTCCTGTGGATATGGCGTATTACCGCGCAATGTCACACCGCATTTTCTCTGAGGTATTCAGCCAAATCACTGATCACATCGAGCAGGTTTCAGTGGACGAATGCTATATGGACGTCTCCGCTGCACTGCTGAGATGGCATCGTCCGAGTGCCATAGGCGCGTGGATTCGAGATCAGGTCGCCCAGCGCTATGCAATCACCTGTTCGGTGGGGATCGCATCGAATAAATTGGTGGCAAAAATGGCTTCGACCAATGCGAAACCCGATGGCATGCTGCTTATCCCTCAGTCAGCACATGCCACATTCGTACAGATCATGCCGTTGCGCGGCATTCCAGGCATCGGCCCGTCAATGGAACGACGCCTGAATAGTTGGGGAATCAACTCCGTTGCGGATCTGGCTCAGATGGATGAAACCAGTCTTTCCAGAGCGACCGGCTCGGCCACAATCGCCCACGATCTGCTACTGGCTTCACATGGCATTGACACACGACCAGTCACCCCATACACGCCTGAGAAATCGATCGGTTCCGAACGCACATTTGCCCAGGATACCGAAAACATGCGCACTGTATGCGATCTGCTCAGACGCTGCTGCGATGAAGTGGCAAGCACATTGCGCCGACGATCCTTGGTGGCTCGAACGATTACGGTGAAACTGCGCTTCGAAGACCTTCGCTATGCGACCAAGACGCTCACCCTGCCCAAACCACTTGATACCGCGAGCGCCATCTATCCGGTCAGCGTGAAGCTCCTCCAAGCGATGCTATCCATGTCCGAGCAAGATATTGCCGCCGAGAGATTACCAAGGTTGGTCAGATTGGCGGGCGTGAGCGCAGGCGGTTTGCAAGCGGCAGGATCCACCAGTGTTCAACCATCTCTTGAAGATGTGCTTGAAGAGTCTGAATCATCCACAAGCGGACAAAAACAGCAACGATTGCGTGGAGCTGAGCAGGCTTTGGATGCAGTGCGTGAGAAATACGGCAAACATGCCGCCAGCATGGGCTTGTGACCAGGCTTCCGGCCACGCCGGTTAATGCACACACTATGTCTTGTCAAGGTCGCATAGCGCACTCCTAGTAAGGGCCACAAATGCGGCAACAGCTTCCGCCGCCTCACTTGCTGGATGCAGCCTCATGCAATCGCTTGGCAACGGTGCTGATATCTTCATCGCTTGCGGTTGCCGAGAATCGAAGATATTCCGGAGCTCCATAGAATTCACCGGGACTTGGCACTATGCCCAAAGCAGCCAGGTCTTCCATATCCTGCCAGCAATTGCCGCTACGGGCTTTCGCCCACACATACAATGCGCCCTGAGGCATTGAAACCTCATATCCATATGCTTGCAACGCTTGCACCAAAGCAGACAGCCGGCGGTAATAGCGACGCCATTGCACATGAACCGCTTCTGCATCATCCAAGGCGGCAGCATGGCAGCCTGCACCGGTCCGGGGATGATCTGTCCTATCTGCTTACGATATGCTGTCATTTCCTTGAGTATTGCCGCATCGCCCGCCACGAAAGCCGCTCGATATCCTGCCATATTGGACTGCTTGCTCAGTGAATACAAAGCGAGCACCCCCTGCGCCGTGCCTTGGCAAATATCAGTGCGCAATATGCTGGGAGCATCTGCATATTGGGTGGCATCTGAATCGGCCTCATCCCAACGCATCAGTGCGTAACACTCATCGGAGAGCACCACGGCGCCTATGGATCTTGCTGCCCTCACAATTCCGGCAAGGGCTTCTGAGTCGATGATTTCGCCGGTTGGATTTGAAGGAGAGTTCACCCATACAGCCTTGACGCCTGCAACATTTCGCCAGGAATCCACATCGGCGACATCGCTCACTTCCAGTACTTCAGCGCCAGCAATCTGTGTACCGATTGCATATGTCGGATACGATACGGCAGGTTGAACAACCACATCGCCTGCTCCCAAATGCAGCAGTGAAGCCATCAACGCCACGGCTTCCTTTGATCCGACTGTCGGTATCGTTACGGCATGGATTGCAGACAAATCGACCTCGCGTTCCCGCATGAACCAACGCGATATGGCGTTTTGCAATGCCTGCGTCCCCACTGTGGCCGGATAGCCATAGGCATTCGGCGCAGTGGCGGCATCGCGCAATGCCTCGACCACGGATTGAGGGACCTCGTCAGCAGGCGAGCCGACGGAGATGTCAATGCAACCGCCTTCGGCTTGTCGGGCAATCTCCCGGTATTTGCTGACTCTCGACCAATCGTATGGAGATGCGAATGTCTGGAAACCCATGATGCTCCTTCTGTGCGCGTTCCAACAGCATACGACAAAGGCCGCCTGCTTTCGCGGCGGCCATATCAACATTCGATAAGATTCAGCCCTGATTCTGCGGCGGCAACGCTGCCACCTGCTCAGGATCCTTGCCCAGCGGGCCAGCAGCTGCAGCTCCACCAAGATCGCCAACCTCATCGAAGAAGCTCACTGCCGCATCCTTGTACCAAGCCCATTCATCAGGCAAATCATCCTCATAGAAAATCGCCTCAGTCGGGCACACCGGTTCGCAGGCCCCGCAATCCACGCATTCATTGGGATTGATATACAAGGACCTCTTGCCCTCATAGATGCAATCAACCGGGCATTCGTCCACACATGCTTTATCCTTGACATCCACGCAAGGCTGAGCGATGACATATGGCATAGCAACCTCCTTTTCCTCGTTCCAGAATACCGCTATGGCTGCACGACATTACGGACGTTGCGTGCAGGAATACGAAATCGCATATCCGTTGCGCTGATCAGCGTCGGTAATACGGCATATATTGCAAGTGCAAAAGCGCTTCAAAGCAGTAATCCAATAGCAGTACCAAATGACCTTGCGGACCAATATCATCCATCAATCAATACCGAGCAAGCGTGACTTGTGGCAATTGGACATCGACCGCATCTATGCGATTCGTATCACTCCAGCGGGAGCGCATTCAACTTGGAATGCTTGTATGAATACCCGAAATAGATGGCAAAGCCGATTGCCAACCAGACAAGAAAGCGCAACCAGGTCAACACGGAGAGATTGAACATCAGCGCCACATCCGCTATTGCTATCACGATAGGAAGCCACGGATTACCCGGCATCGTGAATGTGCGATGCAGCTCAGGGCGCTTGCGGCGCATTATGGGAATGGAAATCGCCACCAAGGCGAATGCGGAAAGCGTGCCGATATTCACCATATCCGAAAGCACTGAAACATCCAGGAAGGATGCGAATGCGGCAACGACCACACCTGCTGCGATCTGCAGGCCCACAGGAGTGCCTCGTTTGCCGACTGTGGCCAACCGCTCAGGAAGCAGTCCATCGCGGCTCATTGCGAAGATAACTCGTGTCAGACCGAGCAATAGCACCATGACCACGGTGGTCAAACCGATAACAATGCCAAAGGATATGATTTTGGCGGCCCAGTTGGCGCCAACCAATTCAAATCCGGTTGCCAAAGAAGGGGCTGGAGACTGCGCCAATTGCTTGTACGAGACCATGCCCGTGGTCACAAAAGCCACAGCCATATACATAATCGTGATAAGCAACATTCCCAATCCGATGCCCCGAGGAATATTGCGGCGAGGATCTTTGGTTTCCTCAGAAGCCGTCGCCACCACGTCGAAGCCAAGGAATGCGAAGAACACCAATGCCGCTCCGGAAATGATCCCGGGAATGCCATACATGCTTGGCGTCAAGCCAGTCGCCCACTGCCACAGTGGTTGGCCGAGACCTGCGGTGATACTGCCAGGGACGCTGTCAGCAGGTTGCTGGGGAGGAATGAAAGGAGTGAAATTCGACCATTTGATGTACATGAATCCAACAATGACCACGAATGCCACGATTGCAATCTTCACAATGGTCAAAACGCCATCAACACGCGCCGATATTTTGGTCCCGATAACGAGCAAAACCGTGAAGAAACCGACAACGATCATTGGCGCCACATCGAAGTGAATGCTGCCAATGGACATATTGGTGCTGAAATTCCATCCCATGGAATGCATGAAATCATTGAGATACACACCCCAATATTTCGACACCACCGAGCCTGCCATAAGCATTTCCAGGATCAGATCCCAACCTATAACCCATGCCACCACTTCACCGATCGTGGTGTAGGTGAAGGTATATGCCGATCCAGCCACAGGAATCATCGAAGCGAACTCGGCGTAGCACATCACTGCGGCACCGCACACCAATCCAGCAATCAAGAAACTGAGTATCACTGCTGGCCCTGCATGGAATGCCGCCGCTTGCGCGCCAATGGAGAAAATACCTGCTCCGACAGCCACGGCGACGCCCATGACTGCAAGATCCCACGCATTCAGCGTTCGAACCAGCACATGTTGTGCACCACCCTGCTCCTCTTGCTGGGTTTCTGCAATGGCACGCTCCACAGACTTGGTTCGAAACAGGTGCATAACAATCTCTTCGCTTTCATCATCGATACCCGGCTCATGCGCAAGCATCGATGGACCTTCGGTGTACGTCGTAGAACTATACGGCTTGCAGCCTACTGCGGCAAGCCATTGCGTCTTATATTGAAAATTCGGCTCAGGTGATCATCGCCTCACAGCACATCGCAATGCATTCCCGCTCAGCTTTAGCTCTGCTGCAAGCGCATGCAGCAGGCATGCCCCGAACGGGATGCAATCGTGGCTAGCTCAAAGACACCGGCTAAGCCAAGTGCAAACCAACCACGACCGGTTCAGGCACCAGCCTTATGCCAAAGGCTTGCTCAACACCATCCTGAATGCTTTGCGCAAGGGATTGAATATCGATGGCCTTGGCGGTTCCTCGATTGGTCAATGCCAAAGTATGCAAGGTTGACAGGCTCGCAGATGATTGGACCGTGCGCTCGGAAGAGTCTTCCCCCTCATGCGACGCTCCTTGCATCTCCCCTTCGCTTTCAGCAGGACCTTGCACATAGCCATCGAGGGCAAATCCCTTATGGAAACCTGCGTGATCAATAAGCCATGCCGCTGAGGTCTTCACGCCTGCACTTCCGTCCGGAAGCACTGCGGCGAATCGCGGTGCATCCTCAGGCAATGCTTCTGCCTGTCGTTCAGTCACGATTGGATTCATGAAGAAGCTACCGCAACTATGTCTGTTGTAATCGGGCATATCGCCGCCCTGCGCTCGCAAAGCGATATCGAGATTGCTCTGCTTGCGAGTTCCCTGCATCCATGCGGAACGATATCGCGTGGCATCCTCAAGCATTCCCTTAGAAGCCCTGACACGCAGCACTGCAGAACGTATCGCCCGCGTGGACATGCGATCACCAACCTGCACCCCAAGCGCATGCGCCAATTGACCGTATCCAACAGTTCCGGTTTCACTATGCTGCATCGTGAAAGTCACTGATAGCACCACATAGCGAGGAGTCGGAAAATACTGAGTGTCAGGAACTGCTGGCTGAACATACATGCTCTGCTTGAGCAATGAAGTCCGGTAGCCGAACTTCAGATCCTTGCGATCAAGTTCCTGAGTCGTTTTTGTTTGCCTGTCCCAAACCTCGACCGAAGATACGCTTGTGGAGACTTCCTGCCCATACGCACCGATATTTTGCACGACAGAAGCGCCCACTGTGCCGGGTATGCCGGAAAGCCCTTCAACGCCTTCCAACCCCAGCTCAACGCAAAAGGCCACAAAATCATCCCAGTTACAACCAGCCTCTGCATTGACATGCACGATATGGGCTTCCCCTTCAACCGGAGCAGCCTCATCAGGAACGGTTATGGTACGACGCGCGTCCCGAACCACAACGCCTGGGAAGTCATCGTCACTGACGAGCAGATTGGAGCCGCCGCCGATTACCAGCAATGGCAGCCCTTTGGAATCAGCATCTTCGACCGCTTCGATAATCCCCACGCGGGTATCTGGCTCAACGAATCTCGCAATGTGACCGCCGACGCCAATCGTGGTGATATCTGCAAACGCTACTGAATTGGTCATAGGCGTTATTGTAACCGTTGCCACGCATTCTGCATCGAAGGCGAAGAGAAGGCAAGCCAAACTGGACACTACTCAACAACATCCACCCCTGAACCCCGCCACTATACGAAGAGCCGCAATACCGGTAGGTTCAGAGCGTGCCAACTCACACTATCTTGAGCTGAAAAAAAACCCGACCGAAGTCGGGTTAAAGTCTGTAAATGCTCAGCGGGTCTCGCGGTGCACAGTCTGCTTGCCGCAGCGAGGGCAGAACTTATTCAGCTCAAGACGATCCGGCGTGTTGCGGCGGTTCTTCGTCGTGATGTAGTTACGTTCCTTGCACACAGTGCATGCCAGCGTAATGCCCGGACGGATGTCGGCGCTCTTGCTTGCCATTTCGTTCACCTCTGTGTTCGTGTACTTACCGATTATTTTCGGCTTTGTAGCGAGGAAGAGACTCGAACTCTTGACCTTACGATTATGAGTCGTACGCTCTAGCCAGCTGAGCTACCCCGCCATGAGAGCCTCGAGTGAGAATCGGACTCACGACCTCTTCCTTACCAAGGAAGTGCTCTACCACTGAGCTATCGAGGCGTGGCGGATAGTGGATTCGAACCACTGAAGCACGAAGCGGCTGATTTACAGTCAGCTCCCTTTGACCGCTTGGGAAATCCGCCATGTTTCCGTCAGCGACCTAGGCCGCAACCGGCAACTTGGCTATTGTGCCACGGCTGGCCGACGAATGCAAGCCAAGACACGCCGAAGCGATTCCAAGCACTTGAACAATCGTTTTTCGTTGAAATACCAACGTTTAACAGACACCAACGCACTGCGATCACGCATCTACTCCGCTCATAGAAGATCGAGAAGCCCCGATGTCACAACGCTCCATTCAAGTGGATCGAGGCCCTCCGACCTTCTTGGCGGAGTATGCAGTCTTGGCTATTTCCGCCTATTTTGCCGGAGTGAAATGGCTCATCACCTCAATAACACCATCATTGGCTTCCGGCTCCCCGATGGATATGCGAATGCCTTCCCCGCTGAACACACGAACGGATAAGCCGTACCCAACAAATGCCGCTGCGACCTCATCGGTGCGTTCCTGCAATGGCAGCCAGAAGAAGTTGGCATAAGGCTGGGGGAACTCCCAACCCTGTTCACGCAAAGCCACTACCACACGATCCCTCTCGGCCAGAAGCTGCTTCACCCGCGCATCCAGTTCCTCCTGGACATCCAGAGAAGCCAGCGCGGCCTTCTGGGCAAGATCGGTGACGGCAAACGGCAATGCGACCTTCCTCATGCCATCCACCACATCCTCAGGAGCCACAGCATACCCAATACGCAGTCCCGCGAGGCCGTATGCCTTGGAGAAGGTCTGAGCCACCACAACATTGGGATATTGGCGGAACAAATCCATACCCACTGCAGTGTCTGCACTCGTGTTGAATTGAATATATGCCTCATCCATAAGCACCAGCACATCAGAGGGGGCAGCCTCCATAACACGTCTTGCCTCGTCAACGGTTAACGCAGTCGCCGTAGGATTGTTGGGATTATTCAAAATAATCAAACGAGTGCGATCATTGATCGCTGCGATAATGCCGTCAATATCATGACTGCCATCAGGCCTATTCGGTATCTGAATACTTTCCGCACCGGCTGTTGCCACGATTATTGGGTATGCCTCGAAACTTCGCCATGGATAGATGACCTCGTCACCAGGCCCTGCGACGAGCTGCACCAGTTGTGTGATGACCTCAGTGGACCCGCATCCAAGCACAATCTGCTCAGGCTTGACATCATGCAATGCCGCGAGGCGCTCCACGACCTGCCAACCACGCATATCCGGGTATCGATTGATGCGAGACAAGGATAGCGATTCAATGGCCTTCACAACACTGGGTAGAGGCTGGAATGGATTCTCATTGCTTGAGATTTTGAACGACTTATGCCCCTCGACGGTTGGAGCGGGCTTGCCCTGCTTATAGCTCGGAATGGTGTCGATTATTGCACGATGTTTGAATGCCATGCACCCATATTATCCCTCAGCATGCCGCAAACCCTTGGTATTCCGCGCCTTGGACAAGGAAGGCATCGATTATGCAGAGTTCTCGAGGCATCCCGCAATATCAATCTGAGCAACTGCCCGCACATAACAAATGGCTCCTACGGCATCACACCGCAGGAGCCATGACAACGACTATGCTCAGCCCAGAATGGCCAGAACGTCGCGAGAAGACACGATCAGGAAATCCTCGCCCTGATAGTGAACCTCGGTGCCGCCGTACTTGGAATACAGCACCTTGTCGCCAACCTTGACATCCATGGGGATGCGCTCGCCCTTGTCGTCACGACGACCAGGACCAACTGCCAGCACTTCGCCCTGCTGCGGCTTTTCCTTGGCATTGTCCGGAATGAACAGACCGGATGCGGTCTGAGTCTCGGCCTCCGCCTGCTTGACGATAATCTTATCTTCCAACGGTGTGAGTGAGATCGACACTGTGGACCTCCTCTTTCTAAAGAGAAATCAATAATTGCCGCGCCAGGACATCGCTTCCAAGAGGCTGACGATCACTTGTGGCGCCGTCCCTTTGCGCTACCGCTCATCGTAGCGCGATTATTAGCACTCTGCCAACTCGAGTGCTAACGCTGAGAGTGAAAACTCTTGTCAAACCGTGCGACGTGCCAAAACCGCTTCAAGATCGGCGCCGAGTGAATCTGCCGTTGCATCGGGAACGTCAACCTGAGCATGCACTTCTGCGTTGTGGAATGCAGAAGTGTCATCACTCTGGTTTTCCGATTGCTTGTCACTCGCCGAATACGCTTGCGCAGAACGATTTCGTTGCAAATCAACGTCATCCACCGCATCCGCTTCGAGATCAGAATCGGAGCGTTCTGGCTCTTCCTGAGGCGCAACGGCCTTGGCTACCTGCACAGTAGATTTGATCTCCATGCTCTCAGGTGCCTGATAATCCTGCTCTATGCCATTGCGAGGCGCGCCCAGAGAGAATGAGATGAGATCCTGAGCGGGAACCGCCATATCAAAGACATCAAGGCTTTTCGCAGGATGCACCTGATGCAGTTCGTCGGTGGCATCGGAAGCCTGGCTCTCCTCAGCAATATTCAGACCCTCGTTATGCTCAGCGCCCTCTTCATGAACCGCAGGGGACTGTGCGTCCAACTCATCGTGAGACGCCTGCTTGTACTCAGCGACAGCCTGCACATCCACTTGACCGGATATCGGCTGCTTGACATCAACGGGCTCTCCAACGTTATCCTGACGGCGCTCCATGGCACGCGCCTTATCCATCTGGGCTCGACGCAACGCTTGCCTAATCTCCCGCTGCTCCAACACATCTGTGGGCGCAGAATCTTCGGCTGATTGTGTCACTTCATCACGTTGCAGCCGCTCACCGGCTGCCGACCGTTTTCCCTCGGCATCCCCCGCAACCGGTTCCTTGGTTGACTTTCGTTGTTCAGCAACTCGCTGTTCCCAATGCCTCGCCTGTTGTGCAGCCCTTGCCCCCAAAGCCAATACCACCGCCAGCAAAACGACAGGGATGACTGCAAACCAAGGGCTGAAGTGCAAGGCAAAAGACCCTGCGAAAACCAGAATGGTGACAACCACTAAAGCAGCAACCAGCATTTGGCGACGGCGAATAGCCTGGCGGCGCATTTGACGAATCTGCGCAATACGCTCCTGAGTTAGCCGAGCGCCACGTGCCTGCTTTGGCTGCATAGTAGCCCCTTTCATCTCGGGCGTATACCCATCGGAGAACCGAGTACCACTCTGTGCATCCACCAAGTGCAACGACGAGGAATACCTGTCTTCGCGATGCTCTATCACCCGCTTCATGCTGTCAACTGTCCTCTTGGGCAGCCAGACGACCATCGCAATTACGACTATCGCGAGTACAACAATGGTGCTCAACGATCCGTAATCCATACTCCCCAAGAATAGAAGACTCCTTGACCTTTTGTCGTGTTTAATCTCGGGCGTGTCGTGTTATCTGCCGCACCGCAAATCCCTCGCCACGATCCTCTGCCAACAGACTATACGCGTCATGATCCTGCCATCGTCCGTTCACATACATATAACCACGACGGATGCCCTCATAAGTTGCACCGACTTTTTCAGCAACCCGATGCGAGCGCCGGTTGTTGATAAGCATATCGATTTCCAAACGATGCAGCTTTGGTCCGCTGGACTCTCCCAATGCCCAGTCGGCAAGCATCGCCACTGCAAGCGGCATTATTCCTTTGCCTGCATAGGCATGGTCCATCCAATATCCCACGATCCCGCTGCGCATTGCCCCATAACTTATTGCACCGAGAGATATCTGTCCAACTATGCGCCCTTGATATGTCACGGCAAAAACGACACCTGCGCCATCCCTTTCCTGTTGGCGCTGCCACTGAATCCACTCATTAAAGGACATTCCCGAACCATATTCTGGATCGCCGGATTCCCAAGGCGCCAACCAAGCTTCATTGCCCCAACGCACCCTTCCCCATTCACGCGCGTCATCCGTAGTCAGCGGACGCAATGCAATAGGCAACGCGCCTTCGGGCGCATAGAGGATCGAAGGCATATGAATGGCACGAGGTGACGAAGGGGCCAGAGCCTGACGCAAAGAACGCAAAATGCTCATTGTCCCATTGTGCCACTGTTGACGCCGGTTATTCGACCATTGCCAAGATTTTATTTGCGTTCAAGCAACCATACTCCGCGCCTAGGCTATGTTCCCAGCTATCCACCATGTGCTAGAACGGATTTATGGACGAAATCGCATCCGCAAAACAGGAACTACGCCATGCAGCTGCTGCAAGACGCCGCTCTATCCCCTCATCCCAACTGGAGTCAAGTGGGACTGAACTTGAGAACATGGCTGCACCATTCATCGACGAGCTCCCTCAGGCCGCCGCCATCGCAGCATACATTTCCATGGGAACGGAAATACAAACCCTGCCTTTGCTCCGTCATATTCTTCGATCCGATCGACGTGTGCTTGTGCCACGTTTGGGATCGGGGATGGAAATAGGTTGGAGTGAAATTGCGGATGTCGAAGAGCTTGATCAGCTGACCGATATGCCCCGGCGCGCTTCCGGAGGACTCAGGCCTCAGGAACCAACAGATACCGTGACTTTGCCGCCTGATGCACTCGCAGAAGCCGCTTGCATTCTTGTGCCAGCCTTTGCAATAGACAATCGCGGCATCCGTCTGGGTCGCGGCGCGGGATGGTACGACCAAGCGCTTATTCATCGTGATCCACAATCCACTTTGCTCGGTATATGTTGGCCTTGGGAACAGCGTGAAGAGCCTTTGCCTGCACATGATCATGATGTGCCAGTGCATGGAATTCTGACCACGGACAGCTTTGGGTTGCTGTGAATTACCATCTGGTGTTTGTTCGCGCGTCGCTCAATGGCTGCAGCTTCACACTAAGGTCTTATGGTCGGGACTAGGATATGTACGAGTTTGACCTTAGCTTCGCATTATTCGTCTAAGAAGGAATGAGCATTGCCTACATATCACTACCGCTGCAAGAACTGCGGTTACGACTTCACCGAGCAGCAGTCATTTTCCGATGATCCCATCACCGTATGCCCTCAGTGCGGAGAGGAACAGGTGCACAAAGTGTATTCAGCACCTCCTATTTCCTTTAAGGGACATGGTTTTTACCGCACTGACTCAGGTTCTTCAAAATAAGGCCTGATCTCGGTTCTCGTCTTCGGGGCTCTCGTCTTTTGAGATGAGAGCCTCAATTCTTTTCACAACGGTTTTCAATGGATTTGCCTTGTCCATGAGTGCATATCCTCAATATGCTTTCTCACGAGTTACTGCTCGACAAGTCATCGCCCCGCACGGCTCACTGCAGGTGTCAGACAATCGTCTTTTTCATCGTCCCGTAAGAAGCACCCGCAAGCACCCCACAAACGGTCACACAAAGCTTCCTGCATGCATCACAACACAACCCATACATCCCCACAAGCTCTCTGCAAGCACCACGCAAGCTCCCCGTTCGCTCTTCGTAAACGGTCACAAGCCCCCCCCTGCACTGCGCCACATCGCAACCCATACATCCCCACACAAATCTAGCTCAGCAAAGTCCACCAAGAACACCTCACACATTCTGCCCATTCAGTTTCGAGCTTCGGAACCGGAGTGTTGTTGTATTGTCGACCGCAGTATCGGTGGGTCTATGGGATTATGCCGCTAGCTGCCATATCTATGCGTTTTCGATCACCTCGGCCAAACGTTGTGTTCAATAGTTATGCCGCCAATTGCCACATGTGATCTTGACGATGGGGAATTATTCTGTTCATAAGTTCATAAGCACTTGCACACAATACTTCCGACCACATGCATGGTTATGATTGATTTCCCTGCAGAATTATCATCACATCCATGAATCCTCCGACCACATAACTGCTGCTTGGGCCGGTGTGTGCATTCCATCAGGCATGATCCCTCTATGGATATGTTCCAAGATTTATTTGCTCATATACGCGCATCTCCGAACAAGAAGGGTCGCCGAGGTTCCAGGAGACTTTCTCTCAAGCGCCGTCGCCAATGGTATGCCATTCGCCATGGCATCAGCGCCGCGCTCATCGGGTTATTGGTGTTGCTTTCCTACGGCGGAATTGCGAGATTGGTAGGAACCGTCACCGTTCCTGTTGCTTCCCAACATATTCTCCGCGGATCGACGCTTCAAATTTCCGACTTCCATCACAGCGTTATCCCGTCAGGCGGTTTTTCCGGATCACTGTTAAGCGATGCGGAGGTGCTCAAGCGTATTGCCCAAGTCGATATCGATGAAGGGACAGTTCTCACAGCACAACTCTTGCGGGAAGAGCCGGTCCTTCCCGACCAGCACACGGCAATTGAAGTGCGGGTCGTCAATATGCCTGAGTATCTGCTCCCCGGAGATCGCGTCGAGCTCAACTCATCCGCTGGGTGCGCGAGCAGCGGGCTTGCTGACAATGCGGATAACGAGCAGAAGTATGTTGAGCCAGACATTCCTATAGAGCTTGATGGCTTATCTCAGCAAACAGACGATACATCACACAATATGGCGTGCACATTGAGCGAAAAAGGGCTTGTGCTGCAGATTCCCCACACGGCAACACCAGGTGATGCGAATACGATTATTGTCGCCCTGTCGACTGAAGAAGCCTTTCAAGTCTTGCATGCACTGGAGGCCGGACCGGTTATTGCCGTGCGAGTCGAGAGCTGAAACATCATGAGTTGAGTCTCACACGAGTTCGGCCGGTACCCGCTTATGCATGATACCGGCCGAACTTCAATCATTATTGCCTAGGTTTGTTGAACACCGCCCAATGAGGCGGCAACTCTCCTAAGATGCGCTCATCGTCATCAGAGCGTTGTTGCTCCTTGGTACGCAGATCTTCTGGATCAAGCTTGACACCATCAGCGTCAAATAGCTCACTGCCTTGCCTCACCACACGCTTGTGTTTGCGTGCCGATCTGCGCGATGCGTCGTACCCGCTCATCGAATCTCCCGATAGATTTCACCGATTCTCGCAACTATCCGGTCGACTTCCTTATCGGGATTCACGAATGCACCCACGCTCCACACTGTCATGACCGACCATCCCAGTGTTTCCAGATCCTGCATGATCATACGATGACGTTCACGGGTGGATTGGATTCCCATAAAGGCAGCATCGTCGGTGAGCACGGCAAGTGCGAATGGCTTATTGTTCAGACCAATCACCAAAGGAATGCGTAGACCTTTTTCGAAACCATAATTGACGGCAACATTCAAACCACGGGCGCGAATTCGTTCTGCCAGGTCATTGAACAACACATTGTCACCGGATTGAAGGATTTCAGGTTGAACCGGAGCATCTTCCAATCTTTCAGCCCAGCGCAACATCGTCTTCAGCAGCCTTGGACCGGGCTGGTGAATTCGCTCGTCATCCATATCTTCGGAACCGAACGCCGCTATGATATCGACATTGCGGTCGGCCAAAGCCAAGGCATCGAGCAGCATTCCGCTGCCTCCCCCGCCTTCCAAAGGACCGAACTGCTGAATAAGACGACCATGTGCGGTTTTTGCATAGCTCAATGAAAGGATGACATCCGTTGCTCGAGCTCCCGCGACCTCGTCAATTCCGACCAGTCTGACATGGCGTAAGAACCGTCCCATAGCGGCATTCTTCGCCGCCAATGATTTCAGTTCAGCTCCCAAACGTGTGCGGAACACGCCTGTCAAAGTGACCACCGTCAACACATAACCGGCAGGGACGATTGTGAAAGTCGAAGCACGACGGGTGATAGCGGCAACCACAGCATCGATTTCCTGCTGGCTGCTTTCCACCAAACCAGTCGAAAGCACGGGAACGCCATTGGCCTCCACCCTCTGGAAGCGCACCGAACCTTGTGCTCCTTCGACAGCAACGTCATTGCGAATGGAACCATATCCCTGTTCCTCAAGGAATATGGACAATTGAGCCGGACGACGCGAAGGACGAGACTTGACCGTGACTCCGGGGAGCATCGAGATAAGGGTCGCCACGCTTTCGGATGTGACTGTTGCACGATGCGCCAACACAATCACATTACGCGCCCTGCTCACAATGGACAGCAACTGAATCGCAGGCATATGCGCACCTGCATCGATTATGGCAACATCAGCCATAATCTGAGGCTCGCTGAGCGTCACCAAAGTCGCAGGAGTCGCCATGACAATAGGCTTGGCTGCTGCAATGATCTGCGGATGATCGCGCCTAATCCGACTGAGCGGCATATGCGAACGCCCTGCAAGAATGGTGTGCAGCTGGTTAGCCTCCTGCGTGCGGGAGAATAACAGTTCGCAAAGTCTGCGCATCACTTCTTGCTGAACCATAGGACCGATACTACGGACATGCTCAATATCAACTTGTGCAAATCGGTCGGCTGCCGTTTGCATCACCGAACCATCCTGGTTGGAGATAATCGCAGATGAACGCACAATATCCTCAAATACCGTGGTCCACCATGCCAGATGCAATTCTCCTTCCACGGCTTCGACAGGAATGCGACGATTGCGTAGGTCTTCAACCAGATCCTTCAACCCGATTGTGTTGAATTCCTGCTCCAAACGGCAACGCCCCGGCAAGGTATCCAAAGCCAGATGATCGTCATAAAGAGCTTTGAGCCGCTCTTCAACGGTATTGAAGTCAAGAGTCTCCAAGCTTCCGCCCTGAGGAGTGCTTGCCAACACCGCATTCAACGCGGTGATATTGCTCATAAGCGACTCTTGAGTTTCAACGATCGCGTCCAGTTTAGGAGGCAGTACCGGCCATCCTCCATGAGGCACGAACATTCGCCACTGCTCCGCTTGACGAGCAACCACTACGAGTGCATCATGCAGGTTCTCGACCTGTCGCCCGACTCGCAACAGGCTCTTGGCTTCCTTGACATGGCGACGGCGCTCCCAGAAGCCCATATTAGTACCCTCGGCCTTGCGCACGGCCTTCGACTTGCTGGCTTCGATCATGGCGTTGATATCGCGCTCAAAGATCTCAGGCTGGAACACATCGAGCACCCGGCGAAGGTTCTTCAGCACATTGACCTGACGTCCCCACTCCTGAGCAGTTGCAGGAATCGGGAAGCCACAGGTTTGCACTGTGGTCTCCACCTGTTCTCGCGTCAAAGGCAACAACTTGCGCAACACATCCACTACGCGCTGATATGCATTGACAGCCTCGTCCTCGGAATAGAGCGAAGCGCCAAACCAAGCGGTATCCGCAGGGCCAATGGTGAATTCACCGAGCTCCCCAGCCTGCTTGAGCTTGTCGACCCACTCATCCATATGTCCGTTCAGCGAACGTGCCGTGTCGATGCCCAAACGCACACGAGTGGCGGGATGAGTCGGCAAAACGGCGATACTGGCCAGATTTTGAATGGTTTGGTAGGCAGACACTCCCCACCTGTCGTTGGCACCGTGCAAATCGCCGAGATATCTGGTCAGTCGAGAACGAACACCGACTAATTCATCAGAAAGCTGTTCAAAACGAGAGGTGGCAACGCCCGGTTGGAAGCCAACTGCCGCTATCAACTGCCTGTCAATACTCGATGCAGCATTCTCATCGCTGGCATCAAGCAAAATATCTGACATTTCATTGGCCTTGACCGCCTGAACAAAGCGTCTCTTCTGATCTGCAACACATGGCACATACATCACGGAACGGTTATTCATCACACAGCGGGCGGCAATAGCCGCGGCCTGCTGCGCAGTATCCTCACCAACCGCTGCATCGACAAAGAGCGAATGCCCCGAAGCCGCGACATGGGCCGCATATCGCACTGTATTGTCGACATCGCCTACTTCGTATTCCGTATGAGGATCGCCATCAAAAGGACTATATGTTGCGATCGGAGCTTCTTTGAGCTCTGCTTTGGCATGCTCATCGCCTGCCAAAGCATCAAGCACAGTATTGCCCGTAGGCCCTTGGGACAAGGCATCGATAATGCGTTGGCTTTCGAGCAGGAATTGAGAGCCGGGATCCATAAAGCATCCCAGCACAATATTGCGCTCAATATCGAAGTCTGCGAACGCCTGTGAGGCTTTCTCCACTATGACCGCGAACACTGCCGAAGTCTCCGGCGTTCCGCTCTCGTAATTCGCGCCATCGAACAGTTCGTCTTCATCCAAATCAACATGTTGTTCACGCAAAGAAGCCACGAACGCAGGATTGAGTTTGACACGACCGGTGAATTTAATCGTTGCATCGATTTCTGAACCGCCTGGCTTGCGGACCACATCCACCGGATACATCAGCACTGGAACGGCATTGCCTTTCCAAGTCGCCACCCCCACAACCAGCGACAATTCAGCCAATCCGCTAATCCGACTTTTCACGGCGCAATCATCCACAACCCGTTCGAGTCTACGTCCGGCAGCACGAAGCATTCCCGCGTCACGGAACAGCGAATCCAAAGGCGCGTGTCCGCTGGCAAACAACTGCGCGATTCCCGATGGATGCGCATGGGTCATATCCAACTGAGCAGTGAGCTGACTGATATCTTCCAAAGGAGATGGAGCCAATCGGTTACGATACTGCTCTCTCCAGTGGTGCATTCGATTCACAGAAATGTTAGTTTGCATGGTTTCGCTCATGCCTTGACTCACTTCCCTACTGCTTTGAGATATTCGGCATAACCCGCATTGTGAGCGAGTGCCTCGTCGATATCACTATTCCCCTGTGCGGCAAGCCATGCATACAAATCGTCATATAGCGACGGATTCATGGCCAAGAATGGCAATAACTGCGGATGGCGGGCCATCTCGAATTGAACGCGGAAATCCCCTGTTCTTTTCGCGTCATCGGAGGTCAGACCATCGACTTCAACGCTTGGTTCCCGAGCTGAGATTTCACCCTTGGAGACCCTGTCGAATA
The DNA here is from genome assembly GCF_000741765.1 of Bifidobacterium tsurumiense. Taxonomy (GTDB): domain Bacteria; phylum Actinomycetota; class Actinomycetes; order Actinomycetales; family Bifidobacteriaceae; genus Bifidobacterium; species Bifidobacterium tsurumiense. The sequence continues at coordinate 104,588 of NZ_JGZU01000015.1, forward strand.
CCGATCCAGGCTCGAATACTGGCGTGAATGCTGTGGCAGCACTCTGCGTGGATGCCTGACGGTATCGATCGTGATCTTCGCCAGCCCCCTCGGAGACCGAACCATCCGCAACACTATCGTCAATAGGAGTGAATACTGCAGCCGTTTGCGCACTGCCATCATGATCAGACTGTTCGTCTGATTCATCGGTGTTTTCTGCAGCAACATCCACCGCTAGTTCATCCGCGTCCGCACCTTCGGTATCTTGAGCCGTGTCCGCATCCTGTGCAGGCTCACCTTCAGACAGTCCGAAGGTGTCAACAACGCTGCGCACTTCCTCGACGGGAGCCGCGGCTTGGGAGTTTGCTTCGTCGCTTTCGACAGAGTCCCGTTCTTGCACCGGTGAATCAGTCTGCGCATCGATCCTGATGGGCATGGTCGTTTCAACAGCAGGAAGTTCAGAAGCTGATTCCTCTGTCTCAGCCTCGAAACCCGCATTCTGCCCAACTGTCTGCGCATCAGCGAACAAATCACGCGGCTGAGGATCTTCCTGCAGCCCAGGTTGCGTAATGTTTAAGGACAGCGTTTCAACAGGATGCGCAGCTTCCTCGTCTCCATTTGCACCGGCCAATGCATTGGCGAGATCCTGAGAGGAATCCTGTGATGTTTCGCTTTGGGATTGTGCCAATGGCTGGAAAGTCTGCATCGAGGCAGCTTGCAACTCACTGATTCGCTCCGATACGGTTTTGGCTCGGAACATGCTGGTAGGCTCTCCCGCGCGCAAGTCGAGAATATCGTCCACTGACATGTCGGCGGCATCTGGCTCAGGCTTGTTTTCATCGGATGCGTAGGTGAAGAGGTCTGGCACTTCGGCATCATCTTCGTCGATATCATTGGTTTCGATGCGAATGAAATCAACCGGAACATCGCCGAATTGCAGCCTGAATGGCGATGATGGCAGCGGAACATCTTCGTTGGCCTTCAGTCTCATCAACTCGCCATTATGCATCACCGCGTACGATCCATTGGTTGAATTCATATCGCGAACGCTGGCAGTTCCCGTTTCTGAAACCGTGAACAACGCATGCCGTTTTGACATGGAACGAGTGGAATCCTCGATTTCAATGCGCGTAAAGCCGTCATCTGCCAGCGGTCGAATCGGTTTTCGACCGATTTCCACGCTTTGCCCGGGTTTGATCCCGGTGTGACTGATGCCGTTTACTGTGATGATCCACTGCTGCGCGGCTTGCTGCTCTGTCACCTTGATGGCCTCCCTTTCGCCCATGCACACTATCTGCCATTGTGTCATGTTCCACGACGATTCACGCCGAGTTATGGCCGAATTGACAACATTCGCGCATATCCGGCGATTTTCAACCCTACGATACGCCGTGGCTCAAACCTTACACGCCGTCAATGTGCCAAACTACACGTCTTGTCGCCCATTGAAAAGACCTATTGATTGGCCCAAAACATTCCGCGTGTTCACATAAACCCGATACGCGTCAAGCCGTCAGCCGACACTGCGAATTTGAGAACGCCTCAGCCCCCGGTCAGGCAAAGAAACATAGGAGAATCAGATACAAGAAACCCCACCATCGCAATCTGCAACGGCGGGGTTATAAAGCGTAAAGCTCTTACGCAGTAATCATATGCGGCTCAAGCCGCGTACATTACTTGAGCTCGACGGTTGCGCCAGCTTCTTCCAGCTGAGCCTTGGCCTTCTCGGCATCTTCCTTCTTTGCTTTCTCCAGAACGGTCTTAGGAGCGCCGTCCACGAGGCCCTTGGCCTCAGCCAAGCCGAGGGAGGTGATTGCACGCACGGCCTTGATGACCTGGATCTTCTTGTCGCCGACGGCGGAGAGGATGACGTCGAACTCATCCTTCTCTTCCTCAGCAGCAACTGCAGGAGCAGCAGCAGCGGCAACAGCGGCGACCGGAGCAGCAGCTTCGACGTCGAACTTCTCTTCGAATGCCTTCACGAACTCGGAGAGCTCGACGAGGGTCATCTCACCAAAGGCTTCCAGCAGCTCTTCGTTGGTGTACTTAGCCATTTTGGCTTCCTTTCAATCTTGGTAACAGGCTGATTGAAGAGGTACCTGCTACCACACGTTTTGTGTTGTTTTTTGCCTTATCATGCAACGACCTCATAGGCCGATGCGGTGTTATCAGGCGGCCTTTTCCTGCTTTTCGCGCAGCGCATCGATCGTACGCACAGCCTTGGTAGGCAGAGCGTTGAACAGGTACGCGGCCTTGGACATCGTGGCCTTGATGTCGCCGGCGAACTCGGCAAGCAGCTGCGGGCGAGACTTGAGATCTGCCAGCTTGATTGCACCCTCAGCGTCGTAGACAGTGCCGTCTGCGGCGGCACCCTTGACGATAAGAGCCTTGTTATCCTTGGCAAAGTCACGCAGGATCTTTGCAGCCTCGATGAAATCACCCTTAACAAAGGTGATAGCGGTTGGACCAGCGAGGATCTCATCGAGTCCCTCGATGCCCGCTTCCTTGGCGGCAATACGAGCCAGCGTGTTCTTAGCCACAGAGTAGGAAGTATCGCGGCCTAGCTTTTCGCGCAGATCAGAAATCTGCGGAACGGTAAGCCCGCGGTACTCGGTCAGGTAGACCGCATCGGCTTCACGGAACTGAGCCGTAAGCTGTGCGACCACCGCTTCCTTTTCGGGCCTCTTCATGGCGTTCCTTCCTAAGTCGGCCGTTGACTGGAAGTAACGCTCACCAGGCAATAAAAAAGCCCCGCGCACAGGCGGAGCAACCTCTCGTGAGTCATAGTGACCACGCAAATGCACTGTTGACAGTGCGGTACTCAACCTGCGCTGGCTTGGCGAACCAAACTTCGAGGGTCTTACGACCCCAACCAACGGTCTGTGGTTTACAAGAGTGATATGCTATGCGACGCCATGGACGGACATGCACACGGCGTGTCTTGGTCAGTGATGGTCTCAATAGAGTGTTCATCGTAACGATCCAGTACTCATATTCATATTCACATGCAGCACCCCTGTATGCCCCTTTGCAAACCATTCATTCGGAGGTCTTAGAGTTCCGAACTCCACTGCGTGCGCACCTATACCGCTACTGAACAACACTCTTGAATAATGCATTCAAGCTTGTCAAAAACGCGCGTCACTGACGCATCTATCTGAACTTGGGAATGCAGGAAACGATGTGGACGAGACCATGCTGCGTTTCGTCAACATGACATCGCATAGTCGCCGTTTAGGCACCCGTCGCGAATATGAATCCTTCACTTGGAAAACTGCACACAACGATTATCAATTCGACAATGACCGCCCCTTACAAGAGGAGCGCCCTCTCAATGGGGCACTCCTGAGTGATCGATCAGTTCCACAGACCGCTGCATATTAAGACCACATCACATTGTTCGCGGTCGATGAACCTTACAGCATTGCCTGCAACACGAAGTTGAGAATGAAGAGGGCTGCGACAATCCAAACCACTGGATGGACTTCCTTGGCCTTCTTCTTGCAGGTCATCACGATGCAATACATGATGAAGCCAGCGGCAATGCCGTAGGAGATGGAGTAGGCATAGGCCATGAACACGGCTGCGAAGAATGCCGGGATTGCCTCGGTGATGTCATCCCATGCGATCTCCTTGAGGCTGGCCACCATCATGCAGCCGACCATGACCAGCACACCAGCGGTTGCGGCTGAAGGTACTGCGGAAATAACAGGGGCGAGGAATGCAGAAAGCGCGAAGCATACTGCCACAGTGACGGAGGTCAGACCTGTACGTCCACCTGCGCCGATGCCTGCTGCGGATTCCACATAAGTGGTGGTGTTGGAAGTACCAAAAATAGCACCGATGGAAGTGGCGACCGAATCAGCGAACAGCGCCTTATCCATCTTGGAGCTGAAGCCATGTCCGCTTTCCAGTGCACGTTCGTCTTCTTCGGAGAAGATGCCGGTACGGCGACCGGTTCCGATAAAAGTACCGATCGTGTCGAAGGTATCAGACATTGAGAATGCAAAGATGGTTACCAATACCAATGGCAGACGCGATGCATCAGAGAACAAGGCAGGGAATCCTTCTGCAGAGAAGATTGCTCCGAAGGTCTGGGGAAGCTGGGCGAAAGTATCGCCGATGGACACAGAATCAGCCATAGAGGTGACTCCGAAAGGAATTCCTAAAAGCGTCGTGATGATGATGGAGAGCAGCAATCCGCCCTTCACTTTCATAACCGTGAACACGATGGCAAGGACTAGACCGATGAGGAACAGCCACAGAGTCGGATTATTCAATGTTGCCAGACCAGGCACCGCTGTCGTAGCCAGACCCTGGCCTGCGGCTTCCTTGTCATTAGGAGTGAAGGTCACCAGACCCACATTGAGCATACCCACATATGCCACAAACAAACCGATACCACCGCCAATGGCATGTTGCAGCATCGGAGGGATGGAACGGATGATCATCTTACGAATACGGGTGACGGTGATCAAGATATTGATCAGACCGCAGAGGAACACCATGCACAGCGCTTCTTGCCAGGTGAAGCCCAAGCCAAAGCAAACCGTATAGGTGAAGAAGGCATTCAAGCCCATGCCTGCCGCCTGAGCATATGGCACATTGGCGAACAGACCCATGATCAGCGTGCCGATTATGGCTGCGATAATCGTGGCCAGGAACACGCCACCCCAAGGCATGCCGGTATTCGACAAAATGCTTGGGTTGACGATGATGATATACGACATGGCGAAGAAGGTCGTGAGGCCAGCGATGATCTCCGTAGATACGTTGCTGCCATTCTCCTTCAAATGGAAAAACTTTTCCATATCTTCTTTCCTTGGGTTGTGCGGCGACGCATACGTCAAGGCATGCGATGCCGGCGAGAATTGCGACTCGCCCGGGAAACCGCGCAGCACACCGACGATGAAAGATATCCCAGGACTCTTTTCACCGCCAATGGACGGTTTCCGAACGCATCAACTCTACATCAAGATGCAGTCATGTCAGATGGATACCGAAGCACAACATCGCACAGCATGAGACAATATGCCCAATCCTCCACAAATATCATCTTTGATATGCACGGGCTAGAATGGAAAGTGAGACGATAGCAATCCCAACTGTCAACGGCGACCCTTAGGACTTCTTCCGCTATCGAGATTGGAAGGAACGAAACTTATTTCTGAGGCTTGTGGGCTTGAAATACTTCATTATTCAAGCCTGCAAGCCTCGGCTTTTTGTGGCCTGACCTTCGTTACTACTACGCAAGCTTTCTTGCTCATTCATTTTCGTTACGCACATATGATGAAAAACCAGAATCCGATGCACCCATGACCCTTCAGTGATGGCCAAACGCAGCCAAGAGTAGCTAACAAAAAGGGTCGCACCATAGGTGCGACCCCGCAACAAGAATCAGAAACGATCAGCCGAAACGACCGGAGATGTAGCGTTCGGCTTCTTCGTTCTGAGGGTTGTTGAACATCGTCGTGGTGTCTGCAAAATATGTCAGGTGGCCTGGCTGACCGACTGCCTTCAGATTGAAGAATGCAGTGTAATCAGCAATACGAGCGGCCTGCTGCATATTGTGCGTCACAATGACGATGGTGTATTCCTTCTTCAATTCGTTAATCAAGTCTTCAACCGCCAAGGTGGAGATGGGGTCCAGAGCCGAGCAAGGCTCGTCCATCAGCAACACTTGCGGGTGAACAGCAACTGCACGTGCAATGCACAGACGCTGCTGCTGACCACCGGACAGACCCACACCGGGGTTGTCGAGGCGGTCTTTCACTTCGTTCCACAGATTTGCACCGCGCAACGCCCACTCAACAAGATCGTCTGCATCAGACTTGTTGATCTTGCGGTTGTTCAGCTTCACACCTGCCAACACATTCTCGCGTATGGACATGGTTGGGAATGGGTTTGGACGCTGGAAAACCATGCCGACATCGCGGCGCACTTCCACCGGATCCACATCCTTGGCATACAGGTTGCGGCCTTCCAGCAGCACCTCACCCTTGACATGAGCGCCGGGGATGATTTCGTGCATACGATCCAAAGTGCGCAGCACCGTTGACTTGCCGCAACCGGATGGTCCGATGAATGCGGTCACCTTATTGGGTTCGATCTCGATGTTGACATTCTCCACGGCAAGGAAGTCACCGTAGTAAATGTTCAAATCCTTGACATCTATTCGTTGTCCCATATCGTTTCCTTACACTGCTAACGATTCAAGCTTAATACGTTTCTGATGCGACTAACGTTCCGTCTTCACCGCGAACACCTTGGCCACGATGCGACCAATCAAGTTCAGCAACAGAACGATGAGGATCAGCATAAGCGCTGCAGCCCATGCTCGTTCCATCGGAATGCTGGTGACGCAGGATGGACCCGCAGATGCCGGGCAAGTCACGGACAGAGTGCTGTACTGCTGATAAGCATATACAGGCAAAGTGGTCATTTGCCCTGAGAATAGATTCATATTGGTTGTCGCAATATAACCTGCTGTCATCAGCAAAGGAGCCGTCTCACCAATAACGCGTGCGATTGCCAAGATGACACCGGAAACGATGCCCGGCAACGCCGTACGCAACACAATCTTGGTGATGGTGCGTTGCTTGGTGACACCTAGTGCATATGAGGCTTCTCGCAGATCATTCGGCACCACTTTGAGCATTTCTTCGCTTGATTTCACCACAGTAGGAATCATCAGCAGAGAAAGAGCGACCGAACCTTCGAAACCGTTGATGGTTCCTGGACCGGCAATGATGGTAAACATCGAGAATGCGAACAGACCTGCCACAATCGATGGGATGCCGCTCATCACGTCGACAAGCAAAGACACTGACTTTGCGAGGCCACTGCGGTTGGAATACTCCACCAAATACACTGCACACATCAAACCGATGGGCACCGAGATGACCATGGCTCCAAGAGTGATTTCCAAGGTACCGATAATGGCATGAAGGATACCGCCGTAACCTCCCGAAGGCGTCGGCTTTCCACCAATAACGCCTGACATATTATATGACAGGAAGTTCAGGTTCAAACGCTTCATACCGTTTGAGATGGTGGTCCACAGCAACGAAATCAAAGGAATCAAGGCCACTATGAAGGCCAAGCCGATGAGCAGGCCCATCGCGAAGTCCTTGCGCTTACGCGCAGCGGTATGAGAACGCGATGGTTTGAACTTATCGAAATCGATGACTGGAGCTTTATCCATTGGCGATTGTTCTACCGTTGACATCACACGCTCGCTTTCTCAACGATCTTCCGGGCGATGAAGTTCACCAGGAAGGTGATCAGGAACAGCACCAAACCGGTACCGATAAGAATCGACACGCCCAATGCATTGGCTTCAGGATACTGTGAAGCGATATTTGCTGCGATGGTCTGGTTCTTGGATGCCTGAAGCAGATGAGCGGAATAGGTCAGACCAGGCGAGAGAATCATCAAAACCGCCATGGTCTCGCCCAAGGCTCGTCCAAGGCCAAGCATGGAAGCTGAAACCATTCCGGAACGACCAAAGGGAAGCACCGCCAACTTAATCATTTCCCACCGGGTAGCGCCCAATGCCAACGCGGCTTCTTCTTGCAAACGTGGAGTTTGAAGGAAGATATCACGAGACAGAGAGGTGATGATAGGCAAAATCATTACGGCCAATACCAAGGCGACTGTTGCAACAGTGCGAGGAGGATTGGCGGCAGGGCCTGCAAAAATCGGAATCCATCCGAAATAGGTGGCTACCCAATTCCAGAAGGGGTAGACAGCAGGAACCAGCACGATGCCGCCCCACAAACCGTAAATAACTGAAGGAATAGCGGCCAGAAGATCAATCACATAGCTCAGAGCCGTGGCCAACCGCTTTGGGGCATAATGCGAAATAAACAGTGCAATGCCCACTGAAATAAAGAATGAAACTATCAATGCTGAAGCCGCAACCAATACGGTGCCGAACATCAGCGGACCGACAAACTGCCAGAAATTATGGGCCTTGTTGCCGGTGAAGGACTCAATTGCAGCAACGTTCTGCGCTTGATCGCCGCCAATCAGCGGCCACGCCCTGAACAACAGGAATAAAGCCACAGCGGCAAGTGTCACCAGTATCAAAATACCGCAGGCGTAGGCCACACCTTTGAACACCTTATCCGCGGTCTTTCCTCCCGCTGCAGTCGTTGCGGAGTTACTTGCCGAACTCACACGCTCTCCTTAAACCTTCGCACTCACGCTGTTCAAAAAGAACACACGTTTTCCTTTTCGATCCGATTATCGGAGCCAACCGACGGCTGTTGGCCGTAACCAGCAAATGAGCGGTTACGACCAACAGCGCACGATCTCTTTAGTTCATTATCGTCCATATCCGTCAATTTGGCGAACCGGACTCACCGTTCACTCAGTCTTGATGGCGGCGATGGACTCGTTCACCTTGGAGCGCATGGTGTCGCTCAGTGGTGCGGAACCTGCGTTGTCAGCAGCAACCTGCTGGCCTTCTTCGCTGGTGACGTAGGTCAGCCAAGACTTCACGAACTTGGCGGTTGCAGCATCCTTGTATGCCGGGCACACCACGTCGTAGGAGACGAGAACCACCGGGTAAGCGCCGGAAGCGGTGGTGTTGTGGTCGAGCTTGACAACGATGCGGTTGTCACCGGTAGCGGTGTCGTCCAGAGGAGAAGCATCCACAACCTTGGCAGCAGCCTCAGCGGAGTAAGGAACATACTCTTCGCCGACCTTGACAGCGATGGTGCCCAAGTCGCCGGCCTTGGAAGCATCGGCATATCCGATGGTGCCGTCAGCCTGGCTGACGGTGTTGATCACACCATCAGTACCGGAAGCGCCCTGACCAACCTCGTTCGGCCAGTTCTCGCCGACGTCGTAGGACCATGCATCAGCAGCAACATCCTTGACGTACTTCAGGAAGTTCTTGGTGGTACCGGACTTATCGGAACGGTGCACCACGGTGATATCGGTATCTGGAAGATCGACATCGGAGTTCTGCGACTTGATGGCGTCGTCATTCCACTTGGTGATCTTGCCGTCGAAGATCTTGGCGATGGTCTCACCATCGAGGTTCAGGTGCTTATCCTTGCCGGAAATGCCGTCGAGGTTGAACACGATGGCAATCGGGGAGATGTACACAGGAACTTCGAAAGCAGTGGCATCGGAAGCGCACACGGACTTCGACTGGGAAACCTCATCATCGCTCAGCGATGCATCGGAACCGGCCCATGCAACGGCACCGGTCAGGAAGCTGGCCACGCCAGCGCCAGAACCGCTTGGGTTGTAAGAAATCTTTGCATCAGGATTGTTGCCCTGATATCCAGCAATCCATGCCTCAACAGCAGACTTCTGTGACGAAGCACCTGCGCCCGAGAACTCACCCGAAATCTTCTCCGTCGTATCGGTGGAAGCAGTGCTGTCGCTGGAGGCGTTGTTGTCACCACAAGCAGCCAAAGCGGCCATCATGGCCAGGCCGGAAACAACGGCCATTGAACGGACAAGCATACTTTTACGCATAATTCTCATTCCCTCGTATCGAATGATGGCGGCGGTCACCGCCTGGTTGCGTGCTATCAACAACTGGAACTCACTCCTGACCATGAGCATGGCACGCTCGCATGTTCATGACAATTCAAGAGTATGGGATATTCGCGTGGCTGGATACCGAAATGGGTAAACAGCTGGTGAACAGTTCACAACTGCATGATACCGCTTACTTTTCAGTCCAGAGCCCTCAGGTGATTCCGGCGACCCCAGAAAATGCAAAGGCCACCGTAGCATCCACTTCCCCACCATATGAATGGTCACAAGGGTTATGAACGCTGCGATGGCCGTCTTATACGCAGTCGCTTGTGGGTTTTAATGCTCGGGTTCGTCGATCTTGTAGCCCAAACCTCGCACTGTTGTGAGATATTGCGGTTGCGCAGGATTGCTCTCGATTTTGGATCGAATACGCTTGACATGCACATCCAAGGTCTTGGTGTCACCGACATAATCAGAACCCCAGATGCGGTCGATCAATTGATGACGCGTCATAACACGACCCTTGTTCTGCATCAGGTACCCGAGCAGCTCGAATTCCTTAAGCGGGAAGAACACCGATTCTCCTCGTACGGTGACCTCATGCTGACCAACATGCATGACGATTTCGCCGCATACCAAATCGATATCATCCCTATCGGCGCCATCATCGTTGGCCACAGCTTGGTTACGGCGCAGTACCGCGCGGATGCGGGCCAATAGTTCCCTGAATGAATATGGCTTGGTGACATAATCATCGGCTCCGATTTCCAATCCGACGACTTTGTCGATTTCCGCGCCCTTTGCCGTCAGCATGATAATCGGCACCCTGCTTTGTTCACGAATGCGCCGGCACAATGCAATGCCGTCAATGCCAGGCAACATCACATCCAACAGCACCAAATCAATACCGCCTCTGGTAAAGAGGTCGAATCCTTCTTCACCACTTGCTGCGGCACTCACCTCATAGCCTTCGCGTGTCAACTGATACACCAGCGGCTCGCGATATGACTCCTCGTCTTCCACGATGAGAATTCGTGTCATTGTTGTCCTTTCGGATGAACTAGCAGATCACCCTCGCTACGGTCCCAACCCAAGTCATCCCCTGCGGCACGGCTCACTATCATACTCGGATGCCGTCATACCATCCAAAACCCCAAGCAGCCGGCCGTGAGTCACTAAGCCATACTCATGCGTTCTCCGATTCTTGCGCGGGATCTTCCGGTGATGCCACGGGCAGCTCCACTGTGAATGTCGAGCCTTCACCCTCGCGAGACCACACAGAAACCGAACCCGAGCATTCCTGAATGCAGTGCCGGACAATGGACAAGCCAAGACCCGATCCGCCAGTCTGTCTCGAGCGAGCGGGGTCGACACGATAGAAGCGTTCGAACACGCGATCCAACGATTGCTGTGGGATACCGATTCCCTGATCAACCACTCGAATGAATACTCGCTCCTGTTCCTTGGTAATGCCTATTGCGACCGTAGTACGTTCAGGCGAATACCGAATAGCGTTCTCCACGAGATTCTTCAAAGCTCGCACCAGCAGCTCACTATCCGCCATAACCCAAATATCTTCGACGGAGTCAAGCGTGACACTATCTGTTGGAGATGTTTCCCAACCTGCCTTGTATGAAGCCAATGCGCTTTGCGGGGTGCCTATCGTGGCGTCAATCTTCGATTTCGCTGCTTCTTCCACCTCGGATTGACCTGATTGCTCCGATGCACCGACAGTCTTCAGAGCGCCGCCCCGACCCGCCTCATCAGAAACAGCCCCATGTTCATGCAGCGCGATCAGACGACCTGACATGGAAATGCGGATATTGATATTTTTGGCATGCGCCTGCACCAAATTCTGCTCAACCGCCTCACGCACGGATTCCAATGTCGAAACAGGACGCAGTTGCAGATTCTCATGAGCCTGCTGGGCACGCTGCAAATCAATCTGATGTTTGATCAATTCAATCAGGCGCTCAGCCTCTTTGGAAATGCGACCTGAGAAATATCGCACGGCATCGGGATCGTCTGCCGCATCGGTAATGGTCTCCGATAACAGTGCTATGGCTCCAGCCGGTGTTTTGAGTTCATGAGAAACATTGGTCAGGAAGTCCCGACGCATGGCTTCGAAACGCCTTTGTTCGCTCATATCACGCAGGAATATCACATACAACCCGTCCGCGATTTCATCAATACGTGCGCGGATATGCAAGGTATCACGAGGAATCGCTGAGCCTGCTTGAATGCCGCGCCCATTATTGCTCACTTTCGAACGCTTGTTAGGAACGAAAGCTATTTCGCGCTCTCGCATGGTTCCGTCTGAAACGACGCGTTCCAACATGTCGCTTAATTCACGCATGGCGAGTCGATTATTGTCAACCAATGAAAAACCGGCAGCACCTGGACTGAGATATTGCACAACGCCGAGCGCATTGGTGATGATCACGGCATCAGGCATGGCTTCGATGAATCGACGCTCGGCCTCCCCCACAGGAACATTGATGCCGAAAACGCTTCCTGAACAGCCGGCTTGCTCAGAGGAGCCCATCGATGCGATTCTGGCTCCATTGCGTTTTCTCACGACGAGCATCAAACCGATACCTACAGCCACAACGATGATTGTCACGATTAACGCAATAGCATGCAATATGCCAATCATTGACATATAAATTCCTTCCGAACAGGACACGAATGCGTGACCTATTCTGTGTTCCTAGCGCGTATGCGACCCATATCAGCGTACCGGTGTGATATGACGCTCTTCAGTCATCTCCGTATATTTCATGTCCCGTTCACCTCAGATTTACCTAAGTTGAACGAATGGGCTATCCCCTCGCATCAACACCGATGAGACAGACGTCAGACCAGTCCACCCACTTGCGGTTCAGTGCCGTATACGAAATCAATGGGCTGGAGGCCAAATCAATACCATATAAGAAAACGGTGCATCGTTGGCAGAATACCCAACGATGCACCGCACACTATGCGGGACGGCCCATTACATTCGTTTGATGATATCGATGGTTATTTTTGCAGCCACATTGGCATATTCGGAAATATCAAATTCCTTGAATTCCTCATAATCCGTGTCCGCATTGTCGCTCAAAGCACGAATCACCAATGCGGGCACATCATTGCGAGCTGCGACATGCGCCACTGCTGCACCTTCCATTTCAACCGCATCAGCCTGAGTCTCTTCGATAACCGCAGCAACCTTCTGCGGCGTATCCACAAAATAGTTTCCAGAAGCTATCGTGCCGACGATATGGTTCACGCCAAGCTTATTCAAGGTCTTTTCAGCGATTTCCAACAGCTGGGGATCCGAATGGAACTCTTCAGTTTTCGGCTTCCACTGAGCGATCAATCGCATATCGCTGTCCAGATATCGCAATGTGCCGCCCAGCACGACATCGTTGATATGCAAATCCTTGTTCAGGCTTCCTGCGATGCCGGAGAACACAATGGCGTCTGGATGATACTGGTCGATGAGGAATTGCGTTGTGGCTGCGGCATTCACCAAACCCATACCGCCAACCGTTGCGGCGACTTCGATGGTGTCGCCCGAACGTGTCGTCATCGAACCATGCGCCACGTTCAAACTGGCGGCATGCTCCCGCGATACGTTATCCAACGACGCCGCGATAAGCGTCACTTCCTCTTCAAGCGCTCCGATAACGGCCACACGTGCCATCACGCACCTACTTTCTTCAGGTGAAGTCTTTCCATAACACTGATCCGTTCACGCTGACACCACTCAGCATGCCGAATTCTGCTGCCTGACCGCGCCAAGCACAACGAATGTCGGCCTAGGACCGCTGTTATTCCCGACGAATAGCTTACCGGTACCTATGATTTTGATGAATTCATATGCCGAAACGGTAGGTGCAATACTCACCAAATGCTTGATATCATAACCGATTTCAAACACTGCTTTACATGCGTTTCTGTTCATACGCCCGATCTTGGCTGCCGACGATTCCGGGGTTCACGCATTTGCTTCCAGGCATTCCTCTTCATACGAGCAAAATATAAATGCATATGTCGTGCCGCATATGAACCGGCTTCATCATCTCCAGCGTCGAGCCGATACAGCCTGCGCTAATTCCCGCAGCAATCGTTCGGTATTAGGCCATGAAATACAGCGGTCGGTAATCGATTTGCCATATACCAGCTGATTCAAAGGAGCAGCCGGCTGATTGCCCCCCTCAAGGAAACTCTCCATCATCACACCGGTGATATTGGGCTCTCCTTGGGCGATACGAGACGCGATATTGCTCACCACCTCAGCCTGGCGGTGTTCGTCCTTCCCGGAATTTCCATGAGAGCAATCGATGATAACGCCATGAGCCGCAGCGGACTCCTCAGGCAATTCCTCGCGGATCGCCCGCATGGCTTCGCGGACCGACTCGGCATCGTAATTCGGCCCATGACTAGAGCCGCGCAATACCACATGGCAATCTGGATTGCCCAAGGTTTCCACGGCACATGCCCTGCCCAGATGGTCGATGCCGAAGAAAGAGTGCCTCTGCTCCGCAGCAAAGCAACCATTGACCGCCGCACGCACTGATCCATCGGTTGCATTTTTGAATCCAACCGGCATGGACAAGCCACTCGCAAGCTGCCGATGGATCTGAGATTCGGTATTGCGCGCGCCAATGGCACCCCAGCTCACCGCATCGGAAATAAACTGAGGAGAGGTTGGCTCAAGAAATTCAGTAGCCGCAGCTAGGCCTTCGTCCAGCACCCCTAGCAAGGTACGGCGAGCAAGTAATAAGCCTTTGCGGATATTATGGCTGCCGTCAATGTCTGGGTCATTGATCAGGCCTTTCCAACCCACAGTGGTGCGAGGCTTCTCAAAATACACACGCATAATGATCAGAAGCTCTCCGCCCAGCTCATCCTTCAAAGCGGCAAGCCGATGAGCATAATCCAGTGCGGCATTGGAATCATGGACCGAACACGGACCCACTATCACCAACAAACGGTCATCCTGCCCATAGAGGCATGCGCGAATTTCATCACGCGAATATGCCACAATCTCCTGAGCCTGCTTGGACATGGACAGTTCAGAAAGAACCTGTGCAGGTGTGGGCAGAGGCTCCAGCTCCACTACCCTTCGGTTGATAATGCGGCTGACTCCAACCTGATCTTCCCCATCTGGCACATCAGTGGACACCAGAGGATTCTTGCCTTCCTCCATCGCCTGCTTGATAGCACGCAATTCTTCCGGTGTGTTCAAAGGATGTGGCCCAACCTGTAGAGGGTGTTGGTCGGTACCTTTGGGATACGCCTCGAAACTCCGGTCATCGATGTGCTTGCTTCGCTCATCATGCCCGTGCGCGGCGGTATCCTGTTGCATCGTGATCTCCTTGGCTAGATTCTCACATAAGAATAGCCTAGGGAGTACCGTTTATGCTCTCGCATGGAATCAGCGGATCGAGATTGAATCAGGGCTGACTCGAGGGCGATTCGAAGTCGATACACGCAAGGTGATTCAGCAAGGCGACTGCTCGGTGTTCAAGACGGCATGCCTGAATCGAATAGCCGGTTTTACAAAGCCCTGCGCGATGATACCGCCTGTGCCAGTGTATTGAGCAAAGCCTCGGTGCGATCCCAGGGAATGCATGCATCAGTAATGGACTTGCCATAGGTGAGCTGTTCCAAAGGTGCAGGTTTTTGATTACCTGCTTCCAAGAAACTTTCCATCATGACACCAAGGATTCCCCGTTCTCCAGCCGCCAAACGAGCGGCAATCTCCTCGACGACTTCTGCCTCGCGAACCTCATCCTTGCCGCTATTTCCATGGGCTGCGTCAATGACCACGCCTTGCTCGCTAGGACCGGTCGCCTTCGATGCTCGCAATGCTGCGAGCGCCTCCTGAACAGAATTCTCGTCGTAATTCGGCCCTTTGCTCGAACCGCGCAATACCAGATGGCAGTCAGGATTGCCCTTGGTCTCAGCTGAAATAACACGACCGTCGAGGTTGATGGAGAGGAAATGGTGTTCGAATGCCGATGTATAGCAAGAATCGGCAGCAGCTTTCACCGAGCCATCGGTTGAATTCTTGAACCCGATGGGCATGGATAGACCGCTTGCTAACTCGCGATGCACTTGGCTTTCGGTATTGCGTGCACCGATAGCGCCCCAACTCACCAAATCACAGAAATATTGCGGCGTAATGGGATCCAGCCATTCCGTTGCGGCAGGAAGGCCTTGAGAAAGAACGTCTGTGAGCACCTTACGGGCAAGCCACATACCTTTGCGAATATTGCATCTGCCATCGAGATCAGGATCATTGATCAGACCTTTCCAGCCAATCGTGGTACGGGGCTTCTCGAAATAGACACGCATGACAATAAGCAAACGGTCCTTGAGACGTTCATTCACTTGAGCCAGACGCGAAGCGTATTCATGAGCCGCCTTCGGATCATGAATCGAGCACGGGCCGACGATGACCAACAGACGATCATCCTTGCCGCGCAACACATTGCGAATCGCCTGGCGCGAAGAAAGTACCAGAGAACTCATCTCATCCGTGAGGGGAATCTCACGAAGGAAAGCCCTCGGAGCGGGAATTGGGTCAAGTTGACGGATATTGACATCAACCGTCTCGGGCAGCACCGCATACTCGTCAAAGCGGTGTTCATCCTCAGAACTGTCAGGACCGCGAAGACCAGCCATCGATAACCACCTCTCTTATGAACGACCGTATTCGTTGTCGACGAAATGCAGGTGACTTCGCAACCCTTGCGTCGCGATTTCCCGTTCGGTACGCATCGGCAAGACGAGGAACATCACGAACCGGATTGCCGATTGAGGACATCTATCGAAATGAGATATTGCCAACCTGACTTGCATTCGTCGGATGCACCACGATATCTGAACATTGGGAGAATGCCAATGCGTTGATTAGATGATGGACATTGGGTTTGAGGATTGATGTTCTGATGGGGTGCTTTAGCGGTTTTGCTTTTGCGTTGGGGCTTGAACAGGTATTGCTTGGGTGGGAGTTAACCTACGGAACGAGCTTCGCCGTTCCGTTTAGCGGTGGGAGGCTTTAGCGGCAGGAGGCTTTTTGCGAGAGACGCTTGGCCAATGCTATGGTTGCGGTCGTCCCTTTAACGGTATTTGAATGGGGTAGTTGCTTAGTCAACGACCGGCTTGGGACGGCGATTCCGCCGTTACGATTCAACGCAAATGGGCCAATGCTATGGTTGCAGCTACCGCTTTAACTGAATTTGATTGTGGTAGATACTTAGTCAACGACCGGCATGGGACGGCGGTTCCGCCGTTCCATGCCGGCGCGTATTGGCCGGAGCAAAGTCCACTGGACTTTGCTTATTTGGCCAATGCGCCCATTGGGTCCCATGCCGGTAGATTTATGGCTGGTTCGGAGAGGGCTTGTTGGTATTCGGCGGGGAGCATTGACTTGGGGACGGCGACTTCGTAGACGAATTCGCTGAACCAGTCATCGCTCATCGTGAAATAGCCCTTGTCGGCAATCTTGCTGCCCCAAGAGTTCTCCACACGCCAACGACGTGTGGTCTTGCCATCATCGTCGACATCCACACCGACGAAAGCCATGGCGTGATTCATCGCGGAATCGGCAAAACGCACGCGAGCTTCCTTGTCCAGATCGAAATCGACGCCATACACATGGCCGTATTCGAAAAGATCGGTCGCCCAGGCGCCCGCTTCACGATCCATCATCGGATGGCAATCCGCTCCGAACCACACCGGGATACCCTGTTCGCTCAAAATAGTGCGTACACAATCCTTCATGAACTGGTTAGGGACATTGAGATACTCGGTCGGATCTCCCCCGGCGACATTGCCCAAATGCTCGATGGCAATCTTCTTGCCCTTGGGGTGTTCAGCACGCGGATCATCAACCAGGCACACATAATCTTCCAGCCCTGCGTCCACATACTTCTTCCAGAACTCAACAGGCGTGATTTCACCGTCACGGTGGAACTCACCATCCTTGTCGGTCCATTCCCAATCGAAGCTCTTCGGGGGCTCACCAAGATGAATGGTCAACATACGATGACCGGCAGCCGTGGTTTCACGGACAATGTCGTCGATGCGATCCGGTTCTGCCGCCATATGTGCAACAGCCGTGTGCAGCAGCGAGCGCAACTGCACATTCATCTCGCGAGTATTCTTGGAGGATTCCGTCTCAGGATAGAAATCCTTCGGAACTGCACCATACTTCTTGTAAATATTCATGGCCATGGTCCACTGACCGCCATCGCCCATAACATCCTGCAAAAGATGTTGCGTCAAGCGAGAATCCACAGCTTCGCCAGCTCGAAGCAATGCAGCCATATCCTTAAGGAAATAGTTCACACGTTCCAGCTTGTCGTAATACATGGCATAGTTCTGCGAGAACTCAAACTCTTTCAGACCCATAGCGCGCTTGGCCACAAAACGAGCCACATTCAACGAGCTGAACAGCCAGCATCGACCTGAACGATCCTGATGGGTAACCTCGCCATTATCCACGCTTACAGAAAAACGACGCTGCAGCAAACGTGCACGATCATAATTGCGTGCAACCTTTTCGATACCGGCAGCCGTAACCGCATTCATCGCCAAGCGGTTCTTCTCATCAGAAGAGAAGTCATTTCTCAGTGCGTCCAGCGTCTGGTCATCCAACGGTGTGATGTCAGTCATTACACTCCTTACAGGGACGGTTGATTCACATCCAGCCTTATCATATGACCTCTATAACCGAATGCTGGGGCAATCTATAAGAAGACGCCCCTGCCTGAAAAGAGGCAAAGGCGTCTCGCTCTCGCAATGTCTATGAACCCCCTATCACTGGGGAGACTATGCTTTATTCCTCGTCATGCTGTTCGTCAGCATCCTGAGCGTCATTATCCTCAGAGTCTCCTGGCTCATCTTGAGCAGACTCAGACTCTGCCGACTCAGCGACTTCGTTATCATCATTGCTGTCATCCGAAGGTGTCTCCACCTCATCGGCCTGAGCAATCGCATTGACCACGGATACGTCATTGCCGGATTGCACCTGGTCGAAGGCGAATCCTGAGAAGGCGTTGGCGAACATGGAACGCAATTCGGTGACGCGCTGCGTAATCGTTGCCTCGCGTTGTTGCAGCTCTTCGATATTCTTCTGCAGTCCATCGATCTCGATCTGGGCGGCCTGACGGCGCTCTTCGATCTGTGAGCTGGCATCCTCATTGGCCTTACGAAGCAGTTCCGTCGCCTGGCCATCGGCCTCTTCTCGCTTGGATGCAGCATACGCATCGGCTTCTTCACGCACATGCTTGGCTTGAGCGACCAGTTCGTCCGATTCCTGCTTTGCTGCGGTCCTGCGCTCATCGAGATGATCAAGCAGCTCATTCACCTTGCGTGTGGCCTCATCCTGCTGAGCAGCAATATCTGCACGAATCTGCTCCGCTTCGGCATTGACCTGACTCATGGTCTTGGTGCGATGCACTTCGGCCTCATCGGTGATTTCCTGCGCCTTGGCATTTGCGGCATCAGTAATCTCGCCTGCCTTGCGCTGCGCCTCGGTCATCATGCGGGAAACTTGCTCACGCACATCAGCCAGCTTCTTATTCGCCTCGGCCAAGGCATTTTCGATCTGGTCATTCGACTCAGACTTCAATTGCGCAATCTCGGCATTGGCTGACTTGCGTTGTTCGGCAATCTGTTGCGCAGCTTGTGCCTGCATATCGGAAAGCTCGCGGTTTTGCGTGGCCTTCTCGGATTCCAGACGCTTATTATGCTCTTCACGGGCATTGCTCAGCTCCAGCTCAACCGTTTCTCGTTGTTCGGTGACGATTTTCGCTGTTTCAGAACGCAGCTGTGCGGCATCTTCCTGAGCGTTCATCGTTATCGTTTCGGCTTCGTTTTTGGCATTATCGATGAGGGTGGCCGCCTTGGAATTTGCTTCGTCCAATGCATGCTGAGCATCGATATTGGCATTGTTGATAACCGTTTCCGCCTGCGCCTTCGCTGCGGCGCGAATCGCTGCAGCATCCTGCTTGGCACGGTTCAACAGCTCGGTACTGGTTTGTTCCGCGGAGGCCAGCATCTGCTGGGCATTGGCACCGAGGGAAGCGAATGAGGTGCCGGAAGCGGCCTTCTTCACATTGTTTTTCTCTTCTTGCAGTTGCGCCTGCAAACGCAAAATCGTCTCATCACTGCTACGCACCTGATTGCGCAGTCGAGCCAACGCCTCATCTGTTGCGGAGAACGCCTCGTCAACCTTTTCTTTGTCATATCCCCGCAACACGATAGGGAACCGTTCCACCATTGTTGTTTCCTTTCGCTTTCAGCGCCTCACACACCGCTTAGCACACGCTGTTTGCACTCTAACTCACCTCAGACTCGCACACGGCGATATGTTCTCAATCCACACAGATATCATGCACAAATTCGCACAGTGGGAACCGCACCCGAACTCTCCGTGCCCGCGAACACTCAGGAATCAATCCCGTGCTTCATCCAAGAGAATATTGCCTGATGAAGGATGCAGGTAATACCACACGGCTTTGCGCACAACCGCCTGCCCAGCCTTGATCTGCTGATCCAAACTCAAACCACGCTCGGCATGGGGATCATCGTTTATCGGAGGGAAACTGACGAATCCCGCAAGCACATTCTCTCTGTTCACCGTCCAGTGCAACAGACTGTAGAACAACGAATTGCACACATAGGTTCCGGCATCGGAACTCAATGACGACGGAATCCCCTGCTTGGCAAAATACCGCAAAATAGCTCGCAAAGGCAATCGTGTCCAGTACGCAGCGGGGCCATGCTCGTCGATTGGCATGCGACGAGGAGTGGCATTATCAGCATCCGGTTTCGCTGCATCCATAAGATTTGTGGCACAGCGCTCAAGCATCACACTACGAGCCGAATGCTTAAGTCCTGTGGCAATGACGATATCAGGTTTGGTGGCCTCAAGCGTTTCGCGAAGCAAAGGCCACGCTTTGGCAAAACTCACCGGAATATTCACCGCATGCACATTGACTTCCACATCCTGTGAGAGGTTGGTCGAATCTTGGCTATCGTCCCAAATCCCCCGCTCTTGCAACGCCTTCGGAACCTCAAAGGCAGGGTTGATCGTCACGTCTTCGTAGGGATCAAATCCGGAAATGACCACATTGATATGCTCCATACCGAATCATTCTAACCTGTGGCTCTTCCTTATTCGCCTGCAGGCATGACTCGGTGTTCTCCATGTATTCAATGCATATCGTCAATGACTACCTGAACGCCGTGAAAGACAACATATTGACGAGTTCAAGACTCGTGCATTCTCCGCTATTCGTTGCGGACTCGAATTCCCGATATTATCTGAGTCCAGCCTGCAAGCGCTCTGCAATCTGCTCGGCAACAGGGATATCCGCTTTGGTTGTCACCTTGAGATTCGATGCGCTTCCGGCGACAATGGCCACAGGCTCTTGCGGCAGATACTCCACCACCACTCGCGTGTCATCAGTCGGATGGAAATCCGGATCGTCGGCAGCCAGCTCATAAGCCTTGATGATCGTGCTGAATCGAAAAGCCTGCGGCGTTTGTGCCCGGAACATATTGGCTCGATCCGGCACCGAACGAACCACTTTGCGATCACCAAGATCCTCGGTGATCAGCATGGTATCGGTGGATGCCAAGGCTACCGTGGCGGCAGAGTATTGATCCAGAGCTTCCACACAGCCAGTAATGGCGGGTTGTTCCACAAAAGGCCGAACCGCATCATGAATAAGCACCTTGGCCTGCTGCGGGATGTCTGCCTGACTCAGCAGATCCAATGTGGCAAGAGTGCTGTCGACACGTTCTGCACCGCCATTGACGATACTGCGCACTTTGGCGTAGCCATATTCGTCAACAAGTCGTTCCACATGGTCGCGCACTTGGGGATTCACCGCGACGACGATATCGCTGACGGCATCATTGATTTCGAATGCCTCGATGCTCCAGCACACAATGGGTTTGCCTGCTATGCTCACCAGCTGTTTGGGCTCATTGGGATCGAATCGAGTTCCAAACCCTGCTGCCAAAACGATGCCGACGACAGGCACCGACTGTGTTGCCTCTTCTGGCGCTGTATGCGTCATATGCGCTTGAGCCTCCAATTCGTCAGTATCGCGGTGCTTCTTTCGATCAAACTCACCCATAACTTCCACCGTAAAACTTCATAGCCACAGGGGATATTCCGCATAGCCCATCTGCACCGAATCCCCGATAACCACGCATCGTCGGCATGCCTTCGGCTGCAGGCATGGCTTGTTCAACTATGCAATTGGACTATGCAATCCCTGAACTCTGCGATCTCAGAACCGTGATCCCGCAGGATAAACCTATTGCCGCACTATCAGAGCCAACATGCGACCTTCGTGCGCCTTGCCGGCCAATGCCGCGCGTCGATGCGAATACCACAAAGGATTCTCCAGAGTGCACATGGAATGGTTGATATGCTCCAAGCGTTCGGACAGCTCCTCAGGACCCTCACCATCCGTACGGCATAATTGCATGAGCTCTTCATCCTGAGCAAGGTATTGCGTGGCCGCATTCACTCTGGGACGGGCGTCAACGACGCGCGTAATCCCGGCGAAGGCCAAATCAATTCGTGCGGCTTCGGCAATGTCGATGCCCGCTCCCCCAAAACGTGTCTGCGTTTTGGTCAGAGGGAATCGATTCGTGAAATCATCGGCGACCTCATCGCCAACCTCATAGCATTCGCCGCAAATGCAAGGGCCCAAAGTAGCAATGATCCGCTCGCGTTGCGCGCCCTTGGCTGCCATTGCCGCAACGGTCGACTCAATAACCCCGGCCTGCAGCCCTCTGCGCCCGCAATGAGCGGCACCGATAATCCCACTCTCGGGATCGGCGAACAGCACCGGCAGGCAATCCGCCGCAAACATGCCCAAAGCGATGCCAGAAGCGGATGTCACCTGCGCATCGGCTTCCACCCGTTCACCATCAATGCCAGTGGCATCAAATCCGTAGGCCGTGTTCTGCACAAATATCTCATCGATATCGGCTACTTCAGCTGAATGAACTTGTCCGACCAACGACAATGAAGCATTCATAGACTTTGCCAAACCCACGCGATTTGCTCTGACGGCCTCTCGGTCGTCGCCGCCTCGGCCGCCAAGATTCAACGAAGCAAAATCGCCTTGAGAAACCCCGCCGAGACGAGTGGTGAATACCACTGAAATCTGGGGAGCTATGGCAATGGGAATTGTCACTGGGATCGGATTTCCCTGCTCATCAACTGGCGCTATCGAAGTGCTGTCCAAAATAGCGTCGTCATATTGCGACTGTTCATTGGGGTCGTTCATGGAGCTTGTCATATCCACCATCCTACGTGAGCGCCAACCCGAAAGCCTTGCGCGGACAATCGAGCAGCACGGATACTGATGCCCGCGGTAAGCAATACTTCGACTTTCGAGATTGTAAGATTATCGATTTTCTGGTTACCGATTTTCCGGCATTCCAAGTTCAGGTCCTTGTCATCCTGCCCGTTCAGCTTTCCGGTTTGTTCGGATTTCTGCCGTTTCAAACTTTCCGCTATTCAGGCCTTAAGTGTGCGATTCTTCGCTCTCGACCGGATTGCAGCGTTCACAGGAACCTCGACAGGGCACGGCATCGAGAAGACATGCGCCGGGTTATTGATGGCCTCAACGGGCATATTATCTGCATCGAGCAGACCCTGTTCCGGAACGGTGAAGCGAACCGGTGCGGCCCCTGGAACAAGGAATTCGACTTCCTGACCCGGCACGATTTTGTTGCGGCTCATCAACCGGACACGCTTGAGTTCGCTGTCATATGACAATACTTCACCCACAACCAACCAGTCACGGAAATATCCACCTCGATCAGTATTCTGCCCAACCTGATGTTCAGGATAATAGAATCCGGTAGAATATTCACGATGGGAAACCTTGAAAGGCTCCTCTTTCAACCATTCAGGAAGAGCCACAGCCGGCACTTCGCCGTCGATATTGGTTGATTCACCAGTCACCGGCACATCCCCTGCACGAGTCAAGCGAACTTGCGAATGGAATGGCTTCAATTCATTGCCCTGTTCATCCTCAAAGCCGCGTTGCAGCATATATTCATTCACTGCACACTTGTAGGCATTGGCCATGGCCGCCACATAATAGGCGCTTTTTGCCCGGCCTTCGATCTTGAGGCTGGTAGCTCCGGCATCGATCAGATCATCGATATGCTCGAGCATATTCATATCCTGCGAATTGAACAGGAAGGTACCTTCGTCGTTTTCCTCGACCGGGAAGAATTGCCCCGGGCGCTTCTCCTCCACCACATGGTATTTCCAACGGCAAGGCTGTGCGCAATCGCCATGATTGCCATCGCGGCCGGTCATATAATTCGAAATCAGGCATCTGCCGGAGAATGCCATGCACATTGATCCGTGCACAAAGCATTCCACATCCATATCTTCAGGAATATTCGCCCGAATATCACGCACGGCCTGCAGACCCATTTCGCGAGCCAACACAACGCGCTTGGCACCCAATTCATACAACGCATTGGCAGCCAGATAGTTGGTGACTCCAGCTTGCGTAGAAACATGAAGTTCAAGATTCGGAGCAATGCGGCGAGCAGCCATAAGCACACCGATATCGGTGACAATCAGCGCGTCCACACCAGTATCGGCCAATTGCCCGATGTATTCTTTCATATCTTCGACCTCGCCATTGCGAGGCAGAATATTACAGGTCACATACACGCGAGCATTGCGCTCATGCGCATACCGAGCGCCCTGTTCAAAATCCTCCAAAGAAAGATTTTTCGGCGCTGAACGCATACCAAACGCCTTGCCTCCGCAATACACGGCATCCGCTCCAAAATCGACTGCCGTCATCAGACTGCGTAGATTTCCGGCAGGTGCAAGCACCTCAGGCTTGAGTCGGCGTTTCATCCAATTCGCTCCTCATAACAACGTGCCATGGCAAAGTCACCACATATCAGGTGCCGCCATTCTTTTCAATCCCCAATATCATAGGAACCCGTCCTGCCAATTATCGACAGGACGGGTTGCCCATTTCCTCAGCGGGAGCATGCTTCACAAGCTTCCGCGCACGACACACTGCAGATTACAGAGCCTTATTCAGCAATGCCAACTCATCATTGCTCAGTTCCACAGGCTGCAGACTGTCCAGAATGCTGCTAGGACGATGCGCTCCTGGAATGACGAACACATGCTTGCCCTGCGCCAGTTCCCAAGCGAGCACCACGCGCTGATAGCTCACATCATGCTTCTGCGCCACCTCACGGAAGGCATCGAATTTGCTCTCATCCTTGGGCTTGCGGAAGCCTCCTAACGGACTCCAGCACACAAAGGAAATGCCGAGCTTCGCAGTGTGCTCCAAAGTATCCTGCGTGTCCAGATAAATAGGAGAATACTGGTTTTGCACGGCCACCAACTTATCTCCCAAGATCTCGTGGGCAATATCAATCTGCTCAACCGAGGCATTGGAAACGCCTGCTTCTTTGGCGACGCCTTCGTCAAGCAATTGCTTGATGGCCTCAACGGATTCGTTGTATGGCACTTCGGGATCAGGACGATGGAAATACAGCAAATCTATGGCATCCACGCCAAGTGCCTGAGCCGACTCCTTGGCATGTGCAATCAAGCTTTCCGGCTTGCCGTCCTTGCCCCAAGTGGGCTTGCCATCAGTGAAGTTGCGATAATGGCCAACCTTGGTTGCGACCAGCACCTCATCTTTAGGTCCACTCCAACAGCTCAAGGCTTCGCGGACCAATTTCTCACCGGTCTGTTCCTCGCCGCCAGAGCAGTAATACGCCCAAGCCGTATCAATATGACGGCATCCAGCGTCCAGAGCCGCGTGGATGGTTTCAATGCCCATTTCATGACCGAGGTTATTTTCGATGGTGAGCGGCATCTCCCCCAAACCAACGGCGGTTGTGGAATATGGGCCCAGATTGCGGAACAGAACCATATGTTGCTCCCTATATTCGGCGTGACATTCGTCCTACTGTGGTTTTCATGAATGCCTGCACGGCCGGTCACGCATCGACCTCGCATGCAATATGCCGTGAAAACCTGTCCAATTCACCAGCATACGCATTATTGTGCCGTAGGCACGCTGGTATCAACGGACTCAACATACGATTCCAACACTTCTATAACGCTTACGACTAGGCGCGATTGCTAACGGCCACCGAATGATCCACCGCCGGAGCCTCCTGAAGACCCGCCGAAGCTCCCGCCAGAGAAGCCGCCGCCCGAACCGGAGAATCCGCCGCCCGAACCGGCCCGCTCGGACCACGCCGCTTGTTCCCAGGTAGATTTCACCGTTGCAAAGCTCGAACTCAATTGCGTACCCAAATCGGAGAATCCTCCGAATGCCGAGCCGGTGAAATTCGGAATGGCATTGCCGACACTCACCCCTGAAGTACCGCCCATATTCCATAGCATCGGACGATACATCCAATACAACATCGTGCCGCTTGCGTATTGGTCCATCCATTGCGGATCCATCAACTGCGGATTGGCCATGGCTAGCTGCTTGAGCACCTTGCCGGAAATGCCGAAGGCTGTGGCATACACCAGATATCGATCCCACAGCAGCAGATCACTGGTATCTCTGTCACTGAAATCGCTGTAATCTTCCAGATAATGCTTCAAGCCCTGCACCTGGCCTGCATAACGTTGCCCCGACCGCTCAGTGAGTCCGCGCCTGCGAGCGTACACCAGATTGAATATGGAAATGCACATCACCGGCGCGCTATATGCCAAAGACATGGCCATGCCGACACCTTGGATGAAAAACATGACACTGGCCATAATGGCAGCCAAAATGCCGATACTGCCGGCAACTCTCGCTCCAACCCCTACAGTTCGCGTGGCTCCCAACATGGCAAATTCACTGCGCACTGCGACATCAAATCGGTTATTGAGTTTGTATCCTTCATCGCCTTTGGAGAATTGAGCCTTCATATCGTCAAGGTCAAACACTCGTGAGCCTATGCTCCGCGCGGTTTTGTCCAGCATCGCGAATGCCGCCTCCTCCGAGGATGACAATGGAGGAAGCTTCTCGTCCACCTGCTTGATCACGATGGTACTGGTCTTGTTCTTCCCCTGCGATGCCATGAATGCGATATCATGAGCCGATCCATTGAGCAGATTGATGCCGGCATATTGTTCCGCTTTGCCGGGATAAATGGCAATGACACCCTTGCATGCCAATGACAGCACGGTAGCGGCCATCTGCCTGGAAGGATTGCTCCCCACCTCTTCACCAACCAAAACATTATGAAGACGACTCGCCGAAGCCGGACTCATTTCAGGAGGATCGCGCCAATACACCACATCGCCTGTGTATCGCGCCGCCCTGTTGCTGCGAATGGCCGCGACGAGCCCCCATATGGATACCACAATTCCTGTGATGGCCAACACTATCCAAATCGCCACGGTGATCGACGCTCGGCGGGATTGGGACTCATACCATTGCCGTTCCTGCTCGGTTTCGTCATCGATAATGGCCTGTTTGTGATCGACATCCAAGCTTCTGGCGACATCATGGGTTGCCGATGAATCCACCATGGCCACCAGATCGAGATGCTGCCCCGGCTTGACGTCGTATGCAGTGAATTGCAACTGACCGTTGTCGCCACGCGAAGTCTGGCCATTCCCCGCGAAATGCAGCCAAGCCCATGAATTATTCTCATTCACACCTTCGGGAAAATTCACCACGCCAGTGACTTTGCCGATAGGCACCTGATTCAGAGGCCCGAACGGCTCCCATTGGAAGGATGCCACATCACGATATGCAGTGGACGTGCCTACCATGGTCATATCGATTTCAAAAGTCAGCTCGTCTGCGCTTTCGGTTGCGGGAATATTCCAACCTATTTCGATGGTGCGGTTAGCCTCATCAAGTTTCGCATCATCGCGAACATACGGTTCTGGATTGGTGTCTGATTCGGTGACATCGGCAATATACCAATGATTGGCATACTCTTCGTTCCATGTTGATGTGCTTATGCCGGCGGGATTTTCAGGATCGATTTGTGAATATTGCTGCCCTGAAGTGATATTGGTGACGCTGATGTCGGTAATATCCATCAGATTGGTCGCTTTCAGGGTGTACTGCTGATAGAGTTGCTTCCAATATCGCGATGAGCTCTCATCACTAGAGCGCTCTTGCAAACGCATAGTGACACGCTGCTTGATGCGCAAATCCCCATTGCTTTGCATCTGCACATCGTAATGCATCGATTTGTAAACAAGATCGGCAGAATCGGACGCTCCGATAATCGCAACGAGACAGGCTCCGGCGATCACTGCAAGAACAGTGGCCATTACCGATATGACAATTGAGCGCGCCAGTCGTTTCATATTTCCTCCTACCGCCTCATTGCGAAGCCGCTATCAGGGAGCGGCAAAACTATACGATGAATATGGCCTGCGCCGTAAACCTTGGCGGCACAGGCCATATCACATCGATTAGAACTTCACCTTGGGGGCCTCACGGGAAGCCTCATCCGCCTCAAAGTATTGAGCCTGTTCAAAACGGAACAAGCCTGCGATGATATTGGTAGGCACCGTTTCCGTCGAGGTGTTGTATTTCATGACCACATCGTTGTAGAACTGGCGCGCAAAAGCGATTTTCTCTTCCAACTGCCCCAGTCGGCCTTGCAAATCCATGAAATTCTGATTGGCTTGCAGCTGTGGGTACGCTTCAGCAGTGGCCTGCAAGTTGATCAACGAGCGGGAGAGCTCATTTTCTGCTGCTACGCGCTGTGCCATGGTGGTGGAGGGATCCGAAGCCGCGGCGACCACACGTGCACGAGCCTGAGTGACCTGGGTGAGCACATTGTTTTCGTGTGCTGCATACCCCTTGACCGTTTCAACCAAGTTCGGAATCAAATCGGAGCGTTGCTTGAGCTGAACATCGATTTGAGCCCACCCATTTTTCACCTTGTTTCTCAAGCCAACAAGCTGGTTGTACATGGATACGCCCCATAACACCAGCAATACGATGACAGCGATGATAATTATTGCCACTACCATTGCGACTCCTTAATCTTCTCCAATGCAATATCTGTGTGCATGAGATGCTCTTATCATACCCATACTCCCCTTACCGAAGGCTTCCACTCCGACGCCTGCGTGCGTCATGAGGTTGGCTGAACATGCAAGAACCGGCGACTCCGAGATAATCGGAAGTCACCGGTTCTTGTAAATTCATTCGCTCGCCGAATCGCTCAGGTCATCGAAGGGGCATCCCTTTAACGCCGTCTTCAGCGAGCTAGCGCATCAGTCCTCAAACGGATCGAAGTCGCGGCGCACACGGCGGCGAGGACGCTCCGAGCGCTCTTCGCGATCAGCGCGGTACTCATCGTAATTCTCATCCGCTGCATAGCGCGGGTTGCGATCATCGCGACGGCCACGGTATCCGCGACGGTCATCACGATCATCTCGACGGCGCTCACCGCGGTCCTCACGGTCCTCGCGACGACGACGTGGACGATCATCATAATCACGATCATCATAACGATCGTCGCGATCATCGCGGCGGCGATCCTCATAACGGTCATCACGATCATCGCGGTCTTCATGACGACGACGTGGACGATCATCATAATCACGATCGTCACGGTCACGACGGCCACGATATCCGCCGCGATCCTCACGACGTTCACGGCGCTGGCCGCGACGGTCATCACGATCCGAACGCTCGCCACGGTCACGACGCTCACGTACCGGAGCGGAAGATTCCTGATCCTCGAATCCCGGAATCGCCAAGGAGATCTTGCCTCGATCGTCAACGCCCTGCACGACGACCTCAACATCGTCGCCTTCTTTGAGCACATCCTCCACAGCATCGATGCGCTCACCATTGGCGAGATTGCGAATCTGCGAAATATGCAGCAAGCCGTCGGTTCCTGGTGTCAGGTTGACGAATGCACCAAAGCTGGTGGTCTTCACAACCTTGCCGTTGTAGCTTTCGCCGGCTTCCGGCACATGCGGATTGGCGATTTGATCGATGATCTGCTTCGCCTTCTCAGCACCTTCGCCACCTTCGGAGGAGATGAACACGGTACCGTCATCTTCGATGGCGATCTCAGCGCCGGTCTCTTCCTGAATCTGGTTGATCATCTTGCCCTTAGGTCCGATGACCTCGCCGATCTTCTCAACAGGAACTGTTGTGGTGATGATACGCGGTGCGTATGGGCTCATCTCTGCAGGAGCGTCAATGCACTCATCGATGACTTCGAGAATCGTGGTACGGGCTTCCTTGGCCTGCTGCAAAGCGGAAGCCAGGATATCTGCTGGAATGCCGTCCAACTTGGTGTCCAGCTGCAGTGCGGTGATGAACTCGGAAGTGCCTGCAACCTTGAAGTCCATATCGCCGAAGGCATCCTCGGCACCCAGGATATCGGTGAGCGTCTTGAAGATATGCTGACCGTCGACATCGCCGGAAACCAAGCCCATTGCGATGCCTGCGACAGGAGCCTTCAGTGGTACGCCAGCTGCCAACAGGGACAGAGTCGATGCGCACACCGAGCCCATTGAGGTGGAACCGTTGGATCCGATGGCCTCGGACACCTGGCGGATTGCATAAGGGAACTCTTCGCGGCTAGGAAGCACTGGAACCAATGCCTTCTCAGCAAGGGCACCGTGGCCGATCTCGCGGCGCTTCGGGGAACCAACGCGTCCGGTTTCACCGGTCGAGTATGGCGGCATTTCATAGTTGTGCATATAACGCTTGGTCTGCGGGCCGGACAATGCATCCACCTGCTGCTCCATCTTGAGCATATTCAATGTGCTCACACCCAAGATCTGGGTCTCTCCGCGCTGGAACAGTGCGGAACCATGCACGCGAGGAACGATGTCAACCTCAGCAGACAGCGTACGGATATCACGCAGACCACGGCCGTCGATTCGGTAATCCTGGGTCAGAATACGGCGACGGACGATCTGGCGCTGCAATTCCTTGAATGCATTGCCGAGCTGCTTTTCCTTCTCGGCATCGTCCATATCGGTGAATTCATTGGCAAGCTGTGCGCGCACAGCTTCCTTGATCTCATGAATGCGATCCTGACGGGGCAGCTTCTCTGCAATGGAAAGCGCTTCATCCAGATCGTTATGAGCGATCTCGTCGATACGAGCATAGAGTTCGTCGGTGTATTCAGGGAAGAGCTGGAATTCCTTGGTTTCCTTGGCAGCGATCTTCTTCAGCTCATCCTGGGCTTCGCAAATCACCTTGATGAATGGCTTTGCGGCTTCAAGACCGCCTGCAACCACTTCCTCATCAGGCTTGGTCTGACCCTCATCATAAATCAAGGTCCAAGCGTTCTTGCCGGCACCAGCCTCGATCATGGCGATTGCCACATCACCATTCTCGACAACGCGGCCAGCGACCACGATCTCGAATACGGCGCGTTCGCGTTCGCTCCAACGAGGGAATGCAACCCACTGTCCATCGATCAGGGCCAGACGCACACCGGAAACCGGGCCTTCAAAGGGAAGACCGGAAATCATGGTGGAAGCGGAGGCGGCATTCAGAGCGATGACATCATATGCATCATCAGGGTTGATGGAGAGAATAGTTTCCACAACCTGCACTTCATTGCGCAAAGTGTGCGGGAAGAGCGGACGCAGAGGGCGATCGATAATACGGCAAGCCAAAATAGCTTCCGAAGAAGGACGTCCCTCACGACGGAAGAACGATCCTGGGATCTTACCTGCTGCATACATCTTTTCTTCCACATCCACTGTCAGAGGGAAGAAATCGTAGTTTTCCTTGGGGCTGGATCCAGCCGTGGTGGTGGACAGCACCATCGAATCGTCGTCGAGATAAGCGGCGACAGCGCCATCCGCCTGCTGCGCAAGCCTTCCGGTTTCAAACCGAAGCGTGCGCTTGCCAAATGAACCATTGTCAATTACGGCCTCTACGGCCTTGATTTCGGGACCCTCCACGGGTTCCTCCTTTGTTTGTTCCTATTACCTAGCATCCAAAATACTGGCCTGACATCCGGCATCCTGCTCGGCATCCATCGCGGCATACCCGGCCGCGCAATCCTCATGTCAGGTTCGTTCTTCTTATATGGTATGTGCTTCTTGCGGTCTCTTCCAGACCAGTTGTTGTGTTTCGTCCCCGCTGGCGAGACTTCCTGATCTCGCCTTGCATCGCAGCGTATTCGCATCACCCTCCGATATGCGACCGGCACTGCCACCGGCCGCATACGGCGCTACTTCTCTCACCGCATGCACATCGATATTATGCAAAAGCGCCCGACCATGCATATGGTCGGGCGAAAGCATCATTATCGACGCAAACCAAGACGTTCAATCAAGGAACGGTAACGGTTGATGTCCACGCGCTTGAGATAGTCAAGCAGACGACGACGGTCACCGACCATCAGCAGCAGACCACGACGGGAGTGGTGATCATGCTTGTGCTCCTTGAGATGCTCGGTCAGATCAGAGATACGCTTGCTCAGCAGAGCGATCTGGACCTCGGGAGAACCCGTGTCGCCCTCGTGCGTCGCGTACTTGGTGATGATCTCTTGCTTTTCCTCAGCCGTAAGTG
The DNA here is from genome assembly GCF_000741765.1 of Bifidobacterium tsurumiense. Classification (GTDB taxonomy): domain Bacteria; phylum Actinomycetota; class Actinomycetes; order Actinomycetales; family Bifidobacteriaceae; genus Bifidobacterium; species Bifidobacterium tsurumiense. The sequence goes on from NZ_JGZU01000015.1 coordinate 136,633, forward strand.
CCACGGCTTCCTCCTTGCATCTTGCTGCGCGGTGCCGCAACCCATTGTTGCAGCGCTCTCTATCCGCGGGCGAAACACGCCAAGCTGAAAGTATATGACAAGCCATGGAAAACACTGGGAATGCCATCACAATACAATGAATCCCTGCAATCCCAACCGCCCATGGCTTGAGCAATAAGAGGCATATGGGTTATTCTCACGCTGACCTCTCGGGACTCAATCTGCCTATCCTTTGCTAAGAAAAGAGCCTATGCAACCTATTCCGGATTCGACATCCTAAGCCCGGACTCGGTTATTGCTGCACTACTCAAAGCCTGTTCTCGGTTATTGCTGCACTACGCAAAGCAGGTTCCAGAGTCCGGCTCTCTAGTTGTCGTTTGCCTCAGGTTGCTTGTCTGCAACTTGCGACTGCGATCCAGTCTGATCTTGTGACGCAGCCTCCGATTCCGACTCGGCCTCTGCTTCGGCTTTTCGCGCCTCAACAACAGCCTGACGAGCCGCTGCAGTCACTAACTTCGCTTTACGCACGGCTTCCCGGGCTTCAGCTTCAGCCTCGAGAGCCACCTGCACCTCTGCCTTGGCCTCTGCAACCGTCGGCTGCTGATCCACCAAATGCACCGGGGCCTGTTCAAAGATTTCTGTGACGTTGATATCAGGATTTTCCTCCTGAGTCTCCACCAAAGCGACTGCTTCTTCCTCGGTTGCGACAGAAGGCATGGATCCTGGAAGCGGCTGGCGTGCAGATTCCTTGAGGAATATCACGGCGACAAAACCGGCGGCAGAAGTGGCGATAACCCAGAATGCAGGGGCAAGTGCAATGCCTGTGGCCGTGACCAAAGCCTCCATAATGAAACCTGCAGTACCACCGAAAATCGCGACTGCTGCGTTATATGCAATACCCATTCCGCCATATCGGGAAGAGGTGGGGAAAAGCGCCGGCAGCGATGAAGCCAAGTTACCTACGTATAAAGCAACCGGAATGGCAAGCAGGAACAGTCCCAGCAATGTTGACCAGATCGCACCGTGAGCCATAAGCAAGAACGAAGGCACGGCAAGCACGATGGCGCTTATCGAACCGGCGAACAGCACCGTACGGCGACCGACATGATCGGAAATCCATCCTGAGAGCGGCACCATGAAGGCCAGCAATACCAAAACCGGAAGGGTGAGCAGATTGCCGTGCACAGGATCGTAATCCAATGTGGTGGAAAGGTATGTGGGCATATACGACGTCAGAGCGTATGCGGTGGTATTGGCTGCGGCGACCAGCACAAAAGCGGTCAACAGTTCTCGCCAATAATTACGCACAAGCCCCTTAAGTCCTTGCGGCTCCTCTTCTCCGAGTCGAATGGCGTCCTCAACCTCGCCAACAGCAGGCACGGGATCGGATTTGGTTGCATCACCCTCATTTGCCTGTGCTTCCACGAAGGCTGGGGTATCTTCAATACGTGAACGGAACAGCAGCGCGATAACGCCCAGCGGAAGCGCCACCATAAACGGGATTCGCCATCCCCATGATTCCATAAAGGCATCGCTGACATTGAGCTGCAGCACCGATACGAAGGCCGCACCAATAGCGAATCCAATATACGAGCCCCAATCCAGAAGCGAGGCGTAGAAACCGCGCTTCTTATCAGGAGCGTATTCAGTGATGAATGTCGTGGCTCCTGCATATTCGCCACCCGTTGAGAAGCCCTGAATGAGCTTGAGCAGAATTAGCAGTATTGGTGCGATAACACCCACTGCCGCATATGTGGGCAGCACGCCGATAAGGAAGGTCGCTCCAGCCATCATCAGCAGTGTGAAGGCCAGCACTTCCTTGCGGCCCAGACGATCGCCCAACTGACCAAGAATAATGCCGCCCAAAGGTCGGGCAATGAAGGTCACTGCGAAAACGCCGAGCGAAAACAAGTTCTGGATATGGCCCTCGACATCGGGAAGGAATACCTTGCCGAGAATAACCGCCACATAACCATAAACGCCAACGTCATACCATTCCATCAGATTGCCGACCACTGAGCCGACAATTGCCTTGCGCAATGCGGACTCCTGCACAACCGTGACATCGTCCAAACGCAGACGGCGACGGCGACGCAATAAAGCCAAGCGCCGACGTTCAGCGCGGATGGCGGCTTTTTGCTGTGCAATGCGAGCACGTTCGGCATTTTTTGCCGCAGTCCGCTCCGCCTTGCTTTGCGAAGAATTCTTATTATTTATGTTGTTTTCAGACCTTGAAGGCTGACTCATACATATCCAATCCTTGCGTGATTCGTCCTAATTCGAACCACTCGTATTCATCGTCGCAATATGCGACGGCAGCTCAACCGGCCTGTCCAAAAATGGAGCACCGCAGGCATTGCGCATCCCACACAATTCCGAGCTCAACATATGACCGCTGTGAGTTGGCATACGATTTTAGAAGGATGCAGAGACATGGGTGATGCGGAAAATGGTATTCAGTGCCATCCTTCCATGCCACCAGTGAGTTCGGCAATAGCACGGTTCACCCATTGCGCCGAGGATTATGTGCAGGGCAGACAGCTTTTATTTGTTTTGAGTGTGAACTCCGCAACGCACAGGTGTTCAATAATCAGTAACTCATAACCGCTGAATATCGCTCATGCCAAACCCAAACAGATCCAGAAGCTAATAGCAAACCGAAACCGCAGCACAGACTATTCCGCGACTCATTGTCAGATGGACAGCAATCCGCCAAAGAGCACAATCAACAGAGCGCTGGTTTCTATCACGAAGAACAAAATGAATGACGCCCAGCTTCTGGTGAGCACATTCAGCGGCGAATCCTTGCGGATCAAAACCAACAGACCGACGAATACGACCGCGTACACGGCGACTGCAAAGCCAGCGGAGATAATGCCCAGATTGGCAGCGTTCACCAGATTTGAAGAATCGCCATACACAACATATGTGGAATACCAGAAGCTCAACTTCAATAGTGAAACTCCGGCAATGAGCTGTTCCAGAGCCAAGCCGATTATGAAGACCACGCGCCACAACCAGCTTTTCGATTCCACTATCATCATCGCCAATCCGGTGAAGGCGACCACTGTCACCGTCCAAGCTATGAAAGCAATACCTTGTGGCTGGAATATGGAAATATGGGCCACGACCCACTCGGTGTGCTGAACCGCAAGCATACGTCCAAACCAATACGGGGCGATTATGGCAACCAACACCGCAACGGCATATGCCACCCACTGCAGAGGATGCGATCGGCTACGCTCGATATCAGCCAACGACAGTTCCGACGCTTCGGCAAGTGCAAGATCCTGCGAATCGACAGAAGCACTTGAACCCGTTGCAATATCGTCTTTCCATGCATCTATTGGCTGATCGACATTTCCATCCTTTGTCTGCCCAGAACGGACCTGCTGCGGGGCTGAAACCGACTGCTGATCAACCATATGCACCTCCATATTCATATCTTTTGCCTACTCTAGCCTCTTCCCACTACCCCTTGCATCATGGCCTAGCCGAATCTTGCGGGCGGATAACACCGTCACCCATAAGCACGGCAATGCTGAATGTGACCAAAATATAAGCGGTTAGCGATAAGAGTGAGCTGTGCATTGAAGCTTTGCGGCTGGCGGCATATATTTTACACATGCCTAATAAGCCGAATTTTTCGCGGCAATCACCCGAGCAACGGCAAGCGCAAATCATCGCCGTTGCTGCCAGACATTTCGCAAGGGACGGGGTGGCAGGGGCTTCCATAAGCGCCATTGCTCAGGAAGCCGGTATCACCCGTGCACTGGTATACCACTATTTCCCCAGCAAAGAGCAGCTATTCGCCGCCGTGTTGCAACATGAATCAAAACAACTTCTCATGGACACCGAGCCGGATAGCGGAAAATCCGCCCGCGACAATATCGAGCAAATGTTACGCACTATGTTCGAAAGGATCGCAGAACGCGACGGCCTGTTCCAGAAGACTTGCGATGTCACCAACCGTTTCACCTTGGACGCCATATACATGGCGTATTGCACAAATCATGCATCTCAGCAACAACGCATTCTTGAACTGCTTGACTTGGAAGACTCTGACGCCATAAGAGATCGAATCGGCGCGTGGATGGTATTTTGCGAGTATCTTGCGCATGAATCCCCCCAGAGGAACGCCAGCGAGCTCGATGAGATTATTGCACTGTGTCTGAGCACCTTGGAACACATTCTTGCGACCAAACTCGATTGAATCCTCAGGCATAGCAATTCAAATCCCTCTCCTCAAGCACAGCAACAAGCTGTCTCTCATCAACGGCACCAACATCAATCCGAAGATCATCAAGGAGTCACAATGACCTCTCCGCATCCATCCGGCGAACAGCCGCTCATCCGACTGGACGATGTGATCAAACGCTATGGTCAAGGCGATTCGGCCTTTACCGCGCTTAATCATGTATCCGTTTCCATCAACAAAGGCGAATCAGTTGCCATAATCGGCAAAAGCGGCGCAGGAAAATCCACTTTCATGCATTTGACCGCTCTGCTGGATACGCCGACAAGTGGTTCCATAACCCTCAACGGAACGAACACCACGAAGCTGTCTGCATCTCAACTTGCCAAGGTGCGCAACGATACTTTTGGATTCGTATTTCAGCAATTCTTCCTCATCACCAACGGCAGCGTACTTGATAACGTGGCATTGCCGCTCACCATTGCAGGGGTCAATCGCAGAAGGCGCGAGCGCAGAGCAATGAATGCACTCAAGTTGCTCGGGCTGGACAATAAGGCGCACAACAAAGCCAGTGATCTATCCGGCGGTCAAAAGCAGCGCGTGGTCATCGCACGTGCGCTTATCAATGAGCCGGACGTGATTTTCGCTGACGAGCCCACGGGCAATCTGGATAGCGCCACCGGTCAGGTTGTGGAGGACACCCTGTTCTCTCTGCATCGTGACCGTGGCATCACCTTGGTTATCGTTACGCACGATCCAGATCTTGCCGCCAAATGCGATCGCCAAATCACCATTGCTGACGGCCGCGTCGCCTCGGACGAAAGGAAGGCACTGTGAAAACGCGCGATCTTATTGCCACCGCAATCTCCAACACCTTCAGGAATCGTCTGCGTACCTCGTTGACCGCCTTGGCAATCGCCATTGGCGCGTTCACGCTTTCCCTGACTCTTGCTGTGAATAATGGCCTGAATTCGTATATTGACGAGACCATCGCTTCCGTTGGATCTGAAGATACGTTAACAGTGACCAAACCCACCGAAACCGTAGAGGATGGCATCGCCAAATATGATCCTGATGCCGCATCTGGAATGGAAGCAGGAGCCGCAGCCATGAGCGGTTCCGGCTCAGTGGAATTGCTGACACAGGACGATATGAATACGTTGCGATCCATCGAGGGGGTTTCTCAGGTCCATACCGTCCGCTCGGTTTCCGTGGACTATGTGCAGCTTCAAGGATCGTCGGACGACGATAGATGGGTGCTGAATATTTCTCCAGGCATTCCCGGGGTATCTCTCCCGCTTGCTGCCGGAGAACAACCGGATTTGAACTCGCAGGATCACCAAATCGTTCTGCCCCGCGATTATGTGAAAACCTTTGGCTTGGAGAACGCCTCCGAGCTCGTTGGAAAAACCGTGGAACTTGGCGTCAGCGATCCGACAGGCACAATGGAGACAGTAACCGCGAAAGTGGTCGGTGTCAGTGATCCTGTGCTGACCTCAAGTAGCGCAACCGCCACGCTAAACACCGCCCTGACCGACGCGATTTATAACGTCAGCGCAAAAGGCCTTCCCGATGATCAGAAGCAGCGATGGGCGACGGCTAGCGTAACCGTCGAAACAGAAGATGGACAGAGTATCGAAGACGCCGTTTCGCAAGTGCAACAGCGCTTGAGCGATGCCGGATACCGCGGTCAGACCATCAACGAGATTCTGGGACAATTCCGCGCATTCTTCGACGCAATTCTGATCATGCTTGTTGCATTCGCAGCAATCGCTTTGGTGGCAGGAAGCCTGGGCATCATCAACACCTTGTTGATGAGCGTTCAGGAACGGACCAGGGAGATAGGCCTGCTGAAGGCTCTCGGATTGACGTCTCGGCGCGTATTCGCATTGTTCAGTCTGGAATCAATAGTCATCGGCGCTCTGTCAGCGGCCGTAGGCATTGTGATACCGGCTGTCGCCGCCCCGTGGATTAATCATGCCTTGTCGAATGGGCCTTTGGCTGACCTGCCTGGACTGACCTTGATTTCCTTCTCACCGGGGATTATCGCTGGTGTCGCCGCCTTGATTATCGCCATCGCATTCTTGGCAGGCACACTTCCTGCAGCGCGTGCAGCCGGCAAGGATCCAATCGAAGCTCTTCGATATGAATAGGGATCTTCCACGGGAATGGTAACGAGTCCGAGATACCTTTCCCTCAGTGAATAGCGACAATGTATAACCGCACAAGATGCCCGATGGAATGATCTGCCTTTTATGATCACACCATTACTCTCAACAGGAAAGCATTTTGTGCGGTTTGGCATGCCCGCATCACATGAAGCACACCCGGTCAGGAATCCGAACCTGACTCGCATTCACATCCCGATGCGTTCAACAGCCATCACCACATGACGAGCCAAAACGGCAGTCGTCACAGGCCCAAGTCCTCCGGGAACAGGGGTGATTGCATCCACTGTTGGTTCAACATCGTCGAAGGCGACATCGCCCACTAACTTCTGGGCCTCTGAATCCCAATTAATGCCGACATCGATTATGACCTGACCGGAACTCACCGCATCCGAGCCAAGAACTCCGGCACGACCTGCTGCCACCACCACAATATCGGCACGGCGACATTCACCGGCCAGATCCTTGGTCCGCGTATGACACATAGTGACCGTGGCATTGCGTGACTGCAACATAAGCGAGACCGGTTTGCCTATCACCATGGACCTACCGACCACCGTTACGCGAGCGCCGGCCAGCTCCACCCCATAATGGTCCAGCAACGCCACAACAGCTTCAGCCGTGCATGGAGGAAATCCGGTATTCTCCCCGGCAACTACGCCATACATCGACTCATGCGTAATGCAGTCAACATCCTTTGCAGGCCTCAAATACTCACAGGCCGCACCCTCATCCAAGGTCTTCGGCAATGGGCGCAGGAGCAAACAACCGTGGATGCCGTCATTTTCATTGACCTCATGGATAGCTGCCATCAATTCTTCTTGCGCACAGTCATCAGCGAGTAAGTATTTTTGGACCTTGATGCCGACCTGCTCGCAACGCTTCACGGCACCGCGCTCATAAGCCAAGTCGTCAGCACGTTCTCCAACTCGTATTATGGCAAGAGTCGGCTCAATGCCGCGCTTTTGCAAACCTTGAACTCGCTCAATAAGTTGCTCTCTCATTGCCGCCGCAACCGGAGCGCCTTTCAACACCTTTGCCATACCTGGCTCTATTCCTTCCCACGAATTCGAGTCACTGCCTTTTCAGCCACTGTATCCGCACGTGGAATATTGGCCAACAATAAGGCATCCGCTTCCTCTTCAAGAGGCCGCGCCACCTCGTCATTCTTCAATTGCGCGGTATTGACGAAGACATTGACGCTCGCCGCCTGGAGAGCGGCACCGCATAGCACCGCTCCACAAGCCACATCCGAAAGCAATAATGTCGACACCTTGTCAGATGCCTCTTCGAGTAATGCAATTGAACGTGAACACAAGCGCATCATCTCGAGCGGCGCTTCACAGGCTTTTAAGGTTGCATTTTCGAGCAGCTCTTCTCTTCCCGGCTGGTCCTTAGGCATGGAGTACACATGAGCAAGTGGTTCAAAATTCCGCGCATCCTCATTGACCAATTGAAGTAGCTGCTGGCTTAGCGCAGTCGCAGAACCGGCAATTCTTTCAATATCGCCCTGCACCTGTGCATAGGACTTCTTGCCACTCGTGAAATGCGCTGCCATAGCGCCCAATGCCGCGCCGAGCGAACCCACAACAGCTGCGGCGCCGCCCCCTCCCGGTACCGAATGCTTGGCTGCAAGTCTTGCAGTGAATGCTTCCAAGGACAGATCGGTGAGCGCAACAGCTTGTTCTCCATCATCAACCATACGCCCGGTCTCCTTCACTTCAAGCATGAGGCCATGCACACCACTTCATGTCGTGAAAGCCACAACGATATGCGTATTGCTCACCTCACGACGGCTCCCAGTATAACGAAGAGGCGAAGCCCTGAAGCTCCGCCTCCGCATTTATGGACATCCATGCTCCGCTTTAGAACAGGCCAGTGATCTTTCCATCAGCCGTCACGTCGATATTTTGCGCAGCAGGTGCCTTGGGCAGACCAGGCATGGTCATGATATCCCCAGTCAATGCAACGATGAACCCAGCTCCGGCGGAAACCTTGAGATTGCGCACCGTGATAGTGAATCCAGTCGGGGCGCCAAGCAATTTGGCGTTGTCAGAGAAGGAATATTGGGTCTTTGCCATGCAAATAGGCAGATTGCCGAATCCCTGCTCTTCAAGCCGCTTGAGTTGCTTATTCGCTGCGGCGGTCAATTCGACGCCATCGGCGTGGTAGACCTTGGTCGCAATGGCGTTGAGCTTGTCCTTGATGCCGCCTTCAAGTTCATATCCATAGCGGAATTGTGCATTGCCTTCTTCGCACAAGCGCACGACTTCCTCGGCCAGAGCCACGCCGCCTTCAGAGCCCTTGGCCCATACTTCGGAGAGTGCCACATTGACGCCGAGTTCACGGCAGGACGCCTCGACCAGATCGAGCTCCTCTTTGGTATCCGTGGGGAATGCGTTGATGGCAACCACCACTGGCAGACCGTAGATATCCTGCATATTGCGCACATGCTGAAGCAGATTCGGCATACCGCGCTTCAGGGCTTCCAGATCCTCATGCTGCAAATCATTCTTCGGCAGGCCACCATGCATCTTCAATGCACGGACCGTTGCCACAACCACACATGCATCCGGCTTGAATCCTGCATAACGGCTCGTGATATCGCAGAACTTCTCAGCGCCAAGGTCTGCGCCAAATCCGGCTTCGGTGACCACATAATCCCCCAACTTCAAGGCTGTGGCAGTGGCCAGAACAGAATTGCATCCGTGGGCGATATTGGCGAATGGTCCGCCATGCACCAATGCTGGCGTATGTTCCAAGGTTTGCACGAGATTCGGCTTGATGGCGTCCTTGAGCAGAGCGGCCATAGCACCTTCGGCCTTCAGATCATGAGCTGTAACAGGCTTGCCATCAAAAGTCTGAGCGACCACCATTCGGCCAAGGCGTTCCTTCAAATCCATCAAATCAGAGGCCAGGCAGAATACTGCCATCACTTCGGATGCCACGGTGATATCGAAACCGTCCTCGCGCGGCACGCCCTGCATACGGCCACCCAAGCCGTCGATGATATGGCGCAGCTGACGGTCATTCATGTCGACCACGCGCTTCCAAGTGATCGTCTTGGAATCGATTCCCAAAGCATTGCCCTGCTGAATATGATTATCCAAAAGCGCTGCAAGCAGATTATTCGCAGCGCCGATGGCGTGGAAGTCACCCGTGAAGTGCAGATTGATATCCTCCATAGGGACGACTTGGGCATATCCACCGCCAGCAGCGCCACCCTTGATACCGAATACGGGACCGAGCGACGGTTCACGCAAAGCCAGAACAGTCTTCTTGCCGATACGGCTCAAGGCATCAGAAAGACCGACTGAGGTGGTGGTTTTGCCTTCTCCGGCAGGCGTTGGCGTGATTGCCGTCACCAGAACGAGTTTGCCCTTGGCTGGCTTATCGACTAAGGCATGGATATCAAGTTTCGCCTTGTATTTGCCATATTGCTCAAGCTGATCCTCATTCAACCCGAGACTTTCGGCTATGCGAAGAATGGGAAGTGCCTCATTTTCCTGCGCGATCTCAATATCAGACTTGTATGCCGCCATGTTCATATCACCTTTCGATAGCCTGCCCTACGAACATTTCCAACATGCATCCATCGTCGCCAATCGATACGCCATTACTGTACGTCAATCCACCAGACACAAAGTGGCGCATGTCCACAGGACACGCGCCACATGAAAATCATCACATATCAGACGGCCAGCAATTCCGTTGAAGTGATTCATGAACTAGTCGAGCTGATCGAACAGAATATTCAATCCCTCACCCATTGTCGGATGTGCAATCGGCAGGAATCGCAGCTGCTGATACGTCATTCCGGAAGCGATGGCCACCTGCAAAGCGGTGATGACCTCGCCGGATTCCGGTCCGACCAGAGTTGCTCCCAAGATCTTGCCGGTGGAAGCTTCCACGATTGCCTTCCACATGCCGTGCTGAATGCGCATGGTCTTGGCACGAGGAATGGCATTTGCCGGGATCTTGGCGACCTTGATGTCCAGTCCTTGAGCGCGAGCTTCATCCTCAGATAGGCCGATACGGGCCAACTCCGGCATGGTGAAGACGGTGTATGGAATCAGGCGCCCCGCCTTGGAAGTGCATTCGCTGTTTTCACCGTTGAATTGAGCGCGGATGATGCGGAAATCATGCCAGGATGCATGCGTAAACATAGGGGTGCCTGCGCTATCGCCAGCAGCCCACACATCGGGTGCTGAAGTGCGCATCTGATCATCGACAACGATCATGCCGCGATCATCCAGATCGATGCCCGCTTTGTCCAAGCCGATGCCGTCAGTATTCGGCACACGGCCGGCAGCGACCAGAACTGCGGATGCGGAAACAGTGCTTCCATCGCTGAGCTCAATGCTTACGGAGTCCGACGCTTCTCCGGTCTTACCTGAAACGGATACCGCTCGCACGCCGTATTTGATGGTGACGCCGGAATCAAGAAGTCCGGCCTCGACTTGCTGTGCGATATCGGCATCCTCGCGCGGCAGGACATGCTCACCGGAAGCGATAAGTGTGACCTTGGAACCGAACTCAGCCATCGTCTGCGAGAATTCAACGCCAATATAACCTCCGCCGATAATGGCAAGCGACTCAGGGATTGTCTCAAGACGCAGAATGTCTTCCGAAGTCCATGCTCCCGCTTCTTTGAGACCTGGGATAGAAGGCATGGACGGACGGGCGCCAAGATTGACCAGCACCTTGTCGCCGGTGATTTCACGCACTCCACCGTCATTCAGGGTGACTTCGATGGTCTTGGGACCGGTGAATTTCGCTTCCCCTCGAATGAAGTCAAGGCCAGGAGCCGCGAACATCTTCTCGTGAGCGGCCACCATGCCACCCACGACGCCTTCTTTGTGTGCACGCAGGGCATTCAGATTGATCTTTGCCCCTTCAGTGCCTTCCACACCGAATGTGGCGTCACTACGCGTATCAGCCATTCGACGGGCAGAGGCAACCAATGACTTGGTTGGAATGCATGCCACGTTGATGCATGTGCCGCCAACATATTGGCGCTCAACCATGGCGACTTTCCAGCCTTTTTTGGCCTGTGCCATAGCTAAGGACTTTCCTGCCTTGCCTCCACCAACAACGAGCAAATCTACTTGTTCCATGCCAGTCCTTTCGTTATCCACGATGACGATGCCGCGCCGACGGCAACCAATCTCAAGTGTATGGTTTTTTGATGCTTTCGACATCGTTCGCCAAATGAGAAACGCCGCACTGCAATCTCTGCATGGGTCGCATCTTGGTCTTCTTCGTCGCCGTCGGCGTGTTAGTGCGGTCAGCAGCACCTTGATTCAAACCTTTTCTCCCATCCTCGTTCGTTAATCCGTACTTGGCCATGAATAGTATGTGTGTTCAGCGCATCACCAATGCGCCCGGACGAGGGAGCCGTACCCGGAAGACGACAAGACGGCCTCTAAGGAATATCATGACCCTGTCCATAACCCCTGTGTCCGTTGATCGCGTTGAAGAATTGCAAGCCATCAGCATTGCTACATTCACAGATACCTTCGCAAAAGACAATACCGCCGAGGACCTGGCACAATATCTTGCCGAAGCATATTCCATTGAGCGGTTGGAACAGGAACTGAACAATCCGGACTCAGAGTTCTATTTTGTCACTGTGGACGAACAGATCGTCGGATATCTCAAACTCAATCTTGGCTCTGCCCAACACGAGGAGGTCGGGGCCGAAGCAATGGAGATTGAGCGTATATATATTGCGCCCAGTCATAAACGTCTAGGCCTCGGAAGCCTGCTGATCACATTTGCCATGGTTCGTGCACGTCAGGCTCAGCTCACCAGCGTCTGGCTCGGTGTTTGGGAACACAATGATGCGGCACGCAGATTTTACGAGCGCATGGGCTTCAAGACTGTTGGCTCGCATGTCTTCATGCTCGGATCGGATGAACAGACCGACTTGCTTATGCAGCATATGTTGTAAGGCAAATATCGAAACCCGACCGAATCACAATACTCATATAGCTGTTGAATCCAAGTACCAATCGCTTGGCGTACACTCTTACAGCCATTTCTCAGCTTGTCTGCACAAGCAACCTTTCATACGGCGTGTCTCATTGTCATATTTGATACGAGACATGCAAAACGTTTTCATTAATTACCAAGTGTTAACCGCGTTAATTTGCCTAAATCCCCAAATGTGATATTGTTCACATTCAGGTGTGAAGTGCTTCAGTTACTGAAATGCTTCATGCTTCCAGTTATACATGCTGGAATAACAGGGATGCATATCAGCACAATGTAAACGTTTGCAATTTTGTCATGTAAATATCTCAAATGAGAAGTTGCAATTGTGCACATCGCAGCCCTGATCTGCTTCATTAAATATCTGCGCGCCTATTTGCAGGTATGTCCGCATGCGGTAAAAACACGGTTGGTTCTTTTCTGCGTGCATAAACGTCGTCATGGACGATGGCCGTTATTAAAGATTGATTGGTATATAGCATCATGTCTCATAGAAGAAGAATGTCATCAACGCATGTGTTTTCGACGATATCAATATTTATCTCCCTGATATCGTTCACTTTCCTGCCATCCGTGGCACAGGCCGAAACCGCAGCAGACGATAATGGTATCGGCACAGACCAAGCCACACAGCTTCTGGCTGATTACAACGAATGGAATGTTGTCACTTTTGGTGACGCAGATCTCAAGGCCGAATCCGAAGGCGCCGTAGCAGTAGGAGGGACCCTGACCTTTAATGGCACCAACACGACACTGCATTCAGGAAACGATGCCGATGGCGTGAGCTTGCTTGCCCAGAATTTGGATCTCCCCCACTCCGACGGTACTCTTCAAGCGATGAACGGAGCTATCCGTATCGGCAATACCAGCAATGTCGATGCCTTGAACAAAGACAGCAACGGCGCAAGCGTGCAGGTCAAGGTGGTGAAGAAGGGCGCTTCTTATGATTCAAATCCCAGCATTTATGGCGCCAATGATCGAGATGCCGATGCGGTTTCTTCCCCTGATCTATTTGCCAAACTATTCAAGCAAAACAAAGCCATTACTTTGGCCAATTCCATCGACAAAGCTGCTGATGATGAAGCTTTAGGCGTGGCTGCCTCGGTTGAAATCTCAGGCAATAACGCCACCATCCGACTGACCAAGGGTCGTTGCAATTACTGGAATGTCTCCAGCGCGCAACTTGCTGAGCTTGATGAAATTAAATTCGAGGGCGATACTCCAAGCGCCGACACTGAAACATATTTGATCGTCAGCATTGACGGGGAGCATGTGGTCTTCGATACCAGACTGTGCGGCAATCGTGATCCTGGCGCCATGCTCTGGGTGGCATCCGATGCCACATCCGTTGATCAAACCGGCGACAGCCTTGACGGATCGGTTCTCGCCCCTCAGGCCCATCTGAATAAAACCAATGCCAATATCCAAGGCACTATTGTTGTTGCAAGCGGCAAATTCGCTGGCTCAGAACAGCATCACTTCCCCTTCCGCATGCCCTCTCCCCGACTTCCCGAAAACCCTGCCCCTGAGGAGCCCACAACCCCTGAGGATCCATCCAAGCCAGATAAGCCGACTACCCCCGAAGAGCCAACAACTCCAGAGGAACCAAACAAACCAGAAGAGCCAGAAACTCCGACTGCTCCGGATCAGCCGAGCCCAGAGGAACCTGACGCGCCTGATAACCCAACACCAAATGAGCCGGAAACACCAGATTCCCCAACGCCTGACACTCCAAAGACTCCCGAACCTGAGGAACCCACTAATCCGGAGGCTCCTCAGCCAATTGAACCTAAGACACCAAAACGAGTCAAGAAGTTGGCTAGCACAGGTGCCAACACTGCAATAACAGCAGCGCTATTCGCTTGTCTTGCTGCAGCAGGTATCGCTGGACTGCTTGCGAGGGCTAAGGCACATTTGCAGTAGATCGAAACCTAGATTCCCTTTCAACCTCACAAAACGTAATCCCGTCACTTAATTTCGGTGGCGGGATTACGTGTAGCTCAATGGTTATAGAAAAAATCTAATAAGCATGGTCTCTTCTGAGACTCATAAATAGTCACTTCTGACAAACATGACCACAAGAATGCATCGGGTTCGCAACAATATGCCAAATGCAAGCTGCAAATATCTGAGCGTTTTCCGGCAGCATCAGAGTCATTCATAACTGTCCTCTGCATTCGCGGCATCGAGCACTATTGTCAACGATCCAAAGGCAAACGCAATGAGTTGAGGGCGTCACCCCTTATGGAGTGACGCCCTCAACTTTGTTCAGTCAAGCACCGGAGAATTCCGAGCTATTCGATTCAGCGCCGACCTTCGTCGCTGGAACGCTTGCGGCGAGCGATTCCGAGCAGTGCACCGATGGATGCGAGTGCTGCGGAGATCCAACCCCAACCGGTGTTTGCACCGGTCTTGGCCAGAGCGCTTGCAGCGCTGCTCTTGGCATGCTTCGGGCTAGTGCTCTTGCCGTCGAGAGCGTTCTTGACTGCTTCGAGCTTGGCGAGCGCTGCATCGACGTCGGCCTGAGTGGCGTTCGGATCGTTGAGCACTGCATTGGCTTCTGCCAGAGCCTTGTCGTAGGCATCCTTCGCAGCCTGCGAAGCGTTCTTGTAGGCATCGGAGTTCTTCACGGTATTGGCATTGTCAACACCGGTCTGGAGGTTACCCTTATCGGTTGCTGCACCGGTCACGGCCTGAGCAGCATTCTTCAGGTTCTTCAGAGCCTCATCAACCTGAGCCTGAGTGGCATTCTCATCGGCAAGCACAGCCTTGGCTGCATCCAGAGCCGCTTGGTAAGCGTCCTTCTGAGCCTGGGTTGCGTTTGCGTAACCGGTGGAAGCCTTGACATCGGATTCCTTGCCCACCTCAGTGGTCAGAGCACCCTTGTCGGTTACCGCACCAGCCACAGCATTTGCAGCATCCTGAAGGTTCTTCAGAGCCTCATCCACAGTTGCCTGCGATGCGTTCTCATCAGCCAGAGCGGCCTTGGCAGCTTCCAGAGCCTTGTCATAGGCATCCTTCACAGCCTGGGAAGCGTTGGCGTAACCCACGGAGTTCTTAACCGTATCTTCCTTAGCGGCTTCTGCGGTCAGGGCGTCCTTGTTGGTAGTTGCGGCATTCACTGCAGTGGCAGCATCCTGAAGGTTCTTCAGAGCCTCATTCACTTCAGCCTGAGATGCCTTCGGATCAGCGAGCACAGCGTTTGCAGCGTCAAGAGCCTTCTGGTATGCGTCCTTCACTTCCTGAGCAGAGTTGGCGTAACCAGCGGAGTTCTTAACGGACTCTTCCTTGCCAGCCTCAGCAGTCAGGGCATCCTTATTGGTTGCCGCGCCGTTCAGTGCGCCAGTCGCCGCATCCAAAGCTTCCTTAGCTGCATTGACTTCAGCCTGGCTTGCAGATGCGCTATTGAAGACATTCTCAGCAGCTGCGAGCGCATCGTCGAATGCCTTCTTGGCATCGTCAGAAGCGTTGCGGTATGCATCCGAATCCTGCTTGGTGTTTGCATCGGAGATTGAGGCCTCCAAAGCGGACTTGTCAGTTGCCATACCGCTCAAGTTGCTCAAAGCACCTTCGAGAGCCTTCTCCACAGCGTCAACTTCTGCCTGCGTTGCATTCGGATCGTTGGAGACGCGCTGTGCATCTTCAAGAGCCTTGTCATAGGCAGCCTTAGCTTCGTCAGTACCGTTCTGGTAGCTCATCGAATCCTTGGTCGCACCCGAGTTCGCGATGGAGTTGTTCAGAGCGGTCTTGTCGGTATCCTTACCATCGAGTACGTTCTTCGCATTCTCCAAAGCAGTCTTGGCTGCATCAACCTCAGCCTGAGTGGCATCAGGGTTGCTATTCACTTCCTCAGCTGCTGCGAGTGCATCGTCAAGAGCCTTCTTCGCATCGTCAGAAGCGTTCTTGTATGCATCCGTACCCTTTGCGGTGTTGGCATCGGTGATCGCGGTCTGCAGGTCACCCTTGGTGGTGTGTTGTCCATCAAGTGCGGACTGAGCTGCTTCGAGATTCTTCTTGGCAGTGTCGACCTGCTCTTGGGTGGCGTTCAGATCGCTATTCACAGCTTCAGCTGCGGCCAACGCATCATCAAGAGCCTTCTTTGCATCTTCGGAAGCGTTCTTGTATGCATCCGTGTTCTTAGCAGTGTTGGCATCAGCAATCGTCTCAATGAGATCGTTGAAATGCGTTTCCGCACCGTTCAGCGCTTCTTCTGCAGCGATCAGCTGATTCTTTGCTGCGTCAACTTCAGCCTGAGTTGCATTCGGGTCGCTTTGCATGGCCTTTGCCTTCTCAAGAGCCTCGTCATACTTCTGCTTGGAGGAATCTGTTGCGTTGGCGTACTTGGAATCGTTCTTTACAGTGGATTCCTTGGCAATCTCCTCTTCCAAGGTGCCCTTGTCGGTGGCGCCACCATCGAGAGCTGCAGTGGCCTCCTGAAGATTCTTCAGGGCCTCAGCAACCTCAGCCTGGGTTGCGTCATCGTCGTGCATGACTTCCTTAGCAGCCGCAAGAGCCTGATCGTAAGCTGCCTTGGTGGCTTCCGTTCCGTTCTTGTAACCGTCAGAGTTCTTTACGGAGTTCTCCTTGCCGATCTCTGCATTCAGCTCGGACTTATCAGTTGCCGTGCCATCGAGAGCGTTCTTGGCGTCCTCCAAGGCCTCCTTGGCCGCATTGACTTCGTCCTGAGTTGCATTCGGGTTGCTGTTCACTTCCTCGGCCGCGGCGAGAGCATCATCCAATGCCTTCTTCGCATCATCAGAAGCATTGATGTATGCGTCTGTGTTCTTGGCATCGTTAGCTTCGCTGATAGCAGTTTCCAGTTCGCCCTTATCGGTGTTCTGACCGGTGATTGCGTTGGCTGCATCCTGCAGATTCTTCAGAGCTTCATTAACTTGAGCCTGGGTGGCGTTGTCATCGGCCAACACCTCATTGGCCTTGTCCAAAGCATCCTGATAAGCCTGCTTCTGCTCATCGGAAGCATTCAGGTAACCGGTGGAGGACTCGACGGAATCCTTCTTGTCAGCCTCAGCTTGCAAAGCGGTCTTATCGGTGGTCACACCGTTGACGGTCTGCTCAGCGTTCTTGAGGTCTTCAAGAGCCTTGTCAACATCAGCCTTGGTTGCCTTGTCGTTAGCAATTACGTCCTTAGCGGCCTGAAGAGCATCATCATATGCCTTCTTCTGCTCATCGGAAGCATTCGCATAACCAGCAGAACCCTTAACGGTGTCCTCCTTGGCAGCTTCAGCAATCAATTCAGTCTTGTCAGTGTTCTGATCGGTGATCGCCTTGGCGGCATCCTGAAGCTTCTGCAGCGCGTCATTCACCTCAGCCTGGGTGGCTGAATCGTCAGCAAGCACATCTTGGGCAGCCTTCAAGGCATCCTGATAGGTCTGCTTCTGCTCATCGGAGGCATTCTGGTAACCGGTAGAACCAGTTACGTCAGATTCCTTGTTCACTTCAGCCTGCAAATCAACCCTATCGGTGGTAGCACCGGTAATGGCTTGCTCAGCAGCCTTCAGCTTATCCAGAGCATCATTCACTTCAGTCTGAGTAGCATTCTCATCTTCCAAAACAGCCTTAGCATCCGTCAAAGCAGTCTCATATGCCTGCTTCTGCTCGTCGGTCGCATTCTGGTAGCCAGTGGAAGCCTTCACATCGTCTTCCTTGGCAGCCTCAGCAGTAAGAGCTGTCTTATCCGTGTCCTTAGCAGCGATCGCGTTAGCGGCATCCTGCAAGTTCTTCAGAGCCTGATCGACTTCAGACTGGGTGGCATTCTCGTTGTCCAGCACAGTGTTGGCTGCATCCAGAGCGGACTGGTATGCATCCTTAGTGGTCTGATCAGCATTAGTCCAACCGGTCGAACCCCTTACGGAGTCTTCCTTAGCAGCCTCAGCAGTCAAAGCATCCTTATTAGTGGTGGTGCCAGTGATTGCGTTGGAAGCTGTCTGGAGATTCTTCAGAGCCTCGTCAACCTCAGCCTGGGTAGCACCATCCTTTGTAAGAACTTCGTTTGCTGCAGTGAGAGCATCCTCATAGGCCTGCTTCTGCTCGTCGGAAGCGTTCTGGTAGCCAGTGGAAGCCTTCACGTCTTCTTCCTTGGCGACCTCAGACTCAAGCTTCGACTTGTCTGCAGTAGCATTTGTCACTGCATCAGAAGCAGTCTTCAAATTCTCGAGAGCTTCTTCAACCTGTGACTGAGTAGCATTGTCATCTTCCAGCACCTTGTTGGCTGCATCGAGAGCATCCTGATAAGCCTGCTTCTGAGCGTCAGTAGCATTCTGGTAACCAGTGGAAGCCTTAACATCAGCTTCCTTATCTACCTCAGCCTGGAGCTCGGTCTTATCAGTTGCGTTTGCTTCGATAGCTGCGATTGCACTGTCGAGAGCTTCCCGAGCGGCATCCACCTCAGCCTGAGCTGCATCAGTCTTATTGAAGACCTCGTTTGCCTTCGCCAAAGCATCAGTCAGAGCCTGCTTCTGCTCATCCGTGGCATTCTCATACTCAGCGGAATCCTGAACAGTACCAGCATTGGAAATGGAAGTCTCCAGCTTGGACTTATCGGTATTCTCAGCGGCGATAGCTTAGCGGCATCCTGAAGCTTCTACAGCGCGTCATTCACCTCAGCCTGGGTGGCTGAATCGTCAGCAAGCACATCTTGGGCAGCCTTCAAGGCATCCTGATAGGTCTGCTTCTGCTCATCGGAGGCATTCTGGTAACCGGTAGAACCAGTTACGTCAGATTCCTTGTTCACTTCAGCCTGCAAATCAACCCTATCGGTGGTAGCACCGGCAATAGCCTGCTCAGCAGTCTTAAGGTCTTCAATAGCCTTGTCTACTTCTGCCTGAGTTGCATTTGGATCTTTCAGAACGGTGTCAGCTGCTGCGAGAGCATTGTCGTATGCAGTCTTCTGCTCATCCGTTGCATTCTCATAGCCGGTAGAAGACTTCACAGTATCTGAGTTATCCACATGGTTCTGGAGCTCAGTTTTATCCGTGTCCTTAGCAGCAATAGCATTTGCAGCATCCTGCAAATTCTTGAGAGCTTCGTTAACCTGATCCTGAGTTGCATCAGGATTGGTGAGTACAGTGTTGGCTGCGTCAAGAGCATTGTTGTATGCAGTCTTCTCATTGTCGGATGCATTAGCCCAACCAGTCAAAGCCTTGACGTCAGCATCCTTGTCGACCTGTGCCTGCAGAGCAGTTGTATCCACTGCAGCAGTGACCGTTACCTTAGCTGTTGAAGAATCAGTAGAACCATCGGAATAGGTAACGGTTACAGGGATGGAGTAAGCCTGGTTTGCCACATCTGCGCCTGGAGCTGCAGTGATAACACCGGTGCTTGTATCGATGGTTGCCCAGGATGGAGCGTCGTCACCAAGAGCGTAGCTTACGCCAGAAGGTGCTGTGGTGGATGCACCCTTGCTGTCGGTGAAGGTTGATGTAACTGTAGTGGACTTACCAGCTTCTACAGAGGTATCCGCATATGCCGGAACATAAGAATCAGCTTCCTTGCGAAGCTCTGCAACGGTCTTCGAAGCAGTGTCATCGATAAAGTTCTTCGTTGCCAAAACGGTAACCGTAGAACCTTATCGGAGAGCAAGGATTCGTAAGCAGAAAGATCAACCGTGAAGTTGCCATCTGCATCTGTCTTGGTCTGATACTTAGTAGTGGTATCGCGCCAGTATGGACCCTGCTCACCAGTCAGTTGCTGCGCAGAACCACCAGTTGGGGTGATGGTGACGCTGATCCACACGTCTTCATTGTTTCCATCGGCTACGGCGACCTTACCGGTCAGCACATTGTCTGCAGACAGGCTGAGCTGATCGTCAACGATATCTACAGTCTCACCTGCGCGGGTGAAAGTAAGGGTGTCCTGAATCTTGCCCACGATGTTGCTGCGGATGGCTGTTTCTGCAACTTCGGTAGTGGATTCAAGATCATTCGTGCTGCTAGAAGCGGTACCAGTGTTGTTGTAAGTAATTACAAGGTTGTTGATTGGCTCCGATTCAGTACCGTCGGAGAAAATCTGCTTGGAGTTGGTGACGTTTACCTTACCGCTGCTGACAAGCTTGTCGCTGTTGCTGGCATTGGTATTACCACTCAAATCGAGCTTGAAGAGAGTTGGCTGGTCCACATTCACAGAACCAGAAGCCACGTTCAGCGCAGTCAATGCACCCGTACCATCAGAAGTAATGGTGAAGGTGGAGTATGGGTTTGCATTTACCGTAGCGCCGGAAACAGCCATCAAATTGCCCGCATAGCTACCTGCGTTTGTAGCAGTCAAAGCAAAAGTAGCGTTCTCATTGATATTTACGGTACCGCCACCCATTTGCACTACGTTGACGCTTGGCGTGCCATTGGTATTCACCAGCAACTTGCCGTTTTTCAGCGACGTCAATCGCAGCGTTGTTTCCGGTCATGTAGATACCACCGGACATGGATCTGTTGCCTGATTCATTGGCAAGATCCACTGTCAAAGTTGCACCTTCGGCCACACTCAAACTCGAAGAATCGAGCACGATACCATAGTTAGTACCATTTTTGGAAGCTTCCGTGGAAATAGTGGTCTTACGAGGCTTAAGCGTAACGTTTGCGCCTTCTTCAACGGTCACGCCTGTACCGCCAGAAGCAATCTGCAAAACATTTCCACTGACAGAAGTCAGAGTTACATTGCTGCCTGCTTTAAATGTGGCGCTCTTACCTTCGATAACCTGCTGATTACCGTTACCCTGGGTAGAGTAAGACTTGCCGGATACAGGGTTGCTATAGGTCGCTACGGAATTGGAAGCGACATTTCCATAGAAGTTCACGGCACCATCATCGAAATTAACCAACTGAGAGCCGGTGTAGGTCACATTTTCGTAGTTATAAGTTGTGGCACCCTGGATTGCGCCGTACCACTGCTGACCATACAGATCGAGGTTCTTGAAGGCAACAGTATAACCAGAACCCAAAGTAAATGAATAACCACTGAAATCAACAGAGTATGCGGTGCCATCAGCGGATTGAATGGTGATATCGCGCCTATAGGCATTTCCGAGAGTTACACGAATATTAGAGCTACCCTTGTCATGCAAATCGATATTACCGGCGATGTTGATGATATTTGCCGTAGAAACGGTGATTGCGTTATAGAGTTCGTCTGCAGTGCTTACGGTAACCGGGTGCCCGTTGCCGCAGGCGCGGTTGCAGCTGCAACTGCCGAAGAGGCAACGCTTCCGGTGTTCGTCTCTTCTGCGAATGCAACGCCGCCGGTGTTCAGCAGCAGTGCGATTGTTGCAGTGGAAGCGAAAGCCAGAAGGGCATTGCGCTTGACCGCCTTTGGTTTGCCATTCTTGGCTGACTTGCCGCTCTCTGGCAGCGAGTTCTTGATTGTTGACATGCATGCTCCTTACAGATCATGTTTTTCGTCGTGATTTCTCTCGAATTATTAAATACACACCGCGGATCGATATTCTCCCACAACATCTTGTGCCGCATCTAGATTGACGACGCTAGCATGAGGCCATCGATACAAACTCGCCGAAAATGTGTTTTTTCCCAATAGGGAAATCATCATATATGATGTTTTTCTGGTTTTATGGAATATTCCTGCAACTCAGTCGGCAGTAAGAATCGTTTGATATTTCAGCAAAAACACACACATCGATCACTTGACAGACTCGCAGAAAACGTCAAGGAAAGTGTTGTCGTTTCAACCCCGCGAAGTGATTCACGTCACAGCTTCAAAACCCTGTGATGAATCTCTCACACCAAGTATTTTGTGATGAATAACACGTATTTTTCACTGTCATAAGGCTTGGCGAACATTAACTTGTGTTAGCAAAATCTATATGAAATATTCGAAAGCAATTATCAGCATATTCCATGACTTGAAACCCGAGCGCAATCCGAAATTCACTGATCCGCTTTGAGCTCAATGGACTGAAATCCGTATTGATCGCAATCACTTATCTTCGCCCCATGCCCCCCCCCCGACTCACAGGAACACTTCCGCAATTCCGCGCCTGCATCGGGGTACGGTTGCACATTCTTGCAGCGGAATGCCATGCGCGACGCTATATCCCTCACAAGAAGAAGGCTGCCTTCATATCGAAGACCGCCTTAACTGCAATGTACTCGCTTGCATCAGCCATGCGTCACCAATGCATGCACTTACCGCTTGAGCAAAGACTCCATAGGCGCGAAATCACTCATTGCATCGACCGGCGCCTTGCGAGGGAAGCTTTCAATGAACCGAGCAAACTCCTTACCCGCCCTATTGATACGACTCACCAGAGGCGACGCAGTATCCGTCGCATCACCATCCGGAACCGATGCACCGAAGTCCTCGCTCGCGGCAAATACCGCAAGTGTGGTCGGCAATGCCTTGAGATACGCAAACAACGGGCGCATTGCCAATTCAGTCACCAAGGAATGACGCACGCTCCCAGCCGTCGCCCCCATCACAACCGGCAGATCTCTCATCGTATTTTCAGGCAAGATATCGAAGAAGGACTTAAACAGGCCTGAATACGAGGATTGAAATACCGGTGTGACGACAATGGCTCCATCCGCTTCACGCAAGGCATCGATTATCTCTTGCAAGGCATTGCTTATGGGACCTCCAACGCTTGCCAAAGCAATATCATTCACCAATGGGCGCAATGCGTATACCGAAACCGAAGCGATACGCGAGTCCTTTTCCAAAGCACTGCGTGTTGCACCAATGATGCGATCAGTCAACATACTGGAAGTCGAAGGTGTTGACACACCAGCATGAATGGCAACGATTTTTGCAACACGTCCCATTTGGGTATGGTCATACGCATCTTCAAACTCACCGTACTCTCCTGCAAACGGCGTATCCCTTTTGTCTTCCATGTCACCACCTTTATATTGACCCGAATCTGATTCATCAGAGGCATGGGGCAACGCACCGCTGAGCGAAGCATCACTTGCATCATGAGCGCTTGGACCGTCTAAACCTGGTTCGTTGTTATGCGCAACGGCTCCTCGGACCACAGTTCCATCTTCAATTTCGTACTTAGACACATCATTCATCATTGTGCCCTCCTTCCTGTCAGAGGATCGTAATCATCAGCCAGAGCAAATGGCTCTTCTGCAGGAGGTTCTGCACCGGTTATCATCGCCAGGTGTCTTGGATGCATCGGCGCATCCGGCACATTCGCAGGACGCTCCTTATCCAACTCTGCACGCAGCACAGGAACGACTCGAGTCCCCAGCAATTCAATTTGATGCATAACCTCTGCATGGGAAAGACCTCCCATATCCAAAACAAAAGCCTGTCGTTGGTAGTCACCGATAATGTCGCGATACTTCACATATTTTTCGACGACTTGGTCCGGAGTTCCTACGGCAAGCGGCGTGTATTGGATCATTTCATCCATTGAGGCGCCTTGATACACATAGGTATTGCGGAAAATCGGCTCATATTTGCGCCTTGCCCCCGCCTCTGTATCAGCCATGAAAATCTGACCGCCCAATCCGACAATGGCTTCTTCGGCAGGACCATGACCGTAATACTCATAGCGGGAGCGATATAGATCCGTCATCTTCTTGACATGATCAACAGGCCAGAAAATATTGTTATGGAAGAAACCATCGCCATAATATGCTGTCTGTTCCGCGATTTGAGGGCTGCGAATCGACGCATGCCACACAAATGGTGCGACGCCGTCAAGCGGTCGAGGCATTGACGTGAAGTCGGTCAGTGGGGTGCGGAATTCACCCCCCCAATCGACATTCGTCTCAGCCCAGAGGCGTCTCAGCAGATCATAATTCTCCACTGCCAACTGGATACCCTTGCGAATATCCTTGCCGAACCACGGATAGACCGGCCCGGTATTGCCTCTACCCATCATGAGATCGAGGCGTCCATCGGCAATATGCTGCAGATACGCATAATCCTCAGCCAAACGAACAGGATCGTTAGTGGTTATCAGCGTTGTCGCAGTGGACAGCAGCAACGTCGAAGTCTTTGCCGCAATGTTCGCCAACAAAGTCGTAGGACTTGAAGGAGCGAACGGTGGATTGTGATGCTCGCCCGTGGCAAAGAAATCAAGACCGGCTTGTTCTGCGGCAACAGCCATTTCCACAGTGTTCTTGATGCGCTGATGCTCGCTTGGCGGCTTGCCCGTTGCGGGATCGACAGTGATATCACCAACGGTGAAAATGCCGAAATGCATATGACGACGCGGCGATGTCACTGCTTTTGCTTCAGTCGAATTCCGCTCTTGTGCGGATGAATTCTTGGATATGTCGAAGTGGGGCAGGTTCATGATTGTTCCTTCCTCAAAAGTTAAATGTCATTGTTTGAGTCAATCCAAAGCCACCATGAATAATTCCACAGAAACGCCGTCAGGCCGTATGAGGTTGCTCACATTTTGTTAGTACCGAAAAGCAGATCATAATCGTCATGCTTTTCCATCCCTCAGGGAGGCTTAAATATATGGAAGTCGCATCAGATGTCAGGCAGACCTTGCTCCCACAACATCAATGACGGCTCACACACCAGCATTGCTCACTGCGAATACTTCGTAATGAGCAATTGCATTCCGACAAATTCCGCTTATGGCTGGATACCCCTGCTTTGCATACTATTGTCATATGTAGGATTGGCACAATATGACCATCCGTGGATGTTGCCTGTTTGACGGCCTACATGCCGCAATGTCGCATGAGGTTACGCTGGTTGGAATGATTATATGAGGGAAGCGAATAATGATTGAATTCTCGTCAGTATCAGAAACGTATCCCTCAGGGCAGGTTGCCGTACGCGACTTCTCTCTCATCATCCCTTCTCATTCGATTACCACGATTGTAGGCTCTTCCGGCTCAGGTAAAACCACTCTGCTCAGAATGATCAACCGCATGGTGACACCGAGCAGCGGCCAAGTGCTTATCGATGACGAGGATGTCGCCACAGTAGACCCCATTCAATTACGCCGGCGAATCGGATACGTCTTGCAAGAGGGCGGACTGCTTCCCCACCGCACCATAATCGACAATGTGACCACGGTTCTGAGACTGCAGAAGGTCGGCAAACGCGAGGCCCGCGAACGCGGCATGGAAATGATGAAAATAGTCGGGCTTGATACCTCGCTTGCCACTCGTTACCCGAGTGAGCTTTCCGGAGGCCAGGTTCAGCGCGCAGGCGTTGCACGCGCATTAGTGACCCGCCCAAACATCATGCTTATGGATGAGCCTTTCGGTGCAGTCGACCCGATTGTCCGCCGCGAACTTCAGGACGAGTTGCTGCGCATCCACACTGAATTGGGAACCACGATTGTTTTCATTACGCATGATATCGATGAGGCCTTGCGACTGGGCGAACAGATCGTCATCATGTCTCAGGGCGGTGTCGTGGAACAAATCGGCACCCCGGAAGAGATTCTCACCAAGCCTGCCAACGAATTCGTTGCCAAATTCATAGGAATCAACGAGGATCGCACCAGCATAACCACTGCCCAAGTGGGAGATAAGGTCATCGCATATGATTCTCTTGGCAGACCGCTTGGGGTGTTGCGATGACTTGGTTGATGAATAACTGGGCGACTGCTTTGGAGCTCGGCGCAGCGCATCTTCTGCTTGCGCTGCCGGCAATAGCATTGAGTGTGCTCATAGCTCTGCCTATTGGCCGATTCGCCAACCGCCATCCGCGTTTTGGCAGCCCATTGCTTTCGGTCACAACGCTGTTATACGCGATTCCGTCATTGCCACTGCTCATTATGATTCCGAGTTTCTTTGGCACGCCATTGCGCTCACCGGCAACGATGATTATTGCGCTTACCGTATATGGCGTCGCATTAATGGTTCGAACGAGCGTCGATGCATTCAATTCCATTCCGCAAACCACATTAAGCGCAGCAACTGCAATCGGATTCTCTCGTAGCTCACTGCTCTGGCAAGTTGAACTTCCACTGGCCATTCCGGTCATTATTTCCGGCGTTCGCGTGGTTGCAGTGTCCACAATAGGTTTGGTGACGATAGGTTCGCTTATCGGCATCCAAAGTCTTGGGTCATTGCTTACCGATGGCTTCCAAAGAGGAATCGTTGCCGAAGTTGCCACCGGAGCAATAGCCACAGTCGCCCTTGCTCTCATGGTGGACGCTCTGCTCAATCTGATTGGGCGAATGCTTACTCCATGGACCCGCGCATCACAACAAACTGACCAGATGAAGTTGGAGGGAGACATCCAATGACCCTCATCAACAGTGCATGGCAGTGGTTCATCAATCCAGCCAATTGGTCGGGAAGCGGATCAATACCTCTTCGTATTGGCCAGCATTTTCTTGTCAGCCTCGTTGCAGTCCTTATTGCGGCAATAATCGCGATTCCTACAGGCGTGGCGATAGGTCACACGGGCCGTGGGAAATCCGTTATCGCAGGAATCACCGGAGCAATGCGAGCCATACCGACACTGGGCTTGCTGACCCTGTTCGGTTTATTGATCGGAATAGGCATTGGAGCACCGCTCCTTGCTCTTATCGTGCTTGCGATCCCCTCACTGCTTGCAGGGGCATATTCGGGTGTCGAATCTGTTGATACAACCAGCATCCAAGCGGCTCGAGCAATCGGTTTCACGACTTGGGGCATTGTTTCGCGAGTTGAATTGCCTTTGGCGAGTCCTTTGATTGTGGGAGGAATACGATCCGCAGTATTGCAGGTGATCGCCACGTCAACCCTTGCAGCATATACAGCGGATATGGGTCTTGGACGATATATTTTCGCAGGACTCAAGACGCGCGATTATGGACAGATGCTTGGCGGTGCGATTTTGGTCACCGTAATGGCTCTGCTTGCAGAAATACTTTTCGCATGGCTGCAACGCTATGCCGATAACCAGGCTCATCCTCGCTCTGAATAACCAGACTCAAATACTCATCACAGGGATCGGAGAAATATGAAGATCAAAAAAGGGATTACCGCAGCCCTAGCTGCCATAGCAGCACTGGCATTGGCAGCTTGCGGCAGCAGCTCTTCATTTGACGGTAGTTCAAGCGCCAGCGGGCAGAGCGGTTCAGATTCACAGACCATAGTCGTTGGTTCGCAAGACTACTATTCCAATGAAATAATCGCTGAAATATATGCCCAGGCACTTGAACAAAATGGCGCGAAAATCGACCGTCAAATGCGCATCGGTCAGCGTGAGGTCTATTTGCCGGAAATCGAATCGGGAAATATCGATTTATTCCCAGATTATACGGGCCCGCTGCTCAAGTATTGGGATGACCAAACCACAGCGACCACATCGGATGATGTGTATAACCAACTCAAGAGTGTTGTTCCTGACGGATTGCGCGTGCTCGATCAGGCTCCTGCAACTGATCAGGATTCATATGTTGTCACCAAGGAATTCGCCGAGAAATGGGGACTCAAGAGCATCGCTGATTTGGCTAAGGTGACTGATCCTCTGGTAATGGGCGCAAATTCAGAGGCAGAGAATCGTCCGAATGGGCCAAAGGGTTTGAAAGCAACTTACGGCATCGACGCATCTTTCACCCCAATTGAGGATTCCGGTGGTCCGCTTACAGTCAAGGCCCTGAAAGATAACAGCATCCAAATCGCCATTATTTACAGTGCCGATCCCTCAATCGCAGCCAATGATTTGGTATCTCTGGAAGATACAAAGGGCTTATTCCTCTCCTCGCATGTGGTACCACTCGTATCCAAGAAAATCACCGACGAAAATGCCGCTGTCATCAATAAGGTCAGCGCTGCACTCACCACGGATGAATTGATTGCTTTGAATGCACGAAGCGTGAATGATCAGCTTTCCGCAGCAACCATTGCCAAGGATTGGCTGGCATCCAAGAATCTTTGATTATTGGCTCGCTGTGATTAGCCACCTTAGCTAACCACAGCGGCAATAGAAAGACCGGATTCCCACATGGTCGGGAATTCCGGTCTTTCTATTACGAGCCCGCTTATGCAGCTTTGAGATCATCAAGAACCCATTGCGGTTCAGAACTCATCGGCAAGGTATCCGGATCCAATGGGGCATCCGGCTGACCCGGCACATCATGCTCAAGCGCGGCAAACAGAGGCGCCAAATCGCTCTGAGACTCACCCTTCACAGCGACCAGTTCCAGCGTTGTCGATGCCGCTTCAGGAATATCGATGGCATCAATCAGCACTCGCGCTATGTCTTCTCGCGCAACCACACCATCCTCGGGGGTTCCTGAGCGGCGCTTATCTCCTTGAAGGAATTGCAATTTGCGTTCGTCATCTTCGTTATAGTCAAACCAGCCTGGTCGCACAATAACATGTGGATGGCCTGACATACGAACCAAGCGCTCAGCACGACGCTTGTAATCATGCCCCTCACTACGCCGGTTGAACTCGCCCTCATGCACCGTGACGCCAAGTGCCGTCATCAAAGAAATGAAGACTTCCGGTCGGTTTTGTACTGCATCAAGAGCGGCTTTGACGAAGCCATATTCCACTTCACGTGCCTGTCCAGGTTCACCATGCGTCCCGTGTGTAAACACTATTGCATCTACACCATCCGTCGCTTTGGCGAGAATTTCAGGATCGCTTGGACTGCCATGGAAGAGCTCGACCTCTGCAGGCAAAACCTTGCTTGCACGCTCGAGATCACGCACAATCGCTCTTGTCCGGTAGCCCTTCTCGACAAGTTGACGAACGACGTGCACACCAATGGAACCGGTTGCACCGATAGAGAGAACGGTTTTTGTGTTAGCCATGATACTTCCTTTATTTTGTTTATTGAGACTTTGCAACAAGTGCGACAACAATTACACGGACGATTCTCGTCCTTTCATATTCACTTTGCGCACCAAGCATCTTGCCTGATTCATTGAATGGCTGAGATGTGGCAGCCATTCACTGCGCAAACGATATTTCTTCGGCAATTGAGTCCGGATTAGGTTGTTTATAAGTACTTTTCTGCGGTTTTCCAATGAACGCCAATGCAACTATGGCAGCGACCAACAATGCGAACGCCGCAACCGCTTGGCCAATTTGGGCACGACCAACTATGGCATTAACGCTTTGTGATGAACCCATAACAGCCACAGCGAGCGCAGAATATGCGCCAACGCCCAAGGTTCCACCAATCTGATGGAAGGAATTTACGATACCGGATGCGGCGCCAGCCTCTGAAGGCGAAGTATCGGCAATACCAGCGCTATTGAGAGGGCCCCAGCAAATTCCTTGACCGACTCCTAGCAGCGCCATTGGGATGCCAATTGATAGCCAGTATCCGTAACCGGTGGCAACAAAAGCAAGCCATCCCATTCCGATAACCATCACTGCAACTCCTGCGAAGACAAGAATACGTTCGCTCACACCGCGACGGATCAGACTAGGAATGCCCAAAGCCACAAAGAACTGCGTAACCGACAGCGGGAGGAATCCGAGACCCGCTTCCAATGCGGACATGCCGAGTACCTCTTGCATGACCTGAGTGGTGAAGAAGAAAAAGCTGAATGTTGCGCCCACAAGCAGGAATCGTGTCACCACAGCGCCTGATCGCGTTGGAGAACGGAAGAGCTTCAATGGCATAAGAGGTTGCGGCACACGATTCTCATGTGCGACAAATACGCCAATGAGCAACAATCCGACAACGAATGAGCCGCTCACAAGAGGATTGGAGATGCCAAATTCAGGACTCATAACCACTGCGAACAGTATTCCGCCAACCCCAAGCACAGACAGCACGGCACCTAGAACGTCGAGCTGCCCAGAACGGGTGCGAGAGACGGGCAATACCGATCGAGCCATAAAATACAAGGCAATACCGATAGGAACATTGATAAAGAAGCCTACCCTCCACGACCACAACGATGTGAATACGCCACCGAGTACCATACCTGCCGCAGCACCGATTCCTGCGACAATTCCATACGCACTTGTTGCACGTACGCGAGGTTCGCCTTCAGGGAAATATTCTGTGATCAAAGCCAGTGTCGTAGGGGCAAGAATGGCTGCGCCGGCACCTTGTACAATTCGTGCGGCAATAAGCCATGCAGCATTCGGCGAAAGTCCGATTGCCAAAGACGCCAAGGTAAAAAGCGCAATACCGGCATTCAGCACGCGTCGGCGACCGAAAATATCACCCGCTCTTGCACCCAAGAGCAAGAAGGAGCCAAATATCAAAGTGTAGGAATTCTGCACCCAAGACAAGTGAAGTGCCGTGAGCCCCAATTCCGCACCGATCGCAGGCAGGCCCGTCACCACGATTGCGGTGTCCAAGAGGATAATCAAATATCCGATAAGAACTATTGCTAAGACCATGAAATTGATTATTCAATCAAATCGCATACCGTAACAGTGACCGTTATTACAGGTACTGGGAGTACCTGTTTCAGCATTTGCGAAGGACCCAACATTGGCTATCTTTGTTGTCATGGATAGGCAAAGCTTGGAATTGAATAACGACATAAAAGAATTCCTCACTTCGAGACGCAATCGAATCACACCTGACAAGGTGGGCCTTCCCACATATGGGGAACGCCGTCGGGTCAAGGGATTGCGACGCGAAGAGGTAGCAATGCTTGCAGGAGTCAGCGTTGACTACTACACACGCCTTGAGCGAGGACATATCAAAGGCGCCTCAACCGAAGTGCTGCAAGCGGTTGCCAAGGCGCTTCAACTTGATGAAGCTGAGACCTCACACCTTTTCGATCTGGCACATGCAAGTGCCTCAACTCCGGTCAATCGCCGTAGAGCTGCTCGAGCAGGCATGAAAGACCCAGTGGTTCGCGAGGAGTTAAGGCGCATCATTGACGCCATGGGAGATATTCCCGCCTTCATTCGCACGGATCGCCGCGATCTGTTGTATGCCAATCAAATGGGTCGCGCCGTCTTTTCACCGTTATACGAGTCCAGAGTTTCACCAGGTCTGAGCGGTCAGGCAAATACGGTAAATGTTGCACGATTCATGTTCCTTGACCCAGCAGCGCATGAATTCTTCCCCCATTGGGACGATTCGGCAGCCGATCTTGTTGCCTCATTGCGAGGAGTTGCTGGCAAGAATCCCTTTGACACGGTATTTTCCAACCTTCTTGGAGAATTGCTGGCATGCAGCGAAGACTTTGCGCAACTTTGGGCGGCTCATGACGTTCGTCTTCATCGGGCAGGACACAAGGTGATCGTTCATCCAGTCGTCGGTGAACTGTCATTGGATTTTGAAACCCTCGAATTACCAGCAGACGAAGGCCTTGCAATGATTACATATTCTGCAGCGCCGAATACGCCAACTTATGAGCGACTCAGTATGCTCGCAAGTTGGATGGCAGATCCGCATACAGACGAAACACAGGCTGAACTCCCTAACTCATCCGATATTTCTGCCTGAAATGCAGAGTACAAGGGTTATGTATGACGCTGCCTGGCAGTGATTACCGTAAAACTCGAAGCATGTCAGACTGGATGCTGTTGATCAAAAGCGGGCACACAGGGGTGCGCCCTTTTGACTTGTTGTAGTTCGTACTGTAAGTAGCACTTCCCGTAAGCAGTTCTTCCTTAGAAATACTTATGCTGCAAAAACTAGAAACACATGAACAAGCGCTCGGGAATACTATGGACCACGCCTCCATTCTTTGAATCTGAATCCCTTCAGTCCAACACATGGAGCATAGCTCACATCACCCGAGCGCCTGTTGGCATAATCGGAAAACCTCTGCAAGTCTGCGCCAGACAACTATGACCGATTCGAGTCACATTCAATCAGACACAGACTGACTTCAGAGCTAACTCAGACCTCAAGCAAGACCTTGATTTCCTTGCGTTCGTCCATGGCCTTGTATCCTTCAGCGGCTTCTTCAAGAGGAATACGGGCAGTGAATACCTTGCCCGGATGAATCTCGCCGTTATCGATGCGCTTGATCAGATCAGGCAGGAATCGACGAACAGGAGCAGGACCGCCGAGCATATGCACCTCGCGGAAGAAGAGGTTCTGGCCATCGATCTTCTGGTCGTGGGAGACGCCGACAAATCCGACATATCCGCCAGGACGGCAAGACGCGAGCGCCTGATCCATGGACTGCTGAGTGCCGACCGCTTCGCAGACGCCGTGAGCGCCCAAACCATTGGTCAATTCCTTGACCTTGGCTGCACCCTCTTCGCCGCGCTCTGCAATCACCACATCGGCGCCGAATTCACGCGCAAGAGCCGCGCGATCCTCGTGACGCGAGAAAGCAATAACCTTCTCAGAGCCAAGAGCCTTTGCAGCCAAGATAGCGGACAGACCGACTGCACCATCGCCGACGACGGCAATAGTCTTGCCCGGGCCGGCTTCAGCAGCCACTGCGGCAAACCAACCGGTGCCCAAAACATCGGAAGCCGCCAGATAATCAGCGATACGATCCGGATCATCAGGCTTGCCGCCAGGAACAACGACCAAGGTGCCATCTGCTTCTTCGATCCGCATATATTCCGCTTGGCTTCCGGTGTAGGTTCCGGCGTTGGCGCAGCGAGACGGGAATCCTGCCTGGCAAATCTCGCATGTGTTGTCGGAGACCATGAAGGAACCGATAACGAAATCGCCCACCTTCAGTGTCTTCACATCGTCGCCGATCTCGACAACGGTTCCAACATATTCGTGGCCCATGAACTGGTGATCCACCGGTTGCAAGCCGCGATATGGCCACAAATCCGACCCGCAGATACAGGCGGCTGCCAGCTTGATAACTGCGTCACCCGATTTCACGACATGTGGCACATCGATCTCCTGGACTTCTACATCGCCGGGGGCGATCATCACCACTGCCTTCATTTTCTCTGGAATTGTCATATCTTCCTGAGCCATTTGATTCTCCATTCTTGGTTTTGCAAATTATCGAAGTGATAGAAACGTCTTTGTCAAACCCTATTTTATGTCGGACAGGATCCGCACATAGGCAGACACATAGTCTTCGAGGCGTTGTTGTTCAATGCCGGTTGTTCCATACATGACAAATGGATCCAGCCATGTGGTGCCGATGAAATTCGAGGTCTGATGCAAAGGTGCGAACAGTTGCTCCGCAGTGTAACCAGAATCCCCTTGATAGGCCTCTTCACCAGCACCGAAACCAGCTGCGATGAGCAGCTCTTTGCCGTGCAGCGCGGTTCCCTGTGAGCCGTACGCCCAGCCATATGCCAAGACATCGTCAAACCACTTCTTCAACAGCGGCGGCACTGAATACCAGTACACAGGGAATTGCAGAACGATGCGATCAACCTGCTCCAGAGCCTCTTGCTCGGCTTTCACATCGATATTGAAATCCGGATACTTTGCATACATGCCGATCACATCAAGTTCGGGATTTTTCCGCGCTTCTTGAGCTAAGGCCTTATTGACCGTCGAAGACTGCAGATCCGGGTGAAATACGAGTACTCTCGTACGCATACTCAGTCATCCTTTCCTTTAAAGCTCTTGTTTTGAACACTACAAGTTCAAGTCGGCTTTAAGTCAAATGAGATAATGAGTTTTAAAGCTATCCGCATAATCACGACACAAGCAGCCGATACGACTCATATTCACCAATATCCGCAACAGCGCAAGGACTGCGAACAATGAAGATAGAAGAATTCGGAAAAGATAACGACAGCATTATCGTGATGCTTCACGGCGCCAATTTCGTTCATACCTTTGGCAGACAATATTCACTTGCCGCGGATTTTCACCTCATCATTCCCCATATCATGGGTTTCGGCGGTGAAGCTGAAAGAGTATTTGATACTGAAACGTGCATCACTGAGTTGGCTGAATATATCAGCTGACTTGGCGAAAAAGTCTTGCTCGTCGGTTTTTCATTAGGCGCTCAACTTGCTTTCAAACTCGTTTCGGAATATCCCGATTTGTTTTACGCCGCAGTAATCGTGAGTCCTTGGCTCATTAAATCCGAGTCTGAATTATCAGAAGTGATGAAGATCAATGAACAACAGCTCGCATCACTTCAGAAAAGCTGGCTATGCAATATCGTCGGGATGATGAACGGAATGCCCAGGGGGCACAGAAAAGAATTCGTCGAACAAATGCAGAAAGTCAGCATCCAAACCATTCGCAATTCAGTGGATAACGGCATTACCTTCGAAAGCGAACCCGGATTCACTGATGTTGCAATTCCCGTCGTGGCTTTGGCAGGCGCCCGAGAACAACAATCAATGATCGACAGTGTTCAAAAGATGGCTGAGATCAACCCGCATTGCCGATATGAAATATGGGAGAAAGCCGCCCACAACATCCCACCCGTATTTGCGAAGGATTTCAATGCGCTGATTACACGTATGACGCGATAAATCGTTGGGTCTAGTATTCTTTGTCCAACATTGGGAGTGTATACAAAGAGCAAAATTCCTTGATATTGACGAGGTTCCAGCACTCTGCACTGAATATTTGTGATCCATAGGGATATATAAGCCAAGCCGAGTACATCGAATGGGAAAGTGTGCGCAAATAGTTGCCGGGTAGGCGAACTGCAACCGACAACGGCACAACATTTCCATGGAGCACTGGAGGCTTATGTGTCGATCCGGAAAGCTTAGCGGGTTCGCCTCAGCAGTTCTCGGAGACTCAGCGGTTCACGGCCGGTGATATCGCAGATATCTGTGGTGACCTCTTCCAATTCTCCTGCAGCGATTGCAGTGTACGTTGAAACCCAAGCTTCACGTTGCCAGTCCGGTACATCCCATGCCATACGAGAAGCATATGCCTCGTCCACTGTCTCGTTGTGGTAGCTAACGCTCCTGCCAGTCTCTTCACTGATGATCTGGGCAACTTCGTCCAAGGTGAGCGCCTGCGGCCCTGTGAGGGTATAAGTTTTGCCGGCATGGGCGGCTGGATCAAGCAGTATCTGAGCAGCAGCCGCAGCTGCATCGGTGCGGGCAACTGCAGCGACACACCCTCGCCCTGCAGGCCCCCGAATCACACTGTCATCTCCGGCTAGGCCTGCAAGGAAGTCTTGGTAAAAGCTATCACGCAAGAAGGTGAATTTCATACCGGATTGACGGATATGCTCCTCAGTGTGCCAGTGGGTACGCGCCAGAGTAAAAGTGGCATTGGGTGCAGCGTTCTGGAAGGACAGATAGACAATGTGTTCCACACCAGCTGCGCCTGCGGCATTTATAAACGCCTTGTGCTGTTCGAGGCGGTCAGAGCTCTCTGCTGCAGACACCATGAAAACCGTGGATGCATCTTTCAGAGCCTCCTTATTCCCCGCTAAGTCAGCATAGCCAGCAGTTTCTATTACCTGAGTATCAGGGAGCTGAGGGGCACGTGCGGTTGATCGGACGAGCAAGGTCAACGGGATATTGTGACCAACTAAGCTACGGGCAACCAAGCCTCCGAGAAAGCCAGTAGATCCAGTCACTGCAACTCGCATGACGTCTCCTTCAATACGATGGCAGCGACATCTCTACCATTCACACCGTTACAACAAGTTATAAATTGAACGACCATCAAACGATGCTCGTTAATGGATTACATATTCCACAATATCCCAATGGATTGAAATGGGACGTCTGCATTCCTTGTGACCGTCGCAGTGCAGTTGAATCCGGTTATGTGCCGAGATCGAGGGTACCGGTGCTCTAGACTCAGAATCTGGTATTACGCCACATCTCAAGTGAATCATGATGGCATGAACTTTACACTTGCCGTCCGCAGCATCAGCGATGAGACGTTTGTCTAACAGGACGGGATTGGAAGTCATACTCTCGCGCCGGATGTAGCGGCCAAAAGCTTGCGTGTAGACATCGAGCAGGCGAGAGATATCTTCGCCATGGATTAGGAACACGCTCCAGATTGACGAGACCAGGAAGCTGGTGGCGCGGGAAGTGGAGAGCGATGCTCTCTACATGCCTCGACTCGTCTGCTACCTCCTTGAGAACACTTGGCCGGGGTGGACAACCGTCTGGTCAGCCGAAGGAACAGGGAAGCCTGCAGGCTGCGGACGTTGATCCGGCCACCATCTTCACACACCGTTCTGATCACACGCCGTGCGATCATGCATCCGATCTAGAGCCGGGATTCTCCGGAGAGCCATCCAAGAACCTTCCCAGCTCGGCGGCAAATTCTTCCGCATATTGGAAGATCGAGCCATGCCCGGCGTTCGGGTAGATCACGAGACGACTACCCGGAATATGCGAATGCATGATGGGCGAGTTGGCGGTTGGAACTTGGCGATCATTGTCACCATTCACAATGAGCGTGGGCTGATTAATATGTGCCATGTTATCCAACGACGCTTTCCCCCACCGGTGGATCGCTCGCAATTGCCCGAGGAATGAGGGAACCGTCATAGCGTGGTCTTTGTTTTCCGGCCGCCTTTGTGCCATCCTCCCGAGGACTTTCTTGGCTTCTCGGGAACCGCGGGCATCATGGCCGTAGAATATATAGCGTTTCGGATCGTTGCGCGTCAGGGCAGCGCGCAACATGAAACCGAAGGTCACCCGCGTTACTGCCTCCACTCCTTCTCCACCGCGCGGTGCCGTTCCAGCGAGAATCAGCCGGTGAACTAATGTGGGATCGGCGCGTACAATTTCCTGAGCAATCATTCCGCCCATGGACAACCCCAGCAAATTAATGAAGGAATATCCGAGAGCATGGATAATGTCGATTGCTTGGATAGCCATCTCCTCAATGGTGTCGGGCACTGCGCCTGAACTTGCCCCGACACCCGGCAGATCAAGAAGGACCACATGATTGTTGGTGGCGAGTAGATCGATGAGGAGAGGATCCCACTCGTCTAAGGTTGCCGCCAGATGGGTGAGCATAACCAACGGAATCTCACTGGCTCCCGCACCAGCCTCTCGATAGGCGATGCGTTGCCCATTGACCTGGACATAGGAATTACGCTGCCCAATATATCCTGCTCTGGATTCCAGCCCATCCTTCTCCGTGTTGTTCATATAATCACTTTCCTTCCGCAATCGATAGGACTGTTTTGCCGCGGGAATGTCCGTTTACAACCTTCACGAGTGCCTCGTTCACCTGCTCAAAGGGAAAGACCGTATCAACGGACGGCGTGATGTTACGATCCTGAAGAATTTGTGCAGCACTGCGCAACTGCGCACCATTGGATTGCACAAAAATAAAGTCGTATGTGATCCCATAACGGGCGGCCATCCGGTCGAGTTTTCGCCCAGCCACTGTAAACAACAGTCGCTTCGGGGCGGACAGCCCCATACGCCGCGCAAAAGCACCATTTGGCATCCCCTTCAGTGAAACAAGATGTCCACCCGAGCGGAGAATGCTCATCTGCTTTTCGGTTTCCTCGCCACCGCGCGTATCGAGGACGAAATCAATATCGTGGAGAGCTGCAGCATAGTCCTCCGTTGCGTAATCCAAGAAGCGGGAGGTTCCCAATGCCATGACCCGTTCCTTATTGCGGGCCGATCCGTTGGTGATAACGGTGAGACCCTGGGCTACGGCCAGAGGGATTGCCATTGCGCCTACACCGCCTGTGCCTCCTGAAATAAAAATGGTTTGACCGGGCTGCGGGTTCATGAGTTCGAATGCCTGGGTGATGGTCAGCGCAGTCAAGGGAACAGCGGCCGCTTGGATAGTGGTGAGATAGTCCGGTACAGGAGCAAGGGCTTCAAGGTCAACAGCAACATATTCTGCAAACGCCCCAATACTGCGGAAGGGAAGGCGAGCAAATACCCGCTGCCCTTCCTTGAACTCGGCTGTGGTGGCGCTACTGTGAGAAGAGGCCGATAGCACGGCCGGAGCATTAATGGATTCAATAATGCCGACCAGCTCATTTCCAGCAATCAGCGGCAATTTATATGGAGTTATGAGTTTGACTTCGCCGTGGGCAATCATGTTATCCAGTGGATTGACCCCGGCCGCTAGTACCCGAATAAGGGCTTGGCCGGCTTTAGGTTGAGGTGTAGGCACGTCGTCGAGTTGGAGTTCTTGCTGGTCTGAGCTGTAGGAATAAAGTCGTGCAGCTTTCATGGGGTCCTTTCAGATAGACGTAGTGCCATTACTGGCCGTGGTGTTGAGCTGTGGTTGTTCCAGTAGTAGCGGCGCTGCGATAGAGGTCCTGGATAAGGACACGGAGAGTACGAGCACCCAATTCGGTCGCGAGATCGTGTTCAATTTGGGCGGAAGGTGGGGGTCAGGATGGCACCAATGTGCTGTCCGATAGGGCAATCTGGATTGGTGGTCTTCATGCACATTAAAGAGATGCTTATCTGGATAGACAGCATCGTAAACGTCTGCCAGAGTAATGTCCTCGGCCGGTCTGGCAAGAACAAATCCGGCTTTCCCTTGACTGGACTCTACGATGCCACCCTGTTTGAGGAGGCCTGTCAATTTACGGATATGACTGGGATTGGTTCCGACGCTCTGGGCCAGGGCTTGGGAACTCGCCGTGCCTGTGGTTTCGGATATGTACACCAGGGCGTGGAGTGCTTGAGCGAATTTTGTGTCCATAGTAGGATTTTTCCCGCTTCATCTACTTGTATCTATTACAGATACAAGTATAGGGATGTAAAACCCATCTGTCAAGCAGAAGACATGCTGATCTACTACAGCGCTCCGCCATTATGTCTGTTTGAACTTGGACAGCATCGTCTAGGATTGGCATTGACAGCGTAGCCACCCACTCGAACTGTCTGCTAATGTTCACCGAACTCACCAACAACCGCGCCGCCAGCTTTATGAGCAGCCCCCGCTGCTCGGCGTCAGACCTCAAACCATCTGACCCCGCTCTCCCCCAACTAGATCACTGACAGGGGATGATCGCTGTTTTGCCCGATAGCAGGCCGCTTTCTGCGATTCCATCCCTAATTTGGTTTATATCTAAACCACTACCAACAAAGACCCGCATCCCCGCCAAGGCATGAAATTATTCACCGATTACGTCCGACTCACATCTCAGGAATACAGCCCCTTGCCCTTCTCTTGCTGACATATTCCATACCTTGCTGGAATCTCCGGAATTGATGAGCAACGACTTGTATCAAGATCAACGGATCGACGTGGCAGGTTGAAACGTCCGGGGCATCCCGGGTATTGTCCCGTAACACCCGGAAACCTTTGCATCCAGAGTAACTCCCGATTTTTTGAACCAAAGGTGGTCACGATGGATACAAGGCCTGAGGTGGGTGCGCTTTGAGGGCTAGTGGGTGCATTTGTGGAGCCCGGTGGGTGCATAGCTCGCAGTGCTGGATGCTCGATCGAGGCAATGGATGCATCGTATTTGTAGATTGGGTGACGGCGATTCTTGGATGGAGGGGGATGTAGTTCGGTGCACTCGGGTATTGAATCGACTGGTGCGCAAGGGGATGCGAAATCGTCGGTTGTTATCGTAAGCGGTATTAGGTTTTCAGAGTTGAACGACGATCAGTTGCAAGATGGTCATCACTCGTGGAGAAATGAGTGGGGTTGTTCACTGGTTATGGCTTAGAAACAGTGAGAGCCGTTCAGCTCCGTCTTCTTTCATACCGCGTTTGATCCATTCGAACATCCATCCATAAATGCCATATGCCCAGAAGGATTTCATATATGCCTCAAGATTGGGTATTTCGGGTGTAATTTGTATAGTTTTAACGATTGTCTCCATTATGACGGAAGACATTCCTGCGTTGTATAGAGTTAGGTAAAAGTCTTTGTGTGCCCTATAAAAATCAAATAATGACGGGAATAGCGTTTCCGGTTGCGATTCGGGGTTCGATTCATATAATTCACCCCATTCTTTAACGAGTCGATCTGATTCACTTTTTAGGACGTCCTCTTTATTTCTGTAGTTGCGGTAAAAGGAAACGCGTCCTACCTTTGCTGCACTCGTTAGCTCACTTACGGAAATATCCGCAAGATTCTTCTCTTTTAGGAGACGGAGGAGCGCGGCCGTCATCTGTCTTTTAACGTACGTGTTTTTCTGTTCATTGTTCATACTCATGCGATGAAACAAACCACCTATCTATGTTTCACTTTGCCGAAACACTTGTGTCATTGACGGGTTTATGCTGCACTTGTTACATCAGCTTGTCAAGGAGGTACCCGTGCGGAAGGCTATGAAAATCATCGGAATTATCACTGTCGCCGTAGTAGCGGTGGTCGGCATCGTCGTGGCGGTGATTCTTCATAAGACCGTTCTTGTCGAGCATCCGGAGCTCGAAGGAAAACCGGAAATCGGGGAATGGTACCGGATTTCTCCGGAGGGGACGAAGTCATCGGATAGTAGTGAGTGGCACGGACTTCTAAAGCTTGGAACAGAGAACAAGGTCGCCGTATATTTCTTCGGCGGTGGGGTGAGCATTAACGGCTATACTTCTGAGCGAGGTAAGGAATTTTTCGCTACCACCGCTCAAATACAAGATTTTGTTGCCTCTGGAGGAATTTCCAGTGACGACGAGAGAAATCCCTTCAAAGATTGGACTTTCCTTGTCCTTCCGTACGCTTCTGGAGATTTTCATAGTGGCACTGGAACCTATCGTTACATGGATGGGGATCAAGAGAAGGCCGTTTACCATAACGGTTACGAAAATTATTCTGCTTTTATGGAAGCGGCTAAATATTATGTTGGAGAGCCAGATACGCTACTTGTCACTGGTTTCTCCGCCGGTGGATTCGCGACTTCTCTTCTTGCGGACGATGTAATTGACCGTTTTCCTTCTGCCGAGAATGTGACAGTCAACGTAGATAGTGCATTGCTTCTCTACGATGATTGGCATGAAACAGCGACCGATCTCTGGCAATCGCCAAAGGTGATATCTGATCGACTGACCAGCAATAATCTGGTGTTGGATAGCCTGACAGCCCTACATCAGAAGCGCGGCGATAGCGTCAAAATCTTGTTTGACTGCTCCTATCGCGACGATACGCTACAGCAGTACCAGGAATTTATCCGCAATGGTGCAATGAATGTGGACAAGGAGAGTGGCGACCGGTTCCAGAAGGACCTCGCTGAGATGGTCAGTGAACTGCAAAAGAACATCCCAAACATCGGTGTCTACATCTGGAACTATGGAGCGGACAGCGACACAGGCAACACTCAGCACACCATCATTTCTTCCAACGTATTTGATGAACTAGAAGAAGGAAAGAGCGTCGCAGAGTGGATACACGACGCAGTAAACGGCAAAATCGAATCCTATGGGCTTGACCTGCTCCATAATAGTTAGACATGTTGAGAAAATCTACGTTTGTCACATGGATGTCTTTGCAATAGAAACGAACCCCGAGCGGTAGTTGTTGACTCGATGCACTAAATCTCGATAATTCTGCCTGGAACGATACAGAAGAGAGGTATGCGACGAAAGTGGCACGGAGAAAGATGCGCACGTTTTTGATCGTTTCCCTAGTTTTATTAGTTATTTCCGCAACGGCTGCTCTCGTTGCGCTTACGCATACGCAGATCATCGTTGGAGCGATCCAAAAATTCTCTGCCGGTACAGTCAATACCATTAACTCCTACGACCCCCTCGGTGAACCGTTAGAAGCGGTCAAGGACAATGGCCAGTACACAGTTACTGAAATAAAATATTCTGATAATCATCCAAACAGTTTTCTAGACATTACATACCCTGACAAAAATAGGGATAAGTCGCGCCCCACTCTTATCTACTTCCATGGCGGTGGATTCTTTGGCGGCAGCAAGAACGTAGGAGATCCACTCGCAGGCAGCGATGCAACCGCACTACTGGATGACATGTGCGCTGAGGGGTTCAATCTCGTCAACATTGACTACGTGCTGGTACCCGAATATCACTTCCCGGCACCACTGGCGCAAGCCAATGAAGCCTTCCAATTTTTGATCGACCACGCGGACGAATACCACTTGGATATGGGCCGAGTGGTGATCATGGGCTCATCCGCGGGTGCAATTATGGCGAGCCAGCTGGGGAGTATCATCACCAACCCTACGTACGCTGAAACCTTGAATATTGCTCCTACGCTAACGCCCGAGCAGGTTAAAGCGGTTGTTCTTGACGACGCACCACTCGACTACGATAAGTTCTCTCTAGGTACTAGGATTCTTGTGGGGAACTATGTGAAAGGGTCAATTTTTCTGAACCGCGAAGAGGTACGAAAGTACAACAACATCCCATGGGTCGATTCTCACTATCCACCCGCATTCCTATTGGGGAGCGAATATCACGCGGACATGCGAGCAATGGACCAGGCCTTAAACAACGCTAACGTTGAACATGCTTTAGTTGACCCACTTGCTGAACGCGGCTTGGAAATGCCACACGGATTCGTGGCCTCGGAACGCGTGAACGAGGTCGCAAAAGACGCATTCGACAGAATGATGCTCTTCATCAAACAACAAGCACAATAGACGCGATTGCTTCAAACAGCATCGAGCGCCTTGAGGAGCTTACTATTCACTTCCCGTAACCGGAGGGACACTCAAGATTCACCCCGGAACAGAAAAACGCCACCCTGGACACTTCCTGACTGAACCGGGATTCCTTGTATCCAAAGTGACGTTCTAGTGGAGCGGATGACGGGAATCGAACCCGCGTAATCAGTTTGGAAGACTGAGGCTCTACCATTGAGCTACATCCGCGTGCTGCAATATGCAACTTGACCATTATACACAATTACTCGACCTTGGCAAGCAACACCACTGCAGAGGCTATCCCTCCGTCATGACTTATGGAGATACGCCATTCCAAATGTGCGTCAGTATCGCTAGCAGATTCTTCTCTGGAATGAATTCGACTTTGTTGAACAGACTGAGCCGAACCATGATTGATAGTCCCCAATACGGATTCATACAGCATCTTCTGCGCATCCTCGCTCAGAACAACACCGGGACGTCCGCGCGAATCGTCCAAAATCTCAATCTGCGACCAAGGCATATTATCCACGGTAAACGGAGCGTCACGCACCCCAAGCGCCTCACTCCACGCCTTGATTACGGCCTCTTTCCCAGCCCACCTTGCAGCGAGATGCACGGCTTCTCCATCAGCCTTTGACTCCCCTCGCAGCGTCGACTGCCGTAGCTCACGAGCTGAAAATAACCCCCTCAAACGGGTTCCCGGCTCATTCAATTGCTTTTCGAACCCGGCAATATCCACAACATCATGGCCAAGTCCCAATATGCTTTCCATCCCGCCATTATGCATCGCTCGCAGAACACCTTTCCCAAAGTCGCAGCGTCACAATGCCACAACGCCGCAACGGCAAGTGTCACACTCACTATTGCTACTCATCGCAACCCGCACGAACACACCCGCAATAACACAAGAAGCTCGAGTAAGTGCAACGCTCACCCGAGCCGGATAATCACTTCAAAGCAACACCCAAGCCGATATTCCTTTTTGAAGCGTCCAAATAACACAACCAAATCGCCAAGGGTTGGCGGTGCGCAAAATGTCTCATGCACCGCCAACCCGTCCGACGATCATGCCTCGAAGTATCCTTCCGCGCCGAGCCGTGCCTCAGGATTGAGCAACATGGCCTTTTCCGCCTCGTGGGCATCATATCGAGTTCCATCCGGCAGCTTGGTTCCATCTTTGAGGAATCGACGATTCTCAATAGGCTCATATAAAGGCGCGCGACCCATCATGCCTTCTTCCAAGTGACGGCGGCCTTGAGCCAAGCGCATATCGGCACGGTTACGCCACTTTTCGAGCGCTTCCTTGCCTTGCGTATTGAGCACGGCAGCCTCGAATGCACCAGGATGCACAATCGCCGCAAAACCGTTCACATGTCCAAAGCCAAGTGAAGTCACCAAACCGGCTTTGATCGACCCCACATGCAGTGGCTTCCTCAGCCATACCATGAGATCATCTCGTCTGAGCTTCGGATCGACGCAATCCAAAGATGCATTCGCCGGAATCACACCCGAACCAAAGAGCTGAGTCAGCCCATTGACTTGGAATATGCACGCTCCGCCCTTGGCATGTCCTGTCAGCGTTTTCTGACTGATGACGAATAGCGGATTGCCTTCGCTGCGCCCAATGGCATGAGCCAGAACATTATGCAACTCGGATTCATTCGGATCGTTGGCATTCGTTGAGGTATCGTGCTTGGACACCACTGCGATGTCATCAGGCTGCACACCGAGCTTCGCCAGGTCACGCACCAACTTGGAGTCGCGACCGCCGCATGCGACAGCCAGGGCACCCAAGCCAGGAGCCGGAATCGAGGTGTGGGCGCCATCAGCATAGGAATGGATGAACCCGACGACTCCCGCAACCGGCAAGCCCAGCTTCAAAGCGATATCACCGCGTGTCAGGAGGATCGTTCCGCCGCCTTGAGATTCGATGAAACCACCACGCCGACGATCATTGGCTCTGGAGAAGAAGCGAGGAGCAATGCCCTTATCCGCCATCTCCTGCGAATTGGCCGTGGCGTTCATATTGCCGAAACCGATAACCGATTCCACACCGATATCGTCAATCGCG
Source organism: Bifidobacterium tsurumiense (assembly GCF_000741765.1). Taxonomy (GTDB): domain Bacteria; phylum Actinomycetota; class Actinomycetes; order Actinomycetales; family Bifidobacteriaceae; genus Bifidobacterium; species Bifidobacterium tsurumiense. The sequence goes on from NZ_JGZU01000015.1 coordinate 181,308, forward strand.
CCGGTGACCACGAAGTCAGCCTTGCCGAGTTCGATCTTATCCACGCCTTCTTCCAGTGATACCGCAGCCGTAGCACAGGCAGAAACCGGCTGAATCATATTGCCGTAGCCGCCGATATACGACTGCATAACATGAGCGGCCACGACATTCGGCAGAGCCTCTTGCAGAATATCCGTCGGAATCTCATGATTCAGGAACCGATCCAGATACAGCTTGCGCATAGAAGCCATGCCGCCGAATCCAGTGCCCTGAGTGCTGGCCACCAGTGAAGGATGAACAGCTTGTAATATCTCTACAGGGCTGAAGCCTGCAGAAATATAAGCATCCACAGCAGTGACGATATTCCACAATGCAATTGTGTCGACATCGCCGGCCATAGAAGCGGGTATGCCCCACTTCATCGGATCGAATCCCTTGGGGAACTGTCCTCCGACCTTGCGGGTCATGGCCGCGCGACGAGGCACGCGAATCATCGAGCCTGCATGACGGGTGACCGCCCACTCCCCCGCCTCGGCATCCTCACGAATAGAGGTATGAGACTCATCCATGGCCACATATTCGCGGGCGATTTCCTCGGATGGCACACTGAATTCGACATCATGGTCAAGGAAGACTTCTGCCTCTTCCTCATCCGTACCATCGCGATAATCGCTGCCCATACCCTCTTCGAAAGGTCGGACACCTGATCTGGCAACGACTTCATCATGATATCGCTCTGCAATGTCTTCCTCAGGCACCATAGAACCATCGACGTCATACCAACCAGGCTGAGGACTGTCCTGCCATGTCAACAATCCCATATTCCATGCGAGTTCAAGCACGGCACCAGGGGAAAGACGCACATTGCCATCCGATGTGATGCCCAGTTCGGCTTCGAAACGAGTACGTCCCGAACCCCATGGACCCAGCTCACCAACGGAGACGATGACGATTTCATCCTCTGGGCGAGCGGTTACCGAGCTCCATTGGGTGAGATCAGCCGAAACCTGTCGAGGAATGCGAGGAGTTGGCAGAGCCTTAATCAGAGCAACACCCTTAACTTGTGCATGCTCGGAATCAACGGACTCGACTTCGCTATCAGCAGCTGCTTGACCATCCTCATGCTTTTCCAGCTCAGATTCGGCATCAGCCATGGCCTCTGCACGCAAAGCCTTGATATCGATGGGCTTGTCTCCCAATCCACCTGTGAGATCAATATCCAGAGCCTTGGTTCCGGCCAATTGCCTTGATTGCGCAGTGCACAATTCAAGCAGTTTGGCCGCAATCTCCTGGGTGGAATATGTTGTCAGCCCGTGGCGCTCAACGACCTCGACCAAAGGATCGTTGCCGCCCATAAGGCCGGTTCCACGAACCCACCCAATCTTGGGGTGAGCAAAGGTGACTCGATCGGACCATGCGGTTTCCACACGAGCACGGTTCACCAAAGCATCGAAGGCACTCTTCACTTCACCATATGCACCGTCGCCGCCGAATATGCCACGATTAGGCGAGCCCGGCAGCACCACATGCAACTTATGCTGCACATCGATATCCGCCCCCAAAGCTGCGAATCCTGCAATTGCACGCTCCACGCCCCACAACATAAGACGTGCTTGCGATTCGAAAAGTTCTCCCGAATCGCTTACCGTGCCATGCACAGGAGGGGCTGCGAATGGGAAGAACAGTGTCGGCTCATAAGCAGGCTTGAGCACTGTCGTCGTGGCCCCGGAGGTCTTTTTCTGCACATTGCCAACCCAGTGGACCAACGCATCAACATCACGGTAGCTGGCCAAGTTCGCGGGCACGAGCCACAATTGCGAACCGGCAACCGCATGAGCGCGGTATGTCTGCTTGGCCCATTCCTTTATGGAAGGCTTGAAGCTATGCGATGTTGCAATTACCGTTGCCCCACCGTCAAGCAAACCATTCACTACCTGAGCAGCGATCGAATTCGGCGCCACACCGGTCACCACGGCGATATCTCCGGCAAACTGAGAAGAATCGCCGTGCTTTTCGACAGCGGTCATGGCTTCAGCCGAAATACGCTCATACACTGAGGCAAGTCCTTGGTTGCCGATCTGGCGGGACCTATTGGCAAACCACACGGCCTGATCGTGAACTGCTTGACCTGCACCGACAAAGCTCAAATCCTTTACGGATTCATCGCCGTTGTAGAACAAACGCGCCAGATCCTCGCGTGCGGAAGCCCAACGATCGTCGAACAAAATGGCCTTGCGCTCATCGAATCGGGGCTCCACCAGCTTCGGCCAGTCAGCTCCCAATTCGGCCGTAACCGCTGCGACTACGGAGGCATTGTCATCGCTATGCTCCACAGGGGCACTGCCAGCGGAATCCAACTGCTTGAGCACAAATCGAGCAGTCGAGGCCAGGATGCCTTCATTGCCCACAAGTCGCTGAGCAAACGCATCCAGTGCCGCGGAATCCACCACAGCTCCACCAGCCGAAGCGCCGGAGCTTGGCATGGCCACACTTACACCGCGGGATGCAGCCACATGCTGGACAGCCGCATCAATCAATGCATGCGCAGCCGCCACATTCGAAACGCTATCGCTGCCGAGGGAAGCCAAATCGCCACCGCGAGCGCTGGCTCCTTCTCTGGTTTCCAGCACCAAGGCTGCGATAACGTTGTTGGCCCAACCCTCGCCAAGCTGCCATGTCTGCATCACACGCTGTTCGATCTGCGAAACCTTGATACCTGCGGCCCCGAAGAGTCCGCGAATGCGATCTCGCACAATATCGGAAAGCACCGCGCCGAACGGCTTGTAATTCGGCGCCACCTTGTTCACCAATGCACTCAGTGCCTTGATGGTGGCTTCCGCAGCGCCGTCGACACTGGCCACACCCAGCTCGGAGCTGATATCCATAAGCAACTGGTTGCGTCGTGAAGACACGCCATTGGTCAGCGTATCCGTGGTGTCGCTCTCTCCGATCTGGTCGGGACGCACCTTGGCGGCATAAGCCAACAACATGGCTATTGCATCCGAAGCCTTGAATGCGATATCAGGAACCATCGCCCCCGATGGAGCACCCGCCGCGGCATTTTGCGCATTTGCCACTAGTGCCGTCTGAGTTGGCGTCGAGCTTTGCACCTGATCGGCCTGAGTCTTGCCGTCGACACTCTGCTGTGTCTGGGCAGAAGCGGCAATCGCCTGTGGCGAAGCAGCGGCTTTCTTGGCTGAAGCGCCCTCCGGCTCCTCAACTTCGTCTTCCATTACTGCAGAATCTGCATCGGTCATATACAACCGGGCTTCATCGCGACCCACATTCATAACGGTGATATGGCGATCCTGGAATTGAGGCAACCTCAAGGTCTTGGAGCCGAGATTGGCAAGTGTAGGAGCGTTGCCCAATCCCATTTCCACATATTCTTCGATATCCAGCCCGCCTTGTTCACGAGCATTGAATAGCAAAGCCTGTGTCTCGATCCAACGAACCGGCGAGGCGAACTGCCAAGAGAGCAATTCCGTGAGCAGCAAGCGGCCAAGCTTCTGGTCATCCTGCGCATAGGATTCCCATACCGTCGGATCTTCCAATGCCTTTTGAATACGCTCAGAAGGAACCACTTCAAGAATATGAGCCGCAAATTCCTTGGTCATCTCGAATGGAATGGCCACCAAATTAGGAATATATCGCCCCACTAAACGTGAATAGTCGATATGCTTCGGCAACAAAGCGTCCAGCTTATCGCGGAATTCCGGCACTCCCTTACGCAATAACGTGGAGTGGAATGGCACATCAATGCCGGGCACGAGCATGAACGGAGGCTTGCCGCCATATTCCTTGGCACGACGAGATGCGTCAGCCTGCAGCGCTTTCAGACCTGCAATGGTTCCTGCTATGGCATATTGCTGTCCTGCAAGGTTATAGTTCACGATTTGCAGGAATTCGCCGCAAGCCGCTGACACTGATTCCACATACTGCTTCACGCCGTCATCGCCGACACCGAACTGGTTGGGACGAAGCGCGCCCATACGGTAATTGGAACGCCCGCGTTCATCGCGCTCGATCAGATGATGCATTGTGGAGCCGCGATGGAATACCAGTTCCAGAACGGTTTCCAAAGGAATGATGCCTGCGAAGGAGCTGAGAGCATTGTATTCGCCGAGCGAATGGCCGGCAAAATAAGCTGGCCAAATATCACTGCCTGCTTCACGCAAACGCGCCGTTTGTGCGAAAGCCACCGTTGCCAAGGCAACCTGGGTGAACTGGGTGAGATTGAGCAAGCCTTCAGGATGGCGATATGTGACGCCATTGGCGGTCAATTCCTTGGGATTGTCACGCACCACGGCAAGAATCGAGAAGCCCAGACGTTCTCGCGTAAGCTTATCCGCACGCTCCCAGGTCTCTCGTGCAGCCGCGGACTTGGCACGCTCATCGAGCACCATGCCTTGCTTCTGGATGCCCTGACCGGGATAGACAAAGGCTGCGCGAGGTGCACGAATCGCTGCAGTGGCTCGTGAAACCAGCTGTCCATCGATACGGCAGGTCACTTCAAAGAGCATGCCGCCGTGATGGATTTTCCCGACTCGTTCCACACTGATTTCGACTTCATCATCCAACTGGACCATGCCGTACATATTGTAGGTCCAGCCCGCAATCTCATAGTGCACGCCCATGTCATCAGTAGCCTGCACCGCATGCTGGGCTGCAGCCGAAAGCCACATGCCGTGCACCAAAGGAGCTTGCAATCCGGAAATGGCAGCTCCGCGATACGACGTGTGGATGGGGTTGAAATCGCCGGAAGTGCGCGCAAATGCAGTCATATCATGCGGAGCACGCACAGTGACGCGACGAAGCAAGCGACGTGGCGTATCGCTCGTGGTGCTGCCGAACAGCTCGCCGTCTTGCGCAAAAACACCACCATATTCTGCAGCATCCTTTGGCAACGCATTGCTGTATGAACGTCCGCGAATGGCGAACCGCTCGGTTTCATGAGCCAATACCGTGCCATCCTGAGCTGCATGGGTGACATGGATGGTAACTACTCTACCGGACACCGATTCTGCATACTGTTCTGCCCAGCTAGTCAGGGAAATCTGCTCTCCTGCATGGTTGAGCAGTTCACGCTCTTCGACGCATAGACCAATGATATGGTCCAGATGCACGGCATTGAGCAATCCTTCGATTACCGGATAGCCATGCACTTGCACCGACCCTAGAGCCGCATAAATAGCAGGCCAAGCAGGGCCGACCAAGGCATCAGGCGCAATGCGTGAAGCGATCAGGCCCTTGGCAAGGCGTCCTGCAGTTGCGGCTTCATGATCGAATCCGAGATTGGACGATAATGTGTATGAAGCATGCACCAAGCCGAAGGGATACTGTGCAGTATCATCGGATGGCTCAACCTGAGGCATATGAGCCAGCACATCACCGGTGATTGCAGTATTGCCAATACCCGCGGTCGCCTCGAGCATGGCGTATACGTGCTGCGGAAGGCGCTGTCTGTCCACCACAGGGAAGCGTTCAGGCTGAGACGGATCAAGCGTCAGAGGTATGACGATATCGCGAACTGCATGCTTGCTCTTGCCACCATCCGGGTCGCCATCCCAGAATGTGTCAAGATGAATATCCAGATCAAAGAGCTCTAAACCATCCTGTTCGCCGACTCGGGTAATCACATAATGCTCATCCCCTTCTTCGGTTCCGTAGGCAGGATTCTGCGTAAGATGACCGATCCAAGAAATATGAGGGCTGCGGCGTATGAATTCTTCTGCATTACGAGCCTTGCCGAGCGCACCGAATACAGCAGTGTTCAATGCAGCATCGTCGATGGGACTCTCGGATACCGGGCTGTTTTCCTCGATCCGAAGATCTGCTTCGGTATTTGTCTGAATACCTGCCGAGGCAGCGTCCACTGGCGTGGATTCCAATGACTCATGAGCAATATCCGCTTGGGCACGTTCAAGCACCGCCTGCGAGAACCGATCCAGAATATCGCCGACGGGCTCGTCGATGCTGGTGATGCCTGCAACGGAAATCGGTCCAGGAATAATGCGGACCGAATCAGCGCTGTATCGCGGATCCTCTGACTGCCACAGCTGGTCCTGTCCCCACCAACGCAGCAGATCCTCGTCCAAAACCGGAACAAATGGCATTGGCTTGGGGTATTCACGCACCAAAGTCGGGAACCAGGCCTCATCCATCGGGGTGACATGAAGTCTATCCGCTTGTGGGTAGGCTGCAACAAGAGCATCCACGGCATCAAACGGGCTGTTTTCAACATCCTGCCGTGAAGCGAATAACGGAGTGAAGCTTCCTGATTCCTGCTCGCAGACGCGAGCCTCTATGCGCTGCAGAAGATGCAAGAATCGATCGGCATAGGTGCCATCCGCCCAAGGATATGACAATTCGGCAAAATGCCGTGCCCACTGGGCATATGTCATCGATCCCAAATCACCGAAATATGGCTTGGCTGTGGCATTCAATGCCTCAATTATCTCCTGGCGGCGGCTTGCCAATTCCTCCGGATGCTTCATGACACGAACCAGCAGCCTGCCGCATCGAGCAGAGGCATTCTCGACCTCGTAAATATCGGCATGCAGATGGCTCAAGCCAGAAGTCACACCACCTACGGCCTTACCGGAAGGAACCCAGCGCTCACCGGCAGGAGCAAATGGATCGGCATCATCATTGCCATCGGCGATACCCGGTGTTTGCACCAACATCCTCTTGACCTGCGGGCTCGTATGCGCCTCGAGAGCGGTCATGGCAGCGGTGCCTACCAACACGCCATCCACTGGCATATCAGGCAAACCATATTCCCGAGCCCACTGTCCGGAAATATAATCCGCCGCACGCTGTGGCGTTCCGATACCGCCACCGACAACCAGTACCAGGTTCTCGCATTCACGCACTTGGGCATACGTGTTCACCAGCAGATCATCCAATGACTCCCATGAATGATGGCCACCGGCGGCTCCACCCTCTACCTGTGCGATAACAGGTGTCGGAGCCACAGCCTTGGCAATCGCCACCACCTGACGAATCTGCTCAACGGTTCCCGGCTTGAATCCCACATAAGGGAATCCATCTGCTCGCAAAGTCAATACCAATTCCTTGGCTTCGTCCAATTCAGGAATGCCAGCCGATATGGTTACGCCATCAATCGGGGTGCCTGAAGCTCTCTTCTTTGGGACGATACGAGTGGAGCCGAACTGCAGATTCCACAAATACCTGTCCATGAACATGGCGTTGAATTCGACTGTGCGACCCTCTTCGAGCAGCTCTTCCAGCTTGGCGACATGACCGTCGAATACTTCAGCGGTGACTTGGCCACCACCGGCCAACTCGGCCCAGTATCCACGATTGGCTGCGGCAGCAACGATTTCCGGATCCACCGTGGTAGGCGTCATGCCGGCAAGCAGCACAGGGGGCTTGCCCGTCAGCGTCGAGAATTTGGTCAGCACTTTGCTACCTGCTGCAGTGCGAATAACTCGAGGCGCGAATTGACGCCAATTCTGAGTGCGTGCAGGCTCGCTATCCAATGTGGACAACTCGGCACGTTGTTTGCCGGTTGCCGCTTCAACGACCCCGGCTCCAGTCCCCTGCACGAGCGCGGTGGTCAATTTGCCGACTGTGATGCCAGGTCCCATATCGAGCATCCACAGCTTATCTGCCTGCGTCTGATCCAGCACCGACTGCACCTGTGCCGACCAGTCAACATGCCTCACCAGCACTTCCTGTGCCAAGCTCTCAGCCCTGGCACTGTCAAGCCCGCATGCAGACGCCCACTCGACGGTGCGTTTGACCGCATCCAGCATGATTGGCGAATGGAATGGCACAGTCACATCCAGATACTCAAGTACCGGATCGAATACCGCACCACCGCGTACCTTATTCTCACGCAATGAAGCCTGACGGCGGTGCTCTTTTTCCGCCTCACGGGCAACTGCGGCCAGATCCTGAGGATAGCCCGAAAGCACATAATGCTGTGCGGCATTGGTGACAGCAAGCGACACAGGCCCTCGCGTTCCTTGAACACGGTGAATCAGAGACTCAACCTGAGCCTTGGATGCACCTTTTATGGAAAGCATAGGCGTCGCCTGACCGAGTTTTGCCTGCAGATCAGCCATGCGCACCTGTCGGGCGGCAGCAACGCCGACAAGACGCGCTATTGCGAGTATTTCATCGATTGTCGAACCAGCGGCATCAAGGGATCCCGCCTGCTCGATGGCCTCCACCATATGCACGGCGATCACACCTTGGGAGTGCCCCAGCACCGCCACCGGACGGCGTGTGGCAATATCATAGCCAAGACGAGATGCGTCAACAAGGGCGCCCAATTGGCTCAGCGCAATGCCTTGAACGCTTATGGCGGCGTCTGCCGCAGCCCCCAATCCGGCACCTTCGGCATGCATGGCAAACACATCGGCATTGCCGCCTGTTGTGGCCATCAAATCCGCGCTCACCGGTGCCAGCAATCGGTCGGCCGCAGCGATATGATCGCGCAATATCTGTTCCAAGGCAGGGTCTGTGCACTGGTCATCCAGAGCCGCGGTCCATGGGGTGGATTGGCCTCCGAACATCAGTACATGCGGCTGTGTTTCCAGACGATTGAAGAACATGGTGGTCTTGGTCATGTTGATTCCTTATCTCATTGTTATGCATCACAACGCTCCGGTCGATGCATACCTTGCATAAGTTCTGTTGTTTGATATATGCCCTGATGACATGAATTGATCACTGGGACTGGTTACATGGGCTGGTTACCGTGATGTTTTATTCCACGGGCAACCCGTTTCTTACTCGCCAACAATCTCAGCGAATCCTCTATGGCTTCGCGCGTCTGCCCGGGATCGATCATGGCGTCGATTTGCCCTATTTCCAATGACAAATTGGCGTTTACCGTGGTGCTCTCATATTCTGCAATGAGTCGCGAGCGCAAAGCCTCAACATCCTGACCACGTTCCTTGGCCTTTTGCAGATCCTTGCGATGAATTATGTTCACGGCTCCTTGCGCTCCCAGCACAGCGATTTGGCTGGAAGGCCAGGCCAAGTTCACATCGGCTCCGATGGCCTTGGAACCCATGACGATATAAGCACCGCCAAACGCCTTGCGGAGCACCACAGTGATCAGCGGCACCTGCGCATTGGCATAGGCATAAATAACCTTGGCTCCTCGTCTGATAATGCCCGCATGTTCTTGGTCAGATCCCGGCTTGTATCCGGGGGTATCCACCAAAGTGATCACTGGAAGGTTGAACGCATCGCACAAACGGACGAATCTGGCCACCTTTTCAGAAGAATTCACATCCAGAATTCCCGCAAGCACATTGGGCTGATTCGCAACGATTCCTACGGGATGCCCACCGATGCAGGCGAATCCAACCACCGCCGAGGCAGCGTACAATTCCTGCACCTGAACGAATTCCCCATAGTCAGCAATGCATCGAATGACTTCGAGCATGTCATAGGGCTGACGGTCATTCTCAGGGACGATGTCTGCCAAGCGGGAAGCCATTTCACGCTCGCCGCGCGTTGCCGCATAAGCGAATGCTGGCGGTTGCGCATCACAACTCGAAGGCAGATACGCCAAAATCGTGCGCGCATAATCAATGGCATCCGCTTCGTCTTCGCCCAAATAATGGGCAACCCCTGATACGGCATTGTGCACGAAACCGCCGCCAAGTTCATCCATGCTGATCACTTCGCCAGTGGCTGCCTTGACGACATCCGGTCCTGTGACGAACATATTGGAATGCTCTTTCGTCATGATGATGACATCAGTGAGGGCTGGACAATACACTGCACCACCAGCGCATGGGCCCAAGATCAATGAAAGCTGCGGTATCAGGCCACTGGCTTCGCAGGTTTTCTTGAAAATACGGCCATATTGGCTCAAGGCCGACACGCCCTCCTGAATGCGAGCGCCGCCCGAATCGATAAGTGCCACAACCGGCACCTTGAGCGACATAGCCATATCCATGAGATGGCATATCTTCTCGCCTTCTGCCTTGCCCAGCGTGCCGCCTTTTACAGAGAAATCCTGGGCGTATACGCCTACATTGCGGCCATATACCTCGCCGAATCCGGTGATCACTGCGCATCCGGCGACACCTTGGTTGATATCCCCGCCTGCAAATCTCCCGACTTCCTGAAAAGTTCCGGTATCGAATAACAGGTCAAGGCGCTCTCTGGCCGTATTTTTGCCTTTGGCATGCTGCCTTTCACGGGCGTGGGCTTCTGCTCCCCGAGCGAGTTGCGCAGCCTTAGCAACTGCAGCGCGAATCGGCTGCCGCGGAATTTCGTCCGGATTGTTCTGGTGAGATTCAGCGTCACTCGCATTGCGGACACTCTCATCGATGCGACCCGCATGGCTTTGTTCAAATGCGTCAGTTTCGATATTGGCCTCCACTGACGAATGTGCAAGATTGTGTCGTTCCAGTTGCAACTGCTCAGGCACGGCTCACTCCTTCCGCATTGCCTTCGCCGCGGTCATCAGATGCCGCTTGCGTTGTGCTACGACCGTCCGCTGCTCGCACATCAAGGTGGATCAACGTATCCCCAGCCTCGACGCCATCAGCCGGCCCCACGAATATCTTGGAAACACTGCCTGCTGTCGGTGCGTAGACATAGTTCTCCATCTTCATGGATTCGAGAACCACCAGCAGATCGCCTTTTTCAACATCCTGTCCTTCAGCCACATTCACTCGCGTCACCACTGCCTGCATAGGTGCGGAAATGACGCCTGGCTTGTCTTGCGAACGCTTGCTCTGCTGCTCAATGGCATGCAATCCCTGACCGCGCAATGGCTGTGTGGGAAGTTTGACCGCTCTCGCCTTGGCTGAGCCGGTAAGATTATCCACGATGTCCTGCGGCACGGTGAGCTTGATTCGCTTGTCGTTGACTTCAACCACAAAGGACTCACTCGCCGGTTTCGCCGTATCCACGCCCTCATTCATGGAAGCGGGCTGCCCTGCCTGTGCAGCGGCTGGTTCGCGATTGAGATATGCGCGTTCCAACCATTTGGTAGACACATCGAAATCGTGGTGTTCCGCTGTGAATACAGGATCGGAGAATATCTGCTCAAACAGGCTGGCAGGTGTCGGCACCCCTTCGATATGCAATTCCTGCAATGCCCGACGCACGCGGGATATTGCCGTGAGACGATCCTGTGCGGTGATGACCAGCTTTCCCATCATGGAATCGAATTTCGGTGAAATGGTATCCCCCTCTTGCACACCGGAATCCACACGGATTCCAGGGCCGGAAGGCCATTCAAGACGGCTGAGCGTTCCTGAACTGGGAGCAAGGTTTCTTGCCGGATCTTCGCTGGTGATACGCAGCTCGAAACTATGACCTCGAGGAGAAGTCGGCACGGTGAGGCTGCCTCCCGAAGCAATCATCAATTGTTCCCTGACCAAATCCAGTCCGCATACTTCCTCGCTCACTGTGTGCTCGACTTGCAAACGGGGATTCACTTCGAGAAAATACACCTTGTGTTGCGAGGTCACCATGAATTCGCAGGTACCCAGCCCCACGTAATCGACGGCCTCGAATAGATTGCGCGAATACCGCTCCAATTGCTCGCGTTCATCCTGCGTCAGATATGGCGCAGGCGCCTCTTCCACGAGTTTCTGGTTTCGACGCTGCACCGAGCAATCACGAGTGGAATAGACAACGAAGTTGCCATGGCTATCTCGTCCGCATTGCGTTTCCACGTGGCGGGCCTTGTCGATAAATCGTTCGATGAAATACTCGTCCAGATCTCCGCCTTGCAGGGCATCATGATTGAGATAGAAACCGCGTAATTCGTCATCGTCATGAATAAGCGTTATGCCGCGTCCGCCGCCGCCATCAGTACGTTTCATCATGACTGGATAGCCGTGGGTATGTGCGAAGGCGAGCAGTTCTTTGATATCTCGCACAGGTTCTGAAATTCCAGGAACCGGTGGAACCTGGGCCCGCTTGGCCACACGGCGTGCGGTTATTTTGTCTCCCAGATCAATAAGTGATTTCACTGAAGGGCCGACCCATATGGCTCCGGCTTTCTCCACCCGCTGCGCGAATGAAGGCACCTCGGACAAAAATCCGTAACCGGGGTGCACTGCGTCAGCTCCTGATCGGGCGAGAATTTCAATAAGCAAATCCTCATTCAAATATGTGTCACGATATGTATCACCGGGCAGCACATAGGCTTCATCGGCGAGATCGACATAATGCGCGTGACGGTCCTGTTCGGCATATACTGCGACCGTGGCAATGCCCATTTCACGGGCCGTGCGGATGACACGCAAAGCGATTTCCCCGCGATTTGCCACCAACAGTGTGTTGACGTTTTTGACCATGGTGTCAAATGTAACTCTGCATCAACAGCCTCGTCAGAAGATAATCTACAAAACCTTGCTTCCAGTTTTGTCGCATTTTACAAACACCACAATGCCGGCACTCATCTGCCTTGCCAATATCCAAGACTGCACAATATTTTAATATAAATTGACAAAATATAATCTCATGTCAATATCACGAAATTGCTCAAGCACAAAAATGAAAGCGATTATTTGTAGAAATACACCATGCCTCTGCGAATCGATGAACTTAGGATGGGCAAGCAGAGCGCGAGCCAACTCCGTCTCGAGCTTCGGTTTCAACTCTTATCAGGGGAGTTTTTCATGCAAACAAGTTCCGCAATTTCCACGAGCAGTTCCCGGTCCCGCTGCATTGTGCTCTCCGGCATAAAGGCAGCGGCATTCGCAGCGATGCTATGGGCAGCCACCGCCGCTGGAGCAGTCCCCATTCCTGGCACGCCGGTTCCTATCACCCTGCAAACATTCATTGTTATGCTTGCCGCCCTGAGCCTTAATTGGCAAGAGGCCGGCGCTTCCATCATGATGTATCTGGCAGCGGGCGCAATGGGATTGCCGGTATTCGCAGGGGGCGCGTCCACTCTTGCTCTGGTTGGCCCTTCGGCAGGCTTCCTCTTCGGCTTCCTTCCCGGGGCTGTGATCACCGCTTTGCTGAAAGGCAAGCCACGTACTGAAGGTCTGCGCGGATATGTGATGACAGCGGTGCGGTATCTCTTCGCAGCGATTATCGGCTGCATCGTTGTGGATTACCTCATGGGATTCACGGTGCAATCCCTGATTACAGGTCTGCCCTGGATGAATATTGCAGCGGCATCCGCTCCATTCATCGTCGGCGATATGGTGAAAGCCACTGTGGCGGCCTTGGCGGTATCCGGTCTTTCTCAGGCCTTGCAATCCAAGTGATACACCGCAAACCAAGCAACCCAGCACGATTCAAATAACACAGTGCAGACAGAGCAGCTTGGCGCGATCCAATCGACTTCGCACCGAGCAAGCAATTCCTATTTCTGCACCACACAAATCGGCGAGACAAGCGTCCCCTTCGCATTGCTTCGCCGATTTTTTGCATTGCAAGCCCAGAAACGGCATCCGAATCGTTTTTGACCGATAGCCCGGTTCAAGTTCAGACAACGGCCATGAGCATTTCGTCATTGATGAGACGATGAGGCCGCGAGCATTGCTCACGAATCCGACTGAGCCGGCAAAATGCCCACATCTCCCGTATGCACCACATGGATCTGACCGTCATCCCCCATCATTCGCAACGAAGCATCCGACATAATCGACAGCGCCTTGCCATACCTCACAGTGCCATCCACCAGATTCGCTTTTACTCGCCGACCCACAGTCCAACACATGCGAACATATCGCTTCAGCAATTGATCAACATATTCGGTTGGGTTATCCATCAGGCTGCGCAGTCCTTCTCGCAATTTCGCAGCAATACCAGCGGCAATGCGATCTCGCAAAACGGTGGCCTGCGGAAGGCCCTCCCAATGCAATTGCAATGAAGTGGCCTGTTGAGTCGGCAAGGATTCAGCGGGAATGTTCATATTGAGTCCGATTCCAAAGATGACGCCAACCAATGATTCGGATTGGCCCCCATCGTCGTGCGAACTGTTTTCTCGTGTATTATCCGGGCTGGCATCCGCATGGATTGTCACATTGTCGATACCTTTGCCCGCACCGTTTCTGCCCAATTGCACGGATTCGACCAAAATTCCGCCCATCTTGAATCCTTCGCAGAATATGTCATTGGGCCATTTGAGCATCAATCGGCAATCATCATGAATAGCGTGAGCATTGCAATGGCCTAATACCTCGTTGACGGCATCAATACTGCATAACCCAGCCAAGACCGGAAGCCAACCGTTTATCGAAGCGCCATATACCACTGAAGATGGCACAACGCTGACGAATGACACCATGAAGCATTCACCGGGCCTATTGAGCCACTCGCGTCCCATACGGCCACGGCCCGATTCCTGCACATCGGCTGCAATCAACGCCATAGGCGGCAATGCGGAATCGCAATAGCCTATCTTCCCCTGCAACAATGCCTGCCGTGCAACATCATTGGTTGAACCAACGCGCACATAGCGCACCACTGAGTCTGCTACTTGCTCGCTCAACGGCATCTCAGCATCTTCGGCCACAATCGTTTCGCTCATGCGCCCAGCATAGCGCCACGAAGCACGAAAGCACTGTACACCGTTCCCTTTCACTCATGCTTCATGCCATCGAACCGCAATCGTTCGCCGCCGCAAGGTAAAATGCCGAACATGACTCACTCTGCTTCAATCGCTTCCGGTTCAGCTTGTCCGTCGCAAGTCAGCGATTCAGATGAAGCAGAACATTCAACAGACCATGGCAGCATCGCCCAGCGCATGGGTCGATTCTCACGGTGGGCGCTTGCTGCGCTGGCCTGTTTGTGGCTCGCGCTGTGCACGGCGGTTGGACCGATTTATTGGGCCGATTCCTCAATAGCGTCGTGGTCTTGGTTCCAAACATTGACCTTGTTGGGCTCGTTTGCTGTCTATTTCTCGATGGTCTGCGCATTAGTCCGTTTTGGACGAGGGCAGCGCATCATTCCATTGACATGGTTGCGGACCACACGCGCAAGTCTCGCATCGCGCCTACAAGCGAGTAGCCAAGCAAACAGCCAAGTAAGCAAAATCTGCCTGGCGATACGTCGTTTCTTCACATCCCGTCTATGGGTCGGCATGAAAACGGCATGCAGCCGCATACTCATCCAAGCCACTAACCGCAGATGGAAAATAGCCCTCATATTATGTGTGGGATGGATCTGGATACCCACCACTTTGCTCAGTGCATACGGCGCTGATATTCGCTCTCAAATGCGAGAATTCAGTTGGGCGTGGAATCAATGGACCGGCGTGCATCAGCCATATATCGGATTCTTCTCATTCGTTCCCATGGATATCTATCCAACGGCACACTATTTATGGCCTGAGTCCTCAACATATCTAACCGATCAGCACAATATCGTATTAACCATTGTGCATGGGGCGGTCGCCGCAGCCTCGCGATATCTCACAGGCTCCAATGATTGGGGTCTGGTCACGCTCTCCGCAATGCAATGGTTGTTTGCCATCCTCTGTTGTTCCGCCACATTGCATCGTTTCCTCAACTTGCCTTGGCTGAGACGCGAGGCCGTTTTTGCAACCCCTTCCCCTTTCGGGCAACCGGAATATTCGCAAGCCCTGGAACTTATCGACCCAACGCATCCAGAACGCGGTTATCGCCCTCTCACTTTGGAGTGCAGAACAAAGAAGAATGGCAGTGCATTGCTCCCCGCAGGCCCGATCTTCCGCTTCGCTTTTCTGCCGTTCTTCCTCTTCTGCCCACTCGTGGTATTCTCCACGATTTCCTTGACCAAATCGCCTTTATTCGCATTCGCTTTCGTCTGGTGGTTCGGCATCGGTTATGAATTGCATATGACCAGCGGTCTGCATCTCGGCACGAAACGAGGATTGCGCAAGCGCAGCTTCATCGCCATGCTCATCGCCACATGCATCATGCTGATTTCGGCCAAATATGCTTGGTATATCCTCGTTTTTCAGCTTGTGCTCTTCCTCATCGCAGACCGCAAACGTTGGTATGTCTATGTGATCACGACACTCCTGCCCGTGATCGTGATCCACGGCGGCATTGCATTGATGATCAATAATGGATCCATTATCAGCGGCGATCCCATCGAAAGTCGCGGCATTCAGCTTCAGCAGATCGCTCGCATCGCCAAGCGCAACCCGTCCGCCATATCCAGCTCGGCAAAGGCTCGATTGAGTGCTGTGTTTAATCTTGATCAGATGGCTGAGGCTTATTATCCCCAAGATGCTGATCCTGTGAAATCCTCAGGCATCCAGTCCAAGAAGGTGAGTTATCGGTGGCGTTCGGCGACGCCAGAGGATCTGGAGGCTTTCAACAAGGCTTGGTTGGAGATAATCAAAGCTGATCCCGTCACTGCGACAGATGCTTTCTTGGCCAAATGCTTCGGCTATTTCAACGTATTTGACCAGCCTTATGTCGCCATGAATTACTACGTTTCCAACGACTATGTGCAGCAATCATCCACATGGATCAAATATCAATTCCATGATTGGCGCAATACCATTTCGGAAGATGCGCAGCAATGGGGAGAAATTCCCGTATTAGGCTGGGTCACCCACGGCAACTTCTATGTGACGCTCACCTTGATATTCGGCGCCGCCGAAGTTATTCTGCGTCGCTGGCGTACCCTTGTCTGGCATATGCCGCTTTTGCTCTTGATGGGGGTTATGATCACCGCTCCTGCCAATAACTTTGAGCGCCATATGCTGCCGGTTGCATTTGTTTTCGGGTGCATGGCCCTGACGTTCTGGCGTGAATCCCGTCCTCGGGCAGCTTGCAGCAAGGCAGCTCTCTAACTGAAAATGCCGCCATTGCAAGCCCATTCAGCGTATATACATTCCCAGAGACTAAACTGACAATCATGAGCGCAACGCAACCAGCATATGATGATTTCCTCGAGCTTCTCGCCTCGCAGATAGGCGAAAACACCGAGGCAACACAGCATAGTGCAGAGAATTCTGCTGCGGCGCAATCTGATTCACTTGCGAGTGACGGCGATGCATTATCCTCGTTTTCGGTAACTGCCATGGACCATCGCATTGAATCCATAGTCATGGAATGCCTTGCCAAAGGCATTGTCGATACGCGTATTGAGTCATTGTTCCATCTGCTCGGATGGCGCCAGACGGTTGATTGTTTCACCGTGGCGGGCTCTCCTCGACCGGGCTTTGACGCTGCAAGCGTGCGCATTCGCAGTGAAGTGCGCAATCTCGGAGGCAATATGTGTATCGTGGCAAGAAGTGGCACGCAGTGCATTGCACTTATCGGCATTCAGGCTGCGGTAACACCGGAAACCACGTGCACTGCGATATTACCTGCCTTTGATGATGCCGCACCGGTGTGCCTTGGCCCCACCCGCCACGGTATCGATGGCGCATCGCAATCCATCATCGGGGCACTGACTGCCATTAAGGCCGCGCCGGCAATTCATCCCATACCTCACCCCATGCGTGCTGATGACGTCCTCCCCGAACGTGCGTTATTGGGTGACGAAGGCGCTCGAGACGAGCTTGTGCTTACCGTGTATGGAAGTTTGCGCGGAGACAACCCTGACGATCCAACGCTTGCAACAGTGGATGCATTCTTGCAATCGGGCAGTTCATTGGATATTACCGCCAGGGAATTGAACGTACATCCCAATACTGTTCGGTATCGTTTGAAGCGCGCCAGTGAGACCACCGGTTGGGACGCAACTGATCCGCGTGAGGCATTTGTTCTTCAGACGGCTATTGCCTTGGGCCGGATTCGAGAGGCACAAGAGAGGCAATAGCAGACTCTCGATTCATGTGGCACAACACAAAGAACCCCCGATACCTTGCGGTTTCGGGGGTTCTTCCTTCACACATTAGGCGAAGGTTGCGGAATCCAGAGGGATACCGGGGCCCATCGTCGAAGTGATGGTCGCCTTGGTAATGTAGCGACCCTTCACGGTTGCTGGCTTCAAACGCTTGATTTCATCGGCCACAGCCTTGAAATTCTCGTCCAGAGCCTGCTCATCGAAGGAGAGCTTGCCGATCAGGAAGCTCAGGTTGCCGTGACGATCAACACGGAACTCGATCTTTCCGCCCTTGATATCGGCAACGGCCTTGGCCACATCCATGGTCACGGTGCCGGTCTTGGGGTTTGGCATCAGGCCACGAGGACCGAGCACACGACCCAAACGACCGACCTTGCCCATCATGTCCGGGGTGGCAACGACTGCATCGAAGTCGAGGAAGCCACCGGCCACCTGCTCGACGAGTTCGTCATCACCGACTATGTCTGCGCCGGCCTCAGTTGCCTCGGTAGCCTTCGGGCCACGGGCGAACACGAGAACCTTGGCGGTCTTACCAGTGCCGTGAGGCAGGTTGACCACGCCACGCACCAGCTGATCAGCCTTACGTGGATCCACGTTCAGGCGGTACACAGCCTCGACGGTCTCGTCGAAGCCACGCTTTGGCATGCTCTTGAGCAGAGCGATGGCCTCAGGTGCGGTGTAGAGGTTATTGCGATCGACCTTCTCAGCCGCCTCGCGGTACTTCTTGGAATGCTTAACCATCTGTCCTACTCCTCTCAGGCCTCAACCGTGATACCCATCGAACGGGCGGTGCCCTCGATGATCTTCATGCCAGCTTCAACGTCACGTGCGGAGAGATCAGGCATCTTGGTTTCGGCGATTTCGCGAACCTGTGCCTTGGTGACGGAGCCGACCTTGTGGGTCAGTGGGTTTTCGGTACCCTTCTGGAGACCGGCAGCCTTGAGCAGCAGAGCAGCTGCAGGAGGGGTCTTCAGGATGAAGGTGAAGGAGCGATCCTCGTAAACGGTGATCTCGACAGGAACGATTTCGCCCATCTTGTCCTTCGTGGCATCGTTATATGCCTTGCAGAAGTCCATGATGTTCACGCCATGGGAACCCAGAGCCGGGCCCAGTGGCGGTGCCGGATTTGCCTTACCGGCCTGAATCTCAAGCTTGATCAGCGCTGAGACTTTCTTCTTAGGAGCCATTTCGGTCTTCTTTCTGTGAAGCGGTACTGTCGGTCGCCGTGGACTCAACAGGCTTTCGCCTACAGTGTCCGCGGTCTCCTCCCGCAACGTACATTGCTGTGCTGTGCTAGCGGGTCTCCCCTCCAGACACAAGCTTTCCTATTGTGCCATATGCTACGTACATATGATTGGACATATAGGAATATAAGTTACCGCGTGTCGAGATGACAGTGGACCGATCATCTAATGCTTCTGATTCGCATGAACAAGCGGCGGTATCTCCCGGAAGCCGATTTTTATGAGGACAAAGATGCCCTATAAACGACTGTGCCCCACACCGTTAGGCATGAGGCACAGACTATACGAATGCTTTAGTTGATCTTCTCGACCTGATCGAAGCCGAGCTCCACTGGAGTATCACGTCCGAAGATGGAGACCAAGACAGTGAGCTTCTGTGTTGTTGGTTCCACATCAGAAACCACGGCTGCCATTGTGGAGAACGGACCGTCGGTGACGGTGACCTGGTCTCCGACAGCGTACGAAACCTCGACCGTGCGCTTCTTGGCTGCAGCAGGCTTGTCTCCGGCTTGCTTCAAAGCCTCGGAAGCAATCATCGGCGCCATCATGCGCACAACTTCCTTGCGGCTCAGCGGAGCTGGATCCTTGGTCGGTCCAACGAAGCCGGTCACGCCTTCGGTTTCGCGTACGATACGACGTGCATTCTCATCCGGCCACATGCGAATCAGCACATAGCCTGGAACGCGGACTCGGGTAATGACCTTCTTACCCTTATCGGTGTGCTGCTCAACTTCTTCCATCGGCACTTCGATCTGGAAAATACGATCTTCCAAGCCAAAGCTCTGAGCGCGAGATTCAACATTGGCCTTGACGCGCTTCTCATAACCCGAATAGGTATGTAGCACGTACCACTTGCCTTCAAGGGTGCGCAGCTGCTTGGCGAATTCATTCACAGCCTTCGCACCGGGATCATCGTCTTCAGCTTCTGCAACACCTTCTGTGTCTTCGCTGACGCTTTCCTGATCGTCAACATCCTCAGCCGCAACAGGTGTTTCAGATTCTTCAGCAGCAGCCTCAGGTTCTTCGTCAACAGGCTGATCATTCACAACATCAGTATCGACCGACTCGGTTTCGGCCTGGCCAGCAACCTGTTCCTCAGGTAACTCTGGCACAGCATCGACGCCATCAAAATTCACGGCGTCATCCATATTCATATCTTCACTCATGCGTAGTCACTTTCGGTGGTAAGGAAATCAGCCGAACAACTTCAGCATAAGCTCGCCCAGGCCAAAGTCCATACCCGTGACCAATGCCATCAGGAAGAGGACGAAAATAAATACCGCGAGCGACCAGCCGAAGAGTTCCTTGCTGGTAGGAGTCACGACCTTACGAAGCTCATCGATGATTTGCTTGATGAACAAACCGATGCGCATGAAAACGTTCGGCTTCGCGGCCTTCTCAGTGTTGCGTGCCTTAGCCATTTCCATCCTTCGCTTGGCTGCTGATATGTGTTTCAAAACTAGCAGGGACGGCGGGACTCGAACCCACAACCTACGGTTTTGGAGACCGTTGCGCTACCAATTGCGCCACATCCCTAGGTGAACTTCGCCTATCGTACCCGCAACACGCGACCACGAGGCAAAACCGCCAAGAGGCAATACTAGCGGTTCGCTTCGATTTCGTCCAATCGAGTGTCGCGGCACGTCTCAGAGCCTCAACGAAGCCGCTATATATCAAAAAGGCGTCTGCAAAACTCCGATATACAGGAGTGACGCAAACGCCAATTCTCAATATCACTATCAGGCTTCAACCCAAGCTTTGAAGCGTCGCATACCCTCAGCCAATTGGTCATCGGCAAGAGCATAGGAGAATCGCAAATATCCCGGAGCTCCAAAAGCCTCACCTGGAACAGCTGCAATATGCGCTTCTTCCAAAAGCAGGGAAGCCAGCTCTGAAACCGTGGAAGCTTGCGAGCCTTTGGGACCCAGCGGCTTGTTCAACAAAGCTTCGACATTCGGAAGAGCGTAGAAGGCCCCCTTAGGCATAGGGCACACAACGCCTTCGATGTCATTGAGAGCCGTGACTATCGCCTTGCGACGCACATCAAAAGCCGCACGCATATCGCGAACCGCATCCAACGAGCCACTGACTGCAGCCAAGGCAGCACGCTGCGATATGTTGGCGACATTGGAGCTCAGATGCCCTTGCAGCTTCGACACTGCTTTGGCCACCGGTTCCGGAGCAATCATCCAGCCAACTCGCCAACCGGTCATGGCATAGGTTTTTGCCACACCATTGAGCACGAGCAACTGACCCCTAACCTCAGGCACAACTGCGCCGATATATGTGGTGTGGGCGTCATCGTAGTTCAGATGCTCGTAAATCTCATCGGAGATCACCCAAATATGATGTTCTACTGCCCATCGACCAATGGCTTCGATGGTTTCCGGCTTCCAAACCACGCCAGTGGGGTTGGAAGGAGAGGTGACGATAATGGCTTTGGTACGTGGAGTACGCGCTGCTTCAATGGCTTCGATATCCGGTTCGAAACCGTGTTCTGCACCGGAAAATACAGTAACCGGAACGCCGCCAGCCAGTTTGACGACTTCGGTGTAACTCGTCCAATACGGAGCGGGAATGATAACTTCATCGCCGGGATTCACGAGCACCTGGCATGATTCATACACAGCCTGCTTGCCGCCATTGGTGACCACGACCTGATCGGCAGTCACCTCATATCCGGAGTCGCGGCGGGTCTTCTCGGCGATGGCCTGGCGCAACTCAGGAAGTCCTGCCGTGGGAGTGTACTTGTAGTTTTTCGGTTCACGGCAGGCAGCGGCGGCGGCCTCCACCACATAATCCGGCGTGGGGAAATTGGGCTCTCCTGCACCAAAACCGATGACATCAATACCCGCGGCCTTCATGGCCTTGGCCTTGATATCCACAGCCAAGGTTGCGCTGGGTGCAACACTGTTAATACGATCACTGAAGCTTTGCCAGTCGTTCATGCTCATGCTTCACCATGCTAGCCTTATGAGCCGAAATTAACCGGCAATGGTGTCTTAGATTAACTTGTCTAAACGCCCAGCGATATCAACCTTGCAATTTGTATCAATTTCATACCGTCAGCGGTGCGCTGTATAGAAACCTGCTTATGAGAACTGAGGTAAGCGCTTCACCGCATCGCTATTGCTTGCTGTACGGCCTGCGCTACACGATCAGACGTAAGCCCATATGCTGCCATACATACTTCAGCCGGAGCGGAATGTCCGAACACGTCCTGCACTCCAACACGAACTACCGGAACTCTGGTATCGCTTTCAACTATAACCTCACTGACTGCGCTCCCTAAACCGCCAATTACATTATGCTCTTCAGCTGTAACAATGGCACCCGTTTCCCTTGCTGCGGAGAGGATTGCGTTACGGTCGATCGGCTTAATAGTGTGCATATTGATAACACGGGCATTAATACCTTTAACTTTGAGTGCACTAGATGCCTCAAGAGCGACCTCAACCATGGTGCCAGCAGCAATGACCGTGACGTCTGTGCCCTCTTTCACGGTAACCGCTTTACCAATTTCAAACTTATAACCCGGTAGACTGTCAACAACATTGCTCACCGGCGCACGCCCTAACCTGAAATAACAAGGACCGTTGTAATCCGCCATAGCATAAACAGCCTGACGGGTTTCTTCCGCATCACAAGGCACAATGACAGTCATTCCAGGTACTGTCCTCATCAAACTCATATCCTCGACGCACTGGTGTGTCGCGCCATCTTCACCAACTGTCAATCCGGCATGCGTTCCGACGACCTTAACATTCAAATGGGGATAGCACACAGAGTTTCGTATTTGGTCATATGCACGACCAGCAGTGAACATGGCAAACGAGTTGACAAACACTGTTTTTCCCGTGGCTGCAAGTCCCGCGCCTACGCCAACCATATTGGCTTCACTGATACCTACGTTGAAGAACCGTTCCGGATGCTTTCCCGCGAAATAACATGTCATAGTGCAGAGCGACAGATCCGCATCAACAACGACAACACTGTCGTCCCGATCGCCGAGTTCACACAAAGTCCTACCATATATTTCACGAGTAGATACCTTCTTCATCGTGCCCATCCTTCCCAACTGGCGCCAAGTTCCGCAAGCCGATCATCTAGTTCCTTAAAGGCAATTTCAAATTCATCTTCAGTTGGTACGTTGCCGTGCCATTTAGGATTGTTTTCCATAAACGAAATACCTTTACCTTTTACGGTATTTGCAACAATCACCGACGGCTTTCCGCTGATACTCCAAGCCTCCTCAAGAGCCTTTTCGATGGACTCCATATCGTGCCCATCTATCTCAGTGGTATGCCAACCGAATGCACTGAACTTTGCTGCTGCATTGGACGCTCCGCCGATTTGTTCAGTGAAGCCGTCAAGTTGGATACCATTGTTATCAATGAACACGGTCAGATTATCCACTGCATAATGTGATGCGGCTTGAGCTGCTTCCCAAATTTGACCTTCCTGGATTTCACCATCGCCACAGATTGCATAAACCCGATATTTACCCCCATCTACCCTTGAGGCCAATGCCATTCCCAAACCTGCGGATAGACCTTGACCCAATGACCCGGCAGACATGTCCACTCCAGGTACTTTTGTCATCTCAACATGCCCAGAAAGTACGCTGTCAATTTGCCTAAAATTCGACAGCCAAGCCCTTGGAAAATAACCCCGCCGCGACAGTATTGAATACATAGCGGGCGTGCAGTGCCCCTTTGAGAGCACGCATCTGTCCCTATGCGGATCATGCGGTTTTTCGGGGTCAATGTTCATTACGTCAAAATACAAAACCGTGAGCAAATCCATTACTGACAATGAGCCACCTAGATGCCCCGAGTGAGCACTCCTCACCATTGCCAAGGCATCTGCTCGACACTTTGTCGCTATTGTCTCAAGCTCTATCTTCCGTGAAGCTTCCATAGTATTTCCTTGTTTTCATAAACTTGATTCGTCATTGAATCTCATTTGCGTTGAGTTGCGATTCAGAAACCTGTTCGGACGTTTCCCTTGTTCTTACGCATATCGAAATAGACGGCGACAATGATAATGATTCCCTTGATCACGTATTGCCAGAATGAATTGACATGGAGCAAGTTCAAACCATTGCTAATCATTCCAATGATCAGTACACCTATGAACACTCCACCCGCTCTACCGACACCGCCATACATCGAAGTGCCGCCAATCACTGCAGCGGCGATTGCGTCTGTTTCATAGCCAACGCCAGCCGTCGGCTGTCCCGAAGACATGCGTGATGCCAACACCACACCGGCAAACGCTGACAATAGGCCGGATACCGCCCAAACAAATACCTTGACTTTGACTACATTTATTCCGCTGTATTTGGCAGCTGTCGGATTACCGCCAAGTGCATAAATATGACGGCCTAGACGCGTCTTATTGAGCAATAGATACAGCAGGAAGAACAGTACTATCATGTACACGACAGGTAACGGAATGGGACCCAAGTAGCCATTCCCAAGTGCTGTAAATGCAGTGTTTCTTGCAGTGACCGGCTGACCGCCAGCCGCTAAATATGCGGCACCTCGGCATATGCTTTGCATGGCTAGCGTCACTACGAAGGGATGTATTCCGGTGTATGCAATAACCAGACCATTTAACAAGCCGACTACAACACCTATAATCACTCCAGTTACGATAGCTAGCGGCAGCGGTAAGCCAAAATTGTTCAGGCTTAGCACTGCAACTACTCCCGATAGCGCCACCAATGCACCGCATGTGAGATCAATACCAGCCAACATGATCGACAACATAACGCCTATAGCAAGAATTGCGTTGGTCGAGACAGATCGCATGAGATTTACCATATTTGCCCACGACAAGAAGTTGTCTGCGAATATGCTCAAAAATACCAACAATGTTGCAAAACCGATCAGTATGCCTAGGTTTTGTTTTATAAATTTCGACACAGAACCAGCGACTGGAACCTCACCAACACGATCCAGTAAGTCGATACCGTTTTTCATTGGAATCTCCTTTATCTCTTTCTTCAGGCAAATTAGCCCAATGCATGCTTGAGAATGACATCCTGATTAAATTCATCACGTGATAGAACCGCAGCTATTTCACCTTCTCGCATCACTGCGAGACGATCTGACATATTCATTACTTCGTTTAATTCTGAAGAAATGAATACAACAGCCACTCCTTGTGCAGCCAACTCGTTGATTATTTTGTAGATTTCGGCTTTAGCTCCTACGTCAACACCTCTCGTTGGCTCATCTAGGATCAGGATTTCTGGTTTCGTCGCCAGCCATTTGCCAAGCACCACTTTCTGCTGGTTACCACCAGACAGGGTTCCGACTCGTGTCTGCGGGGACGAGACCTTAATATTCAATGTCTCAATCGCATTGACGACGATTTCTTTTTCTTTACGCTCATTTACTCGCAGCCATGAAATAAAATCTCCCAAGCTAGCAATTGACGTGTTGAACATGACATCGCCAAATAAGAACAAACCTTGTGTTTTCCGGTCCTCAGGGACGTAGGCCAGACCATGTTGTTGCATACGGACAGGATCACGGGCGCCAATTTCATTACCATGCACTAAAACCGTGCCGCTTCCGCCATTCCGCAGACCCATAACGGTCTCAAACAGTTCCGACCTGCCCGCCCCGATTAGGCCATATACTCCCACTATCTCACGTTGACGAACTGTGAGATTCACGGGTTTCTCCCATGGACCACAGGCAAAATCCCTGAGCTCTAAAGCAGCATCACCCGGCTCGTTGTATGTGCGATAGTAATAGTTTTCTACGTCGCGCCCCACCATGAGATGAACCAGCTCATCCTCAGTAGTATTCGACGTAGGCACCGTGTCTACATAACAACCATCACGCATCACCATAACGTTGTCGGTTAGATCAAAAATTTCCGACATTTTATGTGAGATATATATGATGCCCATACCTTGGGTTTTCAATTTACGGACAATTTGGAACAGATTTTCTACTTCGTTTTCGGAAAGAGATGAAGTAGGCTCATCGAGAACAATTACCCTTGAGTTTAAGGACAAAGCTTTAGCGATTTCAACCATCTGCTGTTGTCCCATGCTCAATGAATTGACCATCATTTGCGGATCTACATCAAGACCCACCATTCGCAGGAATGGTCTAGCTTGAGTTTCCATTTCTCTTTGGGAAACCAAACCTGCTTTATTTTTCACTTCTCGACCAATAAATATGTTCTCAGCCACTGTCAGAAATGGCTCCAGAGCTAGCTCTTGATGCACAAAAGCAATTCCTGCTTCTTGTGCCGCAAGCACACCATCAAAATGAACCTCTTCTCCATTGATATAGACCGAACCGGAATCCGGCTTATAAATACCACCCAGCACATTCATTAGTGTTGATTTGCCGGCTCCATTTTCGCCCAACAACCCTAATACTTCGCCTTGATGCAAAGTCAGATGGATATCAGTCAATGCTTTAACGCCAGGAAATGTTTTTACAACACCCTTCATTTCTACTAATTTCGGACGAGAATCAACGATATTCTCATCCGTTCGCAAAAAGGATGGTGCAGCTTCAAGCAATTGAGTCACTGTTGTCACCTCCCGCCGTGTGCAGCCAGAATGTCTGGTTGCACACGGCTATGTGAATACTTCGCTGTATTCTTGTGTATGATTTTCGACAAAACTACAGTGTCTTTATCTGTACGTCACTGCCAGCCATCTGTCCCATATTCGTCGACATTGTCCTTCGTAATCAAGAACGTGTCCACGACGATATTCTTTTCGACGGTTTTTCCATCAAGCACATCCAATGCCGCTTGTGCGGCTTTTTTGCCAATTTGGTTAGGGGATTGCGCACCTGTTCCAGTCATGGTGCCGTCTTTGATTGCCTTTTTACCGTCTGGACTACCATCCACCCCGTAGACTAGCACGCCAGACATTTCAGGATGAGCTGCCAGTGCTTGAACAGCGCCCAATGCCATTGGGTCATTTACACCAAAAATAGCTTTCACATCTGGGTTAGACTGCAGAATATCTTCAGTCAGTGTAAGGCTGACAGATAGTTCACCCTTGCCGTCCAATTCCTGCACTATATCGAAATAATCTCCAGCTTCAGCTTTAAATCCGTTCAACCGATCAATACACGCTTGACCAGCAGGGCAATTGACAACCGCAACTTGTGATCCTTTGTCTAGCTTCTTTTTCATATCTGCCGCCACCAAAGCACCAGCTTTTTCGTTGTCGGAGGCAACCACTGTCTTGACCAGATCCTGCGCATCGACCGGAGTATCAATATTGATGACTGGAATATTGGCGTCGGCAGCCGCCTGCAGCGCAGGCTGCACCCCTGTAGTGTCATATGGTCCAAGGATTATCGCATTCACACCAGAGGCAATAAGGTCGCCGACCATATCATTCATCTTGGACTGGTCTGCCTGTGGATCAACAGATTGAACACTTACATCTTTCCCATCAATCTGCTCATTAACGCCATCGAGAATCGCCTGCCAAAATGGATTGTTCATCGTGGAGGGAACATAACCCAACTTTATGCTTGAGCTACTCGATCCAGAATTTGACTGGGACGATCCGCTGGACCCACAGCCAGATAAACCACCGACTAACAGCACCGCTGCTGCAGCCGTTGCAGCAAGAATACGCGTGAATTTCATCTTTGACCTTCCTCTATGAATTCGTATTCTTAATTTATTAATTTATGACCATCAATCAAAATTTCAAATAATAATGGTCAAAATATAACAAATTGCCCAAAAAAAATCTAGATGCAACATTGCATCTTGGATTGCAGGTTTGTCAATTTGTATTTGTTGAATTTAGAATACATATTCAACAAAGTAAAGTAAAATTAAGACACGCCGAAATATGCCATTTATTATATTCAGAGCACAGAAATTGAATATTAAGTCCTAATCTATAAGCCCATCTCTAAGGGCGCACCAGCCATATAACCTATAACTCGCTCGTATGTTGTCTCTCTCGTTTCAAGCATTGCTCGAACTCGACCATGTCTCATGACGCAAATTCGGTCAGAAACTGCAAACACATCTGGCAAGCTATGAGACACCATTATCACGCTTTTGCCTGAATCTCTCAGACTCAGCAATTGATTAAGCACCTCGCTGGTCTGTATCACCGACAAAGATGAAGTCGGCTCATCCAACAGGAGTACTTCAGGGTCCAAGAATAATGCCCTAGCAAATCCTAATGTTTGGCGCTCACCTTCAGATAGCCCACGCACTAATCGATTTGCCGTTAACTTAGAACCCAAATGGTTCAACAAAGTCTCTGTCTCTCTAAGTCATTTTTTTCTTATCGACAAATGGTCCACGCATGAGTTCATGTCCATATAGATATTATCGGCGATATCCATCTGGAACATGCTTCAGCATTCTGGAACATTGAAACAACGCCAGCATCATTTGCCTCGGAAACACCTGAGAACTCTACTCTACTGCCGTTTCGATAGATAACTCCAGAATCGGGCTGTTCCAATCCACTAAGCAATCTAATAAGAGTCGATTTGCCTGCACCGTTATCCCCGACGATAGCCAAAATCTCTCTGCGTCGAATATCTATATTGGCTTCATCTAAAGCAACTACAGAACCATATGTCTTTCTCAAAGCTACGGCAGATAACACTGCAGGGAAATCCTGCCTGCCTTCGTGCGGTACAGTTAAAGGCTTAGCAGCGATCATCGCAACGCTCCATCCACGATTTCTCGAGCACTCGTCATCTATTTGCTTAAGAAACTATCATAACCTTGTCTGTAGCTATGAACAGTGCGCCACGCGCTACGTCCAATGCATCTTCAGGACCAGGTACAACGCTCCAAGATTTCCCCGCAGGGAAAGACTGCCTATCAAGAGTGTAAGCAAAAGCATCAAAGAAAGGCTTGCCAACCTTGGCCATCGAACCTCCGATAACTACCTCATCTGGGCCGAGCATGCTGACAACAGGTTCGACTGTCCGTGCGATTGTCTCTGCAACTTCCTCCATCAAACGCAGACTAGCAGTATCACCATCACGTGCGTCATTAAGAATATCGCGTAATGTTAAATCACCCCTTGAGGGCATCATCAACGTCCGCAGTGCGGGAGCACCGACCACTGTATTCAGGCATCCTCGTCGCCCACATGCACAGACCGCACCATTGGGATCGACCTGCAAATGCCCAAATTGTCCTATCACCCCGTTACTGCCATGGTATATCTTGCCATTCAATACCAAAGAGCCACTTATTACATCATCGGCGTGTATGTATAGGGTATCTACCCTACTATGCACGCCGCCTGATGTTTCTAAATATGCTCTGCACGATGCATCTGAAACCCCTATTAGTGAAGGGGCCTTTCCAGTTGCTGAAACGAATGCTTCCGAGAACATGCCCTCTGACCACCCTGGCAACATATTCGGGATCACGGCATTGCCTTGGCCATCAAGAGGTGCGGGTAAAGCAACTACGATTGCTTTTAACTCGCCAAGTTCACGGCCCATCTCCTCTAACATTTCCCTCAGAAATCCGATCAACCGTATAAGAGTGGTATCAAGTTGCTGCAAACCAGCCAAAGGCAGAAATCTCGAGGAGACTACCCCGTGATTCGCATCACCTGTGGCGATTGATATTCCATGATCGTCGATTGAAATACCTGCTGCCAGCGAACTTCCAGCAGCCAATGTGACAAGCCATGCATGACGACCATTACGACTCACCGAAGTTGTCTCAACTTCGTTTTTTTTCGGAAAGCTCCCGAACGATACTTGAAATTGTGGCTGTTGACAGCAAGGTAGCCTCTGCGAGTTCAACCTGTGTCATACCACCGTGTTGACGCAACACTTTGAGAACAGTACTGACATTCCTCTGTCTCAAAGATGTCAATGATCCCAATTGTGTCGTCTCGATCGTCATCACTCACCACTTTCGTTGCATCCGTCCACAAGCGCACAGACTACTGTGGCACCCGCGCTGGAACACCCCTTCAATCCTTACTCATCCTGCACTAGTAACGACAATGTACGGAATACTGTTACGGCATAGTCTAGCAACCCGAAATCTAAGCGCAGACACATGACTGACTTTGCCAGAGATGTCACACCAGTACCAAATAATCACGATGGACGATAGGATGCGCATAATGTTCACCAAGGAATCGCTTGAGCTGTGCGGTATTACGGCCCAGCATTTGCGGAATTTCCTCGGAATCGAATCCGACCAAGCCTTTGGCCAGATGATTGCCCTGCTCATCGTCTATCCATACGGAATCGCCGGAGGAGAATTCGCCCCGTACAGCCACAACTCCTGCAGACAGCAAACTGGCACGACCGCCTCGCACTGCGTGAGCAGCGCCTTCGTCAGCCACAAGCGTGCCACGAGGATGCGAGGCGAAACCGATCCAAAGCCGCTTGAAGGAACCGCGATGCTTAACAGGCGCAAAGGCCGTACCCACGAAATCACCCATAAGCGCAGGACCCGCATTCGATGCGCAGGTCATAACGGTCGGAATACCTGAAACCGCCGCCACATGGGCGGCCTCAAGCTTGGTTACCATGCCGCCGGTGCCCACCTTGGATCCGCTTCCTGCAACTTTCACTGTTTCGAGCGCTTTCACCACATTCGGAACATACGAAATCTGCTTCGATTCAGGATCGGATGGAGGTGCCGTATACAAGGCGTCAACATCGGTGAGCAGAACCAGCGCATCCGCCCGCACAATATTGGCGACCAATGCAGAAAGCCGATCGTTGTCACCGAAACGAATCTCGTTACTGGCTAGGGCGTCGTTTTCATTCACAATCGGCACGACGCCCAGCTCAAGAAGTCTGCCCAGCGTTCGTTGAGCATTACGATATTGGGCAGCGCGAATCGTGTCTTCGGCAGTAATAAGAATCTGGCCCACTCGAATGCCGAATGCAGCGAAAGCGGCTTCATATTGCGCCATCAACAAGCCTTGGCCCACAGAAGCAGCCGCCTGCTGGGTGGCCACATCCTTGGGGCGGGAGTCAAAGCCCAAAGGACCGAAACCAGCTGCGATAGCACCTGAAGATACCAATACGATACGCGCACCCATAAGGGATGCATGAGCTATGGCATTCACCAAGGCGCCCAATTTTTCAGGGTCAAGGTGGCCGGATGGTTGAGTCAGAGAACTCGATCCCACTTTGACGACAATGGTTTGCGCCTGTGCTATCGCTCTGCGTACTTCAGCATGAGACAATGTCGGCATATCAGTGGTTCACATCCCCTTATTCGTCTTCGCCACGTCCGAGAATTGCCTGCTCATCATGACGGTCATCATCAACACTCGGATCGGCCCAGTGTCCGGCCTGGCGTTCGGCCATCATGGCCTCACGAACGGCTGCCTTGGCATCCATCATGTCATGATACTGGCGACGGCGTTCGGCATTGGTACGCCTGCGGGCACGAGTATCCTGCTCTTCCAAACGCAGATCCTTTCCTCGCGCACCCAATTGAGCGCCATCGAGCATTTCGGCACCGGCCGCAACCGTTGGATCCCAATCGAATTCAACGGCTCGATTACCTCGTCCTATGCGGATTTCGTCACCTGGCTTGGCGCCCAATCGGCGTAGCTCATCTTCCACGCCCAACTTTGCCAAACGGTCAGCCAGATAGCCGACTGCTTCGTCATTATCAAAGTTGGTCTGCAAAACCCAGCGTTCAGGCTTGCGGCCGGTAACAGTGAACCAGAAGTCACCCGAGCCGCCTTCCTCACGAACAATACTGAAATCGAGACCGTTTCCGCCTTCATCATCAGCACGACGGCGACCAGTGCGTTCCAGAGGCTTGATGACAACACGAGCCTCATCCCGCTCTTGTTCGCGCTTGGCCACTTCTTCGCGCATTTCATCGACCATACGGCCCAGCGCGAATCCAAGTTCCTTCAGTCCTTCGTGAGATGCGGTGGATATCTCGAATACCGCAAAGCCCATCCTTTCAAATTCCGGGCGCACGAATTCCGCCAATTCCTTGGCCTCCGGCACATCCACCTTATTGAGGATTATGATACGGGGACGTTCCGGAATAGGAATGGCAGCGACAGGAAGTTCCAACTGATCGGCGTATTGGGAGAGCTCATGCTCCAAGGCATAATAATCCGACAGCGGGTCGCGATCCGGTTCCAAGGTGGCGCAATCGATAACATGCGCGATGATTTCTGTGCGCTCAATATGACGCAGGAATTCCAATCCCAAGCCTTTGCCCTGAGAAGCCCCTGGAATCAGCCCTGGCACATCGGCAATGGTGTAGCGATAATCACCGGACATCACCACGCCAAGATTCGGCACCAAAGTAGTGAATGGATAGTCGGCAATCTTGGGTTTGGCCGCGCTCATTGCCGCGACAAGACTTGACTTGCCTGCCGACGGGAATCCCACCAAGGCCACATCTGCGATGGACTTGAGTTCAAGAATCACGTCGCTTTCTTCTCCCGGCTCACCCAAAAGCGCGAATCCAGGTGCACGCCTCGTTCTATTGGCCAAAGCGGCATTGCCCAATCCGCCGTTGCCACCGGCCGCTGCAACATATCGCTCACCCGCATGACGAAGATCAGCCAACTGCTCTCCTGGATGTTTGGGTTTGCCCTCAGCGCCCTTGGCTTCAAAAATAACGGTTCCCAGAGGCACCGGAAGGATCAGATCCGCACCCTTGGATCCGTCCTTCGTGTCACCAAGTCCCATGGTGCCATTACCGGCACTGCGATGAGGCATAAAACGATAGTCCATAAGACTATTGGCATTTTGATCGGCCACGAATATCACCGAACCACCGTCACCGCCGTTGCCGCCATTTGGTCCGGCCAACGGCTTGTATTTCTCTCGGCGGATACCGGCCGAGCCGTTTCCGCCGTCACCGCCCTTGACATGAACGGTTACTCGATCCACAAAATCACTCATATGCTTTACCTTACCTGCTGCATCCAACGTGTGCGCTTGGAATGAAAAGCGTGGATGCGCACAGTTCTCAAGCATGGATGATTGCTAAACAAAAACAGCCGCACCCATTGGATGCGGCTGTTACAACGACTGAAAATCAGGCGGTGACGACGTCCACGACCTTGCGGTCACGACGGACACCGAACTTCACGCTGCCGTCCTTGAGGGCGTACAGAGTGTGATCCTTGCCGACGCCGACGTTCTCGCCGGGGTGGAAAGCGGTTCCGCGCTGACGAACGAGGATGTTGCCAGCCACGACAGCTTCGCCGCCGTACTTCTTCACACCGAGGTATTGGGGCTGTGAATCGCGACCGTTGCGTGAGCTGGACGCGCCCTTCTTATGTGCCATGATGTTGTCCTTTCGGTACTAGCTCTTCAGCTCAGGCAATCGCGGTAATCTTGACGATGCTCAGCTTCTGGCGATGTCCCTTGCGACGGGTGACACCGGTCTTGTTCTTGTATTTCATGATGTTGATCTTCGGACCCTTGGCTTCGTCGTTCAGCACTTCGGCCTTGACGCTCACCTTGGCAAGATCCTTGGCACCCAAGGTCACCTTGGAGCCATCGACTACGAGCGCGACCGGGAACTCCACGGTGTCGCCCTCCTTCGCATCAAGACGGTTGACCAGGATGACGTCACCGACCTCGACCTTTTCCTGATGGCCACCGGCCTTCACAATCGCGTACATAATCGTTCCTTAGTTGTTTTGGAAAGCTTACTGTCCGGCACGTTTGAGCCTCGCGGCCAGACACCAACCATCTAAAATACACACACCCTCGTACATTCGCAAGTCTTAGTGCCGCGCGTGTCAATGAAGAAGACTGAGGCGCTAGCTGTGAACTGCTCTGCGCCCCTGCTGCTTATTGTCCTGTAACGGCACCGAAAACACGGATATATGAAATTATCAGAAGTCGGTTATATCGCTTTCCTTATTACGTATGAGGTATTACCTATTCTTGCTTGCTTATTCAGTTTCGTTTCCGGCAGCAATGGCAGCTGCGGCAATTTGCGCCAGCTTTGCCTTGACATCGGGACTGGACCCCTGCGGCGCCTGAATCTCCGGTGCATTATGCGCACGCTTATTGGTTTTGACGAAAGGATCGCCGCCCTTCAAAGCGTATGGATCCGCATACTCGGCAGAAACGGTTGGCTCGTCATGCACGATGAAGCCACGGCCCTTGCAGACGGAGCATTCCTCGGAGAACGCCTCGACCAAACCTTGGCCGATTCGCTTACGAGTCATCTGCACCAAACCAAGTGAGGTGACTTCAGCCACCTGATGCTTCGTACGATCGCGGGCCAAGCATTCGACCAGACGGCGCAACACCAGATCACGGTTGGCCGGCATCACCATATCGACATAGTCGATCATCACCATACCACCGATATCGCGGAGTCGCAGTTGGCGTGCAATCTCTTCAGAAGCTTCCAGATTGCATCGCGTCACGGTTTCCTCAAGGCTCTTGCCCTTACCGATAAAGCGACCCGTATTCACATCGATCGTTGTCATGGCCTCGGTTCGGTCAATGACAATGGAGCCGCCGGAAGGCAGATACACCTGGCGTTCCATGCCCTTGCGAAGCTGTCCGTCAATCTGCCACTTATCGAATACATCCTTGCCCTGATGCTCGGCAGGATCCCACTTTTCAAGCTTGCTGCGCAGATCCGGCGCCATGGAATCAAGATATTCCTCAATGCGCTCAAACACCTTGTCGCCCTCAACGATCATCTTCGAGAAATCGTCGTTGAAGATATCACGTACAACGCGAATCGCCACATCAGGCTCACCTTGCAGCAGTTTCGGACGCTTGCCGTGGAGGAACTCTTCACGCTTGGCGTTGATTTTCTCCCACTGGCGCATCAAGGCTTCAAGATCCTTGGTTATCGCTTCCTCTGAAGCCCCATCCGCAGCCGTGCGAATAATCACACCCATATCCTTCGGCGCGATCTTCGACACGATGGACTTGAGTCTGCTGCGCTCTCGGTCCGAAAGCTTGCGGCTCACACCGGTCATGCCTCCGGATGGGACCAAAACCAGGAATCGACCCGCCAATGTCACCTGTGAGGTGAGTCGAGCGCCCTTGTGTCCGATCGGATCCTTGGTGACCTGGACCAAAACCGGGTCGCCGGATTTGAAGGCCAGTTCGATACGTCGGGGCTGCCCTTCCAAACGAGCGGCATCCCAGTTCACTTCGCCTGCGTAGAGCACGCCATTGCGGGGCTGGCCGATATCCACGAAGGCGGCTTCCATGCTGGGGAGCACATTCTGCACACGACCCAAATAGACATTGCCTACTGTGGCCACTTCCTGAATATCGGAAACATAATGTTCAACGAGAATATTGTCTTCGATCACCGAGATCTGCGTATGACGCCCGCGCTCACGCACCACCATCAAACGCTCCACATGCTCGCGACGGGCAAGGAAGTCCTGTTCCATCAATTGGCTTTGACGGCTGCGCTCACGACGATTATCCCTGCGACGCTGCTTCTTGGCTTCCAGACGAGTGGAACCCTCCACATCGGTGATTTCGTCAATATATTGCTGCTTGCGCGAGCGACGAGTGAGCGGCTGCTCTTCCTGAGCGTCATCTCCACCACGGGAACGACGACGGCGGCGACGACGGGTCACCGTGGTGTCATCGTCTTCATCTTCTTGCTCGCGATGATGGCGCTCAGTATTCTCGGTATCCTGGGATTCGGAGGAATCCTCACGATTGGATCGGGAACGGCGACGACGACGGGTGCGGGTGCTCCCACCTTCTTCAGAAGACTGCGCGTCTTCCTCGTTATGGGAATCTCGCTCATCATCCACCGGGGAATACTCGATGTCATCAAATTCGAGATCCTCTTCGATTTGTTCCACTTCCGCAGCAGCCCTGCGTTCCTGGGCATTGAGCCTACGCGAACGGCGAGAAGAGCGGGACGATTCCTGCTCATCTGCATCGTTATCGCGGTCTTCGTTGCGACGACGCTTGGAACGCGGAGAAGTCTCGCCTTCCCCCTCGTCGGCAGCGTCTTTGCGATTCTTACGCTGGCGGACTCGACGGGATGGGCGCTCCTCTTCCTCGTCATCGCCATTGCTGTCATCATCCTGCATATCATCGTCAGGACGAATGGTAGGCAACACCGGCTCTTGGAACAACAACGAAGTCATGGGCTTGGCTGCGTGATGCATGCGATGACCCTGCGGGAGGGTTTCGACAGCATCCATAACACGTTCTTCGGCAGAATCGCCTTCGGATTCGGCATTACGTTCTTCAGCTTCTTCTGCACGAGAACGAGAACGGCGCCGAGGTTCCCGGAAGGTATCCTTGGCTTCCTCATCACGACGGGAACGAGTCGCACGACGACGAGTGCGTCTGGGCTGAGGCGCATCCTCATCCTGATCATGAGAATCATGATCGTTCTCTACGCGCGATTCGCGCACCGGCTTGAGTACCGGCTCTTCGAATAACGTATCTATCGAAGAGCGAGGAGCCGGATGCTCCTCCACTTTTAACTCCACTGCCGCTCCCGCTGCTCCGGTATCTCTGACCACACGTCGTCCTGCACGACGTCTGCGCACGGCAGGCGAAGACTGTTCCACGGATGGTACGGCTTGCTCTACGGATTCCGCGTCCACGGAACCTGTTCTATTCACTCTGGGCACAACGCTCCTCGCAATGCGCTGCAACGCATCGCACTATACACTCTGGCCACCCTCTCATAACGCACTCTCACCACGTCATGGACTAGGTAGCAATTCACCAAAAGTCTGTAGCTGCGCGAATGGCGGACACCGACGCTTGCGTAACATCGCAAGGGGATCGACGCCATTGGACGCTGGCGGCTTGCAGAACCACCGCCTTTAAGTATGACACAAAAAAACGAAAGCAGCGACCACGTGCCGTGAGCATACTGCAATGCAGGCGCATTTCTTATACGACCATGATCTACTCACTGTGCTGAGAACCCGCTTCTTTGTCTATTCCTATAGCCCTGCCTTCGATGCGGATGCCGGATCACACTAGGCTGTGCCCTGTTTTTGCCTTCGACTTGCATCCGCCCGTACGCCACAATATGCCGCCAATGACTCATATGCCACAGCCAAGTATGCCGACCACCACCTGAGCACTCAGCATAAGAGATTCTTAGCAGCCCAGACTGCGTAGATGCATCATCTGAGTCAAGGCAACCCCATGCAAACGGCTATGACAACCAGTCTTTCAGAATGCCGAAAAGCAAATCGAGTTCGCTTTCTGCGACTTGCTCATCATGCTTATGGGCCAGCAACGGGCTGCCTGCTCCAAGATTCACCGCAGGAATGCCAAGCTGGGCGAATCTGGCCACATCGGTCCATCCCAGCTTTGCCTGAGGTGCGCGTCCTGTGCGCTCCTGAACAAGATTCGCCAAGGACTGAGCCAATTCGGCGTCCATACCAGGCCTTGCCGAAGGCGACTCATCCTTCATCTCGATGCCGAAGCCTTCGAACATGCCACCGGTAGCCTTGCATTCCCCATTGCCAAGTTGCGCACCTGCATCCCCCATCATCAGAGCTTTGGCCTCTTCTATGGTCTTATCCGGAGCAAAACGGTAATTCACATGCACGCGGCATTCATCGGGGATGACATTCGTGCCCTTGCCGCCTGAAATCATGGTGGCATTCACGCCTTCTCGATACACCAACCCGTCCACTTCCACATCTTGTGGCTCATAGGCACTGAGTCGATCCAAAATCGTTGCGGCATCGTGGATCGCATTGTGTCCCATCCACGCACGCGCAGAATGCGCCGCCACGCCATGGGTAATCACATCAAAACGTATGGTGCCATTGCAGCCTCCTTCTATGCCGCAATCAGTCGGTTCACCGATTATGGCGAAATCCCCGGCAATCCAATCCGGATGCACTTCGATCACCTTGCGCAATCCATTGAATTCGGCGGCCACTTCCTCATGGTCATAGAACACATAGGTCACGTCGTATCGAGGCTTTTCGAGCACTGCGGCCAGATAGAGCATTACGGCGTCAGAGGCTTTCATATCAGTGGCGCCGCGCCCCCATAGCACGCGCTCTCCGGCATGAGCCTGAGCCACATCTTCACGGATGCGCTTATCCCCCGGTTCAAGCCATGCGGGCGGGAAGTTGCCGATAACCGGCACGGTATCAATATGACCGGCAAGAATAACTCGTTTGCTGCGGCCCAACGACGTCGAAGCCACAACGGTATCCCCATGCCGTCGCACCTGCAGATGAGGCACTTCACGTAAATACATTTCCACAACATCGGCGAGCGCCTGTTCCTGACCGCTTACCGAAAAGATGTCCATAATAGCCTTGCAAATGAGTCGCAAGGCTTGTTCAGATGGAAGATTCATTGCATCGGTTGCCGAAATCATCGTCGATGTTGGTTCACTCATATTCTCCATTATTGCAGTGTCCCGCACAAAACCGTGCGATCGTACCGAAAACCGGAAAAGGATCCAGCCAAGCACCCGCCATATGAAATATGACGCCATAAATCACTATGCTGTGGCACACTGGTGCATGAATTCGCCCGATTCCGGCAGGGAGCGATTCTCAAATACTGTGCAGTTCAGGGAGGCCAGGTCGTGCCAGGTTTACTCAGCGCAATGGAAGGATTTTGCGTTATTGGCATCGTTATCGCCGTGGGTTATGCCGCGGCACGATTGCGCATAGGCGGACCGGATGCGCAGATGGTTCTCAACAAGTTCAGTTTCTTTGTTTCCAGCCCATGCTTGATGTTCGCCATCCTGTCCAAAGAGCCTATTTTCGATATTTTTCACCCCTCGATAATTGTGGCCTTCTTCTCCGCAATGCTGGTGGGCGTCGCCTTCCTTGTTCTGAACAGAATGTATTTCCATATGAAGGCGGCCGACGCCATTATCGGATCATTGAATTCGTTATATCTGAATTCGAATAACATCGGTCTGCCCGTTGCCACGTATATTTTGGGCAATCCCGCATTGGTGGCCCCCATTTTGGTTATGCAGCAGGCGGTGTTCACTCCTGTGGGTTTGACGGCCTTGGATATTGCCACTACGGGCAAGGCCTCGGCCAAACGCATTCTCAGTCAGCCGCTTCACCAGCCGCTGCTTATCGGTTCCCTGGGCGGCATCGTCGTTTCCGCCATTTCTGCACATATAGGCTGGTTCCCCATACCGGATTTCATATACGATCCGATCCAAATGATCGGCAACTCCGCTGTTCCTATGATTCTTATGGCTTTCGGCATGTCCCTGCACGGCACCAAGCCCATGCAGAACGCCACGGATCGCACTGCCACGATTGTGGTTGCCGTGCTCAAAAACGTGATTATGCCGATAATCGCTTTCCTGCTGGCATATTTCGTGATGGGATTCCGCGGCGCGACCTTGTATGCCTGCGTAGTACTGGCAGCACTGCCCACAGGCCAGAATGTCTACAACTATGCGGCCAGATACAATGTCGGATTGACTTTTGCCCGCGATGGCATCCTGCTGTCCACGCTGACCAGCCCGATTATCATCGCCTTCATTGCCGCAGTATTGGACTGACAAGCGGCGTGCACCTCATGAGGGCACCACGCCGCTTCGTATACACCGGCTTATTCGCCGTGCCGGATTCAGTTCATGAACGGTATTGCGCTGCCAAATCGTTGAGGCGCTGCGCAAACCGTGACCAATCCGTACGCATTGCGGTAAGCAGCTTACGATGAGGCACCTCTTGCAGAGGAATCCAGGCCACTTCCATGCTCTCGTCATCATTGGCCTGAGGATGCACCTTGTGGCCGGGTTTTTCCAATGCGAATACCGTGGTGTATCGCCAAGGGCCATGGTCCTCGCAATATGTTCCTACGACTTCGATATCCTCGGGATCGATGCCTGCCTCTTCTGAGCTTTCTCGCAACGCGCCTTCTATGGCATTCTCGCCATCGGCAATGGCTCCGCCAGGGATCCCCCATGTTCCGCCTTCGGCACTCCACATGGCACGATGCTGCATCACCACATGAGTGACCTCACCGCTGTGTTCATCGGTTCGAGCCAGCAATACCCAGCGGCACCATTCAGACCCCAGTGCCGGCGCCCACAAGCACACTGCACCCATCCATCTCCAGGCTGCATCACGTTTTCCTGAGGCGGATCGGATTCCTTGGCCAATTGCTCCGGCCCTTTTTCCGTGGTCGCTTCGGGAAGCACATTCCAAACATCCGTCCAATCCACGCCAAGTTGGGCGACCAAAGTGCGCAATAGCGGCAAACTTATGCCCATCACGCCATGCGGATCCGCCTTCGATGCCGTCCACAAAGGCTCCGCCCAATCCCTCAAGCGTAAAGTTACCCGCCACTTCCAGAGGCTCACCTGTGGCAACATATCGCTCGATATCACGATCCGAATATTGCCCAAACTTCACCACTGCATGGCTGGACCCCTGAACGGATTTTCCTGTGGCCAGATCGATAACGCAATGACCCGTCCACAACTCCCCGCTATTGCCCCTCATGCGACGCAAACGTTCAACGGCCACTTCGGGGATATGCGGCTTGCCTTGGACTTCACCATCGATAAGGAACATGGAGTCGCAGCCGATGATCAACGGTCCGACCTTTTGGGATTTCAATCCAGCGCTATTGTGCTGCACATCGGTCAACGGTTGCACACTCGTAGGCACCTCAATGGCGGAAAAGTCACGGGTTGTGGTATCGATGTTTTCGGCATCCTCAGCCACCGGTTGTGCTGTTGAATCCGCGGCCTCTTGAGACTCAAGAGGAAATGCCGTGATATGATCGCCTTGCGCCGAGGCCGCAGTGTTCATCACTGATCGATAGGCGTCGAAAACAGCCTGTGCCTTGGCCTGCGCAAGAATCATGACACGATCTTCGATACTGAGCTGTTCCTCAGCGACCCCGCGCTCAAGTGCCGTGCTGCGTAAAACCTCAGGCTCATCGACATGGGATACCCGAATGGTAGGAGAAATCCCTGCGGAATACAGCACATTGCGCCGAGACATGGATTGAGACGCCAAAATAATCGAAACCGACATGAGCGGCCACCTTTCTCATTGTCAGAGGCACAGGTACCGAGCGAAAAACTTCCGCTCATTGCTTGCGCATGACCAATTCCGCGCGACTACCTTTCAACCATAACCCCGGTGGTATTCACCGGAAGATGAAGCACCCGCCACTGGCCTGAAGCCAAATGAGCCGAAGCCAGCGCTTCTATCGCCTCGTGGTCGTCTCCGTAATGAAGCACCACAACGCAAGGGCCGGCGCCGGAAACCGCCGCAGCGTATCCATGCGCACGCAGGATTTCTATAAGTTGCCAGGATGGCAGCATAAGATCCTTACGATATTGCTGATGCAAACGATCCTGCGTTGCCGCATACAGCAAAGCATTCGGATCACGCGTACCGGTAAGCGCAGCCGGAGACAGCGCACCCGGCAGCAATCCCACACGAGATACGTTATACATGGCATTGCGATACGGCACCATATCGGGCAACACCTGACGGGCCTGCTCAGTGGAAAGTTCAAAGCTGGGAATAAAGACAGAAGCCATAACAGCAGGATTCACCGCATATGTCGCAGTATGGAATCCCTTATGAAGAGGCTCACTCCCGGGGATGGCCACGGAACCGGTGCCCTCCGGCAAATCCATATCCCACGAGACCGTCAACCCGCCATACACTGCAGGTGCAACATTATCCGGATGGCCTTCAATACTGGCTGCCAATTCGAATATGGCAGCGCGGTTGATCTCTCCATCCTGCGCGAAGGCTGCAGCGGCCGCGATACCGGCGACAATGGCTTCGGCAGAGGAGCCCATTCCTCGTGCCTGAGGAATGCGGTTTTCTGTTTCCAGAATGAAACCATAGCGATCCAAGCCGAATGTCTGGCAAGCCCTGCGGAATGTGGAAACCACCAAATGGGTCTCATCGCGAGGCAGCGTATTCTCTCCCTCGCCATGGATAATGACCTGCGCATTGCGGTTGGCAGGATCTGCGCACAACGTGAAATTCAACTCATCGAAATATTCCAACGCA
Organism: Bifidobacterium tsurumiense; assembly: GCF_000741765.1. GTDB lineage: Bacteria > Actinomycetota > Actinomycetes > Actinomycetales > Bifidobacteriaceae > Bifidobacterium > Bifidobacterium tsurumiense. The sequence goes on from NZ_JGZU01000015.1 coordinate 223,251, forward strand.
AGGCCAACTGAATCAAATCCAGATCCAAGGTTGGCGCTGGTCGCTGGCACACGCACTTGCACGTGTCTGCTCACTGGTGTCATTGCCTCTTACTCCTCGTCAAAGACTCCGGCGACACCACAGTACGTGATGCCGCCGGACAGCAGTACGCCATTCTATGACGAACGCTGACAAGATATCGCCAAGCCTAGTTCAGCACTCGCAGAATCGAGGGCGTGCCGGTAACGCAATCAAGCTTGCACACCTCGGCAACGGTGTTGCGCAGGGTCAGCTCGTCGCACATATGAGTGACGATGCGCAGCTGCTGAATCTCGCCGTCATAGCCCGGATCATTCAACGTGGGCTTCAAATCCTGATTGACACCGTTGATCGAGACGCCCTGTTCGAAGAATTTCTGCGCCACCGCAGCCAGAACGCCCGGCTTGTCGTGGATAAGGAAGCGCACGGCAAAAGCCGCCTTGGAGGATTCGATCGGAGCCTTGGGCAGATCTTTGTACATCGGGATATTCGGCCCGACGCAACCTTGTGCAATATGACGAGCTTCGGTGACCACATCGCCGACAACAGCCGAAGCTGTCGGAGCGCCACCCGCACCGCGGCCGTAGAACATCAAATCATCCGCAGCCTCGGCCTTTACGAACACCGCATTGAAACTGCCTCGCACAGAAGCCAATGGATGGTTTTCATCGATCAGTGCAGGATAGACACGAGCGGACACGCCGGCTTCGCTGTTCTCCACAACCGCAAGCAATTTGACCACCTTATGCTCTGCAGTTGCTGCAGCGATGTCATCCGCGGTTATTGCAGTGATTCCCTCAACTGTGACATCGTCAATGCCGATATTGGTATGGAATGCAAGAGTCGCCATAATGGCGGCCTTATTGGCTGCGTCATAGCCTTCAATATCACCAGTGGGATCGGCCTCGGCGTAGCCCTTGTCTTGCGCGTCTTTCAGCGCGACATCGAAGTCAAGGCCTTTGGTGGTCATCTCGTCCAGGATGTAGTTCGTGGTGCCGTTGACAATGCCCAACATGCTGGTGACCTTGTCACCGACCAAGGATTCGCGAAGCGGGCGCACAATCGGGATGGCTCCTCCGACGGCAGCCTCGAAGTAAATATCAACGTGGTGCTCTTCTGCAGCCTTGTACAATTCAGGGCCGAATTTCGCAAGAAGCGCCTTATTCGCGGTGACCACCGAGGCACCGGATTCAATGGCGGTAAGCACAAAGGTCCGAGCTGGTTCGAGACCGCCGATCAGTTCTATGACGATATCGGCGCGAGTGCACAGACCGGCCGTATCAGTGGTCAGCAGTGACTTGTCAATCCATGGGAAATTCACTTCATCAGGATTCAGCGTAGCCACGCCCACCAATTCGATATCGCGACCGATGCGATGGGAGAGCTCCTCACGCTGCTCCACCAAAAGTCGCGCGGTCTGGGAACCAACGGTTCCTGCGCCTAACAATCCTATGCGGATGGGGGTTTGCTTGTCCTGTGTCAATGGATTCCTCCTCACGAACCGCGAAAGCATCAACGCACTCATTGTACGAATCAAATCCGACACTGAGCTGGATTCATATTGAAATTAGGCCATTTTCACCGATTCCGATGACCCACACAAAACGCACTGCAATCGATTGATTATTGAAATATATGCGAGTTGCAAATATCAACAGCAGCAAAGAATATCACCGATTGCCTAGGCAATCGGGTTGTGTATGGCATCTGTATTGAGTCCAAATGACCGGGTCTGGTCAGTGTCTGCTCAGTCCTGATCCAAATCAAGCAAATCCTGTATCTTCTGGCGACGGATCATCACCGAAGCTCCTTGAGCGTCAACTCCAACAACCGCAGGTATCAACACTTGGTTGTAGTTGCTTGCCATTGTTCTGCCATACGCCCCTGTCACGGGGACAGCAAGCACATCGCCGCGTTGCACATCTTCCGGCAGCTGGCATTCATGGACCACGATATCTCCGGATTCACAGTGCATGCCCACCACTCGAGAAAGCCACGTCTGTTCGGAACCTTGACGATTCGCCAATAATGCGGTGTACTGGGCACCATACAAAGCCGGCCGAATATTGTCACTCATACCGCCGTCAACAGAGACATATGTGCGCTGTTCGATAGGATTACCTTCAGAATCCTTGCTTCCCTGAGGAAGATTCACCCTTTTGACAGTACCCACCTGATACAGCGTGATTCCCGCCGGCGCAACTATCCAACGCCCCGGCTCAAATGAGATCACAGGCGCAGGCATACCGAGTCTCCGGTTCGTTTCATGCAAGGCTTGCGCCAAACGCGACAACTCGGCATCCACATTCATGGAGTCTTCGCCATCCGTATATGCCACGGAATAACCACCACCAAGATCGACCTCAGGCAACACATACGCATCGGTGTGGTAGAGGGTCTTGCGCAGCAGCATCATGCGCGATGCCGCCTGGATAAACGCATCGGCATCGTGGATATTGGAACCTATATGCGAATGAATGCCGACAAGCTCCAACTGATCCTCAAACGAGAGTATCGACTTGAGCGCCGCAATCGCAGGGCCGTCAGCTATGGCATCCATAGCCTCCCACACAGGAGCATCATGATCGCATACGCAGGCATCGGTATGCGCGGCCAATAACGGCACTCCGAATTTCTGATCTTCATGTGCGGTTGAAATATATTCATGGCCACCGGCATGGATACCGGAAGTGACGCGTAACATTACTCGCGCTCGCTTGCCCAATCGCTGAGCGATCCGTGCGATGCGTTCCGGCTCCTGTGGTTCATCCACGACTATTTTTGGCAAAGCTTCTTGGATGGCCAGCTCGATTTCTTCATCGGATTTGTTATTGCCGTGCAATACTAGGCGCCTGCCCGGGGCGCCGGCAGCCAGAGCGATGCTCATTTCCCCCATGCTGCACGTATCGACCAGCATGCCTTCTTCAATCATGATGCGCACAATACGCTTGGACAGGAAGGCTTTTCCGGCGTAGCTGACATGGGTATTCGCATTGGCGAATGCATTGGCTGCGGCTTGCACGAAATGACGTGCCCTCTGCCTCACCTCTCCGATATCCATCACATAGAGAGGGGAACCGAATTGTTCCAATAACTGCGTTGCACCAATGCCGTGTATGCTCAGTTCTCCTGATTCACTGCGATCCACAGCTTGCGGCCAAATCGGTGTCACACCCATACGAATTCCTTTGCTCACGATCCCTTGTCTGTGCATGATACACGAATGCCACCGCACGATGGCGGACGATTTCACGGTCGCTCTTCATGCGGTGGCATTGACGTGCAGAGATAATTACATTTTCTCGGGGGCGCTCACTCCCAAAAGATCAAGTCCGGCGGCGATGACGATACGTACCGCATCATTGAGCTTCAAACGTGCGGCTGCTCGCGCGGGCTCTGGGCTTTTGTTGATGCGCAGTTCCTCGCGCTCCTGTTCCTCGAGACGATTCTCAGGGTCAGTGAGTTCCATGGGCACCACGCGTTCGAGGTTGTACCACTTGTGATAAGCGGCTGCCAAATCCTCGAGATAATGAGCCACACGATGTGGTCCACGAACATCACCCGCCTGGCTGAGCGCTGCAGGCCATTGAGCCAGCGCTGCCAATACCACGCCATCGGCTTCAGTATCCAACAACGACAGATCCGCATCACCCATATTGATCTGAGCATCTGTGGCATTACGGTCAACATTGCAGGAACGGGCATGGGCATATTGCACGTAGTACACCGGATTCTCATTGCTATGCGAAGCCAGCAGATTCAGGTCGATATCCACACTGGTGTTGTAATCGGTACGAGCCAAGGAATAGCGGGATGCATCCACGCCAATGGCCTCAACCAGATCCTCTAGAGTCACGACATTGCCCGCGCGCTTGGACATGCGCACAGCCTTGCCATCCTTCATGACATTGACCAGCTGGCCAATAAGAATCTGCATATTCTCACCGGGGGTATCGCCGAATGCATCGCACATGGCCATCATGCGGCCAATGTAACCGTGGTGATCGGCTCCCAACATATATATAGCCACATCCGCGGGATTGTTCGCACGGTGACGCTTGTCATAGTAATACGCAATATCCGCAGCAAAGTAAGCGTAATTGCCATCCGACTTGATGATGACGCGATCCTTGTCGTCGCCATGCTTGGTCGACGCGAACCAGGTTGCACCATCTTTTTCGTAGATATCGCCCATTTCGCGCAGCTTATCGATTGCCGTATTGACTGCGCCATCCTCATAGAGACTGTTCTCATGGAACCATACGTCGAAGTTCACGCGGAATTCCTTCATGGATTCCTGAATCTCAGCAAACATCATCGGCACTGCACGCTTGCGGAATTCCTCACGCTGCTCGGAATCGCCCTCGCCTAGCGGCTCGCCATCGGCATCCTTGCCTGAATCCACACGGGGCAAGTTCAGCACATCCACGCCATCCGCCTTGGCTTCTTCGATTACTCGAGCTGCAATCTCATCGATATATGCGCCCTTATAGCCATCGATCGGGGTTGGCTCACCGTGCGCTGCGGCGACAAGGGATTTAGCAAAGCGGTTGATCTGCTCACCATGGTCATTGAAATAGTATTCACGCACAACTTTTGCGCCATTGGCTTCAAGCACACGAGCCATCGAATCGCCCACTGCCGCCCAGCGAGTTCCACCGATATGAATCGGTCCGGTTGGGTTGGCGGAAACGAATTCCAGATTCAGGGTCTGACCGCCCAAATGGCTGTTGCGACCATAGTCATTCCCCTCTTGCAGAACGGTGTCAACAACCGCCGCAGCAGACGCCGAATCAAGGGTGATATTGATAAATCCAGGCCCAGCCACTTCCACTGATTGGATGCCATCGGCCTGTTGCAATGCGGAAGCAAACAGTTCTGCCAGATCACGTGGCTTCATGTCTGCTTTTTTAGCCAGTTGCATCGCGATATTGGACGCCCAATCTCCATGGGAACGATCCTTGGGACGCATAACGGCCATTTTCTCGACCGGCGGTATCAGATCTTCACTTAAGCTGCCGGCTTTTCCGGAAGATACCAATGTGTGGGCTATGGAGGCAATTAATTCACTCAACGCTTCAGGAGTCATGCTCACAGTGTATCGAAAACACTGACTAAGGCCTTGAAATTGTCAAGCGACCAGCATCATCGACGCTGCATCACCGATGTATTCCTTCTGAAGCGGCCTATGTCAGGAACCGACTCGTCGGCACAAGTGCTATCGCAAACGTTATTGACGCGATATGGCAAACGTTGCCGTCAACACGTCAATACCTATTGCGCCGCGTCGATTTCGGTCGAATGCTTCTTCCGCCAAGCCTCACGCCCGTAATAGAAGGCGTAACACAGTCCAACGAAGGGGATCATGTAATACAAGGTGGAGCGCTGAGCCGGATCAAGCACAACCAATACCAAAGCCAATATGCAAAGCACGATCGAAGCGATCGGCACCAGAGGATAGCCTGGGGCTCGATAGCCAAGCTTTTCCACAGGCTTTCCCCCTCGCTTCAGTTCGCTCCTGAACAGAATATGGCAGGCGGAAACCGAAAGCCACACCACCAATGTCGCCAATCCGGATACTGCCACCAATGCGAGATAGACAGTAGATGCGGCAACCACAGACGACAGCAGGGCAAGCAGGCTTCCCGCCATGCTCACCATCACCGCGTACACCGGAACTCCATGGAAGTTGGTCTTGGCCAAAGCTGCCGGCAACATGCGTTCCTTGCCTAACGCCCATACCATGCGAGAGCAGACATACAGACCCGAGTTCGCGGCGGACAACACCGCAGTAAGCACGACGAAATTCATGATATCGCCCGCGAACGGCATGCCGATACTCTGGAAGACCAACACAAAGGGACTTTCATCGACACCTGATTGATGCCACGGGATCAACGCGGCCATAACCCCTATGGAACCTATGAAGAATATGGTAAGCCTCAACACCGTAGTGCGCACGGCCTTGGGCACGGCGACTTCAGGATCTTTGGTTTCCCCTGCAGCGACTCCCACGACTTCCGTTCCGGAAAACGCAAACACAACGGTCAGCATTGTGGAGAATATCGGAATAATGCCGTTAGGGAACAGACCTTCGTTGTAAAAATTCGTCAACAACGGCGCATGCTCATATCCCGCAATGGGGATAATTCCGGTAATCGCTAATATGCCCACGACTATGAAGGCGACGATTGCGAACACCTTGATGCTGGAAAACCAGAATTCCGCTTCGCCATAGAGCCTTACCGACAAAATATTCATGATGAATACCGCACCGATGAGAATGGCGCTCCATACCCACGCCGGCGAATGCGGGAACCACCGCTGCATCAGCAATCCGGCCGCCGTGAATTCGGATGCGAGCGCCACCGCCCAATTCAACCAATACAAAATGGCGACAGTAAAAGCCGATCCGGGACCAATAAAGCGTTTGGTGTAGAGATGGAAACTGCCCGCATATGGCATTGCCACAGAGAGCTCGCCCAAGCTAAGCATAACGCAATAGACCAGCAACGAACCAATGGCATACGCCAGAATGGCGCCCAATGGACCGGCCTGATGGATGGTGTATCCAGAACTGACGAATAAGCCGGTTCCGATAACGCCACCCAGCGATATCATGGTCAGATGACGGGATTCCATATTGCGTTCAAGACCAGTGTGTTCTGCGGCCATACCAGATCCCATCCATGCTCTTCGAGTTTGCATTATGTGCATTATTCATCGGCTACCCCACTGCAGTTCGGGTGCATCAAGCGGAAACAAGCACAGCGTGGTACAGCACCGCACATTACAGGTGAGGGTGCCCCGAATAAAAATTCCCAGAAAACTTCAAGCTAACCATACACTTGCGCCAAGAAACGGCTGGTTATATTGATGTTGTCAGCAAAACAGACATAACAGCTGGCGGGATTCTTCCCGAATCCCAAAACTGAACTCCTTCTTCTCTCTTCCTTCTCACCCCGGCCACACGGCCGGGGTTTTCCTTTTCATTGACTTGGATGTACCGCCAGCACTCCCAGCATTCATCTTGAATTCAGCCACATGCGCAAGGCCTCTTCACCAGTCTTTTCTTTGTGTGAACGACTTCCCCCGTCTTCCATCCATCCAATAATGAAACTGTCACATTGCTACTTATTAATACATTGAGGTGATCCATGGCTGAACAGTACCAATTCGTAGAAGTCAATGACACAGGGAATCCGCATTGGACAACGATGCTACCTGTGCTCAGTCAGTTGCGCGAAGGTCTGGACTTGGAGCAACTCAATGAGATTTTGGGCTCAACCCGAGGCCAACGACCACGATTCACTGGATTATTTGTCGGATCGGATTGTGTATGCGTGGCTGGTTGGCGCCTTATGGCAAATACTCATCTCGGTTTGGTGCTGTATGTCGACGATCTTGTTGTCGACCAAACACACCGCAGTCAAGGCTATGGTCAGCTCATGTTAGAAGAGTTGGCACGCATTGCGTCGAGGGCCGGCGCAAGAGCTGTCGATCTTGACTCCGGCGTTCAAAGATTCGGCGCACACTGCTTCTATTTTGCCAATGGGTACTCAATAGTCTCACATCATTTCCGTCGGATGCTCAATGACCGCGAGTCATGACGATGGGACGCCGCGCGTCGACACTGTTTGAGAAACAGGTCGACGCGCTCACCACTGATTGCCGTGCCCAGGTAAGCTCCCCACCCTACATTCAGAAGATTGCGAATAACAAAAAACGGAAACCGCGCTAAGCGCCGATTTCCGCATCTCGCTGGGGTACCTGGACTCGAACCAAGAATGGATGAACCAGAATCACCTGTGTTGCCAATTACACCATACCCCAATTGGCAGGCGTCACGATTAAAAACCGTTCCGTCGGTCGTACCCCCAACCGGATTTGAACCGGTGTTGGCGCCGTGAGAGGGCGTAGTCCTAGACCGCTAGACGATGGGGGCTTAAATTATCACGCCACCTCTCTCGAGGCAACAGATGAGACTATACCGGAACATGCAGACTCACTCAACCCGGCGTGTCGCATCGCAATGACGCCAGTACGACTACGTTTCCAAGCTGGTTCACTTATGCGACACCACCAAGAATCTCGCATCGTTACACGAGTAGGGCATAGAAACGATCAGTTATCCATTGCCGCAGTCGCACGAGAACTTTCCCGAGAAATACTCACTCCTGATTTGGATCGACGAATAATCGCGCATACACATCATTGCGCACATAGAATCCGATCGTGGAATACTTGTTCTGCCCCTTCCAAGGCGTATCCAGCCATGTCAGTTCATAGTAAGTGTAATCTTCATACGAAAGTCCCAAGCGTTTCATGAAATACCTCGGCTGCCTGCTACCGATCAAGAATTCTGGCGCACCTTGGGCGGCACATGCCTCTATTTCTTTATCAGCCTGCGATTGGGGCGGAGCTTCATTGGAAACGAAGGTGTAGTCCTTATATGCACATGAAATCAGATTCTTGGAGAAATACGGATTGGCAGTCACCAAGGTCCAGTCCACACGATGGGTATCATCGGATTCTTCTCGCACGCTTCCGTCTGGATACTTCTCCTCCGGCAAATATCGCCAGAATGAAACCCACCGAGCATTCTCCAAATGATTGTCTTTGATAAAGGCAGCGAGCGCCCGAGACCCTGTATATTCATAACGGATATCACTGGCAATCGCCTGCACATTCCATATTAGGCTCATACCCAGCAGCACAATAGTGGCAATCGACTTCGCCAGGCGTCTCTTTCCAGCCTCAATATGCCATATATTCTGCGTATGCTTACGCAGAAATGCAGGAATATCTTCAGGCTCTAATGGCCTGTCCAGCAGATTCAGCCACAGCATGGCAATGAAGAATGCCAGCAATACGCCAATGTGGTGTCCTGAGAAATATCGCATTGCCGTCACACTGAGCGCTGCATATGGCGAGAGCAACAAGAGAGCATTGCCTCGCCTGTGAGCGATGCGCAACATTATGGCCCACATCAGCAGTGAAATCGCCATGCACATCACCCAGCCCCATAGGCTGATATTGATGCTCTTCAATGCAGTATCGGCGGCAAAATCAGTGAACATGGTTTCCGATGGCAACACCAACCAGAACATGGCGAATTGCCTGAACAACGACAACGACGTTATGGTTCCGACAGTGGAGGGTTGCGTGGCGAAATTATCCGCTGCAGGCCACACATCAAGGGCCAATACTATGCCTACTGCCATAAGCAACGACCACGCAGCAAAGCGTCGGCGATTATGGAAAGGCGATTCTCCGGAGAAGATCACTCGTAACACCCAGATGGCAGCCATAGTGCCGGAAACCACCACTCCGTATGTGCTGGTCAGGCAAAGCAGAACCAGAAACCAGACCGTGCGCCAAGGATGCTCATTGCGTATTCGCCAATGCATGGCCACCAGGAACATGGCCAAACACAGCAAAGCATACGGACGGGCAGTCACACCGTATTGGTAACAGAAGAAATACGTGAACGGCAGCAGAATGGTGATGATCTTAGAGAAAGGCGAGTAAAAAATCAGCGCCCCTGCCATAAGCATGGAGCATATGAATTGCACCGATTTCAGGCCGATTTCATAGGGTACTCCCAGTTTTGCCGGCACCGCCAATAGCACCCACCACAAGGGCGGATGCCCCTCATAATGTGGGCGAAACAGCAGGATGTCCTTCCATGAGGAATCACGCGCAATAAGCCAGGATTGCGCTTCGTCAAACCATGGTTCGTGGAAGCACATGACCACGGCGATAACCATCGCATACACAGCCAAGGTCACCCACTGATAACGCTTTGTTTTGCCAATGACGCGTTGCAATTGCGTGACCTTATGCGCGGATACCGCTGCGATTCCACGTTCCTCAGTCAATATCAGTCCCCTGTTGGTCGTTCGATGGACAGTTCCGACACGCGCGTCTTCCACTATCTTGGCGACTGCGCATTTCCTTCTCTGCACGCAAGCCGCACCGGCCATACGTATCTACTTATCGAGTTGTTTATTATAACGAGTGTCCCGCCTCATTGTTGACAGTACGGAAATATGCCATAAAACATGCACGTATGGCCGTCTTCACATGACATTTCACAGGATGCAATCAACCGTCACACATATGGCCTTAGACATAGATTCCAGCCGCCTTGCACAGCTTTTGTCAAACACAAGTGGCCGCTAATCTATCCGCCCGCTGACTTCAACCCATTGCACGAAGCAAACAGCTTTCCGTAATTATGCAGTCTGCACCCCGTGCCACAGTGGGCTTGTTGACACGGGGTGCCCAAAAAGGCTGAGATCACACCCGAGAACCTGATTTCGTTAGTACGAACGGAGGAATGTCCTATGAGTGCCACGCATTCTATGGCATCTACGGCGCAGCAGCCGAAAGAAAACCAAGTCGATCAGAATTCCGATTTCTCTGTTGATGGCGCTACTCGCCAATCAGCAAAGGATAATCCGACTTCACCTCAGATGATTCAAACCATTCAAGCCATTTGGAAGAAAGTTCGCGAAAGCAATCCTTTGACCCACTGCATAACCAATACAGTGGTGCAATTCTTGAGCGCCAACGTATTGTTGGCTGCCGGGGCTTCTCCCGCAATGGTGGATATTGCAGGTGAATCCGGTGATTTTGCAGCCATGGCGTCTGCTCTGCTTATCAACCTTGGAACTCCCAATCCAGAGCAACGCAAAGCAGTTCCCGAAGCCGTCGCGTCTGCAAGAGAACATGGAAAACCGTGGGTTTTGGATCCTGTCGGTGTAGGTGCGCTCCGTATTCGCACCGAGCTCGCAGTCAGGATTTTGGATTACCAACCCACGATTATCCGAGGCAATGCTTCTGAAATCATCACATTGAACAATGTCTCCGGTGGCACGCCTACGGCATCCAGCGGCAAGGGTGTGGATGCCGGCGATTCCGTTGATTCGGCAATCCCCGCAGCACAGGAACTTGCAAAACGCACGGGCGCAGTGGTCGCTGTTTCCGGACCTTTGGATCTGATCACCGATGGCTCTCGTATTTTGCGTTGCGGCAATGGCGATGCCTTACTCACACTTGTTACCGGTGGCGGTTGCTCTTTGGGCGCTTATCTTGCAGCCTTCGCATCAACTGGCGAAGACCCATTGCTCTGTGCCGCTGCTGCCCATGCATGCTATGGAATCGCCGCGCAACATGCGGCCGCCATCGCAAAGGGCCCTGGCACCTTTGCCGCCTATTTCCTTGATGCTCTCACTTCAATAAACGAGGGTGATATTGCCGCCGAGGCACGCATATTCCCACAGGATATTCCATCTGATGACACATCAGATTCGCAGGCATCCTCTGCCAGCATTCAGGAGGCGTGAAATGACAGACATTCAAGCCTCTATGGAGAACACACTCAACGCCGTCTCAATAAATAATCATTCAAAGCAACGCAATACCATCCAAGATGGCATATATCTGGTTACCGATCCGGGGATGTCAATGGCTCGGCTGGGCAAGCCTTCTCATGGAGACGATAAACAATGGCACCGCGAGGCAATCGACGCCACTCTGGATTTGGTGAAGCAAACCAGCGAGGCAGGCATCCGAACCATTCAGTTACGCTGGAAAGGCGTCGATGCCGGATATTTCCTTGACTTGGCTCTTGCAGCCTACGAGGAAGCCGTTCCAGGTACATCCATCATTATCAATGACCGTATTGATGTGTTTCTTGCCTCGCGTCAGCAGGGTGCCGATATTCACGGCATTCATATCGGGCAAACCGATCTTCCTGCTCCCGTAGTGCGAGCAATGGTGGGGCAGCGTCCGCATATCGGCTGGTCTGCAGCCAGCGATGCCGAACTTGAAGCCGCCAATGCCATGCCGGATGTTATCGATGCTGTAGGCACAGGAGTGCTGCGCCATACCAATACCAAACCAAATGCTCCACATGCCATGGGTTTTGAAGGCTTGGAGAGAGCTTGTGCCATAAGCAAGCACCCGCTTATCGCAATCGGCGGCATTGTTCCGGAGGATATTCCTCAGCTCGCTCAGATTCCTGTTGCCGCTATTGCCATGGTCTCCGCAATAGTCGCAGCCAAGGATCCTGCGCAGACCGCTGCTCGATGCTTGCAGTTGTGGCACGAGAATCGCCCACGAAGTGAGCCATTTGTCTCAATATGCTGTCGACTTTGCAATGTGAATGGAACAATAATGAATAATCAAATCCCACGTATCTTGTCGATCGCAGGAACCGACCCCACAGGCGGGGCGGGATTACATGCCGATCTCAAATCAATCAGTGCCGCAGGCGGGTTTGCCATGGGTGCTGTCACCGCCATCGTCGCGCAGAATACCAATGGCGTAACCAGTATCGAAATGCCAAGCGACGATATTGTGACTGCCCAATTGAACGCAGTCAGCGATGATGTCGAAATCGACGGCGTCAAGATTGGCATGTTGGGCACTACTGACGTTATCTCCACGGTAAGGGCTTGGCTGGAACAGCATAACGCCCCCGTTGTGGTTCTGGATCCGGTCATGGTGGCCACTTCAGGCGACCGGTTGCTGGTTCCTAAAGCCGAAGCCGCACTACTCGATATGCTGCATCTCGCAGACTACATCACCCCGAATATTCCCGAATTGGAAGTCATTGCCGGAGTGGCACAAGGCAGCATTGATTCGCCTGAGGCTGCACAATCCGCGGCTCAACGCGTAGCCCAACGATTCCATGTGCGCGTGGTGATGAAGGGTGGTCACTTAAGTGACGAAGTGCTGAGCAATGCCATTGTCGATGAAAGCGGCGTGATTGCACAGGTCACATGCCCTCGAGTTCACACTTCAAGCACCCACGGCACAGGCTGCTCCATGTCATCTGCTCTGGCAACACGGCTTGCTGCAGGAGAAAGCGCCCAGGATGCGTTGAGCTGGGTTACCTCATGGTTGTATGAATCAATTAGCCACGGTGAAGCATTGCATGTCGGACATGGCCATGGTCCGGTTGACCATATGCACCGGCTGCGCAGGCTGGCCTCGGCGGCATCTAACCGTCCGTGGCCTTCATATCGCCTTTCAGCTGAGGAACTATTGTCCGGGGAAGGTGATGCCGCTGATTCTCCTGCACGGACAAACGCTTCCACAAGCACTTCATCACCTCAGATCGGACGACCAACCAAGCTCACCCGAGATTGGAACACCGATCCCCTCGTTCCTGCGGCCGGACCATGGACCCAACGCTTGTGGAACGCTTCTCGCCCAATAGTGCTGGGCACTCAGTCGTTGCCGTTCATCCAGGGACTTGCCGATGGCACGTTGCAAACCGACCATTTCACGGCCTATCAATTCCAGGATTTTCTGTATCTGAACCAGTACGCACGCGCCTTGGCTTGTCTCGGATCACGTGCCGTTGACGACCGCGAGCGTGCTCATTGGACGACCAGCGCCGCAGGCATCTCCCAAGAAGAACAGTCCCTGCACCGTGACTGGCTTTCTCACCATGACACATCGAATATCGAAACCGCCACATCCCCGATCACTGCGGGATATACCGATTTTCTACTGGCTCGAACCTGTGGAGAAGATTATCTGGTAGGGGCTGCGGCAGTGCTTCCCTGCTTCTGGTTGTATGCGCATATTGGTCTGCAACTTGTTGCCTACAACCGCGAGGATCACCCCTTCCATCGTTGGCTTTCAACATATGGAGACGCTGCTTTTACACAATCGACAGCCAGGGCTATTGCAATCGTTGAGCACCATATGGAAACGGCATCTCCTGAACTGCGCGAGCAGGCCGCACGAGCATTCATGACCGCTTGCCAGTGGGAGCTGGAATTCTTCGACCAAACGGATAGGGATTAGTTCCGGCATACTCAAGAAGAAAATTCATTACGTGGCATCCTGCGGAAACCTTCCAACGCGGGGTGCCACTTCGCTATGCAAGAGATTATCTGCGAGGGCCGGAATTCCCTGCAACCAAGTGTCACCTTGCACGCAAACTCCTACATAAAGCGCATAAAGATAATCCTCCTGAATCCGAAGATTCAGGAGGATCTACGCTTAAGCTCGATCAGCCATCACTTATTCCTTAGGGATAAGTCAAGCCAATCTGATGATCGGACTCGTATGAGACCGAAAGGGTTACTCGGCCACGACCTTCACAGTGAAGGAAGCGCTGATTTCCGGATGCAGAGCCACGGTTGCGGGGAATTCGCCCGTGGTCTTGATGTTCTCCACCTTGATGGAGCGAGCATCGACAGCGGCCTTGGAGGACAATGCCTGAGCGATCGCCTCGTTGGAAATGCCGCCGAACAGCTTTCCGGATTCGGACACCTTTGCAGTGATTTCCACAACGGTGCCTTCGATGTTGCCCTTGGCTGCCACGGCGTCTTCACGGGTGGCAACAGCCTTGGCCAGACGAGCACGACGCATCGACTCGATCTGAGCGGCAGCATTCTTGGTCCAAGCGAATGCCAATCCCTGAGGAATCAGGTAGTTGCGAGCATAGCCGGCGCGGACGGTAACGACATCGCCGGAATGACCGAGGTTGGCAACGGTCTTCTTGAGAATAACTTTGGATTCAGCCATGATATGAGCCTCCTATCAGCGACCCGAAGTGGCGTACGGCAGAAGAGCCATTTCGCGGGCGTTCTTCACTGCCTTCGCGATTTCGCGCTGCTCCTGCACGGTCACGCCGGTAATACGACGGGAACGGATCTTGCCGCGGTCGGACACGAACTTGCGCAGCAAGGCGACATCCTTGTAATCGATCTCGGTGATCTTAGCGGCCTTCAGTGGGTTTGGCTTCTTCTTAAACGGTTTGACCGGCGGTTGCGGCCTCTTGCGTGACATCTGATGTTCTCCTTAAAACTGATTATCTGTGTATCGCTATGAATGGTTGAAGAGTTATTAGAACTCTGGTTCGTCGGAATCGCCGCCAAAGTCCGAACTCGCACCAAAGGATGCGAATCCATCATTCGACGATGCAGGTGTGCTCCAGGGATCCGTGCCCTGTGCGGCAGGTGCGGATGCGCCACCGGAGTATCCAGCGCCGCCGGAATAGCCAGTGCCACCTTGATATCCACCGGCATTGCCGCCCGCATTTCCTGCGAAGCCGCCACGATTTCCGGCAAAACCACCCTGTGCAGAGATTCGAGTCACCTGCGCAGTGGCATTGCTCAATGCAGGACCGATATCGTCGATAAGCAATTCCATAGCCCCACGAGCATCAGGCTGATTGGGGTTTGGGCGGCCTTCGCGCAAACGTCCCTGAACAATAACGCGCATGCCCTTGGCCAAGGACTGGCTGATATGCTGAGCCAAATCACCAAAAGCTACACCACCGATGGCCATATGATCGCCATCTTCCCATTCGTTGGTTTGACGATTGCGTTGACGTGAAGATGCAATGATGAACACACGTACCCAATCGTTACCATTTGCCGACTTGCGTAATTCCGGATCAGTACCCAGATTTCCGATAACGGTTATGGTTGGCACTGCCATGGCGCTACCTTCTTACTTCATAGCTGTCAATGCTGTTGGCGACGAATCGTCGTTTACTTGGCGTCCTTGCGAAGAATCTTCGTGCGGATCACAGACTCGTTGAGGTTGAGCACACGGTCGAGCTCATCACTCACGGCAGGTTCAGCGGTGTAATTCACCACAACGTAGTTGCCTTCGGTCTTTCCGGCAATCTCATAAGCGAGCTTACGGCGTCCCCAGTAATCGGTTCCGTCAACAGAACCGCCTTCCTTGGTGACGAGTTCCAGATACTGCTCGGTCAACTTCTTCAGACCGCGCTCATCCAGCTCAGAATCAGCGATGAACATCAGTTCGTACTTATGCGCAGACATCACCCACCTCCTTCGGACTATTCGGCCGTGGCCTTTCCACGGCAGGAGTGTGTTTGCGTGCTGAACGCGAGACTAAGTTTCGCGCACAACCTCGCAATGGTAACTCGAAGCACTGACTTTTAGTCAAGAGTCATACCGATGCAATTATTGGCATCGTAGCCATTGGCAGGGCACCAAGCATTGGCGTCGTCCTGGGATCCGAAAGTCTCGCCCGAGAGCATGACGTAGTAATCCGCTGCATGACCGTTGCGCGTGTAATAACTATAATCGGCTCCCCAAAGCAATACGGTCTTGGGATGCTTGACGTGCAAGGTAAGGAACTGCTCGTAGATATCAAGGTACTTCCATACCTTGCCGTCGGCATCCATATCAAATTTCTTGCTGGAAAGCTGAGTAGTGGACTGACCTTGTAATGCCTGCACTGCAGTTGCATCATGTTTCAATTGCCAGCTCAAGGCCAACTGGGCGTATCGTTCGGCATCTTCACTCGAAATATCGCCACCGGTTAATGCGTTACCATCAGCTGCTCCGCCACTTCCCTGCTGACCTTTCTGCCATACGACTTCGGTATTATCCGTTGTCATTTGGTCTGCTGGTCGCCAATACTGTCGAGAACCAAATTCCAGAGCTACATCGCTAGCCTTCCCCTTATTCAGGGTTATCGGTTTCTTGGAAAAATCGAATACAGCTGACGCAATGACATCGCCATCAGAATCCTTGACGCTGACCTTGATGCCCGATTCCTTGAACTGCTGTTTATCTCCGTCACAAGAGGAATCGACATTCAAATAAGCGACCAAAGAATTGCCTTGCTGCGCAACCTTTTCCACCCTCGCATCCGAAATCGTTGAGCAAGTGGTATCAGAGGAATCTTTATCCGTCCCCTTCGAACTGTCCGAGGAACTTTCAGGAGTTGCAGAGGCCGATGAAGTGGTTTGTGATTGGGCTTGCTGGCTGGAATCATTACCGGATTCCCTTCCCCAGACGAACCACCAAACCAAGCCACCAATAATTGCCAAAACCACAATGGCTGCAACAATGATCGCTATTATGCGGCCGCGCTTGGGTTTATCTTCTTCCTCCAAAAATCCGCCTTCTTCACCTTGTACTGCCGGAGGCACCGGGGAAGCGCCAGCATACGCTGCATCAGACGGAACTGACGGTGCCGCGAATTGTGCCGGAGGTTGGACCGGCAGTGGTTGCACTGGAGGTTGCTGAATCGGCTGGACAGGCTGCGGGACCTCGGCGGATCTATCGTTCGGAGCTGTCGTGACCGGCGAAACGACCGCTATAGGCGCTGTTGCGGCACTGGTGCCGCCCACAAGTGCTGAGCCATCCGTACCGCTATGCAATTTCGCACCGCATGAAATGCAGAATTGCATATTCTCTTCCACCGGTTGACCGCAGTTAGGACATACCTCGCTATTTGCTGGCTGCTGGCTTTGGGTATCTTGATCCGGTTGTTGAGATTCCAATTCTGGATCCGGCTGCCTTGTGCCGCAATTCGTGCAGAATACGTCATCGTCCTGCAATTCGGCACCACATTGAATACATGCTTTCATACCGCACTTCTCCCATATGAATTTGGCTCCTACGGGCAATCTTAGCAATATTCAAAACAGCCATGCCCTTGGTTGGCAATGCGACTGATATTGCACTGTGTACCATGAATGCGTCATTGCCTTGCTGACATCCACGGATGCGTGGCCCTGACTCGGGTCATGATGCCGCTTACTTGCTAGATGAATCTAGCGGGACAGAAGCGCATATCCAGTCACGTCACAATTGAATTGCGCTCTATGATGCTGCAGCGCATAGCGGTTTTAGTATCATCCTGAGCACTTATCTGCTCAACGCATTCATCGTGTAACACACTGACAGCATCTTCGCCGTCAATAATTGATACCAGTTGGCGCACAGCCTCAAAACCCATTGCATAATGGGGCAACTCCAATGTGGTCAGCGAAGGTTTGAGCACCTCAATAATAAACGGCTGGTTATCGATACTAATTACAGAAACATCAGTACCAATTTGAATTCCACGCCGCCTCGCTTCCTCGTAGATAAACGTCGCACGTACATCGTTGAAACAAAAGATGCCGTCCGGTCGGATTTCATCAAACATCCTCTTCGCTTCATCCGCAGCATTCGTGGATTCCAGAACATTAATCACCAAACTCTCGTCGAATGGAATCCCACCGTCCTTGAGAGCGCGACGGTACCCTGCATACCTATCTCGTTGCGCAATAATCATCGTCTCAGAACCGAAATATACAATCCGTCTGCATCCAGCTTTGATTAATCGATTTGTCGCATCATAACCGGCAAGCTCGTCATCCGGGAATATCGACGGTTTCCTGCCAGCCGCATCCTCCCCATCTGCCACTACGATCGGACTATTGGCCAATGAAGAAGGGATGTCAACCGTTCGGTGATACATTAGGGCATACAGGAAACCGTCCACATTGTATCTGCGCAATGCGTTGATCTCCTGGCTTTCCATTTGACTGTCATAATTGGTATTCGCAACCAAGCAAACATATCCGAGTCTTCTCGCCGCCTCCTGCGCACCTTGAAGAACTCTTCCAGCATATGGGGATGTCACGATCTCATCGGTAATAAAACCCAACGTATGTGATCTGCCTGTGCGCAACGTTCGCGCCACCGAATTCGGTTTATACCCCATGGCCTGAGCGACATCTCGAACATGCTGTGCCACACCATTACTGACACGATGGTGGTACTTATTGTTCATCACCAAAGAGACCGTGCAAACAGAAACACCTGCTTCGCTGGCAATATCTTTGATCGATACCAATAATCAATCCCATCCACTTATGTCTGCGCTAGCTAATGCGAGAAGTATATCAATCTTCATGCATCAACTCCCCCATCCAGCACAAGCCGATCCCTGCTATGACACATAGTAAATCATTACTTGCTCACGTTGCTCAGGTGAGGGCCATTTGGAAAGGCGGCGATACAATGCCGACCGCCAATCCAATTTTCCGCTCGAACTGTCCTGCGGGTCGACTGTAATGCCCAAGGCTTTGTGCAACGCACTATTGCCAGTTTGCAATACGCGGCGCATTGAAATGCAGTCTTAGCCCTTAACAGCTCCCAACATCACACCCTTGTTGAAGTACTTTTGCAAGAATGGGTACAACACAAGCAGGGGCAAAGTTGAGACAATGATGATGCCAAACTTGATTTGGTCTGCTGCCTGTTGTTGCGCAGCCGCGTTGACATTGGTTCCCGTCCCCTGCGCCACCAATAGCAGTTGTTGCAGAACTACTTGCAAAGGTTGTTTTTTATCATCGGTGATATAAATCAGACCTGTCATGAAGTCGTTCCAATGACCTACGAAATAATACAATCCGATTACCGCTAGTATTGCCGAACTCAGTGGCAACACAATCTTGAAGAAATATCCGAAATAGCTCAGCCCATCAATTTGCGCCGCATCATGCAACTCCTCAGGGATGGACGTTTCAAAGAAGGAACGCGCCACAATGACGTTATACACCGATACAGCACCAGGCAGGATGAACACCCACATGCTGTTATTGATGCCCAAGCTTTTATATAGCAAATAATTGGGTATCAAACCGCCACTGATAAACATGGTGACGGTAAACAAGAACATGATGATTCGCCGTGGTTTGAATTCGACGCGCGATAATGCAAATGCGCACGGAATCGTGACTGCCATATTCACTGCGGTGCCCACGACGGAATACATAATCGTATTGATATATCCCTGCCATATTCGAGGATTGGAGAACACTTTTGCATAACCTATGAGATTAATCCCTTTGGGCAGCAAAGTGACTTCACCTCCCGAAACGCTATTGGGATTCGAGAAGGAAGCGATGATCACAAACCATAGCGGATACAACACCGCCACAACGGCGAACAGGATCAGCATTTTGATGACCAGATCCACAATACGGTCACCCGGCTTGAGTTTCTGCTTAACGGGCTTGTTCCATGGAATATCGTGCTTGTTTGTGCCAACGGTCTTAGTCGATGTATCCATAATGATTCCTCCCCCTAGAAGATGCTCGTATTTGCCGCACGCTTCGCAATGGCGTTTGCGGTGATAAGGAATACGAAATTGACCAATGTATTGAATAAACCGATGGCCGTTGAATACGAGTATTGGCCATTGATAATACCTATCTTGTAGGTATATGTTGAGATGACTTCAGTGGCGGGCAAATTCAACGAGTTCTGCATCAGATAGATCTTGTCGAAGCCCACATTGAGCACAGAGCCCATATTCATGATGAGCAAAATCGCACAAGTAGGGAGAATCGCAGGAAAATCAACGTATCGAATAATCTGCAATCGGCCTGCGCCATCAAGCTTTGCCGCTTCATACAGAGACGTGTCGACCCCGGCTAATGCCGCCAAGTAAATAATGGAGTTCCAACCGACGTGTTGCCAAACTTCAGATATCCAATACACCGCAGTTATTGCGCTCGTCGATCCCATAAGAGATTCATCTCCAAAAAATCGACCTAGAATTCCGGTTCCTGGAGTGAGGAAGATGTTGAGCATCGATACAATGACCACGACAGAAATGAAGTGTGGCATGTATGTAACCGTCTGCACAAACCCTTTTATTTTCTTGGACCCGATCTGATTGATAAGCAAAGCCAGGATAATGGGGAAGATGAAGCCCATAACCAATGTCCATAATGAAATACGAATGGTATTACTCATTATCTCGCCGAACAACGGGTTATGGAAGAATTCCTTGAAGTACTTGAAACCAACAAACTTGCCGCCAGTCAGTCCGCGTATCGGATCAAATTCGCGAAAAGCAAGCTGAATTCCCCACATCGGCACGTAGGCGAACAACCCGACGAAAATCAAAGCCGGAGCGGTAAGAACCCATAATTGCCAATATCGGCGGAAGTGATCGGATATACGCTGCGGGACGCTTGACTTCTTCCGATAGCCCGTATGTTGTAATCCATCATGCGCAGTCCTTGACTGCGCGATTTGCTTTACACGCATTTTGCACTCCAGTTATTTGTATTCTCGACTCATACACATGTGAGGAAAGAGGCTGCAGGCAGTCCCATACTGATAGCCGGCACCGCCTGCAGAACCATTAAGGTCTCATGCATTACGCGACGTACTTGTCGTACAACTTCTGCCAAATTTGGATATTGGATTCCAGGCCAAGGCTGGGCTCGTTCACCTTCTGAAGATAGGAATCCCACTCCTTGTCAACTCCGCCCTTTTGGATCCATTGAGCTATCTGGCTGCTCGCGTAGTTGGAAATCGCGGTATTGTTGTTCTGCAGCGTATTCGCATCCTCGGTATCAGGACGTACGTAAATCGGTATGAGGTCCTTCTCCATATCGACTCGGTCTCGCGCCCCGCGAACTGCCTGATCAGAAGCTGTCACTTGGTCTGCATTCGTGTCATTAACCATCGTCACGTCATCGCGAATCCAACCACCGAAGCGATCCTGCAATGCGATTGCTCGAGTATCCGGATATTCCGCATACGCCTTTTCTTTGTCGATTGTGTATTGATGGTTTCCGTCATCAGACACGATGTCCGGGATGGAACCGAAGAATCCAGCAACCGACAATTTTTCGCTATACATTGCGTTGATTACTTTATAAATCGCCTCTTGATTGGCGGCATTGGGGTTAACCGACAAACCTGAGCCAGAAAATGCCCACCGACATGCGTCCTGAGAAGCATCCCACTTGACTTGCGAATCCGGAATGGACGCATCTTTTTTCAGTGGCGGAAGCGTCACATACTGATCACCAAGCGCGTTGCCGAATTCAGAATAATTGGACCAGCCGAAGGATACGCCCGTCAACGCAGTCTTGCCGTCGCTTACGGTTTGGGCAGTGTACTGGGAGTCATCACGAGTGAGAAAATCCTTGGGGATAAGCCCTTTATCCAATAGATCATGAAGATAATTGATGACATCTTTGAGCGCATCGGAAGTGTAGTAGCTCTTTACCGTTCCATTGTCCACATAATAACCCTGCTCAGATGCACCGCCACCCATAAAGGATGTCACCACTCCTTCGGAATTCATCAAGGTCATTGGACTCCACAAACCGAACCCCACACCGCTACGAATATTCATCGGTATTTCGTCCGCTTTGCCGTTGCCATTCGGATCCTGATCCTTGAAAGCCTCAAGAACTGTCTGAAGCTCATCCCAGGTTGTAGGGACCGACAAGCCGAGCTTATCCAACCATGTTTTATTGATAAACATGTGGGTTCCGGAAACTTCGTATCCTTGCCCGCGATCCGAGGGAAGCATGGCTATTTTATTCCCGTCGGTAACGTACTTTTCAGCGCCCGGCTGTGCTTCCAAAAATTCTTGGACATTCGGCATTTTATCCAACTGAGGCTTAAGATCCTCGAAATATGTGCTGTACTTAACAGCATCCGTCATGCTGAACAGACTCAGCCCAATATCAGGGAACTCACCGGCAGCCATTTTCGCGCTTTTTTGTTGGCCCCATGCATTGTCTGAGACTTCCTGCCATTTAATCGTGCAGTCACAAGCCTCTTCGAGATCTTTGGTGTACTGAGTATCCTGCATCGGATGATCAGTCACATTGCGTCTCACTAAAATATTGACAATCGGCTTGCCGTTCTCATCGACGGTGGACTCTTCACTGCCACATCCAGCTAACATTGCGGCCATGGTTGCAACGGCGGCACAAGCCGCCATAAACCGAACACTCCCTCGTGCCATGATTCTGCGCTTTCTTCCAAATCGGACATCTCCGTGTCACAGCGAATTCACTTAGACACAGCCTCACAAATTCACATTTGATGTGTGCTTTGTTCAGCGGCTCTAAATATAAACAGTTAATCGTTTAATGTCAAAACGTCAAACGATTGACGGCAAGCAATTCAAGTCTTTTCTACTGCCCAGCCCGTCAACAACAACCGTTGTCATCGGCAACATTCCGCCATTTTCGAAAGAACGAAGATAGCGAGTCCCGACACGACACGCCGTCAATCGTTTGACGTCAATAAAGACATGATTTTGCAACCACTTAATTACTTACTTCCAGTAACTGATAAACAATCCCAAATCAACGCGATTCACTTTTGGTGCAGGTACAAACGATTGATCAAAATTGCAGATCTGCACTGTGATTCAAAGTTGCTAAACACCGTCGATATTGCCACAATAGCAACTGGACAGTTGGCTCCTTAAAGAAGGAAGGGGCCTGCTGTTACTAGGTTTACCAGGCGATTGTCGCCGTCATGGTCGACACGCCTAGGAGAAGAGAAAGGTGACAATATGTTCTGCCCTCATTGCGGCTCACCAGTAAGAGAGGGGGCAAAGTTCTGTGCTTCTTGCGGACAGGCACTCCCCCAACGTCCCGACCTATCAACTGTTCAGATGCCCGATGCCGCTGTGCAACAAACAGCACAGCTGACCGTTGACGCGCCACAAGAAACTGCATCTCCAAGCATCGAAACCTCTCCAACACCCGCGCCTTCTGATACAGAAAACCTGGAAGAAGCCGATTCACCAAACGCTCAGGCTGCAGATTCCTCGAACACGGTTTCCTTTGAGGAATTGCCTCCGGCTGAATCTGATTCACCAAGCAGCCACACAGCCTCAGATGCATATGAAACTCAAGCAAACCAGCAGTTTTCTGTGCCGCAACTCAGCGTAGAGGGTGAAACACCAGCAGACACACAGAGCCAAACGCCATCCCAGCCTGATGCAGCCGAGGCAACTATGACTGCGCAAGGCACTGCGTCTGCATCCTACGCACAACCACAACAGAGCACACCGGCAACGGAAGCATATGCCACCCAACCGGCACCGAACGTTATTCCACAAACCGCCGCAGCTGTTCCAATGCAAACAGCTTCACCAACGATGCAGCCGAACGCTACCGGTTCGCAAAATGCTGCAATAGAAGCTTTGGGCAGGGATTTCTCTTCCCCTCGCATCTGGAGTTCTATCGGCGTCTCTCTCGGCATCGGCGTCGCCAGTGCCATCGTGCTGGCACTGCTTGCGGCCCTACCTATGATGTCCGGAATCAATGATGTGAACGACGCATTATCCTCGATCCCCGGAAGCTCAATGTTCAATAGCCTGTTTGGCGAATACAGCGGCGTGAACCTCTTCCAAGTCGCGCTGGTTATGCTCGTCACCGGCGTATCGGGCTCCATCACTTTGACAGCCGATGGCTCACAAGCGTATATGTGGTTGCCGGTATCGCTATCGGGAATTGCGCTGGCAATCGGCTGTGCCTACGGAGCGTATATGATCGCCCGACGCAATGCCATTATCTTGCGCTGGACAGGAGCAGTCAGCAGCCTGATTGTCGGTGTATTCACCGGAATCGTATATGTGCTGCTTGGCGCCATGTTCCAGGTTTCCAACGGATACTATCAACTCACTGGTGCGAGCGCACGTACCTTCTTCATGGCCTTGCTCGTGGCTGTGCTGGGTTCACTGACCGGATACGCTTTGGCTCAATTTGCGCCTGATGGAGGGAATGCTTTCCACGCATTTTGGCTCTGGCTTCACCGCAGTCGAGGATTCCTTCGCACCTTCGTTGAATCCTCTGTTATTTTCGCCGTATTTGGAGTCGTCCTCGCATTGATCGCGATTACAGGTTTGAGCATCAACTCCAACAGCGCGGTATTCTTCGAGCTTATTCCCATGCTGCTTCCTTTCTTGGCGGCATCTTTGCTCAGCGTCGTTTCCTTCGGCGCAATATCCATGTCCGCCCAACAGATAATGACCAGATCATTCTCACTGTTCAATACCTCAGCCGTGCAAGGCAGCCTGTCGTGGATCCTGTGGGTCGGCCTGCTGTTCTTCATTGTTGCGACCATCTACGTTGCACTGAGATTGGCTGCACGCAATATGTATGATCCGGCTTATGCCTCATGGTCACATGTATGGAAAGCGCCAGTCGCTGTTGCAGTAGTCTGGCTGCTCGGGTCTCTACTGTTCTCATCTCTGGTACTGGGCGGCAGCGGAAACATGGGCTCGTACACAAGTTCCCGCCCCATGCTCTCGCTTGCACCAGCCGCATGGTATGCGATTATTGCCGCAATCTGGATGCTGGTTATCGAAGTATTGGCCCGAACAGTCGCCCCTACTTTGATTGCATCCTTACCTGGCATGTGGCGCTTCTTTGTCGGAGGCGCCGTTCAACCCACGCCCCAGGAAGTGATCGACTATGTGAAGGCTTCCGGCGTGGAACGTCCGATTAGCGCCGCCACGGCTTCAACACAGAACGCCTATGCTCAGACAAATGCCAATGCTGCAGCACAACCGTTAGCCACCGCAGCAGCACTTGGGCAAGACACCTTGTCCGCAACCCCTGTCGTCACCGCATCAACCGCAATGCCGGCGCAAACTGCCTCAGGAGCAGCACAAGAGCAACCCACAACGGTGATTCCTAATCCTGGCACTATGCAGGCACAGGCAGTTCCTGCAACAGCGCCGACCAACTTCCCGGCAATGCCTTCACCTGCCGACCCCGCCATACCCGCGGCATTCAAAGGGTCACAGGCACAGCCGATGAGCAAGAAAACAAAACGGATTATGATCCTCGTGTGCTCCATCATTGGTGCATTCATCGTGCTGGGCATTGTCTATGGCGTGCTGAACGCGACACTGTTCAGCCCTTCACATGTTGCAGAATCCTACTTGTCCGCGATTTCCTCAGGTGATTACGATAAGGCGAATTCCATAGCAGATCCGCAGGTGAGCCAAGATAAGAAGGCGTTGCTCACTAATGCCGCTGCATCCGGCGAACATACCACCATCACGAATGTGCATATCGGTTCCGAACAGCGAGGAAGCGATGGCACCACTTCCGTGTCATACACCTACACTCTGGATGGAAAGTCTGACTCCGGCACCCTTACACTAGCGACCACGGGCAATAAATACCTGATCTTCAAGAACTGGACCATAAGCCAACCAGTGGTGCAAAGCTTGCAAGTATCATTGCCTACCGCCATCAGCGATTTCACCATCAACGGTGTGAAAGTCAGCAAGGACAATGCAAGCGACGCCAGCGAGGACGGCTCCACCTTGGCATTCAAGGTGTATCCAGGCACCTACACGGTTGCACTGTCGGATACGAAGTATTTCGAGGCTGACAATGTTACAGCCAGTGTGAACGCATCAGATCCGAGTTCCGCCTCTCTCAAGGTCAGTGCCACGGACGAGCTGACTAATGCAATCGATTCCGCCATCCATGACACTCTTGACCAGTGCGCCGCGTCAACCGATGCGTCGCCTAAGGGATGCCCATTCTCCTTCGGTTACACCAGTTCGGATTACCGAAACTTTGCTTGGAGCATCACCGAATATCCCACACTCGATCAAGTGAGCGTATCTTCTTCATCATTCAGCACCGATTATGACGGAGAAGCCAAGGTCACCTACGAGTACAACTCCGGTTGGACCGAAGAGAAGTGGACTCCTCGGGATTCCACCGACTCCTTCAGTATGAGTGGCACCTATGCCATCGATGGCGACAAAGTAACCGTAACCCTCAACAAGGGGTATTACTACTAGACCATTCATCACACGGTGAGATCAACGGCACCGAACGCGGCATCTCCTGCCGGTTCGGTGCCATTTCGTTTACGATGACGGTACGTTTGTATAGTGTGGTGCTGTATGGCTCCAAATCCGCATGATGCGGACACAGTGTGGAAGGCGAATAATGTCGGCTATTCTCGAAGGCAGGCCCGATAAGCGTTTGGCAGTGGTGACGGGACGCGCGTATCCGGAACTTGCTGAGGAAACCGTGAAATGCCTTGGCACCGAATTATTAGAGACGACCGCATATGATTTCGCCAACGGTGAGATGTATGTGCGGTTTGCACAACCGGTTCGAGGTGCTGACGCTTTCGTCCTTCAGGCACACACTGAGCCGATTAACAAGTGGGTTATGGAACAGCTGCTTATGCTGGACGCTTTGAAGCGCGCGTCGGCTCGTTCCATCACCGTCGTCGCCCCCTTCTTGGGATATTCTCGCCAAGACAAGAAGCACCAAGGCCGCGAGCCCATAACCGCACGTTTGATCTTCGACCTGCTGCGCACTGCGGGCGCCGACCGCATTATGACAGTCGACCTGCACGCCTCTCAGGAGCAGGGCTTTTTCAACGGCCCAGTCGATCATTTGACCGCTATGCCTGTGCTTTTGGATTATGTGCGCAACTCCATGGATTTAGGCGAGGCAACCGTGGTCTCACCCGATGCCGGACGCATCAAAGTTTCTGAACAGTGGGCTGCAAAGCTCGGAGGCTTGCCTCTGGCATTCATTCATAAGACCCGTGACATCACACGCCCTAACCACGCTGAAGCCCACGGCATTATCGGCGATATCAAAGGACGTGACTGCATTGTGGTCGACGACATGATTGACACCGCGGGTACCATATGCGAAGCCGTGCGCACTCTGCATGAACACGGCGCCAGAAGCGTCACTTTGGTAGCAACTCACGGGTTGCTTTCCGGCCCTGCCATTGAACGTCTTCGTGATAGCGGGGCACGCGAAATCGTGCTTATGGACACCGTTCCGGTTCCTGCCGAAAAGCGACTTCCCAATATGACGGTTTTGTCTGTGGCTCCTCTGCTGGCGGCGGGCATCCGCTCCGTATTCGAATCCAATTCCGTGAGTACGCTGCTCAATGGACTCCCTGAGGATATGAAGCCACGCAATATGTATGCGTAGGACGAATTCTCTTTTGACAAATATGGTGAATGCCTGAAGGTCGGACCTTCAGGCATTCACCATATTCAAGACAACAAGCGATATCCAGCTGAGCCCACGAGGAGTTCAGCCACCGCAGAATTCAACCGCGCATAATCCAATCCGACTCAATCACCATGAATCAGCAATATGAAGCGGGGGATCAACCGATATCATACGGCCAATCCCCCGCTAAAATCATTCCGCAACCACAGCATCAGCCATATCGCCGATCCGCAATTCAGCCTTCAAAGGCCTTTCGAATCTGCGCAGCAGTGCCGTATGAAGCCTGGGCACCATAACCAGCCGCAGCATATGCCGCAACATAAGATGCAAGGCT
This sequence comes from Bifidobacterium tsurumiense, assembly GCF_000741765.1. Lineage (GTDB taxonomy): Bacteria > Actinomycetota > Actinomycetes > Actinomycetales > Bifidobacteriaceae > Bifidobacterium > Bifidobacterium tsurumiense. The sequence goes on from NZ_JGZU01000015.1 coordinate 251,180, forward strand.
GGCTGACTCATGCAAGCTCAAACCTGAAGACAGACCAGCAAGCACAGTGCCCATAAAGGCATCGCCGCTTCCTGTGGTATCCACGGCATTGACCTTCACCGGCTGGATACGCTTAACCGGCTCATCAGAGGTCGAGTCAAGGACCATCGAGCCTTCAGCACCCAAGGTGACGATAGCGCGCTCGAAACCATACTTCTGCATGTGTTCCGCCGCCATATGCCAATCAAAAGCATTCCAGTCGCCATCGGAAGGCTCATCGATACCCAGCATCTGTGCCATCTCATGCTCATTGACGAGCAGCACATCAGCAGCTGCCACCAATTCTGGCGGGAGTGAAGGAACGAATGGGGAGTTATTCAGCAACACCGTAATGCCCATCTCATGGCACATCTTGGCGCAAGCAGTCACCGTCTCCATAGGGCTTTCCAAGCACAGCCCCAATACCTTGGATTTGCCCAAGACCTCGCGCATTGACTCAACATATTCAACGCTAACCTGCGCATTGGAACCAGGGGAATACACGATGGTGTTTTCGCCATGCGCATCCACAGTTATCACCGTGGTGCCACTAGGGCCGAGCACGCGTCGGATATGCGAAGTGTCAACACCTGCATTGTCGAGATTATTGATCAGGAAAACCGCATTATCATCGGATCCCACTGCACCGAACATCTGTACATGGGCACCGATTTTCGCAGCAGCCGCAGCCTGGTTGCCGGACTTGCCACCTGGAAGTATCTGCAGAGCTCCACCATTCACCGTTTCACCAGGCCCTGGAAGGCGATCAGTGGTGACAGTGTAGTCAGCATTCATCGATCCCACAACGGAAATGGTGCCGTTAATGCGATCCAATAGGTTCAAAGCGGATTGTTCGCTCATTACTCTTTCCTTTCCAAGGACTGTCGATGACTCAGATCTTCAGCAACTATGCATGTTGAGATGTGCAATGCGCGGGTGACCCAGAAGAATCTGTTTCCAAGCCACCCGAATCGCAGTGCTTGATGAATTGGCGTCAGCACTGATCAGGCTTGGCTGTCTGAATAAATCCTCTTGCGGAATACCAAGAACACAATCAGGCCGAGCAGAATGACCCCGCCACAGATCAGCAATAAATTGGAATATCCTGCAGCTGCACCGGTTGCACCGATCAGGCTTCCGCTTGCATTGCCGGCAGTGCTCATCATGCCGCCGATAACGGAAATACCGATAGAAGCGGTGACATTCATGATCAGATCGTTCATGCCAACACCTCGTCCGGACTCTTCCTTCGGCAAGGTGTCCAGAACAGTGGAGACCACTGGTGAATACATGAGGCCGGTGCCTGCGTAGAACACACATGCCATGAGAGTCAGCGTGAGGAACCCTGCGTTTACTGCAAGAGCCGAGCCCACAAAGCCGATGAGCATAAGGCACCCAGCAGTGATCAAAGCAGTCTGGCGTCCAATCTTGCCGATGATTGCACCCGAGGAAGTACCCACGATTGCAGCCACGACGAATGCCCAAACCAAGTAGTTGGAAACCGTCGAAGTCTCCATGCCATACACGTCACGAGCGATTGCATTGAAAATAGGAGAAATGCAGTAGTTGACGAAGTAGAACACGGCAATCAAGCTGATGGCCATGATCCATCGAGTGTTTTTGAAGAAATCCGGAGTAACAAATGGGTTGCCGGCCTTGTTGATGTAAATGCCGAATACAACGAACAGCACAAATGCAACTCCCAGTAGCCACCAATTGCTGTATGAGAAGAACAAGGTAAGGAATGCAGTTGCCACGCCGAAAATGGCGAAGCCCCAGCCATCAACCTTGTCGCCGCTGCCATTCTGATCTGGCAGATTCTTTAACAGCATCGGCAGGAAGAGGATGGTGACAGAAGGAATAAGGAAGAGGTATTGCCAATGAATGGTGCTCAACCAACCGGCCGCAAACACACCGATGGATGCCGAAAGCTGATAACCGGCCGTAAACAGACCGAAGAATACCACCTTGAGTGAGTTCCTCAGATATTTGGTTGCAACCACCAAATATGCCGAACCTGCCACCTGCTCGCCTGCGGTTTGCAAAACACGTGCAATGATAACAGTCCACAGATTGGAGGAGAAGAAGAAGTTCGCGATAAATCCGAACAGTGAGCCGACCAAAAGCGTCACCAATCCGACAACAACCAGCTTCTTCAGTGAAACGAAATCACCCAACGAACCGTAAATGAAGCAGACGATGCCCAACACGATTCCAGGTAAAGCGGTGATCAATGACGCCTGGCCTGCGGACGCGCCTACATCGGATCCAACTTGTTCAAAAACTAGATTGAATCCTTGTAAACACAAGGTTCCCAAAATAAACGTAATCAACAGGGGGATCAGAGCGCGAATGGCCATCGCATTGGTGGCGGCATCCACATCATCCGATTGAACAGCAGCAGTGTTTTCCTGTGCCATTATTACCTTCCTCTAATGTCGAAGATTGACTTGAATATTGCAGCGCTACTACTGGACGCCTTCACGCTGCCTGGCGTGCCAGATTGGTGATGCGGGTCATGAACTCGTTCAGGAATCGTGGGACGTCAACGCCCGCCGCGACCTTCATGGTCTTGTTCGGATCATTGAGTTTTTCGGGATTGCCTATTGTGCGACCGCGGGTTGCGCCTTCCACATCCACCTGCATATTGATGGCAAGAGTGTTTACAAGCGAAGGATCCACTGCGACACCAGCTGCCAGAGGATCATGCAGACCACAGCCACCCAAATGTGGCGCCGTCGTCTCATATGCCTTGATATAGAAGTCGGTCATATCAGCGAGGAAGGCACCTGCCTTGGTGCCCAGATCACGCCATTGCTGCGTTTCCTTATAGGTGAGCAAGGTTTGCAGAGTAACATCCAAACCGATCATGGTAGCTGGAGCCCCTGAACGGAACAAGATATTGGCAGCGTCAGGATCCTGGGAAATATTGGCTTCGGTCCATGCATTCACATTGCCCGGAACCGTCAATGCACCGCCCATCAAAACGATGCCACCGATCTCATCCTTGATTTCCGGAGCCTTGGCCAAAGCCGCGGCAATATTGGTCATAGGACCGGTAGGAACATAGATCAAATCCTTGCCATAGGTCTTGACCGCATCAATGATGAAATCCACAGCCGATTGCTCTTCTGCTTCGCGGGAGGAGTCAGGAATGTCGACATCACCGATGCCGTTCTTGCCGTGGATAAACGCCGAGATATCAAGCACCTCAAAGGAATCGGTGGTGCTTGAGTGAGACAATCCCTTGTATACCTTCACCTCTGGATGCCCCAGCAAATCGGTGATGGCCAGCGCATTGCGCACGCCTTGTTCAAGCAACACATTGCCATAGGTCCCGGTTATGCCGATAAGCTCCACTTCAGGGCTGCCCAAGGCATAGGAGATGGCAAGTGCATCATCGACGCCCGTGTCAAGGTCAAGGATGAGCTTCTTTTTCACTGTCGTACCTTTCTTCGTTGAGGGCGGTCGATGCCACACCCCTCATCGAATGCGTTGCATCGGCCTGTCGGCACATCCCCGATCCGGCGGCTGGTGCATGGTTACGCCACTCATCAACCGCATAAGATCAGCACCGGCAACTTGGCCCACACGACTCATACGATGAAGTTCGCAAACAACACCGTAGCGGGCACAAGCGTACCTCGATATGCCTCGACTCGATATGATGATAAAACGTTTTACCAAAAGCGTCCAGTAAGCGAGAGACGGCGTGTCGTAGAGGATCGGTAAACGACAGGCGTCCATAAATACACCCAACATAATTGAAAAGGAACAAAGGACCGGCATTAGCATGTTTTATCTCCCTCAAATCAATAGCCCCTTCACCAAGCTTTCGGCTCTGTTTGAAGGTCTGGGATAGGCCTAAACGTGACCATGGCTTTGAATAATAAAACACACAATCGGGATCATTTCACATGATTTGTGGATTATAATACATATTTATGAGCAGCAAAGACGTATTCATTCCGCGTACTCAACTTCTTGCAAAACTTAGCCAGCATAGAGACACCGAGCCCGTAAAAGTTCTTACCGGTGTGCGCCGCTGCGGTAAGTCCACTCTCCTGCAAATGTTTGTACAACAGCTGAAGGATGAGGGAGTCTCGCAGGACAACATTTTTGCTAAAAGGTTTGATTCTTTCGATATTCCACTTGGATACAATGCATCAAATCTGTATGAGGATCTACAAAACGCATTCAAACACGCTAACTCCGCTGAGCCTTTTTACGTATTTCTCGATGAAATCCAAGACGTTGATGGTTGGGAAAGAGTTGTACGGCGGCTGCACACACGCCCGAATACCGATGTGTATATTACCGGCTCCAACTCTCAATTGCTTTCAGGAGATCTCGCCACCTACCTTGCAGGAAGGTATGCGGAGATTCCGGTATTCCCGCTTTCATTCGAAGAATATGCCCACTACCGAAATGCATCCGAGAGCCAAACAACCATTGCACAAGACTTCGCGGATTATATGAGGTATGGCGGCATGCCCGGCTTATATAAACAAGAGATGCCGAGTTTAGATACCGTACGTGAGCAATTAGACGGAATATATGACTCTGTTGTGGTAAAAGATGTTGCCGAACGTAACAACATCCGTGATTTAGGCATGCTCAACACCGTCTGCAAATACCTCTTTTCTACATCAGGCACCCTTTTCTCCACACGAAATGTATCAAATACGCTTACAAGCGCAGGAACCCCTGCCAATGTCAAGACAGTCGACACCTATATACAAGCTCTAGAACGCGCATACATCGTCTATCGAGCAGAACAAGTGGGCATTAGCGGAAAGAAAATACTGAGACCAACTAACAAATACTATCCGGTAGATAACGGTTTCCGAAACCTTGCAAATGGTTTCCGCACCAGTGACCTTGGAGCGCAGCTCGAAGGTATAGTTTTCCTCGAACTCAAACGACGTGGATACACGATAAACGTTGGAAATAACGGAAGCGAAGAAGTTGATTTCGTGGCCGAAAGATCACCAAATCGTGCGTACATTCAAGTGACGTTATCGATGCTGGATGATGCCACAAGAGAACGGGAACTTCGTCCTTTGCAAAAACTCAACGATGCCTTCCCACGAATAGTGCTCACGCTTGATGGATGGAACACCGGCACCGACGAACAAGGGATTCAGATTGCCCCTGTTACCGACTGGCTTTTAGACGAATACCGCATCTTCTAGCAAACACGTCTGCCAATAGGAATAGGTTAATGCGAACCGAATTCCTTACCCTATATCATTGCGGCATTAAAGCCCAACTGCGCCGTCCCCATTGACAAGCACCGGCCGAACTGTGTCACGCACAACCAAAGTCGGCAAAAGAATCTCACTCATAGGTTCGGCCAACCATGGCTTGCTGACGGTCGCAGTATTTTGCCGCGCACTATTAGCATCACCAATACGATCAGCGATAATGCGATAGCACTTCGCGGCCATCGCATCTACGTTCTGATCAACTGCCGTAATCTCCGGCATTACTCCAAATCGGCGGACCACATTGTCATAGCCGACCAAAGAAATATCGTCAGGAACGCTCAGTTTGCGCTCCGAAAGCCGCCCCATAAAGCCCGCTGCCATCAAATCGTTGGCGCAGAACACAGCCGTGGCACCATTATCAATAAGTTGATCGGCTGCCGCATAACCACTCGCGAATCGATAATCGCCTTCAACCAATAAAGAAGGTTCCGCGCTCACTCCCCATTCCGCGAGCGCATCCAAAAAACCTTGCCGCCGCGCATTTGCATTGCCTTCGCCGATATCCCCGCTTACGCAGCCGATACGACGATGACCCGCTTCCAGCAAATGCATGGCCGCAAGATATCCCCCATGCCTGTTGTTAAAGCCAACCCCATCGCACCAATGGCTATCCGCAAGGCGATCGATGAGCACCACGGGGCAATCCAAATGCTGCACATCCTCACGCAAGCCTTCCTCATGGGCAGTCGACTGCCGAGTGGCGATAAGGAAGATGCCGTCAACCCCGCGAGAAGACAGCTTATTCATCAAATTATGTTCTGCAATGCGAGAATCATCGGAGCCGGCAATAATCAACGAATACCCCTCTGCCGAGCACAAATCTTCCAAGGATTTTGCCAAGGCAATAAAGAACAGATTCTCAATATCCGGCACAATAAGCGCAATGAGCTTTGACTCATTCGTCACCAGACTTCGCGCATTCTGATTCGGCACATAGTGCAATTCCCGTGCCGCCTGGAAGATACGCTCACGCGTGGTATCGGCAACACGGGCAGGACGCCCATTGAGTACCAAGGATACCGTGGCGACCGAGACTTCAGCCTGTGCTGCCACATCCTTAATCGTTGCCTTACGAGCCAAACTACACATCCTTTGCATTACGAACTTAACGAGTGTCTTCCCAAGCCTAACGTACGGCAAATCTTCGGCAGCTTTGCCGGGCCTTTCTTGAAACCAATCTAGTCGCCTGGGGCCACCCTGCTTCACACCGTCGCAAACAGCAAGACTACCTGGTGGGTAGCACTCACACTGAGTCTCGACATGTCGTCAACTGTTCACGATACGCGATTTTTTCGTAGCGGATATGCTGACAGCATTACGATAGAAGCATGAATGACTCCATTACCTGGACTAACCCTCTGCGCGACCCGCAGGATTTGCGACTTCCGCGCATTGCCGGCCCTTGCAGTCTGGTTATTTTCGGCGTCACGGGCGATTTGGCGCAGAAGAAATTGCTACCAGCCGTGTATGACCTCGCGAACCGTGGTCTGCTACCTCCGAGCTTCGGTCTGACAGGCTTTGCCCGTCGTGACTGGAGCAACGAGCAGTTTATCGAATTCGTCAAGAAGGCCGTGCAAGAGCATTGCCGCACGCCGTTCCGTGAATCGACTTGGCGCAATCTTGCCGAAGGCATCCGCTTCGTGCAAGGCACCTTCGATGACCCGGCCGCATTCGAGCGGTTGAGCGAAACCGTGCAGGAACTCGACCGCGACCGCGGCACACGCGGCAACCACGCCTTCTATATGTCCGTGCCCCCTCGCGCATTCCCCACCGTTTCCAAGCAGCTCTCCGCTTCCGGCCTATCCCGTTCATCGGAAGGCGCATGGCGCAGGGTCATTATCGAAAAGCCTTTCGGCCACGACTTGGAGAGCGCCAAGGAACTCGACCGCGTGGTCTCCGAGGTCTTCGACCCGAGCTCGGTGTTCCGCATCGACCACTATATCGGCAAGGAAACAGTACAGAACCTGCTGGCCCTTCGCTTTGCCAATTCGATGTACGAGCCGATATGGAATGCCAACTATGTGGATCACGTTCAGATCACCATGGCAGAAGACATAGGCATCGGCGGCCGCGCAGGCTATTACGATGGCATCGGCGCCGCACGCGATGTGATTCAGAACCACTTGCTGCAGTTGATGGCCCTCACTGCAATGGAAGAACCGGTGAGCTTCTCCGCCGCCGACCTGACTGCAGAAAAGACCAAGGTGCTTTCAGCAGTTCGCCTGCCGAAGGACCTCTCCGCCCACACCGCTCGTGGACAGTATGCAGCCGGATGGCAGGGCTCCCACGAAGTGGCAGGTTATCTGGATGAAAAAGGCATCGACCCTTCCAGCACCACAGAAACCTACGCCGCGATTCGCCTTGACGTAGACACCCGCCGTTGGGCTGGCGTCCCCTTCTACCTGCGCACCGGCAAGCGCTTGGGCAAGCGTGTCACGGAAATCGCCGTGGTATTTAAGCGCGCTCCGCATCTGCCTTTCGAAAGCACTGCGGTTCGTGAACTTGGCAATAATTCCATTGTGATTCGCGTGCAGCCTGATGAAGGTGTCACCATGCGATTCGGCGCCAAGGTGCCAGGTGGCTCCGCATTCGAGGTCCGCGATGTTTCGATGGACTTCAGCTATGGCCGTTCTTTCACCGAGAGCTCTCCCGAGGCATATGAACGCTTGATTCTGGACGTTCTGCTCGGCGACCCGCCTCTGTTCCCGACCACAGAAGAGGTCAATCTCAGCTGGAAGATTCTTGACCCTATCGAACAGTACTGGGCCACACTTGGACAGCCCCAGCCTTACCGTTCCGGCACATGGGGACCTGCCGAAGCCGATGAGATGCTGGCTAACGATGGACGCCATTGGAGGATGCCATGATTATCGATATGCCGAATACGCGCACTCGCGATATCTCGCATAAAATCGACGAATTGCACGAGGAACGCGGAGAAGCCGCTATCGGCCGTGTGCTGACGCTTCTCATCGAGACAGATGCAGAAGAGCTCGAGGATGCCTTGGAAGTGGCCAACGCCGCAAGCCGCGAACATCCTTGCCGCGTTATCGCCGTCGTTCCGGATCACAATCCGGATCTCAAAGCCTGCGAAGATGATTCAAATCTGAATGCACAGGTGCGTTTCGGCGCAGACGCAGGGGCCGGCGAAATCATCATTCTGTATCCGCGCAACGGATTGATTGAGCATCCTGACACCCTGGTCATGCCCTTGCTGGTCGCCGATACTCCGATTGTCGCTTGGTGGCCCACCAATCCTCCGGCGAATCCCGCACAGGATCCGCTCGGAGCGATGGCCGGCAGCCGTATCACCGATGCGATGCGTTCCAATAACCCGGAGGCCACCGTCGAACGTCTGCGCCGCCACTGGTCACCTGAGGATGTGGATCTCTCATGGACCCGCGTGACAGTATGGCGCGCAATGCTTGCATCCTTGCTTGATCAACCACCGCATCTGCCGATTACCGAAGTGAAGGTGAGCGGACCGGCGGACTTCTTGCCTTCGGAACTCCTGTTGGCTTGGTTGCGCCTGAAGTTGGGCGTGCCGGTGAAATACGAGGTTGTCGAGGATGCCGAAGCCGTCACCGGTGTGTATTTCACCCGAGAGGACGGCGTGGTTTCGCTGGAGCGTCCACATGAGGATCATGCGGTTATCAGCTTCCCGGGGCAAACCCCTCAGCCGATTTCCGTTCCTATCCGCACACTCGAAGACTGCTTGAGTGAGGAATTGCGACGCATTGATCTCGATCAGGTGTATGCCGATGTCATCAACACCGGCTGGGATCTCACCCACGCCTGATATCCGAGATGCATAAACCCATGAATAAGCCGTTTCGCCATGTATTACTAGCGAAACGGCTTATTCATATCGCTCGTTGGCGTGCCATGCATTCGAATACGACCGTGCAAACGCTCATCGTTGAGCACGCTCAGGAATAGCCTGAAAACAGAACAATATTCATTCAAACACTGTGAAGGAGTCCACTATGAAACCGCATGTATTCGTTTATCCAGACAAAGGAACCGTTGCCCAAGCAGGAGCGCAACGCACTTTGCTCGCCGTTGCAGAGGATCTCAATGAGCGCGATGCGCATGGCCGCCGCATTCGCGAACGTGTCAACGTGATTCTGACCGGCGGTTCGGACAGCATTCTTTCCCTGAAATTGATGGCCAATAACCCACTCGTGGATAGCATTGACTGGAAGAGAGTCCATTTCTGGTGGGGTGATGAACGATTCGTCCCAGCAGATAGCGATGACCGAAATAGCCTGCAAGCACGCCGTGCACTCCTTGATGATCTGGTAGCCAAGGGCGACCTACCCGAAACCAATATTCACGAGATGGCACCGGATACCCGCTCTGCAGACGCAATCGCTTCAGCAAGCGACGCAGAAAATGACGCGGCATTGGATTCCGCAGCACGAGCATACGAAGAAGAGCTTGTACAGGAGCTCGGAGAGTCCCCGATTTTCGATCTCGCGGTTATGGGCATGGGACCAGACGGACACTATGCCTCACTCTTCCCTGGTCACCATGAGATTACCATTACCGACAGGTTGGCCGTCGGCGTGAATCACTCCCCCAAGATGCCTCCTCTGCGCGTATCACTCACCGCTCCACTCTTGGCACAGGCGCGACGCACCTGGTTCCTTACTGCTGGAGAAGGCAAGGCGAATGCACTGGCTCATGTGCTGGAAAAGCCGAATAATGTGGATTATCCTTCTTCCTTCGCCAATGGCACTGAAGAGTATCATTGGATTGTCACCGAGGACGCACTCCCTGAACCTGACGACAAGGCATAACACAGAGATCCCTGACTGGACCGTCATCCATCCACTTACCAAACGAGGTGCCGCATTGGATACGGCACCTCGCTGTTATGAACAATGGTCTTTATTCCGATACCCGTGCGGTTCCGGAATGAAGACCTTTGCTATGCATCAGTCCTGCTTGATCTCAGGGCGACCCTCGGCAGCCCACAGCGTGTGGAACACACCAGGCTCATCAACGCGCTGATAGGTGTGCGCACCGAAGAGATCGCGCTGACCTTGGATCAAGGCTGCAGGCAGACGATCAGAGCGCAGGCCGTCGTAATAGGACAGGGAGCTGGAGAATGCCGGAACAGGAATGCCGTTCTCGGCAGCACGAGCGACCACACGACGCCATGCCGACTGGGCAGAAGCAATCGCGTCCTTGAAGTACCGAGCAAACAGCAGTGAAATATTGGCCTCACCGGATTCGAATGCATCAGAGACGCGGTTGAGGAACTTTGCGCGGATGATGCAGCCGCCACGCCAAATGCGAGCGACGGCAGCCTGATCGATATTCCAGCCATATTCCTTCGCTCCGGCATTGATCTCATCGAATCCTTGCGCATAGGCCACGATCTTGGAGGCATAGAGTGCCTGACGGATGTCCTCAATGAAGGCCTCGCGCTCAGACTGAGCCAATTCAATGCGCTGCTCGGGACCTGCCAGCTCTTGCTTGGCAGCCTCTTCGCGCTGTTCCGCTTGGCTGGACAATCCGCGGGCGAATACTGCTTCGGAAATGCCGGTAACCGGCACTGCCAACGATAATGCTGTCTGCACGGTCCAGGTTCCGGTGCCCTTCATGCCTGCATGGTCGACGATCACGTCGACAAGCGGCTTGCCGGTCTTTGCATCCTGCTGACGCAGCACTTCAGAGGTGATCTCGATCAGATAGGAGTTCAGCTCGCCTTCATTCCACTTGGCGAATACATTGCCGATTTCGCCGGCGCTCATGCCCAGACCACGACGCATAAGGTCATAGCTCTCAGCAATCAACTGCATGTCGGCGTATTCAATGCCGTTATGCACCATCTTGACGAAATGTCCGGCGCCATCAGTGCCGATATGGGTGACGCAGGGCTCACCTTCAGCCAGAGCCGCAATGGATTCAAGAATCGGGCCAAGAGTCTTCCAAGACTCCTCGGTGCCGCCAGGCATCATGGAAGGGCCATTCAAAGCGCCCTCTTCGCCACCGGAAACACCGCAACCAACGAAGTGCAGACCGCGTGCGCGGATTTCCTTCTCGCGACGAATGGTGTCCGGGAAGTAGGCATTGCCGCCATCGACAATGATATCGCCCGGCTCCATGGCATTCGCCAATTCCTCGATAACGGCATCCGTTGGAGCACCGGCCTTGACCATGATGATGGCCGTGCGTGGCTTGCTCAATGATGCGACGAATTCTTCCACAGTGTGAGCAGGCACGAACTTGCCTTCGTCTCCGTGCTCGTTCATAAGCGTTTCTGTGCGATCATAGTGGCGGTTGTACACCGCAACGGTATTGCCGTGATGCGCCAGATTACGTGCCAGATTCGAGCCCATGGCCGCCAACCCGACCACACCGATATTTGCTTGCGCTTCAGCCATTGCTTTGCCTTTCGATTCGACCGTTGCCACCTGAAGTGGCACACTGTTCACGTATTTCAGTCTAACGCTCAACCCCAACGGATTGCAGTAATTTACCCCCATATCCTATGCCAATAGCGTATCTGTCACCCACATCACGATATGCCCCGTTTCCAAATACCCGACCCACGGCAGCGCAACAACCACACCGCCACTGCCCACAAGTGAACTGCGTCACATTCGCCCACCACGATATGTAGTGACGTTTCGCATGCGAATTCCGGGCCGCACACCCCCGGACAGCTCCTCAAAGCATTGATAAATCAAGGGGTTGTCGGGCGTGTTTCCCAGCAACCATCCAGCATCAATAAATCACTAGATATAGTGGTCAATATGCCGACACGCCCCCATAATCGGTGTTCTCATTAGGCACCCCATCATGTACTGTGGCAATTCGACAACAAACAACACCTATGTAATTCGGAGGCCACGATGACTGTTACCGTGTTTACCAAACCCCGCTGCCCGCAGTGCGAAGCAACCAAGCGCCAGCTCACCAAGCAGGGTATTGCATTCGACATCGTGGATCTCGTTGAGAACCCCTCCACACTTGAACAACTTCAGGAAGCCGGGTTCCGCCAGGCTCCGGTCGTCATCACACCTGATTCATCATGGACCGGATACCGTCCCGACCTCATCAAGCAGCTCGCACAGCAGAATGCCGCAGCCGAGGTCACCGCAGAGCAAGCGCAGCAGGTGCTGGCGTGAGTGCGCCGGAATTCGCTGCAACAGAACCAACCATCGGCGCGATAGTCTATTTCTCCTCCGCATCTGAAAACACAGCCCGCTTCGTCGCCAACTGCCGCCTTCAGGACGAGGGAATCAACGTATATCGCATTCCTCTGAGAGCCAACGAGCCTCCGCTGTCAGTGCGCGAACCATATGTGATTATGGTCCCCACATACGGAGGCGGCAATCCCAAAAAAGCCGTGCCGATCCAAGTCAAAAAGTTCCTCAACGATCCCGATAACCGCTCGTATATTCGCGGTGTCATCGCGTCAGGGAACACCAATTTCGGAGAGGCATTCTGCATGGCCGGCGACATCGTTGCGGCGAAATGCGAAGTGCCGTTCCTGTATTATTTCGAACTGATGGGCACCAAAGAAGACGTGCAAAAGGTTCGAGTTGGTGTCGTCGATTTCTTCAAGAAGAGCAACAGCCAGGTTGCCCCGGAACGCCGTGACGAAGCACAGGGCGCAGCGACGCCTGAAGCCACGGTCAGCAATAACTAACGACAACTGACTTTCCTGTGAATTCAACGAATAGCGCAATAGCGTCTCATGAGGGCGTTATTGCGCACTCAGTTAAGGCCACCAGTCCGAAGAGAAGGAATATTAGCAAGCAATGGATATCACCAATAACACCGAGCTGTCGCTGGACAACACCTCCGCAGACGACTCCGCATATGATCCGGCGCATGATTATCATGCGCTGAACGCCATGCTGAATCTGTATGACGCGGACGGCAAGATCCAATTCGACAAGGACAAGGCCGCCGAACGCGAGTATGTCAACGGACATGTCAAGAACAACACCTTGCATTTCAATTCCACTCGCGAGCGCTTGGATTATCTGCTGGATAAGCAGTATTACAACCCTGCTGTCTTTTCGCAGTATTCCCCAGAGTTCCTCGATAGCTTCTATGAGCATGTGGAATCCTTGGGCTTTGAATTCGACACCTTCCTCGGCGCTTTCAAGTTCTACACCTCATACGCGCTGAAAACCTTCGACGGCAAGCAGTATCTGGAAGACTTCCCTCAGCGCAGCGCCGCCGTGGCCCTTGAGCTGGCAGCAGGCGACGAGCAGCAAGCCCTGACCTATGCCGATGAGATTATTTCAGGACGTTTCCAGCCCGCGACCCCCACCTTCCTCAACCTGGGCAAGGCACAGCGCGGCGAACCTGTAAGCTGCTTCTTGGTTCGCATCGAAGACAATATGGAATCCATCTCCCGCGGTATCAACGCGGCTCTGCAGCTCTCGAAGCGAGGCGGCGGCGTGGCTTTGCTGCTGAGTAACCTGCGCGAATTGGGTGCTCCTATCAAGCATATTGAAAACCAGTCAAGCGGCATCGTCCCCGTGATGAAGCTGCTCGAGGATTCTTTCTCATATGCCAACCAATTGGGTGCGCGTCAAGGCGCAGGCGCCGTGTATCTGAATGCCCATCACCCTGACATCATGCGATTCTTGGACACCAAGCGCGAGAATGCCGACGAGAAGATCCGCATCAAGTCGCTGGCTCTGGGCGTGGTCATCCCCGATATCACCTTTGAATTGGCCAAGTCCAAAAAGCCTATGGCCTTGTTCAGCCCTTATGATGTCGAGCGTGTCTATGGCAAGCCATTTGCAGACATCTCCGTGACCGAACACTATGACGAGATGGTTGCCGATGACCGCATTCGCAAGACCTATATCGATGCGCGCGAATTCTTCATGACCATCGCCGAGATTCAGTTCGAATCCGGATATCCCTACATCCTCTTCGAAGACACCGTGAACCGAGCCAACCCAATCGAGGGCCGCATCACCATGTCCAATTTGTGCTCTGAAATCCTGCAGGTGCAGGAGCCAAGTGCCTTGAACGAGGATCTGACCTATGCCCATGTGGGTCGTGACATCTCCTGCAACCTTGGTTCGCTGAATATCGCCAAGGCCATGGATGGCGGACTTGCAGGAAGCGTCTCCACGGCAATCCGCGCTCTCACATCCGTCTCGGATCACACCAGCATGGACAGCGTTCCTTCTATCCGTCGCGGCAATGACGAAGGCCACGCCATCGGCCTGGGGCAGATGAATCTCCACGGCTTCCTCGCACGCGAAGGCATGCAATACGGCTCAGAAGAGGCCCTGGACTTCACGGATATGTATTTCATGACCGTGGCATTCCATGCCTACAAGACCTCTCATGCCATTGCAGCCGAACGCGGCAAGGCTTTTGCCAGCTTCAAAACGAGCGCCTACGCCAAGCCGGCAGGACAAGGCAACTACTTCGACAAGTACACCGATGGCAGCAGGTCCTTGGAGCCACGCACTCAGTTCGTGCGCGATCTCTTTGAGCGTTTCGGCATCGCCATTCCTACGGTTGCCGATTGGGAGGCATTGCGCGACGGCATCCTGCGCGACGGCATCTACAACCAGAATCTGCAAGCTGTTCCTCCGACTGGTTCGATCTCGTATATCAACCACTCCACGAGCTCGATCCACCCGATCGCTTCCAAAATCGAAATCCGCAAAGAGGGCAAGATCGGCCGCGTGTACTACCCGGCGCCATATATGACCAACGACAACTTGGAATATTTCAAGGATGCATACGAAATCGGATGGAAGGCTATCGTCGACACCTACGCCGAAGCAACCCAGCATGTGGATCAAGGCTTGTCTTTGACGCTGTTCTTCCCCGATACCGTCACCACTCGTGATCTGAACAAGGCTCAGATCTATGCATGGCGCAAGGGAATCAAGACCCTGTATTACATCCGCATCCGCCAGCAGGCGCTTGAAGGCACCGAAGTGCAGGGCTGCGTATCCTGCATGCTCTAAGCCTTCGGTCCTGCAAACTCAATGAAGTGCACCGCCTCTCAGGTTTTGTTAACCCTTTGGTGGCGCATTTCATTGAGGAACACGACATCGATTGGATATCTGACTGGCCACAACCGGACAGGTGTCCAGAAGCAATACCATCCACATCTCACGCCTCATGAAAGGATACTGGCATGCCACCGATTTCCATTCCACGCCAACCACTGAAACTCATTGACCGTGTTACCGCAATCAACTGGAACCGCCTCGAAGACGAAAAGGATCTCGAGGTCTGGGACCGTCTCACCGGAAACTTCTGGTTGCCTGAAAAGGTGCCGGTTTCCAACGACATTCCCACTTGGCAGAAGATGAGCGAAGAAGAGCACACCCTGACCATGCGCGTGTTCACCGGCCTGACCCTGCTGGACACCATTCAGGGAACGGTCGGCGCTGTATCCCTGATCCCTGATGCGCTCACCCCCCATGAGGAAGCCGTGTACACCAACATTTCATTCATGGAATCAGTGCATGCCAAGAGCTATTCCAGTATCTTCTCCACGCTGTGCTCCACCAAGGAAATCGACGCAGCCTTCGCATGGAGCGAGGAAAACGAGTACTTGCAGAAGAAGGCGAAGATCGTTCTCGATTACTACGAAGGCGATAGCCGCTCAAGCGCAAGGTGGCTTCCACCCTGCTCGAATCCTTCCTCTTCTACAGCGGATTCTACCTGCCTATGTATTTTCTCCAGCCACGCCAAGCTGACGAATACCGCAGACGTGATCCGCCTTATCATCCGCGATGAGGCCGTGCACGGCTATTACATCGGCTACAAGTACCAGAAGGGCTTGGCCATGGTTTCTGAGGCCGAACGCGACGAGATGCAGGACTACACCTACGATCTGCTCAACGAGCTCTACGACAACGAGGTGAACTACACCGAAAGCCTTTATGCCGGTGTCGGCCTGGTTGAGGATGTGGAAAAGTTCCTGCGCTACAACGGCAACAAGGCTTTGATGAATTTGGGCTACCCTGCACTCTTCCCAGCGGAAATATGCGATGTGAATCCTGCAATCATCGCATCGCTGAGCCCCAATGCAGACGAAAACCACGACTTCTTCTCTGGCTCGGGTTCTTCCTACGTCATGGGCAAGGCAGTCGAAACCGACGATGACGATTGGGATTTCTAATCCGATTCGGTTCTTCGACTGGTTTCAGCACTAGCGAGAAAAAGCAAGGTAATGGCGAAGGCCTTATGCTTGATTGGCGTTGAACCAACCAAGCATAAGGCCTTTGCCATGCGCAGCCACCGCGCGGGCCCCGATCCCGATCCACTCAGCACATCGCAAAACCGCCCACAATGACGTGGGAATACCTCAGCCGTCAGAACGGCCAACGCCCGTCATTGTTGGTGAAATAGAAACGCTTGGCATCCTCATCGATACGCCCTGTCTTGCCGGGATCAATATGCATGGTTTGGAATCGCTCTTGCATATATTCATCATCAAAATGCCGTTCAAAGAACTGAGCCACCGGAGTATTTTGCGGACCGCCTGACATCCTGTCATACCAGCTATTGAGAGCCATCAAGGTCATTCCAGCATTCACCAGCATCGCCACCAAACAAATCACAGTCAATGTGTATCGACGCTTCCAAGGAATGCGCTGGATCAGCGCGAGCAGATGAGGCAGCGCGAACTTGACCCAAGCCACGCCCAATACTCCCCAAAACACCATGTATTTGCCGGAAGTGCGGCCGTCAATGGACAGCCACTGCCCCGTGTAATCCCATGCGGTGATACCAAAAGTCACTTCCATAATCCAACTGACCGCGAATTCGAAAGCACCTCCGATAACCGCGCTGGCACAGAACACCAAAACGATATTCATGCGCCAAAGCCTATTGAGGCACACTGTCAAAATAACCGCGCCAAAGCCGTAAATCGGCGAGAACGGCCCCCATAGCAGTCCTGCCCGTTCCTGGTATTCACCGAATATCGCGAAGTGATACACCGTTTCGATAAGCAGTCCGACTACGCTGCCCACCATGAACAACCAGAAGAGATTGAAGAAATCCAGAGCGATATAGCCTTTGCCACTCATATCTCTGCCGAGCATGCCTTGTGAAAGCGCTGTCTCATACTGGTCGCGATCCTCCATGCGACGCAGCGTGTGTTGAAGTCGACGCTCCTCAAGCAGACCCGGATCAAGCGAAACGGACAATGCCACGAGGATGCATAATTTGACGCTTGTCGCGATGAGATTGCTTCCCAAGCCCTGCAAAGCCAGTGATAGCAACCACTCAATGATGGTCAGCGGAATAAGCGCGTATGCCCATCTCGCTGCGTGTTTTCTTCGACTGCGCAATAAGGAAACACCCAGCACCATCATGCACACCATATTGATCAGGAGCACAACCACTTGCGCACAAGACAATATGAACGCCAGACTTATGGCATCCACCACCATGCCCTGTTTCATGCCTTCGTGAATTGCATATATGGTATACAAAACCATTGCAGGTAAGGTGATGATGCCGCTGAGCAGGGTCAGCAATCCATACACTCGGGTAACTAGCGGCAAGCGCCGTTCCTGCGCCGTTGACTCGTTCTCCATGGCAACCTTACCTTCCCCGCTTCAAGCCCACTTCAACGCTATCATGCCCGAGCGCACGGTGTCCTTCGACTTGCAATGCTTAGGTCCAGCGTCACATTTGAGACGCATCCCTTTCAGGAAACTTCCAAGAATCATCAAGTATGCCTTGGGCAACACCGAAGTCAATCTTGTGGGCGACACCAGCTCCAACACGGGTTACTGCAGTTAACTACTACCTAACGGAGCAAACCAGCACCGACAGAAGATGGAGCGAGACCGTGGCAAAACAACAAGTTTTGACAAGAGTCCTGCACCGATGCGACCAGCCCACCAGGTTTCAGCCGCAACCCTGACCGACACCCCAATGCCGCTCACGACAGTGAACGGCCTACCCATCTGTCACATCACTCCATAGGAAAGGATGTATGATGACCAGCCATAATGCTCGCCCCAAAGCCAAGGCATCAGGGCGTTCAACCATGAGCCGTACCATGGCGTTTACTGCAGCGGCTTCGCTTATCGTCGGCCTCGGAACCGGAACCGTCGCATCCTTGGTTATGCGAAGCGGAACGTCATCCGCCGCGGCGACCATGATTAACGCAGGCACAAGCGGCGGCGCTAATACCATGTCCTACGACTATTCAGGCACTTACAATGCCGCACTCACCGCCGATGGGGAGAGCGTCACTTCCGATTCGGAAACCACCACGGCAACTGATAGCGATCAGAATGCATCATTGGCAACCAATGGCGGCACACTGGCCATAACCAATGGCACTTTGGAGAAATCCGGCAATAGCGACAACGCCGACAACAACAACTTCTACGGTACAAACTCCGTATTGCTTGCAGTGGGCGATGGCTCAAAGGCCACCATTTCCGACAGCAGCATCAATGCGACCAGCTCGGGATCAAACGGCATATTCTCCACTGATTCCGCAACCGTCTATGCCAATAACACTTCCATCACGACAAGTGCAGACAATTCACGCGGACTGGACGCCACCTATTCCGGCACGATTATCGGCAATAATCTGACCATCTCCACCCAAGGAGACCACAGCGCCGCAATAGCCACCGATCGCGGCGGCGGCTCGGTATCAGTGACGAATTCGAAGCTGAGCACCGCCGGCTCCGGATCCCCTCTGCTCTATTCAACCGGAGACGTTCAGGTATCGGGCGTAACCGGTACCGCAACCGGCGCGCAAATCGCCGGCATGGAAGGCATGAATACCATCCTGATCAATGATTCGACGTTGGAAAGCACGAATACCAGCACAACGGGTTCTGACCCAATCGCCAACGGCATCATCATTTATCAGTCCACTTCCGGAGACGCGGAATCCTCCACGGGTGAGCATGCCACCTTCCAAGCCAAGGACTCCACACTGAAATCGGACATAACCTCCGGCTCGATGTTCTACTTCACCAATACTTCGGCGAATGTGGTGCTGCAGAACACCACACTGGATTTCGATTCGGATGCGGCTTCGCTCATTACCGCAGCTGGCAACGATTCGAATAACTGGGGCCAATCCGGTTCCAACGGCGCCACGGTGAACTTCACTGGCCGCAACCAGACGCTGAATGGCGATATCGACGTGGACACCATATCCTCAGTGACCTTGAACCTGTTGGAAGGTTCCACCTGGACCGGTTCGGCAACGATTACCGAAAACTCAGCCGGTTCCACTGTCGATGAGCCTTTGACCATCAATGTGGACGGAACCTCGACTTGGACCGTCACCAAGGACACCACAGTTTCCAATATGAATGTGGCTGAAGGAGGCAAGGTCATGGATTCCTCCGGACGCACCGTCACCATCGTGGCCAATGGCAAGACCGTGGTTCAAGGCGATAGCGATATCACCGTGACGGTGACCGGCAGCTATGGCACAACAGTTACGGCCGACGACGAAACGCAGCTTTCCAAGGATCTCATCAACCGCAGCGATTTCGACAGCACCTTCGGCACCACGACCACTTGGTCCCTATAAACGTACCTCTGCGTAAACAACCAATACTCCCAAATAAGCACATCAATAAGGAGATATCATGACCGACAACACCAACCCCAACACCACCGCCAACAGCAGTGGCAATGGAGACACCGTCAACGAGACCGAGCGCACGGAAATCTTGAACACCACCGATACTCAGGCAACCCAGACTCTGCCGGAAACGCCTGCGCAAAGCCAATCACAGTCCAATAACGGAAATTGGTATTGGAACGCAAACGCCAATTCTGCCGCCAATTCAACATCGCAGAACACGCAGTCATCGGCCGGACAGTACCAGAATTCTCCGTATGCTTCGGCGAATACCGCGGCCGGCACTGGTCAATCGTATGACGGACGTTTTGCTTCTTCGACGGCACCCGCCTACGGTTATGGCGCACAGGCGCAACACACCGGCGCTGCGACGACCACAGCTCCCGCTCCCAACAAGCTCACCGGCAAAATGATCGGCATCCTGATCGCAATCACCCTGGTATGCGGCGCGGTCGGAGGCGTTGCCGGCGGAGCCATAGTCGGCGCTTTCACCAAGCAATCAGGACCTGATATGTCACAGATGGGAGGCATGAGCCAGATGGGCGGCGATTCCAGCTCCGGCGGCATGGGTCAGCCACCGAGCGGCAACGGCGGTCCAGGCTCAAGCGACTCATCCAACTATGGCAGTGGATCGGATAGTTCCTCCGGTTCATCTTCAAGCGGTTCATCTTCGAACTCCTCGTCCACCTCCAGCCCAACTGATGCTAGCTTCTGATTGCAGACGCAGGCCGATAAGGAACCGTCGTCCTTGACTTACAGCCGCCCTACACACGGGGCGGCTTTTTCTTTGCCCATTCTCCATTCACTCGCCCATCCCCCAACCGCTCGCCCATCCTCGAAACAATATGATCTTGGGCCTACAGGACTGATCTTGAATGCGGCCGAAGGATTCTTCATCACCACAACACACTTCGCAATAAGCGAATAATTGCATATTCACGTTCTTGTCCTCCTCTTGGCGCTACTATCTACGTAGCGCTACGCGATGCGTAGCGTATATCTTTGATCCAATCAGAAGGAACACCATGGGGAATGTGCTCAAAATTGTGCGCCGCGATGCCTTGCGATTATTGCGAGTCCCGGCCGCTTGGGTGATTCTTATCGGTCTCGTCGCCATCCCGCCGCTGTATGCATGGATCAACACGATCGGATTCTGGGACCCGTATGGCAATACCAAGAACATTCCGGTCGCGGTGGCCAATGAAGATGCTGGCACCACAAGCGAATTGGTGGGCACCGTAAACTTCGGCAAGGAAATCGAGACCACACTGCGTTCCAACGACAATCTTGGCTGGCGTTTCGTTGATGAAGACGAGGCATTGCGACAAGTCAAATCCGCAGAAAGCTATGCCGCGATCGTGATCCCGAAAGACTTCAGCGCCCGTCTTGTGGCCGCTGCGACCGGCGGCGAACGCCCTACGTTGAACTATTACGTCAACGAAAAAGCCAATGGCGTCGCCACAAAAATCTCAGACACCGGCGCCAATACCGTGGATAGGCAAATCAACAGCACTTTCGTATCCACCGTCAGCTCAGTCGTATCCTCGACCCTGAACTCAACGGCTTCCGGATTAAGCGCGAAATTATCAGATGCGCATAACCAAACGGTCAAGGATCTGAATACCGTTCAAGCCACGTTGAACAATACCCGTTCCAATATCGCATCTCTGGACGCCTCACTCGCACAGGTTCCGGATTCCACACAAAGAGCCCGCGGAACGGTGAATACTTTGCGTGGCATCGCGCAACAATCCGGCAATACACTGAGCGATACGGCAACATTGATCAGTCAAACCCAAACAGGCTTGAACTCCTTTATCGGCTCTGCGTCCACTTCCCTCGACAAGGGCGCAGCGCTATTGTCTCAGGCAAGCTCTTCCACGAATCTGCTTGCCTCAAGCGTGGCCGCATCACTCACCGAAGCCAATGGCAATGTTGCTTCCACGCTGAATGTCGCTCAACAAGTCAATGCAGACGCGGCAAATCTCATAAGCACCTTGCAAGCGATGAATCTGCCCGGCAGCAATGACCTGATCAGCAAACTGAGCGAACAAAACGCCACACTGACAGATGCCACAAGCCGCCTGCAGCAACTGAATACCGACGTCGGCAACACCGTAACCAGTGCCGCCGCCACTGCCAATTCCATCAATACGGCAACGCAACAGACCTTGCAAACCACAGGCAATGCCCGATCAAGTCTTATTTCAGGCACCTTGCCCAGTCTGAACACAGGCCTTACCGGCCTATCCACAGCCTCGGCATCCTTGGGCGCAGGCATTTCCAGCCAGTCAACCACCCTTGATCAGGTATCCACCGTTTTGGATCAACTCGACCAGGCAGCATCCTCGGCGCGTCAAGCCCTGAGCAACACCGACGCCGGATTGGCGCAGCTTCAGACCAAGTTAGACACCCTGAGCACCGATCTCACCGCTTTGGCCGATGCCAATCTCCTCAAGGAACTCTTTGGCATCGACGGCAATCTGGACACAGAAGCAATCGCCAAATTCATGCTCTCGCCAACCGTCATCGACACGCATACGCTGTATTCCATAAACGCCTATGGCTCGAGCATGGCTCCTCTGTTCATCAATCTTTCTCTCTGGGCCGGCGCTTCATGCTTATGGTCATGTTCAAGCTGGAAACCGACGACGAAGGCATTGAAGACCTCACCCCCGGCCAACGCTATTGGGGGACGCTGGCTTCTTTTGGCCATAATCGCGATGGTGCAGGGGCTGGTCACCACTGTCGGGGAGCTGATCATAGGCGTGCAAACAGTGAATACCTTGATGTTCATTCTCACCGGAATGCTCGTCTCATTGGTGTATCTCAGCATTGCCTTCGCCATGTCCACTTCATTCCTTCATGTGGGTAAGGGATTGATCATGGCGTTGATTATCGTGCAGGTACCCGGCGCATCAGGTTTGTATCCCATTGAAATCATGCCGCGATTCTTCCGAGCGCTGTATCCTTTCTTCCCTTTTACATATTCCATCAAGGCTTTCCGCGAAACCATCGGCGGATTCTATGGCAATCATTGGCTCAACAGCATGGGTGTATTACTGCTCTTCGCAGTCGTATTCTTCTTCCTTGGTCTTGTTATCCGTCCATATCTGACCAATCTCAATAGGCTTTTCGCCCGTGAAATCAAGGAAGGCGACATGATTGCCTATGAGCCGATGCAAATGCCGGGGCGCGAATTCCGCATCTCCCAAGCCATCGCCATGCTGGCCAATAAGGATGAATACCGTGAAGCCATCGAGCGCAAGGCAGCCGAATTCGAACACCGATATCCACAATTGAAACGAGCGGCCTTTATTGCAGGACTGGTAGTCCCCGCTGTTTTGGCCATCACTTTCTCTTTGACCACAGGAACGATGCTTATCGCTCTGGCCGCTTGGTTCGTGTGGTTCTTCGTCATCGTCACCGTGCTCATGACGCTGGAGATGACTCGGGACAGTATCGAGAGACAAGTTCGACTAGGCACGCTCAGCGACGAATCCATCCGCGAGATTCTGTCCAAAGAATACAAGTCATCGTCCAAACGCAAACGGAACATATACCGTGCCGGCAATGCAAAGCATTCAGCCTCCCCGTCACGCGATATCGCCGAGCTGGCAAACGAATTTGCGGGCACCGAACGACATCAGGCAAATTTGGCCTTGCTTGCAGCCACAGCGACTGCTCAGAACCGACAACCAACCGAAGAAGCCAAAAATAATAGCTCAGCGGACACACAGGAACTGCCCGCGAGCGGCATCAAACCGACTGTGACGCCAGCCCCCACGGATATCCGCACGAATACCACGCAACAAACCGCAACCGACACCGGAGAGGATGAATAGCATGTCAACCATGTGGAAGCTCTACAAGGGCGACCTGCGCCGCCTGACTAGCAATATCGCATCCATAATCATCACCATTGGGCTGGTCGCCTTCCCGGGACTGTTTGCGTGGTTCAATATCGCCGCCAGCTGGGATCCATTCGGCAATACCAGCAATCTCAAATTCGCCGTCGCCAACATCGACGAAGGCTATCAAAGCGATCTCATCCCACTCAAAATCAATGTAGGAGAACAGGTTATCAGTTCCTTGCGTTCGAATAACCAGCTCAATTGGACCTTTACCAGCGAAGAGGATGCCATCGAGGGAACCAAATCCGGTGAATATTATGCCGCAGTGGTTATTCCCAAGGATTTCAGCACCACCATGATGACATTCTTCTCCGATGAAGGGCAACGGGCGAATCTGGCTTATTACACCAATGAAAAGCTCAACGCGGTGGCTCCGAAGGTCACCGGTCAGGGAGCCGAAGGCATCTCAGCACAGCTCAACCAAGTGTTTGCATCAACACTGGCCAATATCGCGCTGAGCATTGCCAACCAGATTTCGACACAGTTGGATAAGCTGCAATCCCAGCAGATGCTGAGTAATTTCAGCACGAATATCTCAGAATTCGCCAATCAGCTCACCTCCACGGCAACCACATTGGATTCCTACGGCTCACTTACTGGAGCAGCGCAATCCCTGCTCTCCAGCGCCAATGCGCTTATGAGCACCACTTCCACCAGTGCGGGGAATGCACGAGACCAAATTCAGCAGGCTTCCGGAAGCGTCAGTGATATCGCAAGCGCTTTGGACACTTCGGCTTCGACGCTTGCCGACGCCCTTACGACCAGCAGCAACAGTTACGCCTCAGTCGCGGACAATATCGACAGCGTATTTTCCAATGTGAATGCGAGCGCATCCGATGTGTCCTCTGGGCTGCGCAAACAGGCATCCTTGGTCAATGACCAGATTGCCCCATATCAACAAATCCGAGAGAACGCCGCCTCGTTGCTCGGCCAAGATTCAGCGGTTGTGACCGCACTGGATTCTGTGATAACCCGAATCACTTCGCTGCGTGATTCGCTCAATGCAGCCGCGGACAAAGTCGATCAGGACAATAGCACCGCCCAGTCTCAGCATCAACAGGTCAAGGATTTGGCCACGCAGGCGAAAAGTGAAATCGCAAGCGTGCAAACCGATTTTGCCGATACGCTCAAGCCGCAGATCAGCCAGATTACCTCGGATATCAATGGCTTGCAGACCTCGGTCGGATCGCTGAGCGGCGATATTTCCTCATCGCTTGCCGGCCTGCAGAACACCGTTGATCAGGCCAACGACAGCCTGAATAATGTGCAACAAACATTGTCTACTATGTCAAGCTTGTTGAACGATACCGGAAAGCGTCTTGCCGATTTCAACACTCAGCTCAGCAATGCCCTGAACAGTGGCGATATGCAAGAAGTGCGCAAAGTACTTGGCAACAATCCCGATACTCTTGCCGCGACGCTCGCGGCGCCGGTGTCGTTGAATCGCACCGTCGAATTCCCCATAGAGAATTTCGGCGCTTCGATGACCCCGTTCTACACCTTCATTCCTCTGTGGGTGGGTTCGCTGCTGATGCTTATCGCCTTGAAGGTTTCGGTTTCACGCAAAACCCGCAAGGAGCTGGGCAATCCCAAACCACATCAGCTCTTCCTCGGCCATTACGGTATTTTCGCCACAATTGCCTTGCTGCAAAGCACATTCTCATGCGCAGGAACCCTGCTCTTTCTGCGCATACACATGGTTCATCCGTGGTTGTTCATGCTGACGGGATGGGTGAGCAGTCTGGTGTTCTCACTGCTGATGTACACCGCCGTTGCCAGCTTCGGCAACGTGGGCAAAGCATTTGGCATGGTCTTCCTCATCTTGCAGATCTCGGGTGCGGGCGGGTCATATCCACTGCAACTCCTGCCGAGTTTCATCCGCGACCTGAGCCCGTATCTGCCCATGACGCATTCCATTCTGGCCGCACGTGCCGCCATTGCAGGGATATATATGAATGACTATTGGTATCAATTGGGACTGCTGCTGCTCTTCGTTCCCCCTGCACTCATCCTGGGTTTGTTCTTGCGCAAGCCTCTTATGCGATTCAACAAGGCGTATGTCGAGCGGGTGGAAAGCACCAAGCTATTGGCATAGCCATTTCAGCCCGCAGTATCGACGGCGCATGGCGCACACCATTCGGCAGCGGCAAGCAGTCTCTTGGTTCACGAAGACCATGCAATCGCGCCGGATATTGAAAGTCATCATCGAAAGCAATCAAAGAAGAGAAACATATGAATCTGTTACGGTCCCATCCCACCCATCCGACCAAACTTCAGAGCCGTCGCGAACATGCACGCGAAGAAACCGATCGCAAAATCATGCAAGCGACAGTGGATATCGCCACAACACTTGGCGTAGGAGCGGTCAGTATCGAAGAGGTGGCACGACGCAGCGGCGTTGCAAAAACGACCATTTATCGCCGTTATCGCAATACCGAAGAGATGTTGAAGCATTTGGCGATACCGGATGCGCCGGTTGAAGCAGAGTGCGAAGACCTTGAGCCGAGTCGCGATAACCTGCAATGCGCTCTTGAATATATGCTGCGACGTTTCACATCAGATATCGGCCTGGATGCCGTGGCAGTGGCAATCACTTCTGGCAATGAATACTTCAACAGAATCGTCGAGCAACATGTGGTCCCTGCCCAGCGTTTCTTCACCGACTTCATTGATCGCGGCGCTCGTGCCGGAGTGTTCCGAACAGGATTGGATACCGTGTTCCTCTTCAGCACGGTGATCGGATCCATGGTTGCACAGCAGGCGCTTCGACAAAGTGTGGCAGATTCCGGCCCAGAGGAAACCCCTTGGCCCCAAGCGATGGCCAATGTACTGTGGCCAGCCATAACCCCTTCACAGCAGCAGTAGCGACTGTGGCAACAGTTGCAACAGCGGAAACGGCGGCAACAGCGATGATCTCCTCAGTGTATCGAAGGAGAAGACGCAACAATATGCGATCTCGAGGCCTCTCCTTCTCTTTGGAGCAGCTCTCTTTGAAGTAACTCTTTTTAGAGTGACGTTCAGACAGCACCCATCAGCAACCTCCGGATCGAATCACCCGCCGATTGAGGCTTCCTGCCGAGCCACTTCCAATGCCTTGTTGAACGCCTCAGAAGTCCAGCTTGCGCCCGCAACGGTATCGATTTTCAGATCCTTCAGCGGCTTTCCCACAACCACTCCGGGGATGGCTTGCGAGAAGGCATCCTGATGGTTTTTGGAAATAGTGCTTGAAGGGTGTCCCACAATGGAAACGGCAGTAATATCCTGATCCGCAACCGTCAGACTCACATCAATAGAATCCTCGCCGATAGGCCCGTATTGCCCTTTGATGGCATAGGTTCCATCCGCATAATTGCCGGTATCCTGCTTGTCAGAGGTCGTGGTATTCGGATCGGTTGTGGACTGCGAAGGAGCAGAGCTTGATTCCCCTGCATTTCCCGCATACTCATCATTCATAGGAACGGCAGTCGGGCTGCCGCAACCAGCGAGCAGTGTGCTGGCGGCAATCAGGCCTACCGCCGCCGTGGAAAGCGTGGCAACACCAGACTTGCGAGTATGCCGCTCCGCGCCGTTGCTCTTGGTTAACGTGCCGTTCCTATCCTCCGGCATCTTGCCAAGCATCGACTGATCCTCACGCATTATGCCGTCCTTCCTCCAAGGAACCGCGGTGTTTTGCCGCCTTGGTCGGATCAACGAAATCCTTGGCCTCATCGCCGCTTTGTGCACCTTCGACCTGCGCTCCCGTGGATGCCGGCTTGCCGCCCTGTGCTTCATACTCGGCTTTGGCGTTCTCGTCGTTCCACTTTTCGCCGACCAGAACGCCATGGTTCAACATGATCTCCCGCTGTGCGCAGGAGGCGACCAAAGCATCATGGGTGACCACGATAATCGTCGTCCCCTGCTCGTGCAGCTTGCGGAAGAGGTCGAGCACTATTCTCTCGTTCTTCTCGTCCAGGTTTCCAGTCGGCTCATCCGCCAGAATCAGCTTGGGACAATTGATCAATGCGCGGGCGATACACACACGCTGCTGCTCGCCACCGGAAAGCTGGCTCGGCAAATGGTGCGCGCGATCCTTCAAACCCACTTGTTCCAAGGCATCCAATGCCTGCTGCTCATCAACCACAGAATGGTAATACTGGGCGACCATAACATTTTCCACAGCGGTCAAATGCGGCACCAAATAAAACTTCTGGAATACCAATCCCACAACGTTCTTGCGAACATCTGCAAGCTGGGAAGCGTTCAGATCCTCAAGTTTGCGACCTTCGAGACTCACAGAACCTTTGCTGGGAGCGTCAAGGCATCCGATGATATTCATCAAGGTGGTTTTGCCTGAACCAGAGGATCCCACAATAGCCAGCCATTCACCCTCGGGGACGGTCAGGCTCAAATCATCCACGGCATGCAAATCGCCATAGATTTTCGATACGTGTTCCAAATTCAGCAACATCGACTGTGATTCACTCATAGCATTCTCCGATTGTTGTGCCGACTTGATATGTGGTTCTGCTGCGCTCATCGTCACTCCTCCCTCAACACTACGGCCGGATCGATCCGCGTGGCTCGCAATACCGGAGGCAATGCCGCAATAACCGCCACGATTGCGCTTAATATCAGGGAGCACGCACCCAGCCACCAACTGAATGCCAGCTCTCTGCCGAATACCGAAGAGGTCAAAATCCATGCGAACGCGTATCCCAATGCAGTGCCCAGCACGCCGCCAATAAGGCCATACACTGCCGATTCGACCATGAATTCCACGCCGATGCCAGCGGCCGATGCTCCCAACGCCTTGCGCAGACCGATTTCGTTGCGTCGCTGGGAGACAATCGAGGAGATCGTGGTGCCGACGCCGACCAAGGTCAATCCGAGCACAACCAATGACACAACCCAGAACAGGCTTTGCAACATGGTGATGATGCGTGTGTCAGAAGAGGTTATTTTGGTGACTTTCTGCGCCTTGACATGCATGGATGTCATATCGTTGATGCTTTCGACTATCTCATCCAACGTGTCTGCAGAGGCATTGACCGAATAGGCGATCACATCCACTCCGCGTTTCACCCCGGTGAGCGTTTCCACATCCGCTTGCGTGGCATAGATTATCTGATCTTCTGAACCGCCCGTGTCCAAGATGCCGGCAACGCGATATTCCTTGCCGTCCGTTTCCATAATGTCACTGGAGACATGGCCACTGTCAGTAGCGGAATCAGCGCTGCCGTCGCTTTGCGAATCGCTTGCGTTATCATCCGAACGATATCCGACGGTTATGCGCGAGCCGATCTGCAGATCCATGGCATCGGCCACATCGCGCCCCACCATCACATTGCCGTCGCTGGGCCATTCGCCGTCCACGCTCCAGTGCTGGTTGAGGTCGCGCACACTGTTCACATCAATCCCTGCCATAACATAGGGCGCAGCATTCACTCTCACATTTTCATAACGATATGTGGCATAGGTTGCAGCGCTCTTCGCCTCCACCATCTCCGTGGTGTGCTCAACCATGGCCTCGGCAATGCCTTTGGACTGCTCAGCATCCTGACTTTGTGCATCAGAGGTCGTATTCTGCGTCGAGTCAGAGCTTGAATCCGCGCTCTGCGCGATGGGCGTCACCACCATATTGGCGCCATATGCCCGCATATCCTCATTCATCTGTTGCGGCACGGCAATGCATATCGCAGCCAGGCAGAACAGGGTTGCAGCCCCGACCATGGATGCGACGACTGCCATGATCGCACGGCCATGCCGTCTTGCAACAGCGCCCCAGATCATGGCGAGGAACATCCCCGCATTGCTTCGTCCTCCCATGGTTCGGGTATCAGTGTGCTGGTCGTGCTGTTGCTTATCAGCCATTTCGGAATTATGTTGCTCCAAGTGCTCTCTCTGCTCCTGCTGAGTGCCGGTATTCTTATCGAGTTCCCGTTCCTGCGGATTCACTGATTTATCTGCCATGCAACACCTCCGCAGGATGCACGTGAAGAATGGAACGAATGGTCGATGCGGAAGCGGCCAGCACGGTTACGGCGAGGAGCACGAATACCAGAATGAATACCATCGGGCGCATGGTCACGCCTGATCCGAATACCACATGCCCCACGATCTGAGCTACGCCGACTCCCAATATGGAACCGACTATTGCGCCGACCAATGAGATGGTTGCCGTTTCCATAAGCATCAATCGTGATACCGCGCCATCCGTGGCGCCGACTGCCTTGAGCAGTGCCAGTTCTGCGGAACGCTCCGATATCGAAGCTGCCATCAGATTCGCCACTGCCACAGCCGCAGCCAGCAGACTCAATGCCGTCATCAATATCATCACTGCGCTGGTCTTATTGAGCACATTGCCTTGCAAAGCCGCAACCTGGCGGACCTGCTTGGCAACGGCGTCAGGAAGAACCTCTTCGATTTGGTATGCAATGGAACTTGGATATGCCGTGCAATACCAGGTCTCCCATTCATCTTGACTCAACGCAGCAGGATTTTTGGCAGCTTTCCTTGCCAGATCATTTTCCGGAGTGGTGAGCGCCTTGACCTCGATGCGATTGATCTGATCAGGGAGTCCGGCCAAAGTCTGAGCCACCGAGGATGGCAGATATATGGCGGAGTTATCGTCATCTCCTGAGTCGAAGATGCCCACCACCTGAATGCTTTGCGATGCATCGTTTTTGCTCAGCTGGATGCTTTGCCCCACGCTCACATCGAGTCGGGTGGCCAAATCCTTGCCCAGCATGGCCTGCGCGGTGTCATCTTTGGGCCAATTGCCCTCCACGCTCCACCAGGAACGCATGCCTTGTACGCCCACGACTGTGGTTTCGCCAGAGTTGAGATTCAGCGTCTTGTTGAACCACGTTCCCACCAACGGCACCTGCTCACTCTTGGCGCTCCCTGTGGTGACATCCACATGAATGGTGAGTTCCGGGGCAAAATTCGTAATATTGTATGCCCAGAAGATGGTCTTGAGCTTGGGCACTTCCGACTCCGCCAAAAAAGCGGTGGGATCCTGTCCACTTGAAGACGCCGCTGTGCCGGACTGATCACCTCCGTAGAGTTCGGAGACCACTGCATCCGATTTGGGCTGCACCACAATATTGGATCCATAGGTACTGAGCTCGGCATTGAGCTTATCGCCGACATCGAATACTATGCCCAGCATCGCCACAGCAATGCTCGCAGACAAACATACGGTTACGGCAATGAGCAGACGTCGCCTCAATTGGCGGCTGAACGAACGATACACCATGCGCAGAAAGAACATCGCCGCCTCCTTTCATGGACGAATTTCATATGACGTTTTCATACTTCGCTGTTGTGCGGCTCTGCCCAGAAGCAGTGCCATCGCAGACTGAAAGTTACTCAGTATTTAGGTGAAATGGGCGCTGAGCGCATCCAAATCCGCTGTCTGAATGGTTATGGCATTGGCATCCGACGTATATGGCAGCGGTATTGGATTGCATCCGCCTTTGAATCCGATGGTTGCCAGGTTGATGGCGACATCGCATTTCTTGCAGATGATCTTGCCGTCTTTTTCGTAATATCCGGCATCACCGCAGTTCTCGCAAGCATCCAATCCGACACCATAGGCACCACCGTTCTTTTTGATGATGATAAAACGCATCACGGTGCCGTCGCTGGCCTTGTATTCAAAGCGATGCAAATGCCCGTCTTCGAGCTGGCTGAACGGAATGGTGGCCACGCCATCTTCCAATGAATATGCCTCAGGCTCGGAGAGAACCGGAACCTTCTTGGTCTGTGCCACGCCGACTGTCAGCGCCATGGTCACACCGAGCATCGCCGCCACACTCCATATCGCGCACGATATGGCGCGGCGCCTGAAAGCGATATTCCTGCGCCGCTCGGCAATATTGGAAACCCGCACCTTCATGCGCATGCCGGCCACAATCGATGCCACTGCAGGGATGATGAATACCCACATCTGCACCTGTACCAAAACATCATGGTGGTTGATGCCCCACACCAACATGCGGAAAGCCGCTCCGCGAATGCGCAGCACCGAGCCTTGCATGACTTGGAGCAATGCGACGAGATGCTGAAGGAACATCAGCACCATCGAAGCGACGGCAGCGATATGGAAGAAGGGGCGCACCGCGGAAACATGCAATGTGCGCACTATGGCGGCCAGAATAATGGAGCTGGCAAGGCCGAGCAGGAATCCCAGTGCCCTGAGCAGCATTTCCGAAGTGAACGGCGACTCACCAGGCTCCACGAATGCCGTCAATTGCAGTATCACATCCGGCAAGGCAAAGAATGTGGTCAAAGCTATGGCAACCGCGGCCACGCCATTGGCCACATGAATATGGCGAGGGTGCTCCTGCCAACGCGATGTGATTGACTGTGCACGCACCAACAACACGATAACCGCGATATCTGCGACAACCGTGGCCATAAGTGCCGGCAGATTCACCGAAGTGCGCTGGGTGATCACCGCTGTGGCTCGAAGCGTTGCAAAGACCACTGCCGCAACGATGCCGACAAGCAGTCCCCAACTGCGCCACTTGGCGCTTATCGGCTTGGATTTCCCCTCGCCAACGGTGAACATGGTGCCCAAGCACATCACCACAAGCATCATCGGCAATGTTCCCGAGAGCACCGTAACAAATTGCTTCAGCATGCGTTGTCACTTCTTTCCTTGGCTTGTACTGCCAATGTATCGAATCAAGCCCTCATATGTAAAGACCTCTTTGCAAAGACCTGAGCTGGGGTTCATTCTCGACTGCGATTGAGGATGGTTGCCGGGGGTTTCTTGAATCCGTCCGGTCCATTCACAGCCAATGCCGGTCACATCTGCGAACATCGCACAGACCTGACCGGCATCCTTGTCATATATTCAATGAGATCTTCAACGAGGACACTCTAGTGCGTTCCCAAACCCTCTTTGTGGGCGTCGAATACCAGCGACCCCTACCACTGGCGAGGCGTGTAATCCCAGTTATCGAAGGTCACTTCTAGAGGTTCGGTCCAGAAGTGTCCTGTCACACCGGTTTCCGGATCGACATGGAGCATCCAACCGTTCTTGGCAGGAGACTGGATCGAAAGCTTCAGCGTGTAGGTTCCTGCGTCATCAAGCTTGATATTGGCACCGTAATGCGGACCATCGGATGCGTTCATTTGCATGAAGGTTCCGCTTTGCACAGATTCATTGGTGTCTTGGTTGATGATTTCGTAGTCCACAGTCAAATCCGGGATGAAATCGCCCTTGCCATATCCCAGCTTGGTGCCTTCGTCATTGGCGTGGATATCCGCTTCTAAGTGGAAGCTGGAATCAGCGGCGGCCAGACCCATTCCAGCCGGTTCCATATCGATGGGCTGGAAGTACACGGCACCGACCATAAGGGGCCCGACTTCCTGATCCTGGTTATCGCCTACTGGGAACTCTTCGAAACCTGCTCCTGAATCCGCAGGTGAGGAGGTATCCGATGAGTCGGATGATTGGTTGGAAGCGCTGTTTGAGCTGGTATTCGATGTGCTTCCGCAGCCGGCCAAAGCCAAGGCGCCAGCGAGTACCAAGGCTGCGATTCCCGATATTGTGCTCTTCTTCATTACTTGTGTTCTCCTGTGAGTCGGACACCTGCACAGGGCGTGCGGTGCTGTGAATGGCGTCGCAAGGGCGCCGGATGGTACGTCTGTTGTTGTTATTCCGAGGTCTGATGTGCGTCCGAAACCGTGCTTTGAGATTCCGAAGTCCCGGTTTCAGAGCGTTGCGGATCACCAGCGGCATCGCTTATTACTTCGTTCGCGTCTTTCCCAGCCGCGGCAGCCTCGGACTGATGCGAATGCGCGGAATCATGCTCGGCTTGAGCCGCTACGGAGATTTTCGCCTCGCGTGATTGTTTGACCAAGGACATCGTCATCAACACCATCACGGCAATTGCCGCAATAATCTGCGCCGCTATCGTTTCCGCATATGGATACAGACCAATCCAGTCATTGGTCGGCACACCGTTGACATACGTGCCGTTGACCACATCGCCTTCGATCAGCGCATGCACACCGCCACCAGCAAAAACGATAACCAAAAGTGACATCAGAGCACTGGTGACGAGGAAGAAGGGACGAATCGGAATCTTCACGGAGGTGAAGCGAATCAGCAGGAAAATAATCACCAAGAGCACTGCAGCCGAGATGAAACCGCCCCAAATACCCGCAGTGCTTCCGGATGTCATCGCGAAGATGGCCTGATAGAACATCACCGTTTCAGCGCCTTCGCGGAATACCGCCAGAAAGCTCAACAATGCCAAAGAAAGCACACCGCCGCGAGATACTGCGGCAGCCGTTTGATTCTTGATATAGCTGTTCCAAGCCGTTATCGAGGAACGTGAAAGCATCCAATTGCTGGTGTAAAGGAGCATCACCATGGCGATAAGCGCCACAACACCCTCGAAAATCTCCTGCTGTGAGCTTGATCCATTGAATAGCCAGACGAAAAGCGCTGCCACAACACCGCTGGCGAGAAGTCCGGCAACCACACCTAAATAGATGTATTTCAGCATTCGCTTATTGCCGGTTTTGAGCAGATATGCGATTATGGCCGCCACCACAAGCACTGCTTCCAGACCTTCGCGAAGGAGGATCAGGAAGGCCTGGCCGAAAGCGCTGGTCGCAAAGGATACCAATGGATTGACATTACCTGCCGCCCCACCGTCAAGTTCCTGAGCATCCTGGGCAAGCATAGCCTTGAGATCTTCGATATATTGCTTGGCCTGAGCCAGTGGTTCGCCATTGTTCATGGCCTGACGCGACTCTTTGAACTGGTATTCCACTTGGGAAACGCGATTGCCGCTTATGGCATTCATCACGTTTTTCTCGAATCCCAGTTTTTCGTAGTACTGATAGTAGGCCTCGTTGACCAGGCTCGCACCCTTGGAGCCGTCGCCCTGCTCATAAGCGGCAACGGCAGAATCGAGAATATCGCTCATTTCGCTGGCGATTTGGGACCATGTGCGGGTGCCTTTGCCTTCGTTTTTCTTCTTTGCCGCATCCAGCTTCGCCCTGTCCTGCGCTATTTTCTCATCCTGTGCTTTGGCATAGGCATCCGGGGCCGCCAAATCGGCATTGGCATCCAGCTGGGTTGCAGTATCGGTAAGTTCCTGGGTCAATGCGGCAACTTGTGAGGCAAAAGCGTCCTCATTACCGGTGGTATATGCCAATTCCTGAAGCGAGCGGAATTGCTGTTGCTGACTGCTTTGCACATCCGCGCTTATGGTGTCGCGCACCACCGTGGAGAAATTGGCACCGACATAGACGGAATTGTATGCCGATTTCACATCTGCAGCCGCGCCCGAAGTATTCCCGGACTTATAGGCATTCAAGCCGTCAGTGAGCTGAGTATTCATCTCCTCAGCAACTGCAGCCCAAGTCTCGAATGAGACCTCGGCCGAACTCGCTTGGATGGGCAACAGCGTAATAATCAAGGCAATGAATACTGCCGCAGCCACCAATACCGGCCGCAACTTCACTGGCACATTAACATTTCTCTGCGCCGCGACCCGAACACCGCCTAACTGATTCACCGATTGCCGCACGTTCCTCGCCTAACCGAAACCATGGTGGGGCGTGCCCATATGCATTCGCATACGTTATCTACGGGCATGCTGCACCACACTCGAACCTTGTGTATTGGTGCCCTCAAACCTCGTCCAGCCACGCAAGACGACAACCGCCACCTTCAGGCTCGACTTCGCGAAGCACCAAGGCTTAGTGTAAGAGAGCAAATCCACAAAAAACAGTCTTGATTATCAGGAATTTTTGGTGTATAAGAGTGCGTTATTTCAGCGAAAACTCTTCTCATACGAACAAAACAACACGTTTGTTCAGCCTGCCTATCTCACACTGCGAATCATCATGATGACGCCCTGACACTACGATGAAAACCATGAGCGAGCTCACGAAGCAATTGCCTTTCGTCACCGCATTCCCACACGCGGTGGGCACCGGAATCATCCTGCGCACGGATCAGTCAATTATGCCTGAGCTTCGAGAGCATCTGGAATCACTCATAGATGATATGGAAAGCGCATTGTCCCGCTTTCGCAGCGATTCCATTGTTGCCCGCATGGCAGAGGCACCGCAAGGCGGCACATTCGCATTTCCTGATTGGACGACCGGATTATTCGATCTCGCCGACGCCTTAGTGACCGAAAGCAAAGGAGCCATTGACCCCTGCGCCGGAGAAGACCTCATCCGACTCGGCTATGGCCCTGATCTCAGTTTCCATATGGACGCGGATGCCCCGCAGCACCTCGGCACATTGCATGGTCGACCAACATGGCGCAACGACATACAACGCCAGCACAGCACGCTCATCACCAAACAGCCGGTTCACCTTGACTTCGGCGCTTTCGGCAAAGGGTACCTGGTTGATCTCATTGCAGAAGCATTGCAGACTTGGAATGGCGAACATGCGTCCCCAACCACGGAGAGCACAACCCCGAACACGCATCAACCCCCTATTACGCAATGGATTGTGGATGCCGGAGGCGATGTGAACATTCACACCATTGAGCCCGTCACCATAGCGCTAGAGGATCCCAGCAATGCCGATAACGCCATCGGAATCATCCGCATGAAGAACGGATCCCTATGCGCTTCCTCCCCCAGCAGACGCCATTGGGCCGACAACGCCCCCCTGCCCCTGCACCACCTCATCAACGCCTTGGACGGTATGCCCGTAACCGATACCGCAGCGTCTTGGGCTCTTGCCCCTCATATATTCGACCCACAAGCCGGCATCAATACCGAATCCGAAACCAATCGCAGTCTCAATCCCAAACTGCTTTGCTACCCGACTGCCTTGGCCGATGGCCTCGCGACCGCCTTATTCCTCGGATATGGCAAGCACATCATGCTGAGCAGCCACTGTTCGGGAGCAACCTTGGATTCGCAGCGGCATGCCACCATATTCAACGGATTCCCCGGCACATTCTTTTTGAATGACGGCCAACAAGCCAGCGAAAACACCAGCGATACCATGTAGCCGAATATCAGACTGCCTCCCATTCCCTCAGCAGAAGGAATAGGAGGCAATTCAGTACTGCGCATAACGGACATGGCATCTCTTACGCTTATGCAAGATTCCCGAGATTCATCTCACCATTGCCGCCCGGAACAACATATGCCTGCCCACTCAATCGCTCAGGCCACCAGCGTGGAGAACTGGCTGTTGTACAAATCGGCGTAGAATCCGTTTGCTGCAAGCAGTTCCTCATGGGTGCCGCGCTCGATGATGTCACCCTCATTCATCACCAGAATCATATCGGCGTTCTTGATGGTGGACAGACGATGAGCAATCACGAAGCTGGTGCGACCGACCGTCAACTGATCCATGGCTTGTTGGATCAATTCCTCGGTTCGCGTATCCACCGAAGAGGTTGCCTCATCGAGAATCAGGATCGGAGCGTCCTGAATCATGGCACGCGCAATGGTGAGCAGCTGCTTCTGCCCGGCCGAAAGCGAAGACTTGTCGTCAAGCTTCGTATCGTAGCCTTCCGGCAAGGATTCGATGAACTTGCTCAGCCCCACCGAACGGCACGCCTCACATACCTGTTCATCGGAGACATTGGGCGTTGCATACACGATATTTTCGCGAATGCTGCCGTCAAACACCCATGTGTCCTGCAACACCATGGAGAACTGGCGATGCACTTCTGAGCGAGGGATGCTCGTGGTCGGCACACCATCAATGGAGATCTCACCGCCGTTGAGATCGTAGAATCGCATCAACAGATTCACCATAGTGGTCTTGCCTGCGCCGGTCGGACCGACGATAGCGATCTTCTGTCCGGCCTTGATCTGCGCGCTGAAATCCTTGATAACCATTTTCTCCGGCGTATATCCGAATTTCACATGGTTGAATTCCACATCTCCTCGAGCGCGATCGCCCAGCTTGGCATATGCTTCAACCTCTGCGGAATTGCTCCTGCGGGCGATTTCCATACGCTTGCTGGCAAAGGCGCCCTCTGCATCAGCGCTCATCTCATCCTCTTCAAGGAATCCAAAGACGCGTTCCGAAGCGGCTGCGCAACGCTGCAGATTCTGGAATGCCTGGGCAAACTGCGAAAGCGGCTGGGTGAACAGGCGGATGTACATCATGAAAGCGACGATGACGCCGAACTCGATGCTGCCGTTCATGGCCAATGCGGCACCGACCACGCACACACCCACATAGCCCAAGTTGCCGATGAAATTCATCAATGGCATCATCAGACCCGACAGGAACTGCGATTTCCACCCGGACTCATACAACGAGGTGTTGTACTTTTCGAATTGCTCGATGGATTCCTGTTCACCGGAATATGCCTTCACGATCATATGACCGGAATACATTTCCTCAACATGGCCATTGGTCTGCCCCAAGGCCAGCTGCTGCTGCACGAAGTATCTCTGCGAGAGCTTCATAATCACCATCATGAGCACCATGCCCACGAAGCTGATTCCCAAAGCCGTCAGGGTCATGATGACATTGTTATAGAACATCATCACCAAAGAACC
Organism: Bifidobacterium tsurumiense; assembly: GCF_000741765.1. Lineage (GTDB taxonomy): Bacteria > Actinomycetota > Actinomycetes > Actinomycetales > Bifidobacteriaceae > Bifidobacterium > Bifidobacterium tsurumiense. The sequence goes on from NZ_JGZU01000015.1 coordinate 289,477, forward strand.
CACCAACAAGGTCACTGAAGTCACCAGAGATCCCAGGCTCTGCCCCAAGGTCTGGCCAATGGCATCCACATCGTTGGTGATTCGGCTGAGCACATCGCCATAGCTGACCTTGTCAAAATACTTCAAAGGAAGTCGGTTGATTTTCTTTGAAATATCATCCCTTAGACGCTGGGCAACTCGCTGGGTTATGGTCGCCATAATCCAGCTCTGCACATAGGAGAACAGGGCATATCCCACATACAAGGCCACCAAAATCAAGCCTATGCGGGTCACGGCGTCCAAATCGATGCTTCCCAGCACCGGTTTGCCCTGCACCATGGCAGGCAGACCTTTGGTGATTTCGTTGGTCATATTTTTCAGCTGATCAGGGCCAACCACCTGGAAAACAGTACTCAAAGCGCCCAGAATCAGCGCGACGATCATCGCTGGAGCGTATCGTTTGCAATAGGCAACCAGCTTGCCCATAATCTCGTTGAAATTATCCGGCTTTTCAACCGCGGCGGACATGCCTGGACCATGCATGCCTCCACCCGAAGATGTCGTGCGCTTAGTGGCGCCATGTCCCGTTGCTTGTGACATGTTTCTTCCTTTCCACGAATTCGACTGCGGCCGAATCAGCCGGCCAGTTCCTGCTCACTCAACTGGCTCTCCGCAATCTCGCGGTATACCGGGCAGGTTTCCAATAGTTCCTTATGTGTTCCTTGGCCGACTACGCGACCTTCATCCATAACCACAATGCGGTCGGCGTCCATAATGGTGCCGATGCGCTGAGCCACGATAAGCTTGGTGGAACCGACCGCTTCCTTTGCAAGCGCCTCGCGCACATCGCGATCCGTGCGGAAATCAAGCGCCGAGAAGGAATCATCGAATATCAGGATCTCAGGTTTGCGCCATACTGCGCGCGCAATGGACAGGCGCTGCTTTTGGCCTCCGGACACATTGGATCCGGATTGGGCAATATTCGCGTCAATGCCGCCATCCATTTTGTTGACGAATTCCTCTGCCTGCGCGACCTGAACCGCGGTATGCACACGTTCACGCTGCTGGGCATCCAAAACGGGGACGTTATTGTCGCCAACCGATTCGCTGACATCTCCCGACGCATTATCGCCCACCCCAAATGCGACATTGGTAGCGACGGTTCCTTTGAACATCACAGAGCGCTGCGGCACGTAACCGATCTTGTCGCGCAGTGCTTTAGCCGTGTATTCTCGCACATCCACGCCGTCGACCAGCACCTGGCCACCACTCACGTCATAGAAACGAGGCACCAGATTAATAAGCGATGTCTTGCCGCTGCCCGTCGAACCGATGAAAGCCACGGTCTGACCGCGTTCCGCCTTGAAATTGATATGTTCCAGAATCGGTTCAACCGAGTCGGGATAGGCAAAGCTGACATCACGGAATTCCACTTCACCGCGGATCGGCTTGCCATCCGCACCGGCTGCGCCTTCTTCACGAGCGCCATCAGTAATGCTGATCTCGGTTTCCAGCACCTCGAGAATACGCTTGGCGGAAACGTCAGCGCGCGGCCACAGTACGAATACCATGCTCATCAGCAGGAAGCCCATAATGACCTGCACCGCATAGCTGGAGAACACGACCATATTGGAGAATAGCGTGAGCTTATCGGTAAGCGTTGCAGCCTCGATAAGATATGCGCCGATCCAATACACTGCAAGCATCAAACCGTTCATAATGGTGCTCATCAAAGGCATCATGACCGACATGGCGCGATTGGTGAACAGCTGGGTACTGGTCAAATCATTATTGGCCTTATCGAATTTGTTCTGTTGATAATCCTCGGCGTTGTAGGCACGAACCACGCGCAAACCGGTGAGGTTCTCACGAGCCACACGATTGATGTTATCGGTCAAGGTCTGCATGCTACGGAACTTTGGAAGCACCATCATCATGATGAGCGCGATGGCCACGATAAGAACGACCACTGCAATGCTAGTGGCCACAGTCCATTCAAACCCCTTGCCTGCGATCTTCGTGATGGCCCAGATTGCCATAATCGGAGCCTTGGCAAGCATGAGCAGGCCCATGGTTATGAACATCTGAATCTGGGTCACATCATTGGTGGACCGCGTGATAAGGCTTGCCGTGGAGAATTTGTTCAATTCAGCCAAGCCGAAGGATTCCACCTTCTTGAACTGTTCGCTGCGCAGGCGCTGGGTGAAGGATGCCGCCACGCGGGCAGTTATGAATCCGGTGGCAACGGTGAGCGCCATCGCAAGCAGCGAAACGCCCAACATCTTCCCGCCGGCAATCCAAATATCGCTCATGGAACTGCCTGGCGTTTCCACCAAAGTGGTGATATCAGCCATGTAATCGGGCAGTTTCAGCTCCAAAAACACATCGGCCACAATGAGCAACAAACCGATGAAGAGCTCGAACCACTCGAATTTCGAGAGGTATCGACTGATCTTGATCATGATTGTCCTTTCGTGAGAGAAAGTACTGTAAAGAGAAAGCGAATACTTATGTCCTTTAGGAAATACGATTGTTAAGAGTTGGTTCGCTTATCCAGCGCAACGTTATTTCTTTTCGGGTGGATAGGGCAGATTTCTCGCGGCAAAGGCTTTGGCGATGGTCTGTTCATCCGGCGCAGGATCACCTGGCCCGCGCAATGACATGTATATGACGAAGCGTTCCATCAAGGTCAGGAATTCCTCCGTTGACTCTTCTCCCATCTGTTCGAAGATCCAACGCATGCTCTCCTTGTGTTCCTTGCTTTTGCGCCAGTGCTGGTCCTCGCCTTCTTTAGTGACACGCACTATGATGCGTCTCCTATTGTCCGGATCTACATCGCGAGTAATCCAGCCCTTTTTCTCCATGGCAGACAGTATTGCCGAGATTCTGCCGAGAGTGTTATGGGTTTCCTTGGCTAATTCGCTGGGCGTGCTCTCGCCCTCTTTTACCAGCCAATGCAATACGATTGGTACACCCCGATGCGGGTATTCCATTCGATTACTCATAACGGAGCGACTGTCCATCATGATGGCATGCAGGCGCTCGAATGCCTTATCTTCATACGACATACGCACTCCTTATTCACTAAACTTTTCTGCATGCAATTCCATGCATACACTCGAGCTTCAGTATTTATAACATAAATATTTAACACTATCAACTATTTACTATGCTAATTATGCACACAGTGATATGTTTCACATTTCTGGGCGAAAGGGTGCAATGAGCACATATATAGACACGTTCGGCCATATCTCGGCAGGCTGCAGGAAAAACCCATGCCGACGACGAGCTGCATACGCCGATCACGCTTCCGTCCGCGCCGCCCAGCGTAGCCCTGAAAAGACCCGGAAGAAGGCAACAGGAATGCAGCCGCCCGCAGCACTCTTCAGCTTTGTTGCCCGTATCCCCACTTTGCAATGCGCCTATGAGTTCATACGGGATTGGCTTATCAAAAGGAAATTGAATAGCGCCTTTGGAAGTCTTGTATGGTTTCAATTCTTCAGCGAACTGCACGATTGCCTGCGAACCCGGATATATGCCCAAATGATGTTTCTGCGACGCAAAATGAATGATATTGCGTCGACCTCGATAGGTTGGCATGCCATATGCCATAGTGGCGGTGTATTGCCCTATTGCAGCATCAATGGTTTCATGCACCTTGCGCAATATCGCCTGCCTTTCTTCAGGCTGTTCAGCGATATATTCCTCAATCAACTTGGCATCAACGGCATTTTCAGTCATATCGCGATCCTCTCACGTCACGCATGTCTGACACAACAGCACACATCCCGCCAGCGAATTCAACATATTCCAGTCAGACAGAGCATGCCCCGCCATTCTTGGCGTGATAGCTCCTTATGCCGCAGCATCACCAATCGATGCAGCGTTTCCTTGCTCTTCTATGGTATCGCGAAAGACAATCGCCGCATACCGCAGCCAGACGAGTCTGCACCGAATACACCGCGCAATCAGCAGATCACGAATGCGAACGCAAGGCCTCTTTCAGATCGCGATTCTGATAACGATCATGCAGCACGCAATAGCCTCCGAATATCACAAGCCACAACAGTCCGGCAATTGCAGGACCTCGGGTATCAGATGCCAGGAACAGGGTTATGTAAATGAAGGCGAAGAAGGCAATGGTGATCGTATTGGTCACCTTGTATGCCGGCATAATGAACCCGTCATCAAGGAAGTCCCCCGATCGACGATACCTGCGATGAGCCAGCATGGTCAGGATGTAAATGAAGATGATCACCGCGGAGGAAGCCGAGGAGAAGAGCACAAAGGCGCCGGAAACCTGCGGCAAAGCGTTGATCAGCGGCGACAGCAGAATAACCGCAGCGGAAATCATAATGGCACGCGCAGGAACCTTGCGATTCGAAACCACTCCTATGCGCTGCAACGTAGGCGATTGCGATTCCTGGGCCAATTGATACAAATGACGACCTGCGGAATACAGCAGGGAATTCAATGCCGAGGATGCCGCGGTAATCACCACAAAAAAACACGAGGCAGATGCCCAATTCAGTCCTGCATATTGGAAGACCATGATGAACGGCGATGCGAAGGAACCGTCCGCATTCGGCACGAAGCTGCGCCAGGGAACGATCAGCATAATGGCGATGAGTGCGCCAACATAGAAAATCAGCACGCGCATGATGATTTCGTTAATTGCCTTGGGCAGCACTTTACGAGGATTTTGGGTTTCAGAAACGGTGACGCCAACGAATTCGATCATCTCGTAGGCGAAGAACACCATCTGGAAGCTCATGAGAAACGCCATCCAGCCATTGGGCGCCAAGGAGAAGTTCGCAAACAGATTATCTAATCCAGCATGTCCGGCAGGACTGACCACATCGGAACCGTGGATCTGGACTGCGGGGTAATGATAATTCACCACAACCATCACGACTGCGGTCACGATCATCGCCACAATCAGCGTGATCTTAATCATCGAAAACCAGAACTCAACCTCGCCGAACGCCTTGACCGCAATGAGATTCACCCCGGCAAGCACCGTCAGGAATCCCAGTTCTATCAACCATTTCCAAGCGCTGAGATCTATGCCGAAAGTGTGGAAGAAGGTGACGAAATACGTGCTCACCGCAGTGATTTCGGTCATGCCGATAAGCACCAGCACAATCCAATATGACCATCCGGCAAATCGCCCCCACCCATTACCGAGATATCGCGTAATGAAGTTGATGAAGGTGTGCTGACTCGGATCGCGATACATCAGCTCGCCTATGGCACGCATCAGCAGGAACATCACAATGCCCACTGCGATATACACCAGCACGATGCTCGGACCTGTCAAGCTTACTGACTTTCCGGATCCGAGAAACAGGCCGGTGCCGATTGTGCCGCCTATGGCGATGAACTGCACATGGCGCTTGCTCAGTCCACGCTCCATCTGGTTATCCTGATCCAGGGTCTCCACGGAACGCAGTTCTTCACCCCCATTCGCCGTCCCATTTGGTACGCCGGTATTATGCACTCGATCTCCGCTTCCGTCAGTCATAGTGGACTAGACTATACTCTTCGCCGCGAATCGAGTCCGATGGAAAGCGGGAGCATACATAATTCTTGCAATATTTCGCCGTCGCATCAGGCCCTTATCCACGCCTTCACCAACATCCTCATCCAGTGCCGAAATCGATATCTGTCATTCATTAATAATGCGCCGCATCAAGCCAAATTACCTCAATTGGTCACAGAGGGATTCCATTAATACCGATTGCCCAACAGACCCACACCCCATCAATTCCAATTGCTCCGGGCATATCTGATCAGAGAAGTCAGCAGTCATAGGCTACCGTTACCGCGCATAAGCCACTGCCAGCTCATCCCACCTCGTTGTCGCACGAGATGACAGTCGCTCACGCCGAGCCCTCCAATCAGCTCCGGTTTCGGCATCTGCACGGCCACACCCGCGTATCCCGGACCAGCCGATGCCTCCACATATGCCCTATTAGCACATCAGGGACCATGCCTACCTCCAACACAGTCGAACATATGTTCGATTATTGTGACGCCCGGCCGAGACAGCGGCGGGCATGAGCACCGGCTCCGCTCTCACAACCACTGGATTCAGTTCGCCCCCAAGGGACACGCCGACCGCAGCCTTCGAGACCTGCGAACCATGCCATAAGCGGATTCAATGCATCGCGAATACACTTGGCAACAGCGACACGGACGGAGATGAGTATGTGCGGAAGATTCACGGTAGCCATTGACTTCAGCCAGCTTGCGCTGGACCTTGATGCCGAACTCGAATCAGGATTACCGGCACCCTCATGGAATATCGCTCCGACCCAAACCATCGCCATAGCTGCACAGGATGATCGCGGCACCCGCCATATTGCGCCCGCATATTGGAGCTTCATTCCCCCATGGGCAGACTCGAAGAAACTCGCCTATCCCACGCATAATGCGCGTATCGAAACCGCGCTGAACAAGCGCACTTTCAGCGAAGCCGCGCATTCACATCGAGCCATAATTCCCGCCACAGGCTATTACGAATGGGATCAGCACAAGACTCCCCACTATTTTCACGACGCAGAACGGCCGATTCTGTTTCTTGCAGGGCTGTATAACTGGTGGCGCCCAAACAAGCAGTCGCCTTGGCTGCTCACCTGCACCATTCTCACGCGCCAAGCCACAGGAGGAGCCGCCGAGGTTCATAATCGCATGCCGGTGCTCATAGGCAACGATCTCGTCGACCCGTGGCTCGACCCCGCTTCCGAAGCACGACCTCTTATGGACGAAGCGAGCGCGAAAGGGGCGCAACTTTCCGATCAACTCAGCTCACATACCGTTGCCAAACTCAGAGGCGATGGGCCGCAACTCATCGAACCCGACGAATTCACACTCAGTATATGAGGCACGAATATACGAGAGCCTGTGCGTGAAGAACCAGGGCATCCGGCAATAACGGCCGCAGAAGCCGACGGGCGCCCCGCAATATTGCAGAAGCGATTCTCCTGAGTCTCATTCGCATACCCAGACCGACTACCGAGATAACCGGACACCTGCCGCGGCCATTGTTTCGACATTCACCACTGCCGGCAAGCCTTGCACTCCAAGGGCTCCACTTATTCCACGCTCTTCAAGGAGCTCACCGGATCGACCCGATCCAGCACAGGATTGGTCATAAGCTGCACCAGCAATGCGAATGCCAAGGTGACGGCAGCCGCGATGGCATAGCTCCACGGTTGAATTTCTATCTCGAAATACAATCCAGGCAAATTCAACGCATTCGTCAGCAAACTGGCTACCAAGCGCCCCAGCGGCCAAGCCGACAACGACTCCGGCAGCAGTCAGGAGTATGGTCTCCTTGTCGACATATGCGTGCACCTCGCGGTCGTAGAATCCCAACACCTTCAGCGTGGCGATTTCCCTCACGCGCTCAGAAACATTGGTATTGGCAAGCACGAAGAGCACCACCAAAGCCAAGCCTCCTGCGAATGCGACAATAAGCGCGACCACGGCAATCATCAAATCGAATTTAAAGGTCTGCCGCATCTCCTTCGTGCTCATCGCAGTAAGCACCTTGGTGTCATCCTTCAACTGGTCCACATATTCAATCTGGGAATCGTCAGAGCCGGATAGCTTGGCATACACCGCATTCATCTCCACGCCATCCACGGTATTGACATTCACATCCTTGGCCGCTTCGGACGCCGAGTCCGTGGAATCGGAGGAATCCGTAGCATCCGTGGAACCGGTGTCATTCGACGAGTCAAATAGCTTGTCGTAGCACGCAGCAGTCATATACACATCGGTGCCGATGAGATTGCGATTCAGTGCGGTCACTGTCACCTCGCCGCGCATGCGCTCGCCATTGGCCATCGTGACGGTTTCACCGCTCTTGACACCCAAGGAGGCGGCGGCGCTCTTGGAGACGATAATGCCGTCATCATTCAAGGCAATGCTGCCGCCACCGTCCGCATTGCTCAACGACACCATCTCCGGCAATTGCGAAGCATCGGCAACCGTCACCAATTGCACCTTTTCGGATTCGTCGCCGCCAGTTACCAATTCTCCGTTCTCAACGCGAGCCAACATGGTCGCTGTGGTTCGTCCATCGTCCTTCAGCCGTTGCCGCATACTCGCCATATCACCATCAGCGGCGATGGACATCATGTCATATTGATACACACCGCCATACTGCCGCGATCCCAAAGTGGCAACGGTGTCATTCAACGCCAGACCACACACGATCAGCGCTGTGCACCCTGCCACACCACCGATGGTCATGATCAACCGACCTTTGAAGCGGAAGATATTGCGCACCATAACCTTGTTCAGGAACTTCATTCTGCGCCATAGCGCTGGAATAAGTTCCAAAGGCACGCGAGCGCCGGCCTTGGGGGCCTTCGGCCGCATCAGCACTGCGGGCATATGCCGCATTTCGCTGCGGCTGGCGATTATGGTCACTATCAGCACGCCAACAACGAAAAGCAATACGCCTGCGCTGCCGTAGAGCCAGTCATATTCCAGACTGACTCCGGGCACGATATACAGCCCTTCAAGAATCTTCAGCAGGAAAGCCGGGATTCCCAGGAAGCCGACCAGATCACCCAGACCTCCGCCAATAAGGCAGGCGAGCAGGGCGAAGAGCACATACCTCATACTGACGGACACATGCCCATATCCCAATCCCATATAGGTTCCGATCAACCCGCGATCTTCTTCAACCATGCGAGTCATTGCGGTCAGCGTCATCAGCACCGCGACCAACAGGAATACCACAGGGAAGGCTATGCCGAGCGAATCGATGGAACTAATATCCGATTTGATATTGGAGAAGCTTCCCACCGAGGCGCGGGTGTTGATGTACCACTGCGACTTGGGGATATTCGATTCCACCTCGCTGCTCTGCTTCTCGAATTCTGCGTCCGCATCGGCCTTGCGCTGATTCAATTCCTGCTGAGCACTGTCGATTTGCGCCTGCGCCTGCTGCAATTGCGCATTGGACACAATGACTGTCTGCTGCATCTGCTCAGTGGTGGCGCCCATGGCCGCAAGCTGCTGGTTCAGACTTGCCTGATTTTCATCAATCTGCGCCTGGGCTTGGGCGAATTGGTCATCGGCTTCAGCACGCGCATCGGCTATTTTCTGGTTGGCCTCATCGATCAGTTGTTGCCGCCTTGCATCCTGTCGTTTCGTTTGCACCGATTCCTCGATGCGGTCGATCACCGTGCTCACCGCCTGGTCGTAGCTTGACGTGAAGGTATCCAAATCGGCGGCTCCGTTGACTCGCATCGATATCGCGCTGTACACATCACCGCTCACGCCATCCGAAGGAGCGAAGAATGTGTAGTCAACCGTCGAAGTGGAACGGAATTCTGCAGACTCATAGCCATCTGGATTGGAAAGATCCTCGGGATCAAGCACAACCGCGGTTATGGTGAGACTCGTCGGGAAAGTGATCTCGTCTTCAGTGCCATCGGCGTCGTCGGCGTCTTCAGTATCGGCAGTGTCGGAACTCGCAGTATTGGAATCTTCAGTGCTGGAATCTCCGTTGCTTTGAGTCGAAGAGTCGTCACTGCTTTCGGAGGAGGTGCTTACCGTCAGCGTATCGCCGATTTTCAGCCACTGTCCTTGATGAATTTTCGGGTTACCGCGATCTGCCCCGAGCTCTTGGGCATGGTGCCGTCAAGAAGGTATGGCCGATTCATGCCATTGGTACCGATTTCGCTCATCGTAACGGTTTTTTGCGTGCCGTCGATTGTGGCATAGATCGTTGCCGAACGTTCGGCCTGCACATCTTCGACCCCTTGCACTCCCTTCAATGCCGAGATGTCATCATCGGTCATGCCGAGTGTGGACATGGCTTGGATGTCGTACAGCCCTTGCGCATTGTAGAAGCGATTCGTAGCTGCGAACATATCGAGGCAGCCGGCATGGATGCCGACCAATATGGCAACTCCCAATGTGGTGATGAAGGTGATGGACAGGAAGCGTTTCCAATTGCGCACCCACATGCGCAGCATATCTTTTACCAACGCTCCGGACATACTGGACCTGCGCCGCACCACATTGCCGCGCTTATTTCCAGAGTCTCCCGATTGCTTGGCAGCCAATGCCTTTTGTTGTTTCACGTATTGTTTCACATAACGCGCAGAATGTTTCACGGCATGTTTCACGATTCATCACCGCCCTACCATTCAATATCCGCAATAGGCGTCGGCGCTGGATTCACATCCTGGGCAATGACCTTGCCCGAACGAAAACGGATGACCTTATGCGCCATGGGAGCGAGCGCGGAATTATGCGTAATAATCATGACCGTCATGCCTTCGTCACGGCAGATATCCTGCAAGAGCTGAAGCACATCCTTGCCTGTGCGGTAATCCAGGGCTCCGGTAGGTTCGTCGCACAGCAATAATTTGGGTTTCTTCGCAATCGCCCGGGCTATGGACACACGCTGCTGCTCACCACCGGAAAGTTGGGCCGGAAAGTTATTCAGTCTTTCGGCAAGCCCCACCTTGCCAAGCGTCTCGGCCGGATCGAAATGGTCATCGCAAATCTGCGAGGCCAATTCCACATTCTCCAATGCCGTCAGATTGGGCACCAGATTGTAAAACTGGAACACAAAACCGATATCGTTCCGTCGATACGTCACCAATTCCCTTTTGCTCAAACCGGTGATATCACGATCCCCGACCACAACTCGACCCGAAGTGGCAGTATCCATTCCTCCAAGAATGTTCAGAGCGGTAGTCTTGCCCGCTCCGGAAGCGCCCAGGATGACGGTGAGCTCACCTTCTTCTGCCGTGAAACTGGCTTCGTCCAATGCACGCACTGCAGTGGAACCAGAAGAATACTCCTTGATCACATGGTCAAATTCGATATACGCCATCGTGCACCTCCATGTTCAACGAACAAACCTGTGCTTCTTCTATTGTGCCTCATGATGCTGCAAACACACGCAAACCGGTGTACCAATTGCGTTTTAGGCGCATACGCATGTTCATACATATGCGCCTGCGGGCATGTTTCGCACCATCGCCGAATGTCGAATGCCAGAAGAGCGCCTTGCGGCATCCCGATCGTTCAAGGCGATGGCGATATCAACATGCGCAATTCGATATCGCACTCCCGTGCCTTCCGGGGCAGGGACTGCCATACAATACGGTTGTCGTTGACCTGTCGGCATATGCACTCTTTCGACTGCACAGTCGTGTGGCATATCGTCCAGCGGGCACGACATGACTGCGAGAGGGAGCACTTCCAATGACCGACATCGCCAATGACGCGACACCACCCAGCAATACGACAACGCAGAAAGGCGAAGAGCCAGCGCTGCATCGTTCGCTCAAGAACAGACATATCCAACTCATCGCTTTGGGCGGCGCCATTGGAACGGGCCTGTTTTACGGTTCCAGCGAATCCATCGGACTGGCGGGCCCGAGCATCATTCTGGCCTATCTGATCGGCGGCTTGGCCATTTTCATGATTGTGCGAGCCATGAGCGAGATGTCCGTAGAAGACCCCAAGGCCGGAGCCTTCAGTTATTACGCCTCACGATATTGGTCAAAACGCGCAGGATTCGTGTCAGGCTGGAATTACTGGTTCAACTACATTCTGGTGTCGATGGTGGAATTGGCAGTGGTCGGATCCTTTGTGAACTACTGGTTCCCATCCATTCCGCAATGGGCATCCGCAGCCTTCTTCTTGGTGCTGATCACCGCGGCCAATCTGCTGGGAGTAAGCCAATTCGGCGAATTTGAATTCTGGTTTGCCACCATTAAAATCGCCGCGGTCGTTGCCATGATCGTCGGTGGCATCGTGGTGCTCCTGCTGCATTTGCCCACAGCTTCAGGAGTGGCGGCATCCTTCGCCAACTGGTTCACCGCCGATGGAGGCTTCCTGCCCCACGGACTGCTCACCCGCACGGACCAAAGCCAATGGACCGGCTTGCTGATGGCCCTATGCGTTGTCATGTTCAGCTTCGGCGGGACGGAACTCATCGGCATCGCGGCAGGCGAAACCGCCGATCCACGCCGCACAATCCCCAAGGCCACCAACGGCATTATCTGGCGTATTTTGGTGTTCTATATCGCCGCGCTCGGCGTCATCATGGCGGTCATGCCATGGAATACCATCGATGGAACGGCCAGCCCTTTTGTGCAGATCTTCGATTCCGTCGGCATCCATGCCGCCGCAGGAATTCTTAATTTCGTATGTCTTACGGCCGTCATGAGCGTGTACAACTCCGGACTCTATGCCAATTCCCGCATGCTCTATTCCTTGGCCCACCAAGGCAATGCACCGGCATATCTTGGCAAGCTCAGTCGCAGAGGAGTGCCTGTGGCAGGCGTGCTCACCTCTGCAGCCATCACCGCAGTCGCCGTGGTTATCGTATTCCTCTGGCCACAATTCGCCTTCAACTACCTGATGAGCATCGCCACCATCGCAGGCATCATTAACTGGTCGATAATCATGATCACCGAAATGCATTTCCGCAAGGCGGTAGCCGCAGGGGATGGACCAAAGGAGCTTGCAGGATTGCATGGCGATGAAGCATTGAAGAAGCTGCATTTCCCCCTGCCCTTGCCACGCATTATGCCCTGGTTGGTTTTAGGCTTCCTCGCAATAGTCGTCGTATTGATGTGCCTGTCGCCCAGCTATGTCGTGGCCGTGATTATCGGACCGATCTGGTTGGTTATTCTGCTAGTTGCCTACCAGCTCACGCAATCGAAACGCTGAACAGAGCCGATACCCTGCGCAATTGGGAGGGTATCGGCATATAGCAATGCGGAGTGCATTTCATCGAATATGCACTCCGCATTGCCGTATCTTCGTTACCGACGCTTCTGCCTCGATCCGCAACTACTCAGCTTTGCGCTGCGTCGCCACGGCGATGGACAGCGAGGGATCATGCAGCGGAATCATCATCGACTGCACAGCGTGATAGAGATCTGACTTTCCTGGCCATACCGTGTCGATGACTTCGTTATTGCGGTTGAGCTGGTGGAACCACGAACCGCGCTCATGATCAATGACGAACTCATTCACATACTGCAGCACCGTGGCAAACCAGCGCTTGTAGTCTTCTTTGCCGGTTACGCGAGCAAGCACCGCAGAAGTGTTCAAAGCCTCGGCCAAGGTCCAATGCATACGATCATGCACAACCGGCTTGCCCTTCCAATCAGTGGTGTAGACGATGCCCGGGGCACCATCCGCATTCCAAGCATCCTCCATGGCACGGGAGAACAGATGCTCGGCGACCTCGACCAGGTGTTGCTTCTCAGCATCTTCCAGACCGGCACTCAATGCATACTGCGTGATCAGACGAGCCCACTCAATGCCGTGGCCGGGGGTTGCACCATATGGCTTGAACTGATCATCCGGTTTGTCTTGATTGTATTCAAGGTCTGCTTGCCAATCCTGAGTGAAATGCTCAGGAATACGCCATTGATTAGCCTCGGCCCATGCGATGACATGCTTGATGATTCGGCCTGCGCGTGCTCTCCAGCTTTCATCGCCTGTGACATCCGCGACGGCAAGGAACGCCTCAACCGAATGCATATTGGCGTTCAGTCCACGATAGGTATCCAACTGGGTGAATTCGGTGTTCCACGTATCCACCGACAGACCAACCTCATCATCCCAGAAATGATCCAGGAATACGCGCTGAGCATCTTCCAGCAGATCCTTGGCGCCCGGGCGACCCAGCAAAGTGGCCGAGGAAGCAGCGAGCAGCACAAAAGCGTGGGCATAGCATTGCTTATCCGCAGCCGGGACGCCATCCGCGGAAATCGAGGGATACCAACCGCCATTGGCATCATCATGCAGCTCGCCGCGCAAACCGCGCAGACCTGCATCAACCAGTTCCTCAGCTCCTTGGAATCCGGACATGGCTGCCAAGGAATACACATGGGTCATGCGGCATGTGATCCATGTGGCACGTTCACGATCCTTCCAAGGCGTGCCGTCATCGCCCAGCCAATACGATCCGCCCTGCGGCGAAGGGAACTGCCTGCCGAATGCAAACATGGTATCTCGCTGCTCATTCAAGAATGCAGCATTTTCCGGAGTGCCTAATTGGTACTGACTATCGTTGACTTCTGTTTCCACGATATGCCTCCTTAAGCATATGTAACGTTACTCGCGCATTCTGCATACGCATTTAGTGAACTATGGCTTGACCAGCAGGCCGCACAGCCGCAGAAGTCGCAGGGCAGCTTCGCACCACCGCGGATTCCGCTTCGCTTTCCTGAGCGAGCTCAGCGCTGGCGCGCATGGACTGCAGCGTGGTAGTGGCATACATGGTTCCTGCCACCACCACTGGAAGAATCATGAGCACAATGCCGGCTGATTCCGCGACTATTCCCGGAACTGCAAGGAACAGCCATAAACCGCATGCCGCCAGCAGAGCGAACACTCCCGAAACAATGGCTATATATCGGGCTTCACCACCCTGAGAATTCGGATTGCCGTTCATATGAGGTCCTTTCCTGATGCAAGCTTCATTACTTACTGAACCGCTTAAGTAGTAACTATACAACGTCATGAGACGATTTGCAACAGCCCTGCACGCTTATTCAACCCCTGCAGGGCAGTCGCAATTCATGGATGTGTCATGTGTCCTTTGTGGGCCACTTGGTCGCTCACTACGTCGTCAATAGGCTCAACCCAGAGCAATGGGATGCTATTGAATACTTTCAATATCCAACATCACCGCTTGAAGAGGCCACAATGTCGGAAGCAGCAAACCAACCTCACGCAAAAGCAATCCGGAAGTCACAAACCCATCCGGTTCCATGGCAGCCGAAAGCCACTGCGGAACGACCCAGCCCCATGAGGTTTCACCAATCTCGCGAACCACGCGAATACGATATTGCCCATCGTCCCGAAGGCCGGGAATATGCAGACTTTCCTGCATGGCATCGCGAAGCACATCCACACTTGCCACAGTCCATACGGCATGCGATCCGTCAGGTGCCACAACACCTCGTGCACGCAATGCGGGCTCCGCAAAATCAGCATGCTCAACGATTCCGGAATGCAATAGGTCGCGATATCGCTTGTATACACCGATAATCGACTTGACAGCGGCTAACTCACCATCCGCGCATTCCAGAATATTCCACTCCAAACCGGAGCATCCCATCAATGAAATAGCCGCACGATAGCTCAGCGCCGCCGCCCTGCCGGTGGTATGCGCAGGGGAAGGCCCGATATGCGCGCCGATCAATTCAGGAGGAACCACCAGCTCAGTCCACCGCTGAATGTCAATGCGATCCCGCGGATCATTGGAATCCGAACCCCACACACGGTCGGCATATGCCAGTATTCCGGCATCAGTACGAGCACCGCCCGAAGCACAGCTTTCGATCTCCAACTTTGGGAATTGCGTTTTCAGCTCTTTGAAGAGGCGATAACACGCCAGCGTCTGCGCATGCAAACCGTAGCGTCCGTCATGAACCGGTTCCGTGACTTCGCGGTTATGATCCCACTTGATGTAGTCGATGCCGAGCTCGTCAATAAGCGCGGCCATCTGCGAATGCACATGCTCATAGGCTTTCTCATTGGCCAAATCAAGCACATATTGATTGCGATAGGAGATATCTTTCCTGCCCGGCACCGCATCTTGCGCAGCCAAGATCCACTCCGGATGGGCCCTTCCGACCTCGGAATCAAGACTGACCATTTCAGGCTCGAACCACAGGCCGAATTGCATACCCAGATCATGCACATGCGAAGCCAGACCATTCAAGCCGTTCTTCCATACGGAACGATCCACAATCCAATCGCCCAAACCCTTGGTATCGTCGCGGCGGCCGAGGAACCATCCATCATCGAGCACAAAACGTTCCACGCCCACCATTGCGGCTCGATCAGCCAACCTCATCAAGGTCAGTTCATCATGATCGAAATACACGGCCTCCCATGTGTTCAATGTGAAAGGTCGAGATGAGTGAGCGCGCATCGGCATCGAGCGCAACCATTGGTGGAAGCGGGCCGAAAGCCCATCGAGACCATGCTCGGACCATGAGAAGCACACCGTAGGAGCTTCATAGCTCTCCCCCGCATGCAACCGCACCTCACCAGGCCCCAAGAGTTCGCCAGCGCCGAATACCGGCTCATGTTGAGGCAACACATCACTGCGATAAGTCTGGTTACCGCTCCATGCGAGATGGCAACCCCACACAACGCCCTTCTGGGACTGAGGTTTGCCTTGGGACAACAAGAACATCCATGGAGACTCGTGACCGGTTTTTCCTTTGCGGCAGTCTCTGGTTATGGATCCCACCGGAAGAGACGCTATGCTGGGTTGCTTTTCCAAAGGCCACCTTCCGGTGAATTGCGTCAGCGTGTCCACGCCCTTGGGAACCGGCATAACAGCATCAAGCCAGTGCACAGAAAGTGCAGGCATATCGGCATCCTGATGCTGCAAATTGCGGATGCTCTGCTTCACCGTCACCAAGCCACCATCTTCAATGGCAATGCGCAGGCTCAGGCCTACTGCATGGGCGCTGTCCTCCGCCTCGACCATCACGGCGCTGGACTCGCCATTCACTTCTGTGCGTACCGAATTCCACCGCACGAATACCGGCGCATCCTCACGAGAGAGTTCCACGCCGGGTCTGCCAGACCAGCCTTCTGCGCCTTGAGGCAGCAGCGAAGGACGCCACGCCGCATCGGGTCGGCTGGGCGGGGTGTCACGTAAGGTCATGGCATCAAGCGCCTGCATATCATCAGACTCACCTTCCAACGGCAATTCCTTGCCCCAGTACACCACTTGTGGCATTTCATCTTGTGGGGTTTTCAGTATTATCTGCACGCCATCTCGTTGCGCAATGACATGTGGTCCTTGGTCAAACATCGGGTTCCTCCTCATCGCATCAGTGCGAAGCACATCGACGTACCGGTCACAGTGGCCTTACCGGAGTATATCTTAATCGGTTCAGCACTGCGCTCAATAATACGCTATGCTAGAGCCATACGCATGGAAGGATGACCATATGCACATGCTTCACACTCCAGGCGACGACGCCCAGAACGCACAGCCTAACGATATGCAATCGGCGCTTACATCGGACGAAGAGAATCGTGCCGTGCATGATTTGGCAGCCCAGGCCGCGCCCCTGCCACGTTCCCGATGGCATATGTTCGTGTCATTGCAAGGATCCCAACGCTGGCGCTATTTTCGCGAGCAGCTTGCATTGAGGACTGCTGCGGTTCTTGCCGCTCTTGCCGTGGTCATCTTCCTTGCAGTCCAACTGCTCACCCCCAAAGCTTCGCCGCAATTGTATGTGGCGATAATCAATGCAGACGCCTCGGATAGTTCAGTATCGCAATGGCAAAATGCCATAGCCGAGGCCATCGGACTGCAGAATGGCCGCAATGGAGGCGTGTTCATCGATGCCAATTTCGACTTAAGCGAGGGCGGACTCACCAAGTTGCAAACCCTGCTGCGCAATGCTCAAATAGACGTGATCATCGCACCACGTGACGCTTTTGTAACTCTCGCCGGATACGGTTATCTCACCGATCTGACGCAAACGCTCACCGTTTCCCAGCACGCCTTGCTCAAGGATGCAATGGTCAAATTCCCAGGATTTGATGACAGCCACGAAGATGATCTGGATTACGATGGATCAGGCAAGGGGGCGGAAGAAGCTTTCGGAATTTCCTTGGCTCATGCCGAGCATTGGGATTCAAGTCTTATCGGCTCGGACAGCGAGGATCTGGTGGGACTGGCTCAAGATTCACGCCACCTCGCGCAGTCTCGGCAGTTCATCGATTATCTCGACATCAGCAGCGAATAATCCCATCGCACACAGAGCTGGAATGCAGATCGAACATCGAAGAATAGATGAATACCAAAAACACGACGAGCCGCAACAAAGCGCAACAAGGAGTAAGTCCATGAATATGTTCCAACAGGACAGCCGTTTCACTACTGCGATGTCGACTGTGGGAGACCTTGCACTCCTCAATATCGCATGGACACTATGTTGCATCCCGATTGTCACGATAGGGGCTTCGACCTCGGCGCTTTTCGGCACGATCCGCAATATCCAAGAAGACGATGGCGCCCGAGTCCTTCACCAGTTTTTCTCACTATTCACCAGACGTTTCTCCACCTCGCTTGCCTTGACGCTTATGAGCCTCGCCTTCTACGCCTTGGCAAGCTTTGATCTGTGGTATCTGGGTCATGGCGCAGGTGGTACCGATATGGCGGCATTGGGCTACGGAGTATGCATCGCACTCACCTTCGTGGTGACCCTTGCGACTGCATTCGTCTTCCCCAACGCTTCGCGCAGCAATGCCTCCGCATGGAATCAGGTGAGGAATTCCGCTCTGCAGGCATTACGACGCCCGATTCCTGCACTTTGCATCACCGTTATTAACGCACTTCCTGTCGTCATCGCCGTGATATTCCCATGGGGGTTGGGATTTGTTGTGTTCTTCTGGAGCCTGCTATTCACCGGCATCAGCGCATGGTTCATTCAGCGTATTGCCAATCCAACATCCAAAACGGAGGAATGACGGCATTCGCATAGCATTCTCTGAACGGCCTGACCGCGCAATCGAGTATGGGTGCAGCCATGTGCAAGAGACTGATAACACGGACGATGCCGACATCATCGCAACGCCGTCTCCTTGCAATGACGCTGATACCTGCCGGATAACCCAGATGCCACCGCCACGGATGAATACAGGCACTTACGGCTATTCGTCATCCGAAACAGCATTCGGCGCTCCGGTCGAACCGCGTTGACGCATTTCATACGGCGATTCCATGATATTTTCCACCGGCTCGCCATTGATCATTTTCAGCAGCATAGGAACGGCCTTGGAACCCAACCGCGGAATATCTCTCCATAAGGCTGTGATCGAAGGCGTTGTTGCGGTGCAGGCAAATGAATCATCCCATGACACAATCGACAGGTCATCGGGCACAATCAGCCCCTGTTCCTGAGCCACATGTAACCCTTCAACCGCCATAACGTCATTATCATAGATTATGGCAGTCGGCCTGTCAGCGAAGGCAAGCAATCTATTGGTGCAATCCCGGCCCTGCTCTGGCGAATAATCCGAATGCAGGGAATCGCATCGCATACCCATAGCCGAAGCCTCGGCCATGAATGCACGGTCTCGAATGAAGGTGTGCGCATAACGTTCAGGGCCCGCGACGCGCGCGATATGCTTATGTCCCAGCTCGTGCAAATAATCCACGATAAGCCGCGAACCATAGGTATCGTCGCTGGTTATCGCCGGCAGTCCCTTGGTTACCGAAGGATCGGCAATGGCTAATACCGGCACTTCGGGGTGCTGCTTATAGAGTTCAATGCGGGAATCGCCTATCTCCACATTGAGCACGATCATGGCATCGACGCTTCCCGCGGCTATCCAATTGCGGTGTATGCGCATGGCGCTGTCCGGATTGTTGACTACACGGATAAGCAATGAGTAATCGTTGTATTCGAGCTCTTCGCCCAAACCTGCAAGCAGTTCCATAAAATACGATTCCACAGCGAAAACGCGCGAATCGGTGACAATAACCATGCCTATTGTGCGCGTGCTCGCATCCGACAGTGCTTTCGCCGCGCTATTGGGCTTCCACCCCATGGATTCCGCGACCTTAAGCACTTTCTCCCGTGTCGACTCAGATACGCCAGGCTTGTCATTCAAGGCATATGACACTGCGCTATTGGAAACCCCAGCTGCCTGTGCGACGTCCGATATGGTCACTTTTGATTTCGACGCCATAAACACCCCGCTACTCGACCACTTGGTCGTTCTATTGTACTGCCAACTATAAGGGAAAACCAAGTATCCCCAAGGACGTAAGCGCTTCACATCCGATTGCCGACCGTATCATGAATACTTCCAACTACTCAACTCTTCGACGAGCACGTCACAATAATAAAGGTGCCTCACCGCATGAACGTTGAGGCACCTGAGCTTTCATCGCGGACGCGGCTTACTCATGCTTCAGATCGTTGGCCGTGCGCAAAACCGATGATGCGAGGAATTGCTGCGGATCGTCAACCTGCTCGGATGCGATATGCCACTGCACGCTCTCGCCGGGAAGCAGGGAGACCATCCCCTCATCCACACGAGCCTGAGCATTGACCTTATCGACCATGCAGAACACGTCTCGAGCGTAGCCCACAGCTTCCAGAGTGAGCGCATACCCGCCTTCCTCGGCCTCGATCGAAGCCTTGAGCGGCCGGATGTCCAGCTTCTGGTCGATAACCTCTGCCGCGTTGTAGATGGCACGGGCGAAAGAAGGCCCTTCGACTCCATCTTCAACCTGCGGAGTCGCGACAATAAGCTCCTCGGCCGGATCTTCAAACTTGCGAACCTCTTCGTCTAGGAACACGGTTTGATGATCGACTGGACGCAGAATCACATCCACCCGCTGCTCGGCCAAAACCTCTCCGTCAAGGCGAATGCGCTGGATCAGCCAGGTTCCGGACCACTTCTGACGAGTGTCATTGGCAAGGACCAATGCCAAAGTGTCGCATTCGGGCTTCTTGCCCTCCCAGCTCAGATCCTTCCACACCTTGTCGGAAATACGGGGCTGTATGGTTGCCAAACGATGTGCGAAGAAATCACGGGATGCGTACCACAGCGGCTTGCGGTGGCCATAATAATCCACTGCTGCCCAGGACACGACAGGCCAGTCATCGTTGAGCTGCCAGATCAAGGCGCCTGCGTTCACGGGTTCCAGCGAGCGCATATGCTCCACGCCGAAACGCAAGGCATGCGCCTGCTGCAACTGGCATGCCCAATGCCAATCTTCGATGTCATCCCAGTTATCGGTGGGAATGAGCCAATCACGAGTGCCGTCTTCCTTGTAGCTCACGTCATCCAGATGACCCGGAGTCAAATGCGAACGCATACCGCGGGCCAGCTTGTAGTTGCCACCGCTGGCCTTTTGGTGCACCAGCATCTGATCGCCGAATGGCTCTAGCACTTCATCATGGACCACACGTGTCAATGTGCTCCAGGCCGGTGGCGCCTGATAGCCGAATTCATCGGCGAATCGCGGGGTGTATTGGGCATACACGCGGTAGTCCTCGCGATTCCACGCATCCCAGATATGCATAGTGCCGTCGGTGTCGAGATTCGGAGAGGTGTATTTGCTGAAGCTCATGGGCGAGCTGGGCAGATACACCCTGGTCGGATCCATCTCATCGAGCAGCCGTGGGAAGAGATGAGAGTAGTACAAGTCACCCCAACCCTTCTCACCGTATCCATATTCATTCGCCGGCAGATCGTCATCGCGCAGAGCCTGCTTGAAACCGAACCATTCAGCGTATGCCACGTAATTCTCGTTGGATCCGTTCCATACCACCAAGCTGGGGTGCAAGCTCAAACGATTGATCTGTTCTCGCGCTTCGGCCTCGATTTCCGCACGGGTATCGGCGTCCTCAGCGTATGCAGCACAAGCCAGCATGAAGTCCTGCCAGACCATGACACCCAGTTCGTCCGCCAACTCATAGAAGTCATCGGACTCATAGATGCTGCCACCCCATGCCCGGACCATATTCGAATTGGATTCGACCAAGTCCGCAAAGCGCTGCGCATACACATCCCGTGTGGCACGGGTCATGAAGGCATCCACCGGGACGAAGTTGTATCCCCTTGCATGAACGGGAACGTCGTTGATATAAATCTGGAAAGGCCTACCGGTCGCATCGGCCTTGGTATCTACGCGAACCGTACGGAAACCGACCTTGCCTTCCCAGGATGCAGGGCGGCGATCGGAACCAGCCGAGCCGACTTCGACCGTGAGATCATACAGTGGCTGATCGCCATAACCGAGCGGCCACCAACGCTTCACATCGGGGACTTCCATGGTCAAGACAACGCTATTGCGCCCCTGAGGAATCTGCTCCAGCACCTCTCGACCATCGTTGCCATCGCGCAGACTCAGACTGACAGGAATGGCTTCTTGACCTTGTAGCGCCTTGTCAGGCGAAGGAACCCTGCCAACTCCGGCTCTTTCGATTTCCACCGTGACGTTGAGCACACCCGTGCCGTCCGGACGAATATCAACCAGCGGACGCACCGCGGAAATTCGCGCACCCGACCATTCATCAAGGCCGATGGGCTGCCAGATACCGGCACAAGCCACATCGATGCCCCAATCCCAGCCGAATTGATATGAAGGCTTACGAATTTGGTTGAATGCATGGTGCTCGGTATGCGGATAATAGCCATTGCGCTGCTCACGCACATCCGATTCACGGACCGAGGAGCTGAACGCCACCGTAATCACATTCCGGCCGGGCTGCAGCAGCTCACGAACATCCCAACGGTACGAGCGGTGATAGTTATTCGCACCGCCGACAATTCGGCCATTGAGACTCACCGTCGCCACGGTATCCAGTCCATACGCCACCAGGTCAACGCGTTGGGAACCCTTGGACTGCCAGTCGAACGTGCTTTCATATTGCCAATCGACATCGCCAATCCATTGCTGATGGCGCTCGTTGTCACCATCAAAAGGCTCATCGATAAGGCTTGCACGCTGCAGGTCCAAGGTCACCTCGCCGGGGACCTGGGCCGGCACACCGGCAGCCAAGGTATCTTGCAGGGATTCTGGCGCCACTTGAGGATTGAGCGCTCGAACGCGCCAATCACTGTCCAATGGGCTGAATGTTTGGGGAGTGGTAGTCATAATGCTCCTTCTTCCGTAGTGGCGGCTGCCATATCAAGTCGGCCGCCACCAAGATTCATAGGCGCTTGCGGCACTGCACCGTCCGCAAGCACAATCCGTCGTATGCTTATTCCTTCACGGCACCAGCTGCAATGCCGTTATAGATCTGCTTCTGGAAGACCAGGAACAGAATCAGCATGGGCAGCAAGGTGATGATGACGCCTGCGCAGATCAGGTTGTATTTGCTTCCCATAGGTCCCGTAAAGGAGTACAGCGCGATGGCGATGGTCTTGAGTTTGCTGTCCTGCAGATACAGGTTTGCGGCGTAGTACTCGTTGTAGACGCCCACACCCTTCAAAATCATGCAGGTCACGATTGCCGGCTTGAGCAAGGGCAGCAGGATCTTCGAGTAGATCGTGAAATACGAAGCGCCATCCACGATTGCGGACTCGTCCAACGAGACCGGAATGTTTTCGAAGAACTGGATGAACACGTAAATTGAGATGACATCGGTGCCGCACATCATCAGGATGTAGCCCCATAGGGTGTTCACCGCATTCAGATGCACCATGATGGCATACAAGGACACCTGCATAGCGATGCCTGGAAGCAGGGCGGCCACCGCGAACATACCGCGGATAATCGTATTGCCGGGGAAGGTGAAACGGCTGAGCACATATGCCAGCTGGGTTCCGATCAATGTGGTGACCACCAGAACAAACACCAACACGATTATGGAATTCACGAAGGCGAGCCCCATATTCGAGGTTTTGAATGCCTGCACGTAGTTATCGAAATTGAACCAGTTTTCAGGTGCCTGCATAACCGAAGTGGATTGATATTCCTTCTCGGTCTTCGCGGCGGTCACGACACAGCTGACCACAGGAAGCAGGAAGCAGAAGGCGAAGAAAATCAGGCTGAAATACTTCAAGGCCACAAGAATGCTGCGCCTGATGTTGTACCAGCTCAATTCGTATTTGCCGATATGGGGCTTGCTGGCGCTGACTTGCGCTTGCATGGTTACATCACTCATGACTCCACCTACTTCCTCTCTGCCGTTGCGATCGCGGCGACTTGCCCACTCGCCCGTTTTCCATTGCGGAACAATGGGGCTGCCTTGGCCGAAACGCGACGGCGCTGACGTGCGGAACGCGCTGCCTGCTTACGAGCCTTGGCAACACCGTCATCGGCATTTCTGAACACGTATTTGAAGAAGACCTGCTGCAAGAGCGCGCATATCAAGATGATGATCAGCAATACCACGGCCATCGCGGATGCCAGACCGACCTTCTGATTGACATGAGCCAGGCGATCCATACGCACGAAGTATGTTGCTGTGCCGTTGGCACCGGTTGTGATGACGTATGGGCCTTCGAATGCCGAAAGCGAGCCGGTAATGGAAAGAATGATATTGAGCACCAGAATGGTTTGATGCCGGAAGAATAATATGACGGAACTGCTGCCACTTATTGGCGCCGTCGATTTCAGCCGCTTCGTACATGCTCTGGTCGATGGACATCATGGCGCCTATGAAGAGGATGACGTTCTGTCCCAGATATCGCCATATTGATGCGCCCACAAGGGACCAGTTATTGATGGACTGATCTTTCAGCCAGTATGGTAGGTTGTTGAGGTCAAAGCCGCACCATTGCAAAACCGTATCGAAAACGAATCCGCGAGTGTAGAAGAACTTGAAGATGAAGCCGACTGCGATGCCGTTGATCAGGTAGGGGAAGAAATAGATGCCCTTGAACACATTGCCGCCGCGCACCTTGAATGCCAAAATCGTTGACAGGTACAGAGCGAGTGCCACCTGGATCAATGCGCCGATCATGTAATAGACGCTGAGTTTGAGCGATGACAGCGTATCGGGACGGGTGAAGACCTGGATGTAATTCTCCCAGCCCACCCATTTTGGAGTGCCGATGTACTTCATGCGGTAGAAGCTGTATCCAACCATGCTTCCAAAGGGAAGATAGGTGAAGAGGACCAGCAAGGCCACCGGAATGGCACTGAAAGCGACGATGGTGAGCCCTTTTCGCCAATCACGGCGGTAGGTATTGAACGGTATGTCTGCGCTGCCGTTCGGAGCAATGGTTCCCGAAGACATGACATCCCCTTTCCTTTGAATGTTGGAGTGTATTGGCGATGCTGATAACCGGTCGACTTGGCTCGGCTTCTTGGGTGATGAACCGTCGTCTTCGAGGCGGGTCATCCGGTGCGCACATCTCGCGCCGTTGTTGTAAGAATGGTCATGGTGAGGGCGCGGCTGCTAGGCAAACCGTAGATGCCGCGCCCTGATATGTGTGGATCCGTGGATTACTTGGCTACTGTGGTGTACTTGACTTCCACGCCTTCGCTTTCCAGAGCGGAATTCCACTTGCTATTCCACTCGTTGACCATATCGTCGTAGCTCTGATCCTTATTGGCTGCGTGCTCGACGATGGCCTGGATTCGTGCATCGCCACCGGCGTTGATGGCCAACTCGGATTCGGTGTTCAGAGTGTTGAAGAGATCCTCTTCGCCATCCAAAGCCGGCTCGTCCACCACGAACTCAACATCTCCGAAGTCCTCATAAAGCTCAGGAAGCGTGTCATTGTCCTTGGCCACTGAAATGCCGCCTTCGTTGTATGCGAAGTTGGACTTCTCGGTCATCCACTTGACGAAGATCATGGCAGCTTCCTGATGATCCTTGTCGGAATCCTTGTTGATGCCGTATGCGTAATCAGCGCCTGAGGAGGTGTATTGCTTGCCGTCCACGCTGATCGGGAATGGCATGTAGCCGACGTCGTCTGGGTTGTCGCCTGCATCCTTCATCTGGGAAACTGCCCAGGAGCCCAGCACCATGGTGGCGATTTCGCCATTGTTCATCTTGGCCTTGCTGCTCTCCCAATCGGTTGTGGAATAGTCGTCTTCGGTCAGTCCGTCAGAAACAGCGTCATACAGGATCTTGTACACGTTGTATGCATGGGTGTCGTCACCGGGATCGGAGAACGGATCCTTGGTGTGCTCGAGTTCTTGGTTCATGTATTTGGCGTCGCCGGTTGCTGTAGCGCCGATGTAGGCATCCCATGCGCCCATGGTCCAGCCTGCAGCATAGTTGGTGTAAAGCGGAATGGCGCTGGTCTTGTCCTTCACAGCTTGCAATGCGCCGATGAACTCTTCCGGTGTCTTTGGCAATTCGGTGACGCCGGCCTCTTGGAAGACCTTTTTGTTGTAGACAATGCCCATGGCGTTACCGGTGCTGGAAATGCCGTAGACTTCGCCCTTGTATTCCTTGTCGTGCACGTACTTGATGACCTTATCCATGCCATCGGTGCTTCCATACGACAGGAAGTAATTGCTCAATTCAGCCTTATCGATAGCCGGAATCATCATGATGTCGCCCCAGTCGCCGCCCTGCAGACGGGTCATGGCGCTGTCGCCGTAATTCGTGCCGGCCTCGACATTCACTTCGATATCGGGATACAGCTTGTTGAATTCAGCGATATATTCCTTCCAGGAAGTGCCAGGATAGGAATCCTGAGCCATATCAGTGCGCTGAGTGTAAAGCTTGATTGAGGTCTTGATGTCTTTTCCGGTGGTTCCCAGATCAATATCGGTGTACTTAAGGCTGGTGCCGCTTGATGAGGACGACGAACCCCCGCAGGCCGCCAAGCTGAATGCGCACAGGCCTGCGATGGCCGCCGCTGCAATTTTCTTCGCTGATATCATTCCTGTCTCCTTCGTTGGTCTTTCGACTGAAACGATGACCGGGGCGTTGAATCCCGATCCGCTGTGCACCGATGCCGTTCACCCGTGAACCGCCGCCGCGCACCTCCCTGAAACCGCTCCATTTGGGGTTTTTCAGTTGAGATAAATTGAGAATAACACCGAAAAAATGCTTTGTCAACCGGTTAAGTTGATTTTGATGGATTTTATAGCAATCATTCGCAATAGCCGATGTTTCACGACTTTGCATAATCGATATTGAAGCGTGCACAACCGTTGTAATTTATGGCTTATCAGCCACTATTAAGATATTTCCACAGCGCACTGTTGCAATAATTACCATTCGTTAATTAACTTAACCGGTTTTGTTATTACGCAATCCATAACTGTTTATCAGTCCGAAACTTATCTATTTCAGCAACCGCCGTCACAGATTCCCCGACATATATCCCCGTGCCGGCATAATAGGTAAACGGTGCACCGCAGCATATCCTCAAGAAAGGCAATGGCATGTTCATCCCGTCCTACTTCGAAGATCTCAATACCTTGCATGTCAATACCATGCCGAACCGCGCATATTTCATCCCTTCAAGCCTGCCCACTGATACCACAGGAGAATTGCGGACACAATCCGACCGCTTCACACTGTTGAATGGCGATTGGGATTTCGCGTATTACAACAGCCTGTATGACTTGGACGCCGAGATCGAGCGAGCACATAAAGCCGGAGAACCGGCATTCTTTGAATCTGATTTCGCCGCATCGAGCGCCGACCGCTCTTCCGGATTCCACACCATGCCGGTCCCCGGTGTCTGGCAGATGCATGGCGAAGACCGCCACCAATACACCAATGTCAATTATCCCTTCCCCATGGATCCGCCATACGTTCCGCATGACAATCCCTGCGGCGTCTACATCCACGAATTTTCCTATTCGCACGACGAAGCGGCACCTCGGGTATTCCTGAATTTTGAAGGCGTGGATTCCTGCTATTACGTATGGCTGAATGGCAAATTCGTGGGATACTCGCAAGTCTCGCATTCAACCGGCGAATTCGAGATCAGCACGACCATCGAAGACGGCACCAATACTTTGGCGGTGCTAGTACTCAAATGGTGCGATGGTAGCTACTTTGAAGACCAGGATAAATTCCGCATGTCGGGTATTTTCCGCGATGTGTACCTCATTAACCGTCCTCGACATGCCATTCGAGATTTCTTCGTCTCCACGCCCATCGATTGGTTGAGCCAATCCGAAGCGCTCGCCCTCGAAGCGATAGCCTCCGAATCTGCACCGGCAGTGCCCAGCTCGGCAAAGGTTCGCATTGAGCTCGACTTCCTCGATTCCTCTCCCATTCCCGTAACCGCACAGTTGTATTCCGCGGACGGTGACCTGATTGCCGGTTCGCTGGACAGCCCCCGCAAGGCAACAGCGGAAGAAGTCAGCCCGGAAGGAACCCCGCTCAGCGGGACCGCTGACGAAAACCGCCGATCTTGGCCTGACCAACCCCAGTGGGCCTCCACAATCGAGTTGTCAGTTCCCGATCCCACTGTTTGGAATGCCGAAAAGCCGTATCTCTACACATTGGTTCTGAGCACCGAGAACGAGTACATCACACTCCCCGTAGGCATTCGCGAAGTATCGGTCCAGGGCAATGTGCTCACCATCAACCGTCATCCGGTGAAGCTGCATGGCGTGAACCGCCACGACAGCGATCCCATAACAGGGCCGGTGATCAGTCAAGAGCAGTTCCTCGAAGATCTTTCCATCATGAAAGCGCATAATGTCAACGCAGTGCGCACCAGCCACTACCCCAGTGCGCCGCATTTCTATGACTTCTTTGACCAATTCGGATTCTATGTCATCGACGAGGCAGATAACGAAAGCCACGGCACCACAGCCACGATCCATCAGGACACCAGCTGGGAAGCCACTTCAAAACGGTGGAACACGGTCATTGCAGACAATCCTGACTTCACCGAATCCACGGTGGATCGTGTCCGTCGATGCGTGAAACGCGACAAGAACCATGCCAGCATCATCATGTGGTCCATGGGCAATGAATGCGCCTACGGATGCACGTTTGAAGAGGCATTGGCCTGGACCAAGCAATTCGATCCCAGCCGACTCACCCATTATGAAAGCGCTCGATATGTGAGCGATAACCGTGTATACGATTTCAGCAATCTCGATGTGCACTCCCGCATGTATCCGCCATTCGACGAGATCGAACGGTATTTCAGCGAAGAGGGCCCGCAGGGAGATGGCAGCAACGGCGATGACGGCGACAATGGGCGCAAACCATATGTGATGTGCGAATACTCCCATGCCATGGGCAACGGCCCGGGAGACTTGGAAGATTACCGTACTCTCATGGAACGCTACGATGGCTTTATCGGTGGTTTCGTCTGGGAGTGGTGCGACCATGCCATCGACCGTGGCACCACACCCGATGGGCGCCGCATATATGCATACGGCGGCGATTCACACGAATATCCCCATGACTGCAACTTCTGCATGGACGGCTTGGTGTATCCCGATCGAACTGTGCACACCGGGCTATTGGAATTCAAGAATGTCTTCCGCCCGCTGCGAGTTACTGCTGTGAACCAGAACGAGGGAACCGTCACCCTGCATAATTATCTGGATTTCCTCGATGCGGCGCAATATGCCTTCCTCACCTTTGAATTGATTGTGGACGGCGACTCCATCGCATGGGCTGCTTGGGAAGAGGATCCCGAGGCGGGCGCGGCGATGCGCGAATCCATGCCGGGCAATTACACCCCGCAATGCCCGTCCATTGCACCTCATGGGGAAAGCACGATCGACATACCCCAAGAAGTGATGGAGGCCATTCCACATGCAGGGAAAGCCTCGCTTATCGTACGCTCATACCGGCGCATGGATGCACGCCTCATGCCAGGCGAGGAGCTGGGATGCGATGAAATAGCTCTGCATACAGTCAATCCCCGGAATCAATATGTGGTCGATATCGCTGATAGACTCAGCCTGACATGCGACGCTAACACCAATACCGCACTTAATTCTGCCGCTCAAACCGCGAGCTCCCAACTCCAACAGTCTGGTGCTCATGCACACTTCGACAGCAAGTTGGCCGCCGATAAAGCCATGCATATTGAAGAGGATGCATCGCGCTTGATTGTCTGGAGCCCTGATTTCAGATATGAACTGGACAAACGGACGGGTTTGTTCCGCAATATGTCATGGAATAACCACAACCTGCTCGATCGCCCTATGGAACTCAATATTTGGCGAGCGCCAACCGATAACGACCGATATATCAGGCATGACTGGGAGCGTGCGCAATATGACCGCGCATACGCTCGCGCCTATGAGGTCAATATCGTTTCCCAAAACGCAAGCAGCATCTCCATCCATGCTCGCATGGCGTTGGTGGCGCCCATCGTACAGCGTATTGCAGACATTGACACACAATGGACCATCACGCTGGACGGCACGGTGAGCATGAGTATGAATGTGCTGCGCAACACCGACTTTCCGTTCCTCCCGCGTTTTGGACTGCGTCTGTTCCTTCCCCCAACCATGCGCGATGTGTTGTATTGCGGCCTTGGCCCGCAGGAAAGCTACGTAGACAAGCATCACGCCAGCTATCACGGCATCTTCTCGGGCACTCCTGACTCATTCTTTGAGCCATACCTGAAACCGCAGGAAAATGGCAACCACCATGACTGTGATTGGATGAGCATAACCGACGGTGATTACACGCTTACCGCAGCCGGAATCTCAGTCGTAGGGGATGCACAGTCAGCCGAAGCAATCCGAACGCCCGCGGCTCTGCCATCCGATACAACCGAAACCACCACCGCAATGCAGACCTTCGACTGCCAGATCCTGCCGTACACCCAGGAAGAATTGACTGCAAAGCAGCATCTGCATGAACTGGAACGCAGCGATTCAACGGTGCTGTGCCTGGATTATATGCAAAGTGGCCTCGGTTCGAATAGCTGCGGCCCTGCACTCGACCCCCGGTACAGGCTGGATGCCGAGCAATTCACCTTTGCGCTCACTTTCACGCTGGAATAGCCTGGTCACAGGAATCCGCACCCGCGGCATATCTCCAATCGCGGGTTGTTAACGATCCTTGACAACCCGCCAATAACGCAAGTGTGCCGCACCGAATAGCTTATTGCTACCGGTACGGCACACTGCAAAACTAGCGCTTATTCAGCCATTCTCAGCCGATCTCACGCAAGGCGAATCACTGCACCTGGGTACGAGCGATCTTGCCGTTGAAGGACTGGGCCTCGTCCTGATCCTTGACGCCATCCTTGTTCCAGGAGAACATAGCGCGCAGCTTCGGGCCGACCTCTTCGATCCTCTCGTGGCTGTACTTCTCCTGCAGTTCCTTGAAGTGAGGAGCGCCGGCATCCTGATCGTCGATGAATTCCTTGGCGAAGGAACCATCCTGAATGCGCTTCAGATGGTACTGCATGCGCTCGCGGCAGTCCTCACCGATCACGGTGTTGGTGTAGTCGCCATACTGAGCGGTATCGGAGCAGGACCAGCGAGCCTTGTTCAGACCGCCTTCGTTCATCAGGTCAACCAGCATCTTCAACTCGTGGCAAACCTCGAAGTAGGCGATTTCTGGCTGATATCCGGCGTCGGTAAGCACTTCGAAGCCCATTTCGACGAGCTTGTTCACGCCACCCATAAGCACGTTCTGCTCACCGAAGAGATCGGTTTCGGTCTCTTCCTTGAAGGTGGTCTTGATGGCGCCTGCACGCAGAGCTCCCAGTGCCTTGGCATAAGCCAAGGTCAGATCCCAACCGTCTCCACGCGGATCCTGCTCGACGGCCACAACCACCGGCACGCCACGGCCCGCTGCATATTCACGACGGACGATATGGCCTGGTCCCTTAGGCGCGACCATGAATACCGGATGGTCTTCGCTTGGCTTGATGTAGCCATAATGAATGTTGAATCCGTGTGCGAAAGCAACTGCCGCACCCGGCTTGATATTGGGCTCAATATCGTTGGCCCAAATCGTGCGCTGGAACTGGTCAGGAGCCAGAATCATGATGACATCGGCTTCCTTGGTCGCGTCTGCCACAGACTTGACCTCAAGTCCCTGCTCCTTGGCGAATTCGACGGACTTGGAGGTAGGACGCAGACCGACCACCACGTCGACACCGGAATCACGCAAATTCAGTGCGTGAGCATGGCCCTGTGAGCCGTAACCGATGATCGCGACCTTCTTACCCTCGAGCACAGAGAGATCGCCGTCTTGTTCATACCAGATTTGTGCTGCCATATTGGGCACTCCTTATAAAGATTTAGTTGTAATACATCTTGAATATTGAATGATGACCAATGTTCGCGATGAACTCTCTCGCACGAGGATTTTGTCCTTAGCTTCAGCCCATCTTACTCAAAGCATTCAGTTGTTTCCGTGCCATTCCACCAGTCGGGCAGAATACGCGAAGAATTTGCAGAGCCGATGACCGCACCTAGGTGCCGTACGCATCCGGTGCGAACAGCTTACGGCCTTATGGCGGAGGGTGAGTCATAGTCATGAATTGCTCCTTATTCAATGTGATGAGTCGATTTTCATATCATCGTGTTGAATTTTGCTACTTCACGGCTGCACGCCGAGGAAGGATACCCGTTGATGGAAGACTGAGCGGTTACCGCTTAGGATGCTTATTGCGAAGATGCGAAGTCATCGTGCATTGCATCCAACAGGAATGGATACCGCTACGGCAGAAACTATGCACTGAAATCAACGTCCCTTGTCTCCCGGCAAGTCAGCACAGCGACAAGGCAGCACAACGCCATAACCGCAAGGTACAGTCCGACCGAACGCACACCCCAATGAGAGCTCAGCCATGTGGCGACTGCGGGAACGAATGCCGCACCTACGATCGCTGCGAGGTTGTAGCCGATTCCAGAACCTGAATAGCGCACATTCGCATCAAATAGTTCAGGCAGGAATGCTCCGATTGGGCCAAAGGCCATACCCATCAAGGCAAAGCCTACACACAGGAACACCATCACGGCGGCCGCATTGCGATACCCCATCAACAGATATGGGAACACGAGCGCAAACACCACCAAAGCGCAAGAGGAAGCCACCAGTACGCGCCTTCTGCCAATGCGATCCGCGTACACGCAAGAGAACACAATCGACGCTGCGAATACGCATACGCCCAGCATCAGCATGAGCAGATACTCCTGATTGGTGAAGCCCAATCCGCCGCCACCGCGCTCGCGATCCTTGGTGCCATACGCCAATGACCATGTGGCCAAGGTGTAGAACAGCGTGTAGGTGACCGCGACGATGAATGTGCCCTGGATAAGCTGCTTCCAGCTCTTGCGGAACACTTCGCGCAGAGGCGATTTCACCACGGTGTTTCGTTGCTGCGCCAGGCGGAATACCGGGGTTTCCTCCATCTGCACACGCACCAGAAGTCCGACGATCACAAGCACTGCGGAAAGCAGAAATGGCACACGCCATCCCCATGCCAACATCGCGGCATCATCATTGAAGGTTTCAAGCAGGAAATACGTGCCATTGGAAAGGAAGAAGCCGATAGGAGCGCCTAGCTCAGGGAAGGAGCCGTAGAGTGCTCGCTTGCCCTCAGGGGCGTTCTCAGTTGCCACCAAGGCGGCGCCGGACCATTCCCCGCCAAGGCCGATTCCCTGCACGAAACGGCAGAGGCACAGCAGCACAACCGCCGCGATACCCCATGTGGCATAGGAAGGCAGACATCCGATCAGGAAGGTCGCCACACCCATGGTGAATAACGAGACCACCAAAGTAACCTTGCGCCCCATGCGGTCACCGAAATGTCCGAAAACAAGAGAGCCCAGCGGACGTGCGATAAATGCAATGGAGAATGTCAAAAGCGACATCAGCAGGGCCACTGTGGAATTGCCGGTGTCCTGGAAAAACACTTTCGGGAAGTAGTTCGCCGCAGCCGTGCCATACGCGTAGAAATCGTAGAACTCAATAGCCGTACCCACCATAGAAGCCGCAATCACCGTGCGTACCGACGACCGGCTCATTCGATCCAATTGCGCATGAGCGCGTGAACCCACTCCTGTTTCCGGCGTACCCATTACGCCGATCTCCTCTGTCATGCTTGACTCCAATGCTTAAGTCTTCGCATTCGGACTGTGTACAGGAATGCCCTTGTGGGGCGGTACAACAAAACCCTGCCGCTGTGTGGCAGGGTCTTTACGCTGGATTGTGTCCGCTCGGGCTCTGCCATCGTTGGCGAGTCCGAACCATATGTCGAATCAGTCCGCCAACGAAGACGGAATAATAATTCGAACAACTAGGACCAAATCATGCAATTGCATTCCAACCATCGTGGCAGACCTCCTTTCGATATTCGTTATCGTATTCATCGGTGCTTTACCGATGCTCATAAGCTAGGTCGCATGGCAGTGCTCATACAAGCGCCTGTTCACAATGTGACACAGATCACTTTTGAAATCGTGGTTTCGCACCGTACAACACAACCCCGAAAACACAAGAATGCGGCATACGAACGTCCAACGAATAGCCGAAGGGAAAAGCCCTTCGTTGGCGGACTCGCTCGCATGCCGCAAGAACTATGCCACATAACCCATGTCGTATGAGGCATGGAGTTGGTTCCACATTCCATGATGCGGACCATGCCACTCGACCTGAACTGTGAAGCAAAGCAATTTTGCGCTGTTCAGTTATCCCTTCACTGCGCCGGAGGTTACGCCTTCCACCACAAAACGCTGGAGGAACACGTACAGGATGAGGATCGGCAGCATAGCCAGCAGCAAGGCGGCCATGATCAAGCCGATATCAGTGGAATAGGTGCCGTAGAAGGCCTGGGTTGCAATCGGGATGGTGTAGAGTTCCTTGCGGCCCAGCACCAAGGATGGCAGCAGGTAGTCGTTCCAGAATGCCATCGCATCGATTATGGTCACCGTCGCGATGGTCGGCTTCAAAAGCGGGAACACAATACGCCAGAACGTGCGCCACTTCGAGCAGCCATCGATTTCCGCGGCCTCTTCAAGCTCGGCAGGAATATTCGTGCGAATAGCACCGTGGAACATGAAGGTCGCCAAGGATACCGAGAAGCCCACATGCATGAGGATCAGCGTGATGCGGCTATTGAGCACGCCCAGCAAACCGCCATAGACGGAGACCAGCGGCACCATAAGCACCTGGAATGGGATGACCATCGATGCGATCATCAGTGCGAAGAGGATGGCACCAGCCTTCCAACGCGGATTGCGCACAATCACATATGCAGCCATTGCGGAGAACACAACCGTCAAAATCGTTGCACTGATCGTGATGATCGTGGAATTGGTGAACACGGTCCAGAAGTTCATCTTCTCCATGGCCGCCGGGAAGTTGGCCAATGTGAAGCCATGCTTGCCGACCAGCGACAACGGGTTGGAAGTAATGTCAGCCTTCGTCTTGAAGACGTTGATGACCACCAGGATGAACGGTGCGATAAACAGCAGAAGCAGAACTATGAGCACGGCCCACAGCAGGATACGGGCGATGACCTTCCTTGGATTCATTGCTTGTGTGTTATTCATTATGCTTCCACCTCGCCCTTCTTACCGATGTACACCTGCAGCACGCCGATGACCGCGCAGATGACGAACAGCACCAAGGCTTCGGATTGACCGATACCGTAGTTCTTGTAGACGAATGCCTGGTTGTAGACGTGCATTGCGGCCATAACCGAAGAGTTGAAAGGTTCGCCCTTGGTCAACGAAAGGTTCAGGTCGTAGACCATGAAGCATCGCGTGGTGCTCAGGAACAGGCATTGCACGAATGAGGAGCGCATCAGAGGAATGGTGACATTCCACATGGCCTTGGACGGGGAGCAACCATCGATCATGGCCGCTTCTTTCAGGCTTTGATCGACGCTCATGAAGCCTGCCACATAGATGAGCATCATATAGCCGGCATATTGCCACACGGAGACGAGAATCAAGCAGAACATTGCGCCATTCGGAGTGGAAAGCAGCGAAGGCGTGGTCTGTCCGGTCATAGCCTCGCCGATGGCGACGAATGCGCGGTTGAACACGAACTTCCACACATAACCCAGGACGATGCCGCCGATGAGGTTAGGAATGAAGAAGCCTGCTCGGAAGAAGTTCTGGCCTTTGATTCCGCTGGTCACGAGGTAGGCCAGCAGGAAGGCCACGATATTGACGAGGATGACGGCAATAACCGAGTACACGACTGTGCGCCCCAAAGCTTGCCAGTACGCAGTATCGGCGAACGCCGCTTTGTAGTTGTCAAAACCGACAAAAGGCTTGGTCTTGGATACGCCGTCCCAGCTTGTGAAGGTCAGATACAAACCGTAGAAGAACGGTATGATGACCACTGCACAGAACAGAATCCCCGCCGGGCCGGCGAACATGAGGAACTGCCCTAATTTATACGAAAATTTATTGTGCTTCATAATGCACATCCCTTCTTGCGACATGCGGTTGGACGGTGGTTATGGCACCGCCCAACCGCTAACCGTAACGAGGATCAGATCCTCATCACTTGGTGTCGTCGGAGAGCGTTGCGCTCTTCCAGTAGGCTTCGATAGCCTGAGCAAGTTCAGCGCGGTCCACCTCGCCAGCGAGGTACTTCTGCATTTCCGCACCGAGCACTGAATAGTGATCATCAGGCATGTAGTTGTAGCTCGGGATGAGCTTGCCTGCATCTGCATACTCCTTGACGGAGGCGCCCAGAGGATCGGCAACGGTCAGGGTGTTGTTCTTGAAGGGGGAAACCATGGAGCAATCGTTGACGATGAAGGACTTGCCTTCGTCATCATTGACCAGCCAGTTCAGGAAGTCCTTGGCAGCAGTGCGCTGTGCGTCAGAGGTGTTGGAGGAGTTGTCGATGAAGAAGAACTTCGAGCCACCACCGACGAGCTTCTGGTTGCTGCCGTCATCGGTGTCCTCAGGAACCGGCATAATACCCATGTTCTCGGAATAGTCGTACTGGTTGAGCACGGACCAATCCCAGTTGCCGCCGAACATGAATGCGATCTGACCTTCTGCAAGCTTCTGTTCGGTGACTTCACGCTCTGCGGAAATTGCAGTGGAGGCCGCGTAATTATTGGCCTTGAGCACATCGAAGGTGTCCATCAAGGAGTTGTACTTCGCATTGGAGTTCAGATCGACGCCGCCGTCATGCAGCTCCTTGATGAATGCCGAAGGATCCGGCTGCTCCTCGTAGACCTCAGCGAGGAAGTGGGCCGCAAGCGACCAGTCTTCCTTCATGATGCCTGTCGGGGTTTCCATGCCGCCGTCCTTGAGTTCCTGGATCAGTTCCTTGAAGGAATCCAAGGTCTCGTAATCTTCTGGATTAAAGTCTTTTCCGGTGACCTTCTTGATTGCATCAGCGTTGTAAATCAAACCGCGAGCCTCGACGCTCACAGGGAATCCGTAGGTCTTGCCATCAATGGCAATGGCCTGATCCGTTTCCTTGACCCAGTCCTGGTCGCTCAAGTCAACAGCATGCTCCTCAGCCAAAGAGTAGACGTCCTTGGCGTCCACCATCGAAATCGTGTATGGCTCGTTGGATGCGTACTTGGTTGCCAAATGGGCCGCAACCGTATCGCTTGAGTAATAGACCTCGAGATCCACACCCTTTTCTTCGGAATACTTCTTGGCCATCTCTTCCATCTGGCTTTGAATTTCCATCTTGGAGTTGAAAATGGTGATCTTGGTTTCATTGCTTGAGCTTGAGGTACCGCAGGCGGACAGCATTCCGATTGCCAATAATGAAGAGATTGCAATCGCACCCATGCGCTTCCATGACATACCCATGGTCTTTCCCTTTCTATTCCTTACGTGAAGCTACTCTGCCTCGCGCCAGTTCGAAGGTCTTCGCCACCGACGTACGCTGTCGTTTCAACGATTCTGACTATCGAACCGGTTAGATTATCTAACCGGTTCGATAGTACATGAAACGCACTCGCTTGTCAATCGTTCTACGCTCGCTCACTCGGTTTTCAAGCGACCGCACAGCACCCCAGCCAGGATTCCATTTCACATAGTTGGAGCAAAAATAAGAAAGCACAATACATACATCGATGAATCAAAATTGCGCAATGCCATTGATACACGAAACGCACTCCCGCCGCGTTCACTCATACGCGTGTCGCGCGCGACCCTGACTTATCGCATACAGTGGCAATTCACTTCGTAACTATATCCTGCGAAGAATCGCCACTACACGAACAAATGCACATCAGTAAATAGTTCTTCACAGCAACATGCTGCATTATCCGTGTGAAGCCTGACCGCCCCGCACGTCTTCACCATCGAGCTTTCGGAACACCGTGTTGTACAGCCATGCGCAGCAATACTGAGGCAGAGTAATACCCAGAAGGATTATGCCCGGAATCGCATATGCGAAATAATGCACATATGCCACCGCGAATGCACCCAAAACCACAAGCATTGCAAGCGTCCGAGGGAAATATCCCACAGCCAGCATGGCGGCATTCTTGACCTGAACACGAATCGGATCCTCATATCGTGACAGCAACGGGAATACATATTGCGCCATAACAACGACCACGCAACCAACAATGGCCACCACAGCACCCATCATCCACTGCTGTTCCCGAGGCAGGGCGAGCAATACCATCACGTCCACCGCCATAATGATGCCGACCACAAGAAACACGAGCCAAATCAGGGTCGCCTGTTTGAAATTGCGTTTAAAAGAATCGAAGAACTGTCGGGAAATATAGGTTTCCTCTCCCCTGACCATATGCCATAGCACATAATGCATGGCCGTAAGCGAGGCACCTGCTGTCACAATCGGCAGGCACATCAGCAAAGTCAGCAGATTGAGCACAATGAGATCAAAGAAGGTGCCCATGATCTTGAAAAACAGATTGTCCTGGTTGAAAAATCGAGACATGACTTCTCGGCGACCTTTCTGACTGCTCATCATGCGAATTTATGCGTTCACACAGCGCCTACGATACGGCATCATCGCCCGCCACGCCACGCATGAATGCGAACTGCTGAGCCATACAGGCCATAAATGCAATGGAAACAAAGTAGAGGAAACATCAAAGAAGCTGGACCGCCCCCCCCCCGACCTTCGTATCTGACCGCCTTCGTTCCGGCAATCGGGTGCGGCACAAACGGGCGCATCCCAGTGCATTTTGCCACTTTGGATGCGCCCGCGGACTTTGCGCTATTTCACTGACTTAATACGCATAATCAACCATGCCGCAAGAAGCACGACGGCGATTGAAACGCATAGCACAATGGTGTAGGCGAAGGCAGGGGTTTGCTGCACGCCCATGATCTGCTTCACCGTGGCAACAATCAAAGAGGTGGCTGCCGAACCGATAACCGTGGAGAGCGTATTGGCAAGGTTGAGAATGCCCAAATCCTTGCCGGCTTCTTCAGGATTGGGCAGCACCGCCACATTCAATGCCTGATCGATGGCGTTATATGTGCCGTATCCAAGACCGGAGATGCCAGCGAACAGGTACATTCCCCACGCATTCGGCAACAGCAGTGGCATGGCAGCGCCTATTGCAAACAGCACGCTGGAGAGCGCAACAGGAACTTTGCGACGCCCTATTGCATCAGCGATCGGACCTGCGCCCAAAGCGGCGATAAGGGACACCGCCAAGGTGATTACCGCCATGCGCGCGATAAGCGCAGGAGCCAAGGTGTCCGCATCGGGATTGCCGGCGTAAATATAATCAGTGACGATGTACAGCAGATACGTGTACAGCATCCAATATCCGCCCATCATCAGAGTGCGTCCCGAAAGCGCATAATAGAAGTCGGGGGCATTGCGGGGGAAACGCAGGGAGCGCAAGAGCATTCCTGCAGAGAATGGCTCGTGGCTTTCACGAAGCGAACTCTTCTCTCGCGGCCAAATCGCGACGGTGATGATGCCAATCAACGAAAACACCGCAAAGCCCATCATCCAACCAAGCCAAATGCCGTTAGGCCTGTCCAACAGGCTTGCGCCGACCAGATTGCCCAGAGTCTGTCCCGCTGCGATACCCGCACCATAGAATCCAGAAATCGTGCCACGGAATTTATCCGGGACTCGATCAGACATCGTCGCCACGAAAGGCGCGAGCATGACGTTGAATCCCAGCTGTGCCGTGCACCAGAAGACGAGAATCAACGGGAAGGAATGCGTGGTGCTGATCAGGCCCATGGATGCGCCCGCGATAAGGCCCCCGGCAATAATCCATGGAGTACGCTTACCGAAGCGGCTTCTGGTCAAATCCGAGAGAGTGCCGAAGAGGATATTGGCCACCAAAGCCACAATCGAACCGCAGATGTTGATAATGCCCAACATCATCTCTTTGCTGCCGGCGTCGATTTGCTCCAATACGGCGGGCAATACCAGTGAAGTCAGGGCAACCCACGGAATGGCACAGACCAATGCGCACACCACGAATCCCACGCCAAGGCGAATAACCTCGGTTCTGGTAGGCACATGCCCATCAGCACTCGCCATGGGATCGCGCATATCCAGGAATGCCGAATCCATATCCGGCACTGCTGCATCGACGCTCGCCACCGCGGCTACCGGCATGGATTCCGCTGTCATACGCGTGGCCTGCACGCCGGCACCCGTCTGGCTGCTCACGCCACTACCCTTGGGCGCTGGCATCGGCACCGCCAAGCGGGCTATGGCCTCTTTCTCTTCCGGGCTCAGCGCTTTTTCATAATCCGGTCGATCGTCGATTCCCGGGCGAACGAACTGGGCGCCTGGCAGCGGCTGCTGGGGACGCTTATCATCTTCAGTCATTGCTTCCCTTCCTCCGGGGTATTGCTTATAGATTCCTCACAACGGCATTCCGAATGGCAAAGAGCGCGAATATCGCATGCTTCCTCGTAGAATGGTCACTCCTCCAGCCACCGGCTTCACCGCACCACCAACCACAGTCACGGCGTAGAGGCAATACTTAACCGCTACACCATGGCCTGCGGCATTGCACGTACACCTTGTATTGTACTGAGCCAGCTCGATTCCCGCACAGGATGCACACCAAGGTCATTGATGTGCGCCTGGATACTGGCCCAAGCACAAAAAAGTCGGAGATATCCGCGGCATGCATTGCCACAAATATCTCCGACTGCGTTGTCGAAGGTCAGAAAGATCGGCTGTCGCCTACTCAGGCTGCCACAGGTGGGTTAGCGATGACATCATCGGTGTAGTGTTCTCCAGCTGCATCAGTCCAACGCAGTGCGATCACTGAAGATTCATTATCACGTCCCAATCCGCGACCAGGTTCGAATTCAAGCGAGGCAGAACTATTGTCTCCCTGCCACTCGAATACAAGGGATTCACCTTCCTTGCGGTAGGAGAACTCACCGTCGAAGGCATCCAGGGTATTGCGCAGCTTGCACAGGGCATTCAACGCCTTGACCACAGGACGCTCAAGGTTTTCATCCACCTCTGCGGTGGAATAATAATGGCGGTTGATATCACGACCGACATTGGTGCGCTTGAGCAGGTCCATATCGTTGGCACCCGCCAAAGCTCCCACATAATAGACCTGAGGAACGCCCGGCACAAAGAATTGCACCGCTCTGGCAGCAATGTAATGCTGGTCGTTGCAACCCAACGCCGAATAATATGTGGAATTAACCTGGTAGAGATCGAGATTGCTGGCTGCTGCGCCGGTAGCTGCCTGCGATTCGCCATCCGTGTTCTTGTGGATGGTGTTCACCAATGAATCCACCGATTCATCATCCACCAAACCCTTCAGGCCGCGATCAAGCTGGTCTGAACCGATATCGATAACACCGATGCCGTCGTGGGTATCCAGCACGGTGACCGCATTATTGGGACGAACATCCACCCAATGCGCGACGGCGTCCACATCGCCTGTGAACAGCGAGTGCAGGAGCAGTGGCGGCAGAGCGAAGTCATACACGCGATCCACCTTCGAAGCGATTTCGATTTGCTTCTTGTAGTAGGAATGCACCTCGATAAGCGTTTCCAGACCTCGTTTGGTTCCTTCCTCCTTGATGCGCTCGATCAAATCGAAGGTCTTCGGAGTCATAAAGCAGCTGGTCTTGGCTTCCTTGGCCCCGTATCCGACTGCATCAAGACGTATGAACTTGACATGGCTTTCTGCAAGGCGATCAAGAATGGATGTCAGATAGCCCCAGCCTTCTGCGGAATCAGTGTCAATATCCACCTGCTGAGGAGTGAAGGTGGTCCAGACCAGACGGGTTTTGCCGGCCCATGTGTAGTGGGTGAAAGGCAGACCCGGGCGTGGACGGTAGATGCCGGCCAGATCCTCTTCGGTTGCACCATCGGGGAAAATGGTCGACATGGTCAAGAACATCTTGTAATACGGACTGGCTTCGCCATTCTTCATAACATCCTGGAATTGCTTGGATTCCCAAGACATATGGTTCACGATGGTATCCACCATGATGTCATGAGTCTTGGAAAGCTCGGTGACGTCATCCCAGCCTCCCAGTCTTGGATCGACCTGGGCGTGATCCACCGGATCGAAGCCCGCATCAGCACCGTCAAACGGCGTGAAGAACGGCAGGATGTGCACCCCCTCATACACACCGTCGAAGCGCGTACGCAGCACATCGGTCAGCGACTTGATGGTGCCATCTCCTAAACGATCGGCATAGGTGATGAGCTGAACTTTGTTTTTCATCGGACCTCCTTTGGCGCCTTAAGTACCGGTTGCCTCCGGTGATGACGGACACGTCAGCCTCATTGGTGATCGGCGCGTATTCCGGTATCAAACCGGTTCGATACAAGGATAGCACAAATTGAGGTAAATGCCATCCGACTCGCTCATCAAGCGTTTATTGGGTAACAATCGACCCTTCATGACGGCGATCCAATTGCCTTGGATTCACTGCTGTTTCGTGGTTTCACCAAGCATCAAACGCACCGGCACCAGATCATCCAGTTCTCCGGTATGGGACATCTGCATTGATGCGGTCTGCTTTCCTTCCATGGCTTCGACCATGCGTCGAACCGTAAGCTCGGCAATGGCATTGAAATCCTGACATATGGCGGTCAATCGTTTGCCTGCCGTATCCGCAAGATATGTGCCGTCATAAGCCACCACCTGCAATTCGTCCGGCACAGAAACACCACGTCGATGCGCCTCTTGCACACAGTACGCGGCGCCGATATCAGAACTCACCACCGCATCCACATCGTCAAAGCGATCGAAAATATCATGCATGGCGTGGGCGTATCCCCGCATGTCATTGACTTCGCCAGCTTCGATGTAATCGTATTTCACACCCTCGCGTTCCATACGCTCCTCCAGCGCGGCGTAGTAGCGAATGGTAGGGAACGTGGTTCCTTCCCCCTCAAGATCATGGAACTGCGAGCGCGGGCCACTGACCATAACCACATGGCGGGTACCCGAACGGATTAGCAGATCGGCCACCAGATTGCCGCCCTGTTCATGGTCGGAGCCCAAAGAAGGAATACCCGCGCCAAGATATCGGTCGAATGCCACCACCGGCCGGCCAATGGAACTCCAATAGTCCGGAGCATGCGCGGTGTGTGCTGCCATAATGATGCCGTCCATCATGTGTCTACGCAGCATATCGACATATTCAGCTTCCCCGTTGAGGGAATCAGTGGTCGAGCACAGCATGGTCCTGAAGCCCTTATTGGCCAGTTCCTGTTGGAGCAAGGCAGCAAGAGTCGCAAAGAACGGATGCCGTATGGTGGGCACAATCACCCCGATGATATTGGTGCGATCATGATAGAGATTGCGGGCAAGCTCATTGGGGATGTAATCCAAGGCTTTCATCGCCTTCTCCACACGCTTGCGCATATCCTCGGATACGTAACCCGTGCCATTGACCACCAATGACACCGTACTTACGGAGACGCCGGCTTTTTTGGCCACGTCGCGCATTCCTACCATCATGCACCGCCTTTATTATTCCAGGATGTCGCATGCTTCACCTTGTGGGCAGCCGCATTGCAAACGCCACAATATATGCATCTGCAAGTTATTCTACTATCGAACCGGTACGATATGCCAAATGTGACACAGGTGACAAATCTATGCGCCGAAAGTCAACGTCCTGAAAACCCGCATTCTGCCCAGATTGGGCATTGCGCGGCATGCGCCGCAATGCTGCTTGCTCGAGACTCGTCTAACCGCCCGTATGCAAAGTTGCATACTTGCTCGCTCACTTACTTACGCACACTCCTATGCCCGCATGACCGAGCATAGGACCAAATGCCCGTATAACCACAGCTCATGTAGACATAACACATATCCCGCATGGCCACACGCTACGACTATTCATTTGTCCAAGCGAAGTATTGGCTCCCTCATCAACCTGATATTCAACACGTCATGGCGACACCCCAGCCCGCAAAAGCGCAGCCCAGAGGCACCAGCAAAGTCAGCGCAGCGTATGTAAGCGCCAAGGCTATGTTCTTATGCTGGGACAGCGAGACAATCTGACCTGTCGCCGAAGAAAACGTCGACAGGCCGCCCAAAAATCCGGTCACGAAGAGCAGATACGTGCTATGAGGAACAGTGACATTGGCATATGCTCCAGCGGCAATCCCTGCACAAAACGCTGCAGTCACATTAATCAGAAAAGTGCCAAGCGGAAACGCACGTTTCCACTGACGCTGTATCGAGGTGTCCAGCACAAATCTGGCAACCGCTCCAAGACCGCCGCACAGGCATACCGCCATGAATTCAACCATCATCGCACCCTCACCGGTCATGGGGTCGGCAATCACATCGATCTCCGCGGTTATGGGATCCGGCTCGAATGATGGCGGCTTCTGCCTAGCATCACCGGCATGGACTGCGGAAGCGTTCACCTCTGCATCGGATGCAGAGCCCTCCATCGCAAGATTGGCTCGGATGCCAGTAGCAGAACCGTCCTTCTGGGCATAACCATCCGCCTGGCGTTGCACCGGATCGTTCCTTGCAATGGTTTTGCCGTCATGCTCTCGCAGTCCGTTCGTTGAACCTGGATACACTTGTTCGTCGGCTGAATTGATATTGTCTCCCGCCGATCCTCTAGATATTCCGTCCGACATTTGCCCAATGCCATGGTGCTGTGAAGAAGGCATGGATACGCCATATTCCTGTTCCAGCACTTGAATCGCTTGTCGAGCCAGTCTCGCTTGCGGATATTGTGGGCGTTGCATCGCACGCATCGACGAAAGTTCATTCATGCGTTTGGCCACATCCC
This sequence comes from Bifidobacterium tsurumiense, assembly GCF_000741765.1. GTDB lineage: Bacteria > Actinomycetota > Actinomycetes > Actinomycetales > Bifidobacteriaceae > Bifidobacterium > Bifidobacterium tsurumiense. Next base: position 334,025 of record NZ_JGZU01000015.1, read on the forward strand.
TCAGAATCGCGACTTCTCGTTGGGAGGCAAGACGTTTGCCGCACCAGACGCCGAGCCCGGCGAATACGACGCCAAATACCATGCTCAGCACTAGATATATTGCAGGTTGAATGATATCCCCGCCCTGCATTGTGGTCATCGTTTCCAAGACCAGCGTCGACAAGGTCGACAATCCGCCGCAGAAACCCACTCCCATGCCGCGACTGAATAACGCCCGATTGCGCTTTCGCATCCACACGGCATGAGACATATATTCCGAAATAACAGCCAGAGCGAAGCACGCGACCATATTGGCCACAAAAGTCGCCACATGCATGATATCGGAATTGACATGCAACAATGACGCCAAGCCATATCGTACGGCTGTTCCTGCGGCGCCGCCGAAGAATACGACCACATACATGGGAAAATCTGCAAGTGGATTGAATTTGGCTTGCATGCGCTTCATAGGAGCCAAAGGCACTTGCGGAGGTGCGGGGTCCGCCGATGCACCGGTAGGCTTGCCACTTCGCTTGACATCTTCAATCCGGAAAGTCGAAGTCTCAGGGTCGGCATTGCCTTGTTGCTTCGCCTCCTCGTCAGGCTGGGTCAGCATAGCGACAACATCCAAGTCCGGAGCCTCAACAGGCACCGGTTTGCGAAGCGTCCAGGGGCCGAATGATTCAGACAAACCGGCAGCAACGCCTGAAGCCGTGGACGTGCCGATATCCGCTTCACTCTGGGCATCGCCATCTGCAGCAGTGGATGCACCACTCAAAACCGGATTCTCGTCTGGCTCGTCATCGGTAGTCCCTTGACGCAAAGTTGGCACTTCAAGATCTGCCATATGCAATATGCGAGAACCATCGTCATGTTCATCGCCTGTCGCATCGACCAATGCGACGGAGGCATCGCCGGATTCATTCGCGTCATGTTTCACAGCCCGCATATGCGTCTCAGCACTGTCTCCTTCGACAGTTGAATGCGGCGCTTTGCGGGCTGCAAGCCGACCCTTAAGGTCATCATCATTCGTTGTCATATCGCTAAGTTGGAGGAAAAGAGCGCTCTATCCAATCCGCAAATCAGTCGATCAGGGAGTGGATTTCGATGATATGGTCGCGCTGCGGGCCGGTACCGATCGCGGAAATACGGCAACCCGAAAGCTCTTCCAAACGCCTGACATAGCGTTGCGTAGTCTCAGGCAGATCATCGAAACTGTGAATTTGCGAGATATCCTCATCCCAACCCGGCATGGTCTCATACACCGGTTGGGCCGCTGCGAATTGAGACTGGTCGACAGGCATGTCTTCAAGACGAATATGCGTGCCATCTTCCTGCTCAACGTCATATGCCACGCAAATCGGGATTTCCTTCAGTCCTGTGAGCACATCCAGTTTGGTCAACACGATATCGGTAAGCCCGTTGATGCGTGAAGCATATCGGGTAACCACCGCATCGAACCACCCGCAACGGCGGGGACGTCCGGTTGTCACACCGAATTCATGACCCTGCTTGCGCAGCCATTCACCCTGCTCATCGAAAAGCTCGGTCGGGAACGGGCCTTCGCCAACACGAGTGACATATGCCTTGGCGACGCCGATAACACGGTTGATCTTGGTCGGTCCGACACCGGTACCGGTGCATGCGCCGCCGGCCGTCGGATTTGATGACGTCACGAACGGATACGTGCCGTGATCGATATCCAGCATGGTCGCCTGACCACCCTCAAACAGGACGGTCTTGCCCTCATCCAAAGCCTTGTTCAGCACCAGCGACGTGTTGGCAACATACGGGCGCAAGCGCTCACCAAGCTGCAAAAGCTCTTCAGTGACGGCATCCACCTCAAGCGGACGACGGTTGTAGAGCTTGACCAGCATCTGGTTCTTCTGGTGCAGGCTTGCCTCAACCTTGTCGCGAAGATGGCTCTCATTGAACAAGTCGTGCACGCGTATGCCCACACGATTGATTTTGTCCGCATACGTAGGTCCGATGCCACGGCCGGTCGTACCGATTTTGCGCTTGCCCAAGAAACGTTCCGTCACCTTGTCGATAACGCGGTGATATGGCGCAATAATATGTGCACCTTCGCTCACCAGCAAACGGGAGCAGTCCACTCCGCGCGATTCAAGAGCGTCGATTTCCTCGAACAGCACCTCAGGATCGACAACAACTCCGTTGCCGATAATAGGAGTGACATTCGGGCTCAGAATGCCGGAAGGCAACAGATGCAATGCATAGGATTCGTCGCCCACAACCACTGTGTGACCGGCATTATTGCCGCCATTAAAGCGAGCAACATAGTCTATTTTCGTTCCAATGAGATCTGTGGCCTTGCCTTTACCTTCATCTCCCCATTGGGCACCGATAAGAACAATTCCGGCCATCATGCACCTCCGCTATGCGTTGTGTTGTGCGCGTATTTGCACACCTGTCGCCGCGACTAGCATACTGTGAAGCCTCTACTGTTGGTAAGCAACGTGTGGCTTGAACAGGGCTTTACATCGAATATCTGGACACCATGCTTCGCCTGTGCAAGAGGTATTTCTTCAAACTCCTGAGCATTGGGGAGCGCTCGTTGCACATGCATTCGATCAAAGACCTCAGCGGTGGTGGATTTGCTCGGCATCAAGAGGATTGCTGCGTTACCGAGCTGTGCTACGTTGCAACGCCGATAATGCACGCCATTCGCTCTTCATTGGACGTGATGAAACTCTCAGCGTATGCATTTCCCTTGGGCAGCATAAAAGGCGATAATGAAGTCATGACTATTGCAACCCCGGAACGTTATGCCGAGATGCTGGATGCAGCACGTCGCGGCGGTTATGCTTTTCCTGCTATCAATGTCACCAGTACCCAAACATTGAACGCAGCTTTGCAGGGTCTTGCTGAGGCTGAGTCTGACGGTATCATTCAGGTTTCAGTGGGCGGCTCCGCATATTTCTCCGGACAGGCAGTGAATAATCGCGTCACCGGTTCTTTGGCCTTTGCCTCATTTGCCCATGAAGTGGCCAAACAATACCCGAATATCACGGTCGCTTTGCACACGGATCACTGCGCGAAGCAGTATCTCGATGACTGGGTACGCCCATTGCTCGCACACGAAGCCGATGAAGTTGCTCACGGCAAAGAACCCTCATTCCAATCGCATATGTGGGATGGATCCACTGTTCCGTTGGGGGAGAATCTCGATATTGCCGAGGAGCTTTTGGAAAAATCAGTGAAGGCCCGCACCGTTCTGGAAATCGAAATCGGCGCGGTCGGAGGCGAAGAAGACGGTCATTCGGCCGAGATCAACGATAAGTTGTATTCCACTCCAGAAGATGGAGTTCGAGTCGCACAGCGTCTTGGTCTGGGCGAACGCGGGCGATATATGGCTGCATTCACCTTTGGCAATGTGCACGGCGCGTACAAACCGGGTGTCGTAAAACTGCGCCCGGATCTACTGGGCGAAATTCAGGCGGAGGTCGCCAAGGAGTTCTCTTCATCCCTTTCTTCTTCCGATATTACCGATGATGCTGCACGCGAAAAGCCCTTCCTTCTGGTCTTCCATGGCGGATCGGGCTCTTTGCCAGAGGAAATCGCCACTGCCGTCCGTCATGGCGTTGTGAAAATGAATATCGACACCGACACCCAATACGCTTTCTCAAGGGCCATTGCCGGCCATATGTTCGCCAATTATGACTCGGTACTCAAAGTGGATGGCGAAGTGGGCGACAAAAAGCTGTACGATCCGCGTTCATGGGGTCGTGAAGCCGAAAATTCCATGGCGCAGCGAGTGGTTGCCGCCTGCCAACAACTCGGCTCAGCTGGACGTGCACTGAAATAAGCCCGCAGGTTCACCCCCAAACGGCTCCCAGCCGAGATTGCGCGATACGTCAGTGCAACTTGCGTTACCCAGTGAATCGCGAATTCCGGCTGTGTTCTTGCGGCGTATGCGAGAGCGGGCTGTGATGGGATCGAATTCCCATCACAGCCCGCTCTCGTTTCTGCACCTAGTGCCCAGTGCCTAGATCCACGCTAGGCACTGGTTTGCGCAGCCAATATCATTTGCCGTGTCGCGCACGATAGCTGTTGCGACGCAATCCCATCACGACTGCACCTACGACCAGGCACATTGCCGCAATCGCCACCAAGACTCCGACTTGAGAACCTGTATTAGCCATACGCTTCGGCGTGTTAGGCACCTCCACAACAACAGGTGGGATTTCTGTGTTGGTTACAGTCAGCCCGTTCTCTTGCTTGGTGTACCCATTTGGTACTGAATCGACGCCATCCGCATTCACCTCGCGTACGCGGAAGGTGTATGCGTTACCTGCTTCATCGGTCTGCTCGACGTCCTTCCATTCAGCGACGGTATTGCCATTGGCAAGCTCCGCTGGCTTCACTTCCGGCACTGCGTCCCAATTCTTCCCATCGAGACTACGTTCGAGCAAGAAATAGATGGTCGGGCGCTGAGCGTGCTGTGTGCCGACCCATACCTTATTTGCGGTGACATCAGCCTTCGGAATCACATAGGTATTGGTGACAGTAAATGAATCACCCTGCTCTCCCATGGCATAGCTTGCCACGTAGTTGCCGGCAACATCGACTTCCAACACGGTGTATGCATAAGGCTGCGCCGCACTATCCGTAACCGGCACGCCCTTCCACACATAAGTCAGTCCGCTCGTCTCTACAACATCGCCCACATTTTCCGGCTCTCCACCATTCAATGTGCGCTGCAATTGCAGGCGTACCTCACCGTGATCGGAATCCGTGCCATCAACCCACACCTTATTGGCTGTGATATCCATGGTCGGCACCACATAGGTATTGGCTACCGTAAGCGTGCCATCCTCGGCAGTCCCGTAGGAAGCCTCATAATGAGCAGGGATCTGAGTCTCGACAACCGAATAGGTGTATACATTGCCCTTGCTATCGGTTTGGTCAACGCCTTGCCAAGTGTAGGCCAAGTCGCTGGTCTCGACCACATCGCCAACGCTCTCGACCTCACCACCGGCTATGCTGCGCTGCAATTGCAGTTTCACTTCGCCATGATCGGCATCGGCGCCATCGACCCAAGTCTTCTGAGCCGTGACATCGCGCTTGGGAATCACATAGGTATTGGTCACCGTCAGTGAACCATCCGCAGTAGTGCCGTAGCTGACAGCATAGTTTTCGGGCACCTGCACTTCCACAACCGAATAGGTGTAGAAATTAGCCTTGTCATCGGTTTGATCCAAATCCTGCCAAGTGTATGTATGGTCCGCAGTCGTTACCGGATCACCGATATTTTCGGCTTGTCCGCCAGGTAGGCTTCTCTGCAATTGCAATTGGACCTCGCCATGGTCGGCGTCGGCGCCATCCACCCACTGCTTATTGGCGGTAACACTGATCTTTGGAATGACATAGGTATTCGTCACTGTGAACGAACCATCATTCTCACCCATTGCGTATGTCGCCACATAATTACCAGCCGTATCTATTTCCTTGACGGAATATGTGTATGGCTTGCCTTTGATATCAGTAGATGGCACACCCGTCCAAATGTGAGCCAGGCTTTCGGTAGTGATCACATCGCCAACATTTTCCGCGGTACCGCCAGGCAGAGTTCGCTGCAGTTGCAACTTCACTTCGCCGTGGTCAGCATCTGCACCATTCACCCACACCTTCTGCGCAGAGACGTCCATTGTGGGAACCACATACGTATTGGTGAAGGTAAATGTCTGTGTTGTTTGAGCCTTATCCTCTTGTGAAGCTACCGTCGTTTGGTAATTGGCATGTGAATCAACTTCGCTGACCGTGTAAGAATATGCCTTTCCGTTTCCGTCATAACGATCCAGATCGGCCCAGTCATAGCTGAGATCCTTCGTGGTGACAACATCGCCAACTTTCTCAGGATCACCGCCATCCACAGATCTCTGCAGTTGCAATTTGACCTCACCGTGATCAGAATCGGCACCGTTCACCCACACCTTGTCAGCATGAACTTTTCTCAGAGGTTCAACGAAACCAGCATTGACGCCTCCTGCCAATTCAGAAGCGGCACCAGTTATTGCCAATTGTGCATAGGAACTCATTCCAACAGCGCTGGTCACATAATTGCCTGAAGCATCGGCAGACACATCCGAATCGGTATCCGATACCTCCGGAGAGACACCCGAAGCTTTTGTTGCCTTTTCGAATCTGGACAGCGTGTTTCCGGAGAATCGAGCCGCTATGACTTCACCATCAGGCACCACATCAAACCGGTATGCACCTTGTTCATCAGTCACGACGCCGGACGAACTTTGCCGCGCGGTTTGATTTGCACCAAAAGCATCGCCATTGGCGTTGGCGGTGATAGTCTCGCCATCCTTATCGATAAGCTCTACAGTCACACCCGGAATGGCTTATCAATACCAGCTTCGTATACGCCATCGCGATTCACATCATTAAACGCAATACCAGAAATTGACTTGGTTGGCACTTTCACGATCGCCTCATTCGAGATGAGAGCACCATCTGTTGTGCCGGTGTGTGAATAGCTCGCATCATTGGTCAGCACATCACCATGAGCTTGGTTGAGATTCAAACCAATCGCTACTGTGCTGCGTTCAAACGGCGCCAATTGATCGGTGCCCCATACCAACGCTGTGGTATTGGTATCGATTGCATATTTGCCGTCTTCGCCAACCGTCACCTCTGTCCACGTCACTCCACAGGTCTCGAAACTGGTGGCACGAGTGCTCGGCGCAATAGTGTCTCCGAAGGATCGCGCATCGCATGTCGCTGAATTCACCACATCTGTGGTTGCAAAGAGGCGCATCGGTTTGCTCTTGGCATCACCAGACTGCGCACGCATGGTAAGCGTAACCTCGCCCGATAATGTGCTGTGATTAGAAACTCGCTGGGTACCTCGGTTGTCACTATTGTTTGGCAGAACATCCAACACATAAAGGTTGATCATGTTTTGTCCCGCTGTTTCAACTGTGGTATTCCAAGACTGCTGATCTGTGACCTTGCCATTTTCTACCAACAACGGGCTTCGCACCGACTGTTGGATTCCAGCTCGTGCAGTACCAACGATATTGGTGATGTACTCACCATTGGACCAGCCATTTGAAAATACCATTACTGCTCGTCGGACTGACTGCGCAGGAATACTCAAATCTCCTGCGTTGTAATACCGTGAGCCGATGGACACATCCTTGGAATAATCAGATTCATCCCCCAGATATGCACGGTAATACAAGCGATATCGGCCAGTTGTTGGCACAGAGAAATTGCTTGGATCCACTGGCGTTCCACCAGTAAATGTCCCAGGCTTCTGTGGATCCGGGGCCGGGGTGTAAGTGACTGGATTATCTGGGGTATCCAGCAAAACCTCACCGTATTGATAGGTTTTATCGCCCCTCACAAACGGGTATCGAGGAGCCCAGGTGCTATCAGCTCGATTCAACAAACCCTTGAGCTCAAGCGGCTCATCACTCAATTTACCGGTGACGTCGAATACCAAGACCCTATCTTCAATACGGTTTCCGGAAGTGACATCGAAGGTTTTCTGCACTCGCCCGCCATGTTCCTCAATATTGACAAGCCTGGCATCACTACCATTCAATATTCGCGTAAAATCGCCCTCAGTACTTCCTGAAGGATTCACCACCTGCACCTTGGCACCTATGACACGAACCGAATCACCGTAGTATTCGATTTCGTTTTGCTTGGGAGCGGCGGCTTCATCATCCCAAGTATCCTTCATATAGCTGCGCTGAGCAGGATCGGCAGCCGATGTGTTATTCGGATCATCCCACGGCAGCAGCAACATGTTATTTGCGATAGTGGTGTCGCCCCATGTGTTTTCCGCGACAGCACTTCCATTTGTGTCTTTCCAAGTGTCATCGACGCCGGGAACGCTGTTGCCTGTCCACACTCGATAGTCAGTAGTGACGGCAGCAACCGTGTCCGGCTCGCCATCCAATGTATAAGGAATCCGTGAAACCCCTAGGAATACTCCGGAAGACCAAATACCTCCACGGAACTCGATAAGTACGCCGACAATGGTTCCGGCCTGAGCAGCGGCTTCTTTTGTGGGGTAGTACCTCAGCTGATAATCCTGAGTTTGATCTCGCTCGACATCGGATGCCCATGCGCTACCATCTGGCTTCACGGCCCACAACACATTGGGTTCTATGCGCTTGCCATTGGTCTCATTCAGATATCCACAGCTACCCATGCCTAATCCTACTCCACAAATAGTGGGATTACCTGTGATGTGGAAGGCATCGTCGAATTTGATGAGTTGGTTCATTGCGCGTACGTCATAGTCGCGAATCGAACTGGTTTTATTCGGCTCATACGTTTGACCAGGTGCAGCAAGATAACTCCACATGGTGTTTCCCTCACCATTGGCCATCATCTGTTTGGTCTGTTGATATGCAGAACCATAATTCGGAATTGATGCCGCGAGCTCTTTGCTGGCAACACCAGTCCAACCGGTTGCGACGGTAATGCGATTGAAGCCGCCTTCGCCTTCAGGAAGATATCCAATCGGATATGTGTTGACGTTGTTTGCACCATCGCTATCCTTCAGATCCGCGCCAGACATGCTCTTTCCGGTGAGATCCGAGACCTTAATGGTGAAGGATCGACCTGTATCGCGGGTATCAGATGTCACAACAGGAACAAAGTACTCTGCCCATACTTGTGCCGACAAATAGTCAGCAGGATTTTGATCTGCAAGCTTCACCGAGACACTGGTCTCGTTGACATCACCACTGAAGCTGTATGCATGTGGCGGATTATCCCCTTCAGACTTGGGATAATTACCGCTATTCACATTCATTTCGGCAATCGCTTCGATTCCCAAGCCCATATCGTCATCTGTTACCACGCCCGTGGCAAGCTGTGAAATGGTTGTGGGTGAAGTTGCCGAGCGGATGCCGATGAGCACCGGCTGGTTCTCTTCGGTATCATCCACTCCCCCGGTTGTTTTGATCTGGGTTGTGATATTCCAAGTAATCGGAACGGTGGGTCGATACGCTCGCTTCCTGCCGAAGTCGGTCTCACACCCATATTGACACCGTATAAACGTCCGTATACCCATCCGTCGCCCGCGGGCTTGGACAGAGAGAATTGCTTGGTCTGAGCGTTGTAATACCCGGAATACCAAGGATCACTGTCAGTGGTCACGAGACGTCCCGGTCCGACAAGGTCGAATACCGGCTTTGCCGTGAATTTGATATCACGTGATGTGGTATTGACCGTGTTCTGCTCCCCATCAGCCCACAGCCAGATATCCTCACGAATGGTGACCGCATCTCCGTCAGTCACATTCTTGCCAATTATGGAGAGGCTATTCTCAAACTCCCCTGGCATCACGATGGCATCTTCACTACCGGTTACTTTCAGACGCCCTTCGATAACCCAGTTTCCATTCCCATCATCCTTGGCGCTTACCGTGCGGCTGCCCGTATTGAGATCCTTGATTGTTCCTGAGCTTATTTCCAAAGTACCCAACGAAGCTGTAGTTTTGGGCAATGTCAAGCGGTATCCAAGCCATACCGAGGTTGCCGTAACGACAGGGGTTTGCTTGGACGCCATACTGATATGGCTAGTCAAATTCACAGATTTATTCGGCTCCACTTCTATCACATCATTGTGAGAAGTCTCATCATCCAGATATCGCAGGAAGTGACTTTCCAAACGGCCAGATCCTGGCTGGTAATCCGAGCCGGAGGCATCGATTTGATCTTGCGAAGGAGCGGGAACATATTCACGATCCTCCTGTGGTGCGGCACTTGCGCTAGGCGCTAGCTGCTGAGGGGCTAGCGAATCATTCGAATCATTGCCGTTTTGAGCGCTGTCCCCTTCGCTGCTATTGGTGTCCGAATCCGCAGACCCGCCACTAGCATCTCCGTTATTTTGCGCTTCACCCGTGGCGCTTCCATTCCCGCCAGCATTATCGTCGGAATCGCCCGCCGATGGATCATTGGAATCCTGAGGCTGAGTGTTCACTGTGACACTGCTATTAGTTGAACTATTGGCATCATCCGCCCATGCTGCAGAAACAAGACCAAGCCCGCCCATAGTCATTCCAGCGGCCATGGCTACAGCAATGCACTTCGATATCAATTTTTTCATACCGAGTCTCTTCCTTCTCTACATTCAATTCTTCACCCTTCGCACCTCATCAACGCCGCTAGGGTACGAACCGATTTTACCATCGACATGGACCGAAACTCCATGATATTTTCATTGCTGAAAACTTTGTAACTTCACTGTTTTGAAACTCTTGACATGATGAACATCCATAACCGACTGGGGTCGGCGTGGAGCCCCTGAAATATGCAATTATTCGGTTATGGAATCTTGTATTTCCATGCTTGTCACACTCAGCCCGGCACAGAAATATGTCATGTATTTCTCTGATTCACTCGTATCAAAGCAGCCCCCGTGCGAACTTTTACACAGCATTCACCAATCAGACAATAATGCATATCAGCAATAACACAATACGTTCGCAATAAAAAATGCCTCGTTCACAACGCACAGCGGCGCTGCTCACGAGGCAGATCGCAAGGATCACATCCTGCGGATCAGAGATGATCTCTCAGACCACGCAAACGGGCCAAAGTCACATCCTTGCCGAGGATCTCCATCGATTCGAAAAGCGGTGGTGAAACCCTGCGACCAGAAACCGCCACACGAACCGGGCCAAAGGCCAGACGCGGCTTATAGCCGCCTTCCTCCACCAAGGCCTTATTCAGCAGGTTATGCAGATCATCGGTGAGCCATGCGGTTTCCTCAACACCTTCAAGCGCAACAATCGCCTTATCAAGCACCTCGGCAGCTGAATCCTTCAACTGCTTACGCGCATCGACATCAGGCTCAATGTAGCCTTCGGCGCTGAGCAATGATCCAGCCATGCCCGAAACCTCGCCGAGCAGTCGCACGCGAGGCTGCACAAGAGGAGCGGCAGCAGTGAGAATCTCGCGCTCGCGATCGGTAAGCGCATCCCACGAATCGGCAGACACCACACCATCACGGTGCAAATACGGAACAGAACGGTTCAGGAAATCCTGGGGCTCCAACATGCGCACATGCTCGGCGTTGATGGAAATTGCCTTGTCCAAATCGAAATGCGCAGGATTCGCCTTGACATCGCGCACATCGAATTTCTCCACCATCTCTTCCATGGAGAAGACATCGCGATCAGGTGCGATCGACCAGCCCAGCAGAGCCAGATAATTCAGCAGACCTTCTGGAATAAAGCCGTTCTCACGATGCAGGAAGAGGTTGGATTCAGGATCACGCTTGGATAGCTTCTTCTTACCTTCACCCATAACATATGGCATATGCCCAAAGAGCGGCATTTCCTTGGCGATGCCAAGCTCCATCAAGTAGCGATACAGCACAATCTGACGCGGGGTCGAGCTCAGCAGATCCTCACCGCGGAGCACCACATTGATGCGCATCAAAGCATCATCCACGGGGTTGGTCAGCGTGTACAACGGATCGCCATTAGGACGAACGATAACATAATCCGGAACGGAACCGGCCTTGAACTCAATGCTGCCGCGAATCAGATCGTTGAACACCACATCCTCGTCAGGCATGCGCAAACGGAGCGCTGGCCTGCGACCTTCTGCGCGGAACTGTTCACGCTGCTCCTCGGTCAGATTGCGGTCATAACCGTCGTAGCCAAAGGCCTTCGGACGGCCTGCCGCAACATTGCGAGCCTCGATTTCTTCAGGTGTCGAATATGACTCATAGGCATAACCGGCCTCAAGCAACTTTGCCGCAACGTCCTTATATATGTCAGCTCGCTCAGACTGACGATACGGTCCGTCAGGGCCGCCGACTTCAACACCCTCATCCCAATCAATATTCAGCCACTTCAAGGCGTCAAGAATCTGGTTGTAGCTCTCTTCCGAATCACGCTGGGCGTCAGTATCCTCAATGCGGAACACAAACGTTCCCTTGGCATGACGTGCCTCAGCCCAGTTGAAGAGCGCAGTACGCACCATACCCACATGCGGCGTGCCAGTAGGAGAGGGGCAAAAACGGACACGAACATGCTCAGGCAGCGACGGTTTGCTGTCTTCTACGATTTCATCAGTCATGTCCACCATTGTGCCGCGCAAGTGGGACGTGCCGCCCAAGGCAATCAATCGCCGCGGAATGCCATCCATCCCATGCCCTCTCAACTCGCTCATAACCGCAACTTCCAAAGGCATAATGCCAAGTGTTATGCGATAATGAACGCGTCGGCGTACGACCGTCTAGACACCACAGAAACGAGATATGATGACCGATCCAAACAGCGCTGTACCAGAGCAATCTCCCTCGCAGCCCAATCCCAATATCCAATATCAACCACCTGAACAAGAGGACCAGCAGGCACAAGCCAAGCAGTCCTCCACGACTTCACATCCGATTCAAACCGCGCAACCTACTCCAATGCCGGAGTACGGCCAATATGCCCCGACCGGATCTACGCCAACACCGCAATACCAGGCTCCGGCACAGCACGGCGGTTATGCCCCTCAACAACAGCCCTATCAGCCACAGCAAACGCCATATACTCCCCAAGCCCAGGCGCAGCCTTATGCGGCTCAACAGCCATACGAACAACAACAGCCTTATGCACAACAGCAGGCATATTCACCATACGGTCAGCAGCAGCAACCCTATGGACAGCAAATGCCTTACGGCCAACAGCAGCCGTCCCCTCAGTCAGGCGCTCCGATTCCGCAAGGTGTGCCGCAATACGTCAGCCAATCCTTCATCGGTGACCCCAGCCTAGATAAGCCGTTCTATGGTATTTCATTCGGCAAGGCAATAGCGCGCTTTTATCAGAAGTATGCAACCTTTAGCGGCCGAGCGTCCCGCGGTGAATTCTGGTGGGCGGCGCTTTTCATAATGCTTGTCGGATTCGTTCTGAACATTTTCACAGCATTTTTGCCCAGCCCACTTCCGACGATTATCACCACGATTTGGGCACTCTCCTATGCCGTACCTCTGGCGGCAGTGAGCGTCCGACGCCTCCATGATGGTTCCCATACCGGCTGGTGGGCGTTGATCTATTTCATACCTTGGGGAATTCAACTTGTTCTCAATATCGTATTACCGCTCTTCTTCCCCGCGGTAATGCCGTCTTTGTCGTTTGCCGATCTCGCTTATGATTCCGCCCTGCTTATGGCTTGGGGTGCATTTGGACTCGTTACCCTCGTATGCGACATCGTCTTCCTATGCTTCATGGCATCGAGTAGCAATCCTTATGGCGCAGCATATGACGTACCAGAATCCGGAACCGAAATGCCCCAAAATAACCGATAATCAATACATGGCGGAATACCGCTGAAACTGATTGTGGGGATGGCCGAAACCATCCCCACAATTCATATCCAAGAGGCGCAGAGCTTATAGCTCCACTTCTTCACCGCCTTGCTTTCCTTCTACATGGGCGAATTTGGCAGCCAAAGCTCCTTGTTTTTGCGCTCGTCCTCTTCTTTGGCGAGCTTCTTGGCTTCATCCTTGTCCCACACCAAGTCCTCATAATGCTTGTCCCATTCCGACTTGGCAGCCTGGGCGATAAACAATGTGAACTCGTGAATATCCGTAACACAACGCACGAGCTCAGGCCATTGCTTCGAAGAAACATATATGCGAGGAATAGCCAGTCGTTCACACACCTCGTCGATATACGGCATCAGTACCACCGATTCACGGGCTGCAGCCGGGAGCCCGTCTTGTCCATCATGCCCTGAGCCGGTTGTGCCGATCGACTCCTCTCCATCAGTTAAAGCATCGCCTTCCTCACCCAGAGCCGACAGGGGAATAACGGCCTGCACGGTCTGCGACAGAGCAGACACTGCAATAAGCAAACGATCAATAATCTGCGTTTCCAGATCACGTTCATCGTTGTTGGGCTCTAATTCATCTGCAATAGCGGATTCCGCCTCACGAAGCGTTGAGTCCAATGCTTGCCATTGGTCGGCATCCCATGACAACCCGAGTGAATCCAAGGCGTTCAGAACCAACTCCACGTCGCCCGCACAGGAATAGTCCGCCATATCGTCATATGCATTAATCGCACCGATAAGCGCATCCACTTCTGACTGTTCGCGTCCAGGAATGGACTCTGCACCCTCATACACGAATTCAGCGTCGGCAATGGCTATGCTCTGACCGAGCAACACTTCAGCCACGCTTCGGCATACGCGAACTTGCAAGGATTCTGCATACTTCGCATCGTTATCCATGTACTTCGCCTCAGTAAGCGGCCACATCTCTATAATGCGCCTACCGGCAGCGCCCGCATCGCGCACGCTCGGCAACGCAGCCAACATCGAAGCCACTTCTGGGTCTAATCGCACCGTCATATCCGCTCCTTTGCAGTACGTACCGAAACCAAGCCTACCGTGTCCTCTACTCCACCTTGGCCGCAGGATCGACGTATGTGATCGATAGCACATCCCCACTCTCGCAGTCATAGGTTATTGAGGTGATCGAAGCCAAAGCCGTGCGGCGCAGCAACATATTGTGCTCAGGATGACCGGTCTCCAAAAGATGGCGATACGACCAAATGGGCGATTCATGACTCACCACGACGATTTGTTCACCCGCATGCCTCTCAACCATGTCATGGGCAAAATTCGCGACTCGTGTTGCAATGCTCCGGTAGCTCTCACCCCAACTCGGTCGCCACAGATTAAGCACGAGTTTCCAATTGCCATTCTTCCACAACGCGCCCTCGCCATGCCCTATGCGTTTGCCACGGAATTCATTGCGTGCCTCAATGATGCGGTCATCCGTCATAAGTTCAAGAGGCTTCTGCCCGCGCTCTTCTCGCACGGCATTCACTGCCTGGATAATCGCCTGAGCGGTTTCCCGAGTGCGCTCCAAAGGCGAAGAATACACGGCACTCACCGTGTTCATTTGCGGACTTTGGGCAATATATCGCCCTGTGGCCTCGGCCATACGCAGACCACGCGAAGAAAGATGGAATCCAGGCAAACGTTCGTACAACAGGTGATCCGGATTCTCCACTTGACCATGCCTGACGAAATGAATGGTGGTCGCTGTCATCGTTGTGCCTTTCCGTCGAAACGAGTTTCCCTCACAATGGGTCGCAGTCACCGCGCGGGTATTCAAGGCCGGCTCTCGGCATTACGGTGTCGACTCCAATGAACGGTCTATGACCGCTTCACCGTGTATGCGTGCGTGGTACTTCCATATTCATGTGCCCACTCGCCAATATAGAGCATCCCCACGCATTGCCCAACACCGAGCACTGCATGCATAGAATCTCACCACAATACGGGCGCCAAGCTTCCGACCGTTTCGCCCCACACTTCCCCGACATCACTTCCATATGCGAAATGCTAAATATTGCAACGAATACAACGTTTTCCCGCGTGTCGTATATGACGCACGATAAAGTATGTTGCCGAAGGCATATATCAATGCGCCATGGAGACGCATCCGATCATGCCCCCACACCACCGCACACCGAACCCATCGACCTCAGCCGACGAAGCTTGATTGCGTTTCTCGCAGGCAATCTCACCTGAACCGGAGGACGGCAATCCAAGTCCTATGCCTGCACAACCCGAGGCCAAACCTGCATGGGCAGCTTCCCATATCAAAGATACGAGTTGACCTATGCCAAAACCACAGCCGCTGTGACGCAAAGCAGCAGGCGTTCTCAACCGCGAGCAGAAAGGAGCGGTCATGACCAACACCCAATCTAATACCGTTGGCGCCGGATTCAAGGAGATCCGCCACCGTTTGTTTGGCGGCTATGCAGAACTGCTGCGTATGCCGCATACCGCTCGCTTTTCTGTCGGCGCAGTGATCGCATGCATGCCATTCCCCATGGTCGGCATGACCATCACGATCTCGGTGCAGCACTACTACGGGAGCTACACGCTCGCCGGCGCGCTTACCGCGATACAGGCCATCGCCTTGGCATTGGCAGGGCCTTTGCTCGGATCACTTGTCGACAAGTTCGGACAGCGACAGGTCTCCATACCCACCATCGCCATATGGATAGTGGCCGCGACCGCACTTGTGTCATGCATCACCGCAAGGGTCCCGGAATGGATTCTGTTCTGCATCGTACCGTTTATGGCAGCGATTCCACCGTGGGGAGCCATGAGCCGCAAGCGATGGACCACACTGTTGAAAGGCGACAACGACCGCACGAACACCGCCTTGTCACTGAGCAGCATTTTCGACGAATGCATGTGGGTCATCGGCAATCCCCTAGCCTCCACTCTCGCAGTTATTTCCGGGGTCTTGTCATTTTCATTTACCGGAGTTTGCGTCTTGGTCGGCGCAGCCATGTTCCTCGGCGAGCGCAGCACCGAACCCCCTTCACAGACCCAGTTGGCCCGCGCCGCGGGATTGTCTCGCGCGCAATACCGCGAACAGATCGCCGAACGAGCCGCTGCAATTCAAGGCAATGCAGAGAACACCGCCCAGTCGATCTGGGGTCCCGGTCTCATTGCCCTATGCGTCACTTGGTTCAGCCTCGGCGCATTCCAGTCCGCCACCGGCATTTCGATTATTTCCTTTGCCAAGGAACAGAATGTGTCGCAATACACAGGCTTCGTATTCGCGTGCTTCTCCTTCAGCTCGCTTATCGGAGCCTTGGTGTACGGCGCTAAAAGATGGACTATCGCATTGTGGAAGCGATTCTATTTCTGCTTGGCAGTGGTCAATATCGGCATCAGCACATTTCTGTTTGCAAACCACCTGTGGGTTATTATGATCATCTATCTGCTCATAGGCGTATGCCAGGCTCCCACATGGATCAACGGCAACCAATTGATGTTGCATTTGGTTCCTCCGACTCGGTTCACTGAAGGCATGGCGTGGATGGGCGCCATGAACGCCATCGGCTCTTCTGCGGGCTCGGCAATCACCGGCATTTTCATCGACCGGATGGGATCTCATGGCGGATTCATGGTTGTCACCGCACTGGCATTGGCGTCACTCGGCATCGCATTCATCGGCTTCAAGCAGATCAAGGCCAGCACAGAAACCCCCACGCTTACCGAGGTGGCCTTGTGATGCTCCGTCGAGCATCTATCCGATGCGTTGCCTCTCGGCAGAATTCGACTGTTGCACACTGAATCCCCGACATCCTGCATACCATGACGCATGCAGGATGTCAATGTTTCCAGAAGCAGGCGCCTCAGTCTTCCATGAATTGCGTCGTGATTCATAACCAACGCAATGAGGGACGGCACGAAGCCGTCCCTCATCACAGCGCCATCCCATCACATCATTGGTTGATTACCGTTGACATGCCCCATTTCGGCTCTGCCTACTTGGGCCATCCTTGTGGCGTATGCTCCAAGGACCATTTGCCCAGTTTGTACGAAAAACTGTTTTTCCAGCGTTTGTCCAACTCCGCCTGACTGAGCTGCTTGCCATTGCCCAGCTTTGCCATGGCATGCGTATGAGTGTCATCAAGCAACCACTTTCGGATGACGAAGTTCCACAGAGCCACAACCACCGTGGCGATAATCTTGCCGATATTGGTACGCAACGTGTATGCCGCATGGTCCGCGCCTGAGACCATGCCATATGTGCTCAGCCACACGATAAGATCGTTGATAAGCAGGCCGATTGCCGAAGATACGAGAAAAATCAGAATCTCCATCCACCTGGCCATATCGTCTCTGTGCACGAATACATAGCGCATACTTGCCAGATAATTGAAGACCAGGGATATCAAGAAACTCGTCGTTGCTGCGACCACATTATTCACATGGAATGCCAACAGAAGATTCATCAAACCAAAATCGATGACGAATGCGATAGCGCCCACTACGCCGAATTTCACCAGCTGCTCAATCAATTTCTTCACGCGCACTATTAAACACGTCATCGCTGACCGCTTGGACAGATTCTGCCTCATTCTCCGGCAACCTCCCCCATACATCCACGGTTCTTCGGTGCCAATACGCAGTTTGTATTGATTTCCAGTGCTTACAATGGCTGAGGAATCGAGATGCGGCATCTCAACCAAGCGATGCCCGTATTCCATGATTACATCAAGGAGCATTATGCCAGTAATTCACACTCATGTTTCCGTATCCACAACTCCTCAACAGCGAGAGGCGCTCAAAACGGCATATGGCAAGGCAATCACAGCGATACCGGGCAAATCAGAAGGCTGGCTTATGTGCCCCTTTGAAGACAATATGCCGATCTATTTCGCCGGTGATGACAATGAATCCGCCGCTTATGTTGAGGTGAATGTATTCGGAAGCAGCGTTCCGCGCACTGCATGGGAAAGCCTTGGCGAGCACATTATGGAAGCGCTGAACAAGGAGCTTGGTATCCCTAAGAATCGCACGTATATTCGATATACCGCCACATCCGACTGGGGATGGAACGGCAGCAATTTCTGATTCGTTTACGATCGCATGGTCAATGATGTCGGCCCCACAAACGAGAACGACATCATTGACCATGCACCACAACGGCGCTGCGTGAAATGAACAAATGCCATCTCACCCATATGATCGTATGTCCAACCAGCTTCCATACGATCTATCAATAGCGACAATTCGAACCCACGCATGAGTGCGCCCAAATTCGCACCGGCTCACCCAAGGCCAATGCAGGTTTCCCAAACCTGTTGCCGCATCATCGCGCCCCTTCTTGTCTTAGTCATGCCACCATGTCAAGCATGACTCGCATCGCCATTCATGCGATTCTCCCTCATACGCGAGTAAGAGTAGAGGAGCGTCTCCCAGTTCCTGAATGTAAGTTGAGAAAATCATCGACACGCCACAGCGGTATCATACGAATGGTCAGATTTTCTGAGTTTGACTAAAAAATACGCGACATTCTTGTAAGATTGCTTCTTAAAACATGCTACATGATCGGACGGCCTATGACACGTTTACTGAGCACTCTGGTTATTGTAATCGCACTTATTTCTACGCCGAGCACGGTTGACACGAATTCGACTTCGCACGCCTTGGCACAACAAGCAGTCACGTCACTAGCCGCAACGACATTACCGGCTGGCCTTCCTTGCCCAGCCTGGCTGCAATGGCTGTGCGGCAGTAAATAAACATTTGTACTGGCGCATTATTGCTGACTTGGAATTTGGATGGCAATGGTCCATTCATCGCCATCCACTCCGTAATGCGCTTGGCCATTTATCGCTTGCAATCTCGATTCCATTAGCCGCAGCCCATACGAAGAACCACGTTGTTCGCCATGCGTGGCAAGAATATTGGATGACGTTACTCTCACTCCCTCGCCTTGATATGGCTGCACCACCAAGGCATATTCACCCGGAGCCCCATGCTTGGCAATATTCGTTCCTAATTCCGTTATGATATCCGGAAGCATTGCCGCCACCACAGAATCGCATCGCGTCATATCACCCATTAAGGAACGACCTTCATAGCCTAGGGCAGCAAGGAACTCGTCGGTGTAATCAAGCCTTTCAGACAGCGCGTGACTAATATCAACCACCTGACGTGGCACTTCAACTTTCTCGACTTCTTCTGCCTCTTCCGCTCCGTCCAACAACTTCCACGCGGGTTCTATGATTTCACTGCGAATATCAAGCAGGGCCTTCGAGATTAATACCTCTACCTGCTCCCATTCATTGGCTTGGCTGCTGCGCTCAGGAACGGTAGCTCGGGCATTTCGACAACGTAGCACTGCCACGGACAGTGTCCCCGCCACAGAATCATGCATAATACGTAGCATATGGATTTGCCTCTCGCGCTGTTCAGTCAAAGCTAGATCTCTCTGACGACGCTGAACTTGGTGTTTCCACACTCGCAAACCCACACCTATCAAATACGCCAATACACATAGCCATGTAATTCCCAGAGTTGACGCTTCCAACCAACCCCATGCCAGCGCAGCGCCTATATATCTGCCGACAATAACCGTCATTGCAACACAGAAAGCAGGCCACTTATGCCATCGCAATGCCAGAACAATAAGCGCATACCAAACACCCCATTCGATAGAAGGTCCGCTGACGTCTTGGGGAATGAGGTTCATAACCAAGCTGAGTGCACAAAGCGCCAGTGCAGAAGGCGCATACACGACTGGCATGCAACAAACAGCTACTACATAGATGGCATACATAATCCAAGCAAAAGGCGGATCAACCACTATTGTGGACAGTTCCAAACCGAAGAATGCCACACATAGCACAGCAAATACCAAGTCGAACTGGCGCCGCTTATCCATATCAGACACCGCATGGGCCAAAGAAAGCGGCTTTGGGCGAATGCTCATAGAATTCCTTCCTGCATGCACACCACAATGGCCTGCGATCGGTTATGCACCCCCAACTTCTTGTATGCCTTATTGGCATGGGTTTTCACTGTACCCTCTCCCATATTGAGTTCTTCGGAGACCTGCCTCACCGTGTATCCGCCCAGAAACAGCCGCAACACACGAATCTCCGTTTCTGTCAGATCGACGGCCCGGGTGTCAACGGATTCACCATTCGTCCCCCAACGGGCCACAGATTCAATGCCCGCCGCCTTGCCGATCGCCTGCACCATATTGGCAAGATTGGCGTCTTTGTACAACACATCACTCATGTCTGAGTGCTCCATTTGGAATTCATCGATGGGGCTGTGAAATGCGGTCATCCCCACAACACCTATTCCTGCAACATGTACGGAGATCCAACGTGCCAGTCCCATGCCGCCCATTACCGGCATATTGAGATCTGTGAGCACCACATCCGGTCTTTGCGACTCTTTCAGGCACAGACGCTGGGCCTTTGCCGCGGTATCCACACTCCACATCACGCGTACAGGCACACGCTCCCCTGAAAACATGGGTGCCAATGCATTGGCCACTAAGGGGTCATTGTCCACAATGCCGATGCGCACCACGGTGTCCGTCATCATCACATTCACTCCCAACAGCCTTGCGGCCAGTGAATACTTTTGCACGTTATTCAACATTACACTGCATGGCTATTCATGTGGAGGATGGGCCATTCGGCGAGTCATTATTGGATTGATTAGAAACACCTGAATTCCAGCTTTTGCAACGCATAGGGCCGCCCCATCACTCGAGATAGGACGGCCCTATGCATGGATGTTGCCTTGGCTATGGCCAAAGGTTTCAAAGCAATTGTTAATGGTCAGAACGATTAAAACCGTTCTTCATCTTCATGCTGGTGATGTACAGCACCTTGTCCAGCAGATCATCGGTATGCTTCTTGAGCTGTGCCGCCATGGACTCGTTGGCCGTCGCAAGGATCTCACGCACTTCGCCGTTACGCGTGGCTTCGATTATGGCTTCCGGCTCCATTGGCTCGATATCGCCATCAGCCGCCGCATCGAATTCCGCCTCCGCCATCTCACGGGCATCAGAACCGCCCAGGCGCGCCACTTGGGCATCCGTCGCCGCCACCATACGATGGCCCAGAGCACCGGTCTCCTGCTGATAGCGTTCCACGGCATTGGCCGTGTCGGCGAATGCCGAGTCACACAGTGCCGCAATAATGCGATTCTGCCAATAGAAGTTCTCGGAAGTAACCCTAGTGGTGGTGTCTTCCAAATACTTCGGCGTCGAATCCACATTCGGGAAGAATGGCACCAAGGTATTGAACGGATTGGAACCATATGCCATCCACTGAATCACGCGATTCGACTGCGGACGATACGGTCGAATCTGGATTACCGCAAGCTGGCTCTGGCGATTGATGCCGATTGGCCTGTACATATGGCGGCTGTGTCCATCACCGAGCTTGCCATAAGGATCGTACGGCGTGCCCTGATAATGAGAGCTCAGCACATACTTCACATCTTCAATCGTTATCTTACGCTCGGGTTGACGCGCCCATGGGATGTCATCGCTCTCCGGACGATGATCAGCTCCCTCGCCATCCCAAACTTCGTCATAGGGGTTGAGCACACGCTGGATACTCCACGCGCGTGGGGTGTTGTACACATGATCCGAATCAGAATGCGAGCCGAAGGCGTCGCGAGGATTGAACGGGGTCGTTGCCTCTACTGCCAAATCGAGGTGGTTGAATGCAATGAACTCTGCCAGATCAGCGGAGCACATGTGATCTTCCCGATCACCCAAAGCATCCTCAAGATCGAATTCATCAATACCCAACTGATTGGGCATGGTCACATACGCCTCATCCGGAACGCGCTTAGCGACCCAATGGTGTCCGCCAACGGTTTCCAACCACCAGATCTCTTCGGAATCCGAGAACGCTACTCCGTTCATCTCGTATGTGCCGAATTCCTCAAGCAATGCCCCCAAGCGCTGCACACCTTCGCGAGCGCTATGCACATAAGGCAACACAATGGTCAGGAAGTCTTCTTCACCAATGCCTCCCGGCACTTCGGGCTCGTATCCTTCTTCGCCTTCAATGCCGCGGGCAGGAACCAGCTCAACCAGCGGATCAGCACCAAGCACGCGCTCATTGGAGGTGAGCGTTTCGGTGGCGCTCATGGCCACATTGGCTTCGTTCACGCCTGCCTCGCCCCATATGCCCTCTTTGAGATCGGCATTGGGAACTGCAGAATACTGCAATGGGGTATCAGGAAGGTCGATCTCCACATGACTGAGCACACTGCGATACTTTCGAGGTTGCTCTTCCGGCTTTACGATCACAAAACGCTTGGGGCAGAACTCCCCGTTGCCTGAATCTTCATTGCGAGCGATGATGGTGGACCCATCGTAGCTAGCATCCTTGCCGACCAGAATAGTGGTGCATGCCATCTGGTATTCCTTTCCGTACTCGTATCGATTTCGATAGACGATGTCACATATTACCGAGTCTTGCGATTGTCATGATTGTTCTTGAGGCGAAGCGGCATTCCTGTGAGACGAAACGCTGCCGATGCCGTCACGCACCTCTGCCGCAACGGCATCAGATTGCATTGTCTCCTTGAGAAGCCAACAGCAATTACTCAGACTGTGCCTGTCAGCACTATGCTGCCGTAATCCACCACTCCGGCATCCTCTGCATTGCGCAGACCGCGCAGCATCTCGTTAAGCCAGAATCCCTGAGACAAACCCTTGATTGGACGCTCGCTGCCCCACACATTCAGGCAATACTGATGATCCGCATCCGGAGGGTATGGCCCGTTGTATCTCATGCTCACCGCAGGATTCGTGCTCTTGACC
Source organism: Bifidobacterium tsurumiense (assembly GCF_000741765.1). Lineage (GTDB taxonomy): Bacteria > Actinomycetota > Actinomycetes > Actinomycetales > Bifidobacteriaceae > Bifidobacterium > Bifidobacterium tsurumiense. The sequence continues at coordinate 357,128 of NZ_JGZU01000015.1, forward strand.
AGCTTGCTTGCAGAAGAATTTCGTCCCTGCAACGCCTCTGGAATCATGGAGGCCATTGAACGTGAAAAATCAGCCGGTATGGCCAATGCATGAGAATCATTGAAGTCATACATCAAGGCGTCAACAGGCATATTAGCCACAGACCAATGTATCCATTCGAAGCCACAGACTGGAATAGAGTCCGGATCGATGAATTCCCAATGCAAATAGCGAGCGTTTGGGTTCAAATCATCAATATAGAAAGGAAATGACACAATCGGCGTGCCATCCACGCAATTCTCCAAAGGCGCCGCCTTGGCGTACTCGTCTGGAATAACAGTAAAATCGGCGGAAATCTTCATATATTCAGTATCACCCACCGCTATGACTTGGACAATACACAGTGAGTGTATGTGTTCTTGCTCTATCCAGCTCCGGGGCGTTACTCCACACGCAGACCTTGGCGTATATCCGCTAGCAATATGAACAGAGGCACGGGCCAAATTCTCGTTGACCTTTCGTCGGCGCAAACTCGTCACCCGAATAATGCAAAACGGCTGCACAGGTCAGAGAATGACGAGTATCGCCTTCTCGGTCGTGCAGCCGGATATGTGCCATAAGGCTTATGAAGTTGCCGTGGTCAGTGACCTGCGGGCTTCTTCCTTATGCCTGAGCCTTTTCCTTGGCCTTGGCTTCCTTGGCAGCTGCCTTCGCAGCCTTCTCTTCTGCCTTGACCTGCTCAATGAACTCAGCATGTTCCTTTGCAGGCAGCCAACCGGAATTGACCACCTTGACCTGCCAGATCCAAGCAGCGCCGAAGAGCACGGCGGCCAAAATCAGCAGGGCAATGGCGCCGCCGATAGGACCCCAGTGAGCCATGCCGCCGGTCACGATGCCAAACCATGCGAAGTCAGCATCGCCGAAGGTGGAGTTGGACACACCGAAGGTACCCATAACGGTCATCAGGAATGCCGGAAGGAAGGTAATCAGCAAACCGTTGACGAAACCGCCGATGATAGCGCCGCGGCGACCGCCGGTAGCGTTGCCGAATACACCGGCACCGCCGCCATCGAAGAAGTGAGGCACCATGCCAGGCAGAATCAAAGCCAGACCCCAGACCGGTCCGAGCCATGCGGCGATGATGCCCAATGCGACCAGACCGCCCACGAAGGAGGAGAGGAAGCCGATCAACGATGCATTTGCGCCATAGGGGAACACAATCGGCACATCCAGTGCAGGACGGGCACCGGGGACGACCTTGTTGGCAATGCCCTGGAATGCGGGAACGAGCTCGCCCAGGATGATACGGACACCATAGAGGATGATGCTCACGCCGATGCCGAATTGCAAGGCCTGAGCGAAGGCTGCCATGATGAAGGAGCCGTAGTTGTCAGGGGCACTTGCGAATACCGAGAAAGCATCCTCGGCCGGCAGCACGATTGCAGCCCAGATAGCGAAGACCAGGTAGAGCACCACCATAAGCAAGGTGGTGGAAACCATGGAGTCACGCAGGAAGCTCAAGCCCTTGGGGAAGTTGATATCTTCGGTGGACTTGGACTTCTTGCCGGTCACAGAACCCAAAGCGCCGGCGGTGATGTAGCCAAGGCTGTTGAAGTGGCCGATCGACAGCTTGTCACTACCGGTTACGCGATTCATGAATGGCTGGGCGAATGCCGGCATGACCACCATGATCACAGCCATCAAGACGGAGCCAACGATGATGACGAGCAACTGGTTATCGCTGCCCATACCTACCGAGAGCACCAATGCAAGCATCATCGACATGAACACCATATGATGGCCTGTCAGGAAGATGTACTTCAGAGGGGTGAAACGGGCCACAACCAACATGATGAGGAAGCTCAACACGATGATGTATGCCGAAGTGGCGCCGAACTGAGTGGAAGCCTGAGCGGTGATGACCTCATTGGTCGGGACCACGCCATGAGCGCCGGTGGACTTCAGCACAAGATCACCGAATGGCGCCAGAGCCGCAGTCACCACACCTGCACCGGCGCCCAAGATAAGGTAGCCCATGGCTGCCTTCAGGCCACCGGCTATGACCTGACCTGCACTACGCTTCAATGCAATCAGGCCGATTGCAGCGATAATGCCGATCAGATACGCCGGAACATTAAGAATTTCCTGGCTAATGAAATTCAAGATCTGAACAACAATGTTCATGTCTTTCTCCTTCTATCCTTCTGGTCACGCACTAGTGAGCACTAGTCGTCGTATTTCTCCAGAATTCCCTTGATCTCTTCTGCATCCATGAAGTTCTCCACGGTCTCCACCGGGGTGGTGGTACCTTCCAGCTCAGGGGCGAGCTGCGGAGAGGTGAGAACCAGGTCGTTCATATTGGCAGTTCCCTTGGCGCTACCTGCATCGGAAGTGGTGACGGTAACATCCATGCCCAAATCGGCGGCTGCCGACTCGACATTGATCTTCAAAAGCACGGAGGTACCGATGCCGTTACCGCATACGCAAAGAATATTCATAATATTCCTCGATTCTGTTTATGGGTGGGTTATTTATTGATGTGCCATATGGCACTGTGCGCAGTTGTCGGCCGCGCAGACGTCTGGTTTCTTGTCACTTCCATACGTCAAGAATCAGGATGCCGGGTTGTGTCTCGCATTGATACGCCCCAGCAGTTGCAACTTCAAATCACTGAGTTGTAAACAATTTTCAAGCTTTATACGCTCAGATTGTTCCTACACTTAAGGTCACAGACTTTGTGGATCTTATTGAGTTATGCGATGGGTATTCCCTGCGCATCATTGCTTTCACATCGTGCAAATGTGAATAATTATCACCATGATGCGCAGGAATGCCTACTTATCCCTTAAGTACGTCGCGAATGTCTTCAGGCGTCGCAGCGCTTGCGAGCTTTTCGCGCTTATCAGCCTTGGAAAGCGCCGCTGCAATGGCTGACATCACAGTGATATGCTCACTTTCATCGCGGCCAGCCAAACCGATGACCAGAGAAACCGGATCATTGGCCTTATTGCCGAATTCGACCGGCTCATCCAGCCTCACCCAGCTCAGACCAGTGTTCAGCACTGCATCTGAAGGGCGAGAATGAGCCAATGCCAGGCCTGGAGCGATGACAATATATGGCCCCATCTTTTCGACGGTTTCGATCATTTCGTCGGTATACGCCTCGGTGGTAAATCCTGCGGCAACCAGTCCGGCACCAGCCAAACGGATCGCCTCGCGCCAATCGGCCGCGTGCGCACCCAGATTGAATGCCGAATCAGGCAGGAATGCATCGATGTCACTCATGGTCCTACTCACTTTCTTGGTACTCCCGCTACAGGGAAAGGGTCGCATCGTTCCTCGTTGTCAACAGTGAACGGGACGAACAGGAGGTGGGTTTCATCCTTGGTGCAGCATCCGCTATGCATGCTGCACCAAGCTCTTATCCCTCGGATTCGAGGGCGGGATTATTCATTCAGCAGGGTTATAGAATTGGCCATCCAATGCAGCCTCAGCCTTAGCCTTGGCTTCTTCCATGGTGTACTTGGCCAATTCGGCGCGCACATCATCCAAAGCCACAGGGGTCATGGACAGTGAGTTCACACCGATACCAGCCAGCACAACAGCCAAGTCAGGATCAGCCGCGGCTTCACCGCACACGCCGACCGGCATGCCATTGGCATTGCCAGCATCTGCGATCAGCTTGATGGCACGCAGCACAGCCGGATGCCATGCGGTCTGATAATTGGCCACAGAGCCCAAAGTACGGTCTGCCGCCAACGTGTACTGGGTCAAGTCGTTGGTGCCGATGGACACAAAGTCGGCGACCTTGGCCACCTTGTCAGCGACCAAAGCGATGGATGGCACTTCGGCCATGACACCGACCTTCTTCAGTCCCTTGGACTTGCCCAGCTTGACGAAGTATTCCGCTTCATGCTCGTCCGCAACCATCGGAGCCATTACCCACAGGTCGGCATCGGTCTGGGCGTCGGCACGAGCCAATGCCTCAAGCTGTCCTTCAAGCACATTCATATGCGCCTTCAATGTGCGCAGGCCACGCAGACCCAAGGCTGGATTCGGCTCATCCTCTGGGGTGAGGAATGGCAGCGGCTTGTCAGCGCCCGCGTCGAGCATACGAATAACAACCTTCCTGCCCGGGAAGCGGCTGAGCAGTTCGGCATATGCCTTGGTCTGCTCTTCCACGCTTGGCGGCTCGGAATTGCCGATGAACAGGAATTCGGAGCGGAACAGACCCACGCCTTCGGCGCCGTATTCGAGCGCGGGATCGGCATCCTTGGGCTTGCCGACATTGGCCAGCAAAGGAATAAGTGTGCCATCCTTCAAAGCGCCGGGCCGGCCACGCAGTTCCTTGGCCTTGGCTGCCTGAGCGCGAGCCTCTTCAGCCTGTGCGATCTCGTCTTCAGAAGGATCGACTGCAACTTCACCCTGCGCTGCGTTGACAATAACCATGGTGCCGTCCTGAAGCTGTTCTTCCGCCTCAGAAGCCGATACCACAGCGACAATGCCACGCGCACGAGCCAGAATGGCGGTATGGCTGGTAGGGCCGCCCTGAATGGTGACGATTGCCAAAGTCTTGTTCATATCCAGGCTTGCTGTGTCGGCTGGGGACAGATCGTCAGCCACAAGAACAAACGGCTTGTCACTCTGCGGCACACCTGGAGCCGGCACACCCATCAGATCTGCGATGACTCGCTGACCGACATCATGCAAATCTCCTGCACGCTCAGCCATATATCCGCCCAAAGCGGTGAGCATCTGCTCGAAGCCTGCGAAACCTTCAAGTGCCGCACGCTCTGCACTCTTGCCCACATCCACCAAGTTCTTGATGGAATCCAACAATGCCGGATCCGCAGCCATCTGGCCCAGAGCCTGCAAAATCGGGGCGGCTTGCTTGGCTCCGTCATCGCCTTGAAGAGCCGCTTCCGCTCGTGCATTCAGATCTTCCTGCACCTTAGCAAGGGACTTCTTCACACGCTCAAACTCATGTTCGGCGCTTACCGATTCAGCTCGCGGCGCATCCGAGGGCTCGGGCAGCGGTGCCGCCATACGAATAACTGGACCAACCGCAACGCCACGGCCAATGCCAACACCTTTGATAACCATTTGTGCTCCTTATGCTTTGCGGGTTTCCAGCAGTGGATACCCTTCATGACTCGCTCACATCATCGCAAGAAAATCATTTCTAACGACTGTCAGTATACACTTCGCAATCCGCTTTGCAAATACGGTAAACGTTTTCTGAATTTTCCGCAACTTCGTGCTATACTCATTCCGAAAGCAGCCAAGAAGACGGCCGCATTTCAACCGACTCAAAGGAGTGTCTTATGGCAACCGCAACACGTACCGCAGTCATCAACGATCCTGTTGGAATCCACGCTCGTCCGGCCGCAGAATTTGCCCAGGCAGCAACCGCATCCGGTGCAACCGTAACCATTTCCAAGGAACCAGGAACCCCTGGCGTCAGCGCTGGCAGCATCCTTTCCGTTATGGGATTGGGCATCAAGCAGGGCGATACCGTTGAACTCACCGTTGACGGTGACAACGCTGAGGCGATCGCCGACGATCTCATTGCAACCCTCACCAAGGGTGAGTGAGATTTCTCACATCGACGTTATGTGATGAATTCACTTCGTGTTGCCGCCACGCCTTAGGGGCAGGCGGCAACACTATTTAGGCGTCAGCGTGCCCAAAGACGGGTTTGCAGCCTTCTGTAAGCGCAAATGGAGAGCATATGGAGTCCAAGGAACAGGCACCGGCTTCCGGCAGTTCCATCGTGAACGTGGCCGCCCTAGCCAAGGTCTCAACCGCCACTGTGTCCCGAGTACTGTCAGGGCGACGTACCAAGGATGACGATATCGCCCGTCGTGTGCGTAAAGCTGCAGAAGCGCTGAATTATTCCGCTGATTACGCGGCAAGCACTTTACGCAGCAGTTCAACGAATACTTTGGCTTTGGTTTCAACATCACCCAGCAATCCTTTTATTGCAAGGATGCTTGTCGCACTTGAAGCCGCCGCATCAGAAAATGGCAAAGAGCTACTCGTCGGGCTGGGCGACACCTCCGAAAGGCAGCGCATTCGAATCGACGCATTGCTGTCACGCAAACCGGACGGCCTGATCGTAATGCCTTCAACGCAGGACGATATGTCTGCGGTTCTGGAAAAATATGCGTCGACCACGCCCACTGTTCAAATATCAGGCAAATTCACTTCTTTCCATGTCAATTGGGTCGGCGTCGACAACAATGCCGCCATGGAGTTGGCGTTGGCGCATTTGGCTGAACACAATGCACAATATATTGCCTTCTTCAGCGCCTCAGTGAATTCAAGTGAAGCGGCGGAGCAATTCATCACTTTCCAGACTTCGGCAAGCCGGCTCAATCTCCCAGCCCAGCCTCAGTGGACCACCTTCGGGGATTGCACGGTACGCAGAGGCTATGCCGATGCCCTTCGAATCTTCTCTGCTAGTGATGCTTCCCATTCATCCGCCTCTCCTATGGCAAGGCCCGATGCTGTGATATGCGCTTCGGATGATATCGCATTGGGAGTGTGCATGGCCTTGGACACCTTGGGATTGCGCGTCCCTGAAGATGTGCAAATAATCGGATCAGGAGACACGGCACCGCGCGATGAAGCACTGCCGTCATTAACCACAACGCGACCCCATTACGAGCGCATCGCCAAAGAAACCCTTCGCTTACTCGAAGCCAACAGCCGAGTCACCCACTGGCTGCCAGCCCACACGGCATTCCCCCCAAGATTGATCGCGCGTGAATCAACCAGTGAACTCTGGTGGGATTCCAGCGCCATGGTCACGCCGGACAAAGATCTGTGATCAAATTCGAGTCGACTACCACCGTTCCAGCGTTCCCGGCCACGCTTGGTTATGTATGCAACCTTTATATACCCGAGTGCGCCAAGCCAAACGTCGAAATGTCTCGTGGATGATGAGAAACACGTTGACAATCGGTATTCCAGCCATCCTGGGAAAATAAAAGTCAAACCAACAGCGCACAGAACAGCGCTTCGAACACCAGAGCGGGGTTGACGTTGCCGGCCAGACGTCGTCGGGCAGTCGCCACATCTTCCAGCCGCCTCACAGCACCCTGCCGATCGAGCTGCACGGACAATTCCGTTATAGCAGAACGATTTTCCAGATTGATCATTCCCACTGAGTCTTCGGCGTTATTCTGCAAAACCGCAACATCTCGATAGATGCTAGCGATGGAATTCAAAGCCCTATCCAACACATCACGGCTGCGCCGAGTGGCTTTTCTTCGCAATTCCTCTTTTTTGGTTAAGGCATTGAATGCCGAACGCAGTTTGGGCGGAATGCGGTCGCTAGGAGACAGTCCGTTGATGCGAAGAAAATCCTCCTTTGCCTTATCCGCTTCCCGCGTCGCATCCTCCATCGCCTGATCCTGCGCACTATCTATCAATCGCGATGCCAACACTATGGCATCCGAAGCGCGACGGAGATTCAGCACACCGACAATCAATTCATCGCGGTCACTCATCACCTGCTCATCAGTGGCATACAATCGAGCCACACCAATATGACCCTCAGAAAGTCGTGCCGCACGAATGGCAATTTTGTGCTCAACGCCAGTATTGCTCTCCAAAAATTCGGCGACGGCCTTTGTTGACGGCACCGCCAAATTCACGATGCGGGTACGCGAGCGGATAGTGGGCAGAACATCCTGAGCGCTTGGTGCGCATAGCAGCCAGATCGTATGCTCGCTGGGCTCTTCGATCTCCTTGAGCAGCACATTCGTCGTGCGCTCCAGCATTCGATCCACATCCTCAATAATGATGATGCGCCACGGCGCAGTGCTCGGCATCTGTTCCGACAAGTTGATGAGCTCGCGAACCTCATCGATACCGATGGTCACCTTATTCGTGGCCAGCACACTGACATCGGGGTGGCTTCCGGACAACACATTCATAGTCGTTTTGGTCGGCTCGTCACCAAGACCGTGGTCCGGACTTTCCAACGCCGCCGCGAATGCCCTTGCCACATTCGAGCGGCCAGATCCCGGAGGGCCACATATCAACCACGACTGAGCGATGGACTGAGGATCACAGGAAGCAACGGTGCGCAACTGATCGACAACCCTGTGTTGCCCGACGATGTCATCCCACACGCTCATGCACTCTCTCCATTCGCCGTGTCGGAGAACTCCAAGTTAGTGAACTCCAATTTAGTCTGGAAAGGCCCAGATTGCATCTGGGAAGATTCTGCCGATTGCAACACCGTATCCATATCCGATTTGATGGCATCCCACACCGAATCAATGCTGCCACCGGCGTCAATGACCAAGCAGCGGCTTTCGTTTCGCTGTGCGATATCGAGAAATGCTTGTCGAGTCCGACGCTGGAACGCATCACCCGCGGATTCCATACGATCTTCATCATGCGCCAACCGGCTATGAGAAAGCCGCGGATCCATATCAAGCAAATACGTGCGACGAGGCCACAGGCCGTCCGTTGCCCATTCGCTCAATCGCTTGATATCTTCGGACGACGATTCCCTGCCACCGGCTTGATAAGCCACTGAGGAATCGATATATCTATCCGTAATGACCACGGCGCCCCGTTCCAAAGCAGGACGAATCACCTCATGCACATGTTGCGCTCGATCCGCGGCAAACAGCAGCGCTTCTGCGCGAACGCCTATCTCCCCGCCGTGCAAGAGCATCTCCCTCAAAGCAATGCCAAGACCTGTGCCTCCTGGCTCGCGGGTCATCACCACCTCACGCCCAAGCGACTGCAGATATTCACGCAAGCGTTCGGCCTGGGTGGTTTTGCCCACTCCGTCAACCCCTTCGAAGGAGATGAAGATACCTTCCGCGGTCATGCCGAGGCACTCTTCTTACTTGCACGTGTTGTGCTGGATGATTTCGCGGTCGTTTTAGCCGCTGTGGTTTTGCGGGTCGTCGAGCGCGTGGACGACTTTGTAGTGGTCTTCTTCGTTGACTTAGCGGAAGATGCCTTGGTCTTCTTGGCTGTGGAAGACTTGGTGGAACGGCGACGCTTGGTCGGACCGGCCGCCCTCTTCTCGGCCAAAAGACGGAATGCTTCTGCAGGTTCTATCGATTCCGCAGTGTATTGCTTGGGCAGTGTGCGGTTGGTCTCGCCATCGGTGATGTACGCACCATAGAAGCCGTCCTTGATGGTGACGGGCTTTCCATTTTCCGGATCGGCACCGAGCTCGCGCAGCGGAGGCTTCGCAGTTCCACGACCGCGGCCACGTCCATACTTGGGCTGTGCGAACAATTCCTTCGCAGCATCCACAGTCACTGTGAAAATCTCATCCTCACTGCCCAAGGAACGCGTATCCGTTGAACCGTCAGCAGCTTTCTTGGTCAGGTATGCACCATATCGACCATTATTCGCCTCAATGGTGGATTGGGTTATTGCACCGGTTTCAGCATTGGTCTCTTCAATCACACCGACTTGGCGAGGAAGTCGCAATAGTTTCAGCGCATCATCCAATGTCAGGGTTTCTGGCGTCATCGACTTGAAAAGCGATGCCATCTTGGGGCGGGCAGCCTCTTCGGCCGCCTTTTTTGAACCACGTTTGGCAGGCTTGGCAGCTTCTTTCGCTCCCGATTCGGCAGACTCCGGCATGACCAACGCCACATATGGGCCGAAACGGCCAGTTCGCACCTCAACGGTACCGCCGGTCTCAGGATCTTTGCCCAGCTCACGCGGACCGCCGGCGTTGCTTTCGATGAGCTGATGGCCTTCGGCCACAGTGAGCTCATCAGGAGCCAATGTGTCAGGCACTGATGCACGCTTCGGATTGCCTGAAGCGTCAAGGTTCTTGGTATCTTCCAGATATGGTCCGTAGCGTCCGACCCTCACATGCAGACCATCGCCGATATCGATGGTATTGATCTCACGGGCATCGATTTCACCCAGTTCGGCAACCTGCTGCTGCAACCCGCCGTGTGCTTCATCGGCATTATGTGCGGCATCCTCACCAGTACCGAAATAGAACCTCGTCAACCACTCACGACGTGTTTCCTCGCCATGGGCTATTTGATCAAGGCCATTCTCCATATCGGCGGTGAACTGATAATCCACATACTTCGGGAAATTGCTCTCCAAAAGCTTGATCACAGCAAACGCCAACCACGAAGGAATCAGCGCACGACCTCGTTCATACACATACCCACGATCGATAATCGTAGAAATAATGCTTGCATATGTGGAAGGCCGACCGATCTCCTTTGCCTCCAGAGTCTTGACCAAAGAAGCTTCGGTGTATCTCGCCGGAGGTTGGGTTTCATGCCCGACCGCAACCACGTCGACGGGGTCGATCATATCGCCGGTGGACATTGGCGGAAGAGACTCATTGGAATCAGCAGACCCAGCGTTCTTGGATTCGCCATCCTGAGAAGTCTTGGCATCTTTCATGGAGCGACGGCCCTCGCCAGTCGCCTTCAGGAATCCAGGGAATTCGATAACTGTTCCGGAAGCCTGGAAAATCGCATCCCCTTGCTGCTCAACCGGAGCAGAGAGCTTCACAGTAGCGGTGGAACCCGTGGCATCAGCCATCTGCGAAGCCAAGGTACGCTGCCAAATCAGGGTGTACAGTCTCAGCTGATCAGGGGGAACCTTGGTTGCCAATTCCTCAGGGTTGCGGAACCGTGAGCCCGAGGGACGAATACACTCATGCGCTTCCTGAGCGCCTGCGGTTCTTGTTGCATACTGCTTGGGCTCATCAGAAAGATATGCCTCGCCGAATTTCTGCGAAACAGCCTCTCGAGCGGCTTCGATAGCCTCTTGAGACAGGGTTACCGAATCGGTACGCATATATGTGATGTAACCATTCTCATACAGACCCTGCGCAGCTCGCATGGTCTGACGAGAACTCATCGACAGACGATTTCCCGCGGTCTGCTGAAGCGTGGAAGTGGTAAACGGGGGCAAAGGACGCCTGCGGTATGGCTTCGTTTCCATGGATGCCACCATGAATGATTGCTGACGAAGAGCCTTGGCAATGGCTTCAGATTGTTCCTGATCCAATTGCAGCACGCCATCTTTGCTTGCAGCATCCGTCAGCGATCCGTTATCGGAGAAATCCTTCGAACCAGCCAGGCGCTTGCCATCCAGCGAAACCATATGCGCTTCGAAAACCACAGGCTCACCCTGAGCTCCATCCGCCTGCAATTGGGCACTCACATCCCAATAAGACGCCTTGACAAAGGCCATGCGTTCACGCTCACGCTCAACAATGAGGCGCGTGGCCACCGACTGCACACGACCGGCCGACAGACCCGGTCCGACCTTGCGCCACAGCACTGGCGACAATTCATAGCCATACAAGCGATCAAGCACACGACGTGTTTCCTGCGCATCGACCATATGACCGTCGACATCACGAGTCTTGCCCAGAGATGCCTTAATGGCCTCAGGTGTGATCTCATGGAATACCATGCGCTTCACCGGCACCTTGGGCTTGAGCGTTTCCACCAAATGCCAAGCGATTGCCTCTCCCTCGCGATCCTCATCAGTCGCCAGGTACAATTCGGAAGCATCGCGCAATGCTTCCTTCAGCTCGGAAACGGTTTTCTTCTTGTCGGCGCCAACGATGTAATACGGCTCGAATCCGTCATTGACGTCAACACCGAACTTACCGAACTTTTCTTTTTGTCCAGCCGGCACCTGACTGGGCTGTGCAAGATCACGAATATGGCCGACAGAAGCCATGACGTTATAGTCTTGGCCTAGATATCCCCCGATTTTCTTGGCCTTGGTGGGAGACTCCACGATGACGAGCTTAGTGCCGTTTGCCATTGCCTCTCCTTAACTATCGTTTCGGAACGCCATCATACTCACCATATGTGGCCTATCGCCAAATTTCGTGTGCCGCCGGAACTCATTTGTTGAGACAATTCATTGGGTCGGAGGTGTTGGCGGCGCTCCCACCAAACCCAATTTGCTCAACGGTGCAGCAGTGATTTGGCGCATCGCTGCTTCAAGCCCGAATACCAGTGCAGAGAGCCCGACAATCGCGGCAATTGCCGACACATGCGCCGCCGGATGAGTCCACTGTGCACTCAACGACAGCCCGGGCTGTATCTGCCAAAGCAGGTATGCACTATACAACAGTGCCATCACACCCGCAGTAATCAGAACACTGGCAACGATTTGAATACTCGTCGAAGACACCCGCGTGCCCGGCCTATCCATACTCGAGGCACGTGTGAATATCATGACGAGCATCATCCAACCGGCTGCAATGCACAGAGACATCACAACATCAGTGGGACGATGCCATTGCCCATATATCAAGGACAAACCCGTGAGCGATGCATAACCGACGGCGATCACGGCAGCCACGGCTCTCCATGCCCGAGATACCGCAAACACAAGCACCATTCCGGAAGCCACTGCCAATAGCATATGTCCCGAAGGCGCGGAATTAGACTGCTGCGATTCCACATTAATCAAATACGGCCTTGGCAAATATTCTTTGAGCAACGATGAGGCAGCGCAGGCCAATACCAGTACAACGGACTGCCCTATCGCCCACCATCTGCGCCTCGCGACCAAAACAATAAGCGCAACGACCATCAGCACAACGCTAATCGAGGCTGAAACCCATTCAGATACCAAGGGGCGGATCGTGACCGCCAACCAGCTGGGCACAGCCTCGGACTTGAATGACGAGAAGACCATGTCATCGTAAGACTGGCCTTCCATGGTTCGCACGCCCAGCCACCAGATACCTACAGATGCAGCAAAAAAGAATACGGCGAAAACAGCACACAGCACACGGCTTGAGGTTCGCGGTCGGACGGTAAGAGGGTCCAAGCGCGCCAAACCACGGTCGACCTCCGCGGCGCTCAAGCCATCAGCATCGTCGGCCGCAGTACCGACCAGTATCGGATGAGTGTTCAATTCGTCGGTCATAATGTTGACTCTACGGCGAGTGGGTAGACAGAGCCGCATATGCGCTGCAAACATCCACAAAAACCACGGAATGGGTTCCAGTTCAGGAACGATATCCGTCGACGCAATATCTTCCATAGACTTTCAGGCAATATGCACAGCACCGGCCCTCATAAGCATCGCATTTCGCTATTTCTCAGTATCACATCGAAATTGGGCCCGTATCCAGACAGGACACGGGCCCAGGCATTCAATAATTGAATCCAATATGACATGCATATACGGCAATGCACGGAGACTTACAACTTCTGTTCCAACCAATCGAACACGATATTCAATGCACGAGCGGAACGGAAACCGTAGCATGCGTGGCACGCATTGTCGAGCTTCAGGAAGGTCACATCTTTATCCAAGGCTTTCATCGTGGCATACAACCGACAGCTCTGATTAAAGGGAACCAGCTGATCGCGGCCGCCATGCATGATCAGCGTCGGAGGCGTCGGGACGTCGGCTGACAAATACGACATCGGAGAGGCCACACGGCTGCGATCAGGATATTCCAGCACATCCACGCCCCCTATTTCCACACCTTCAGGGCATTCAGGAGCGCTATGGTTTTGCGAGCTCGCGTAGAAGTTCATTTTGACAAAGTCCGTTGGCCCATACCAATCCACAATCGCCTTGACTTCAGCGCTCTCCTCCCCATACAAAGGGGTATCTGGTTCACGATCACCGGTAAATCCTGCCATAAGCACTGTATGGCCGCCAGAGGAATCACCCCACAGTACGACACGATCCTTATTGCAATGGAATCGTTCCGCATTCACACGCATGAAACGGACTGCGGTCTTGCAATCCAACATCTGCGCAGGGAACGGGGCAACGTCACTATGACGATATTTCATCGCCGCAACCACATAGCCTTTTTCGGCAATACGCACATAGTAGTTTGAGTAATCAGGCACATTCTGTTCATGGAACGCTGAACCCCGCACGAAGACGATGACCGGCCATCCGCCTTCAGGCATATGACTCTCAGGGGCATTATCCAAACCGGGAGTGAATACCCACATCGGTAAATCCATCGATGTGCCATCAGCCAGCGTACGTGTGGCGTAGGTGACCTCTTCAAAACTCACGGAATAACCGAAGTCATCCTCATCGAGATCAGAAATCACAGTGCAACCATCTGGAACCTCATCTGTGTGGGGGAAGTTCTTCGTCTGTTCAATCGGGGTTGGTATTGTCGCCAATGGTTCCACTGATGCCGGCTCCACCAGCGAATCGACATCAATCTCCGGACGTATATCGTCTGAATGAATAGTCAGCCACTGATCCGTCACTATATTCAGATCATCACTCATTTGTCATATCCTCATTTCTTTATCAATTTGTGCAATCTGGGTCTCAGGCACAGAGGCCGATGCCATCTCTTATGCCGATGACTCAATTACGCAGCTTCATGGGCATTATTCTTATCGAACGCATTGAATGCCAATATCATTGCGATGCAAACAACCATGAGCACAGCTGCGAAATTCATTGACTTCCATGTGCTGGTCACACCGGTGATAGCGCCGATAGCCGCAAAGGCATAGGTTGGCAGGAACGAGCCGATGCTGTTTCCGAAGAAGGCATACGAAGTGGCCTGAGCGGATAACGTTGGGTCGGTATGTTCATTGACCAGGAAATTGACATACGGCATGAACCAGCAGAATCCGACACCGAATAAGACGGCAGCGGCGAACCAGATATTCAATGATGACGTGTTCGCCCACATCGCCAAACCGATTGCCTCCAATGCGATAGCAACGATGCCAATGCGCATGCCAAGGAAGCGCTTGGCAAAGCCGAACAGGAAGCCACCGACTAGCGAAGACATCGATACAACGGTCATGACCGTCGCCGCCTGAACCGCACTGATTGTGCCAGTTTCCTCAGCCGCCAAAGAAAGATTCACCGTATAGAAACCGTATCCAGTAGCAAAAACAATTTGCACAAGCATGCCGAAGTAAGCGGATAGCGGCATCTTGCGCTTTTTAGCATTTACGGCTCCGCCCGTGTTCTGTGCATTCGAGCGTCGCACACGACCGATCTCATTGACAGAATTTGGCACGAAAACCAGCACGATGACAAATACCAACAGCGCTATGAAATATACGAAGTAGAAGTAGTGCCAATCAACAACCATGATGCCGGCAATAGCGGAGGAAAAGATGGTTGCACCAAGTCCTACCATTGCTGACTGGATTCCCATCATCGTGTCTGCCTCACGACCCTTCTTGAAGCAATCCACGATCAATGAGGCCGATAGCGGCTGGATAAGCCCCACGCCAAATCCGCACAGCGCGCGAAGTGCGGTCTTCATATCCAGATCAGGCACGAACATCGGCAAAAATCCACCGAGGAAGCACAGCAAGGTGCCTGCCAAGCATAGATTTTTCTTGCCTACTTTTGCTGCAAGAAAACCACCCACCAAAGTGGCAATAATGCCGCCGATCACTGGAATATTGACAAAACCCTGCAATTCCATGGTGCTGGCATTCGGGTAATCCTGTCGAAGGCTTGAAACCACGGCCATTGTGACCGATACGCTGCACAACAGCAATGACAGCGACAGGATGGCTACTTTCATAAGGTGACGCCGCGCACCAGACTGAGGCAACGTAGCTGTCGAAGCAGTAACAATTGCATCCGATTCCATGGGAACTCCTTTGTTATGGGCAGACCCGGCAGAGCAACGTTATTCTGCCGATCCACTCCTGTGGAACTCCTCAATTATCTGGACAATAATCCACTGAAAATATGTAGTTTTCTGATATTAACTACACATATTTGACCAATGCTGATTCAAAACCTGACGACCTCATTACGACCTGGATCATTAGATTTCTTGGAGACGCTCATGGTTCGCACGCCGAAAAACAGAAGGCATCATGCCATAGCGTTTGAAAAATGCCGTGGAAAAGGCACGAGCCGAGCGGAAACCGCTATCCTGCGCAATCTGACTGCAGGACACCCTCGAAGAAACCAACACATCTACGGCATGTTGCAACCGCAACTCGGTTAAATACCGCTCAGGAGACATGCCGGCATGCTTGGAGAACAAGCGGGAGAAATATTCCGGACTGTATCCAAATTCCTTCGCAGCCTGCGTCACCGTCACACCGCTTGCGTAATTATGGTCAAAGAAATCAACCATCGGCTTTATACGCTCATCGACGGCGTCAGAACCCGCAGCAGCGCTGAGCTCACAGCTTTCCGAAGCATAGTGTGTGTAAATATGCTCCAGCAGTTGGAATACCAGACGGGCGGCTCGTATGAATCTCAGCTCAGAGGTATCATCAGCCAACGAAACAATGAGATCCTCGCATATCAGCTCCAAATCGGCATCAGGCCATGCGGTTCCACGCCCGATTGGCACGCCTTGCTTCAAATAACGGTCGTGAAGACCGGGTGCCAGTCGAGCGATCTGACGGTTATCGAAGGTCACAGACAACACGCTTTGCCCAGTGCTTCGTGGCATCGGATGAATGGCATGCCGCGCATTGGGACTGATAAGACAGAACTGACCTTCCTCAATCGTTACACTTCGTCCGTCCACGAAGACTCGCAGCCGTCCTTGGCATGCATACAACATTTCCGCACCTTTATGCCAATGAAGAGGTACGTCTTGGGCAGGCATTTCCTCATGCAACTGCACCAGCGCGGGATACCGCGGAGAGAATCCCAACTGCTCGCGGCCGTCCAGTTCGATTGTTCCCTCGAAAACAAGGTGTTGAGTAATGCGAATCGAACCCAGCGGAGCAACCTGAACGGACATAGCGGGTTAATGGACAAAATGTGTGTCTGATGGTTGGCGTCGGGGTTTGTGCTTGTTGGTGTGTCGGGGTTGTTTTAACGGTTTTGGTGTTAATGTCCGGGTTCGTTTGCTTTTTCGGTGTATGTGTGCTGTTTGATTGCTGTGCATGGTCAAGAGGAAATCGTCCCGTGCCGCGTTGTGTGAATTGTGCGGCGGGTCCATGCGCAAGAACGGGTTCACTTCCGGCGGCCGGCAGCGGTGGCGCTGC
>NZ_JGZU01000016.1 GCF_000741765.1 Bifidobacterium tsurumiense
CCGGTCCACGCGGTCGAGGCGTCGTTCATGGCCCCGGCGTCCGTCGTTCGCGTCCAGAACGCGTGCGCGCCCGGTCGACCGCCCGCCGCAACGCGTCCCGGGTCGCGTCGTCCCGGACCCCGCCGTCCGAATCCTTCAGCAAGGCGTCGGCCCGGTCCGCCTTCGCCCTGAGCGACGCCGCCGCGTCCGCCAACGTCTTCGCGTCACGCGACGCCAGCACCGCCGACGCGGCATCCTTCAGCTCCTTCGCGTAACGTCCGTACGCCTCGGTCTGGGAGTCCGCGCGCTCACCATGGGCGGCGAGCAGTTCCGCGGCGGCGTCGGCCGGGCACGCGTCCGCGGCCGGCTCCTCCGGCGTCGAATCCAGAAGCCGGGCGAGTTCCGAGACGCTCGAGGCGTCCTGGACCTGCGAGGCGTCGATCCCCTCCGCGTCCCCGGCCGCCGCGACCGCCTCGGACACCGATTCCCACGCAGCCGATTGGGACGAGACGGCCTCAAGACAGGACGACCTCATCTCCCGCGCGCGTGACGTCTCGACGGCGCGCCAGGCGAACAAGCCGCCCGCCACAAGCGGGATCACGGCAAGCGAGCAGACCCCGGCGACGAGCGCCATCCTGCGCGCCCCTCCCCCGGCGACCGCGTCGCGCGGACCGTCGTCGGGCTCCACGTCAGCGACCGCCTCAAGGGATTCCCCGGCGGGAGACGAGCCGTCCACACGACCGCAGTCGACGGCATCGCGGGCCGGAACGTCCGTCCGGCCCCCATCCGACCCGTAACGGGACGGCATGCCGTCCGGCACGGGAACCGACGACGGATCGTCCCCGTCGCCATCCCACCACCGTTGGGTGGGCTGCAGCATCGGACCGGTCATGCCGCCGTCCCTTCGCCACGCACGACGCCACCCCGGATCACCGCGACGGGGACACGCCATCGGGACGCCCGGCCAGCACGCCGGCGGCACCCGCATTCACCGCGCCCAGCCGCTCCCGCTCGTCGAGATCGGCCCGCAGCCACGCCGGATACTCATGCGCCGCGTACGCGTTCCCGAGCTGGACCGCCCACCCGTCCGACGGGTTCGCGGCACGCAGGGAATCCAGATACCCCTTGAACACGGGCATGTCATCGCCCTGAAGCCAGCTCGCGTACGCCGTCACGGCCCGCAGCCCCGACTGCTCCGCCAACGGGGATATCCGCGCCGCGAGACGATCCAGGAGCTTCGGGACGTCCTGACGGTACGCGGTCTGCATCACCCGGCGCACGTCATACCCCGGGTTCTCCCACGCCTTCGTCACCACACCGTCGACCACCGCGACCGCGTCAGCCACCCGACGGTCACGACCCGGCCCCGCCTCGGACCGGGACGCGACCAGACGGAACGCCGCCCGGTCCATGCCCGGATCGACGACCTTCACCAGCACCGCGTCACGCATGTCCGCACGCCGCGACAACCCCACCAACGCGGGCAGCAACGCCGCGTCCGCGGAAGAGTCCACGCCCGGCACCCACGCGCGCGAACGCAACCCATCCAGAAACGAGAACAACTGATCGACCCGATCGACCATAACGACCTCCGAACCCTCGACGACTTGGACACGGCACCATCATCCGATCCCGACACGCCCGCCGCGGAGGACACCCAACCCGGACCACGACGTGCGCATCGAAGAGGAATAAAAAAACCCGCCCCGTTGAAGGGGCGGGCCTTTTCCGCCGTCCGACCGGAAGGCCGGACGGACACCACCGGCCGGTCGGACGGACGCTTCTCACCGGTCAGGCGCGACCGGCCGTCTTCGCGGTGTGCGCGGCATGGGAGCCGGCGCCGCGACGACGCACGACGACCAGACCGCCGCCGAGCGCGAACAGCACCAGGGCGCCTCCCGCGATCCACATGACCGAGCTACCGGTCGTGGCCAGCAACTTAGAGGTCGCGTTCCAATCATCCGTGTTGGATTCCACGACGGTGTCCTCGCACAGGACCGTGCCGTCGATCTCGACGGTGTTCGGACCGTCCTGACCGCCGGAACCGTCACCCGGGTTGGTGCCGAACGGGTCATCGTCCGACACGGGGCAGGTGACGAGCGGGATGCCGGTGACCTGGGCGCGGTCCGTGTGCCTGTCGGCCGTGAAGCCGGTCAGCGTGCCCCTGACATCCACCGAGTCGCCCGGCCTGAGGACCAGCGTGCCCCAATCCACGGGGTAGACGAGATCGGTGACCTCGCCGTCGCCGACGATCGTCTCGTCCTCCAGCTTCAGGTCGCTGGCCTTGAACCACGCGCCGTTGCCCTCGTCGTCGGTCTTGGACGTGTTGGTGATGGTGAACACGATCACGTCGCCGTCCTTCGCGCCCTCAAGCGCCTCCTGCGGGGTGTCGCGGTCGCCGTCCGGCCAGCCGCTCGTCTCGTCCCACTTCTCGATGGACAGCGACGGGGTCATGTCCGGGGTCTTCGTCCACACGACGTTGGATTCGAGGTCCTTGTCGTTGAAGTGCTCGGTGAACCGGTTCTCGTGCCGGTCCACGACCTTGACGCGCCTGCACTGGATGTACGCGCGCCACGCCTGCTCGTGCGCGGTGTCCGCGCCCGCCAGGGACCGGTACAGGTCGGTGGACTCGATGGTCACCTTGCCGGTCGACTGGTCGATGTTCGCGGTGAACATGTCACCACCCAGCTTCGAGCTGTCGAAGCCGCCGCCGGCGATCATCGCGCCCCTGGCCGCGATCACCTGACCGTCACGGTACAGGTCGCGGGCCGCGTACACGGCCCACTGGCCCGTCAACGCGTCGACCTGCGGATCCAGCTGATCGACGATGCCCCATTCGATGACCTCGGGGTAGGCGCGGTCGGCGGGGATCACGCTGGAGTCGAGCTGGTAGAGGAACGTCGAGTTCAGGTACACGCTCTGGCCGTTCGCGCTGTCGCCGCCGACCTCGACGGTCACGTCCTTGACGGGGTTGATCGGCTTCAACGGGTTCGACACCGTGTTGGTCTGCTTGGACAGGTCGTTGACGATCTGCGTCGCCGTGTTCTCGACCACATACCCATCGGCCGCCTTCACGACCGTATAGGGCAGGACCACGCGGTAGGTCTGGCCGAGCAGCGACTGGTCGATGCTCGGATCCTTCAGCGGATCGTAATCCTCATCGGTCAATTCGGAGTAGGCCTTGAGATCCGAGGGCTGCGGGTCGCCCTTGACGGTCTCGCCCGTCGCAGGGATCCCGGTGTCCACGGTCTTGGCGAACACATAGGCGACGCCGTCCCGGATGGCGACGTTGAACCGGTCGGTCACGTCCTGGCCGGCGGCGTCCAGCACCTCGACGTCCTGCGGGTCGATCTTCAGGTACCCGTCGTCGAAGTCGTCCACGATGCCGGCGCGCCACACCTTGTACGCCTGGTCCCTCTGGGTCAGATCAAGCGAGACGACGTAGTTGCCGGTGTCGCCCATCAGCAGGGTCCTCCCGTCGATGCTGACCGTCGGATCGCCCTGCGCCTCGCTCTGGTTGTCCTCCTTGCCCGGGTTGAAGTCCGGCGGCACGTTGAACACCTCGTTCGACGGGGTCAGCGAGTTGTTCAGGGTCAGCATCCACTGGTTGTTCACCTGGTGGTCGACGGGCGCGTCCTCGCTCACGGTGCCCTCAAAACGAACCTGGATGCGCGGGCTCGAACCGGCACGCCACCGGGCGATCAGCTCCTGGTCGGTCACCGTCAATTGGAACAGATGCTGCTCGTCGTCCCACTCGGTCGAATACTTCGACTTCGCGATGACCTTGCCGTCGCTCAGGTCCATCATCTCGACCGTCTGCTTGTCCGGCTCAAGGCGCTGGTCAAAGCTGTCGGTGAACACGACCTTGCTGACGCCGTAGGCGAGATCCGCGGGCAGGTTCGGCGTGGTCAGCAGCTGGTACTCGACCTTCTGGCCCGGGAACACGGCCTTGCCGTCCACCGACTCCTGCTCGCCGCCCTCGGACGCCTCGGAGAGCACGTCCTTCTCCACCGGCGGGATGTAGCCGCAGATGTACGGCGTGTTCGTCGGCACGCTCTGGCCGTTCACGGTCTCGGAGCCGCTGTTCGTCAGGGTCGTGTCCGACGGGTCCCCGGAGGCGTCCGGGGCCGCGCAGAACGTCAGCTCGCTACCGGGCTCCTTGCTGAAGTCCTCGCGCACCTGCTCGGCGCCCCCGCCGTTGGCGAAGTTGATCCTGCCGGGGATCAGGAGCGTGACCTGCTTCGGGTTCTTCATCCCCTTCAATCCCTTGAGGTAGGAGGCCTTGGCGGTGGCGGTGGCCTTGGTGCCCTGGACGGCGATGTCGAACTGGTCGGTCACGTCCCCGCCGTTGTTGACGATGTCCGCGACGCTGGACTCCGAATCGGACGTGGCGTCGGCCGCGAACACGCGGATCTGATCGGCGCCGGTCGGACCGTCCCAGATGTAGTCCGCGGCGGTCCAGTCGTCGGTCAGGGTCAGCGACTCGGGCACATCGATCAGGCCGGCGTCCACGGTGCCGTTGACCACGCTGGCGACCTCGTCGCCGTCCAGGAACTTATGCGCGTCGCCGCCGGTCGCGTTGGTCTCCTGCGGGTCGATCACCGCGGCCCACCCGCCGTCACCGTCCCTGACGATCCACGACTTGTCCGGATTCGGCTTCCAGGTCGGGAACTCGTGCCGGTCGGTGGTCTGCTCGGGCTCGTCGTTCCACCTGACATAGCCCTGGTCGCCGACCTTGCTGATCTCCGGGTCGGAGACCGTCACCTGGAAGGACAGCTCGAACGTGTGGCTGTCGGGCAGGTCGCCGCCGTTCCACGTCGCGGTCAGGTGATCCCCCGCGGGAGTCTGGCCGTTCTGCGTGCTGAACGTGAAGCTGCCGGTGATGTCCTCGCCGGCGGTCTTGTCGGTCACCTTCAGATCGGAGACCGTGTAGGTCTGTCCGTCGGGGGTGAAACGGTCGCCGATCGTCATCTTCGTGCCGCCCTTGCCGGTGCCCGTCGAGATCACGGTCCTGTTGGTCATCGAATCGGCGCTCACGCCCTCCTCGATGCCCTTGGCCGGAGGCTCCGGCGGAACCACGGTCGGCGGCTCGTTCTCACCCAAGACGATCACGATCACGCTCTTGTTGGCCGGATCGTTCGCGGTCTCACGCGCGACCAGAGAATCGATGCTGGTCACGCCATCATTGAACAGGGCTGCGGTGTTGTACGCCACACCGTTGCGGTAATAGGTACCGGGCTGAACGTACTGGGTATAGGGTTGCAACCACTGCGCCTGCGTCGCGCCCATGGCGGCGCCGGTGAAGCTGCTGGACGGCGTGATGCTGTGAACATACCCCACGCCGACCAGACGGCACTCCTGGTTGCCGCGCGCCTGGCACTCGGACACGGCGCTGGTCAGGGCCTGCCGGATAGGAGTATCGGGATTGTTGGCGCCGATGGGGCCGATCCAGATGCCCGGCGTCGCCTCGTTCATCGCGGCCTTGACGTTATCGACCGTGGGGGCGCCGTAGTCTTCCTTATAGGTCCAGGCGAGCTCGGCGTCACCGCCCATACCCACGGAGCCCGAACCGGAACCCGCGCCACCCGACTGGGCCATCGCGGGAGCCGCGAGCATCCCCATGGCGGCCACGGCCACGACGGCCGCACGCACGCACGACTTCAACAATCGCGCCACACCGCCGGACCCGCGTCCGGCGCCATTGTGACGCATGGAAGGATCATCAAAACTCATATGATCTTTCTCCTCATCATCATTCTTGCCATGACCCCGTCCCGATTCACATGGCCGCCGGGACCCCGAAGGGCCCCGGCGTTGCGCTGTCTCGGAGAAAGAGGTCAATCGCCCGGCCGGCCCGGACGACGGAACCATTGAAAAACACGACACGCCGATAACGCGGAGGACAAAAGACAAGGAGAATCACACCGAAAAACCGAAACACCGAAAAGAACGACGGAAAAGCGAGGAGGCCGTCGATTCAAGATCAACGGCCTCCTTAAGCGATCAACGCACCGAATCATCCGATCGGGGCAATACTGGCCAGGAACACAGGAACCAATAGGTTTCTGACCGACGCCAAGTTCCAGATCGCCACCGCTGGAGCTATTGACGGAGCTACCGCCTGAAGACCCGCCTGATGAACCGGAGTAGCTGGGCGTGTAGGACTGCTGCGGGACGTAGGACCCGCCACCTGAATACGACGGCGTGTACGACTGCTGGGCGGCCTGCGCCTCGGCGGCCGCATCCGCGTCCTGCTTCGCCTTGATCGAGTCGTTCACCGCTGTGGTGGCCTGATCGATCGCCTGGCCGGCGGCGCGCAAATCATCCACGGTGACCTCATCGCCGCCCAGAAGCGTGTTCGCCTGGTCGATGGCCTTCCGCAGGGCATCGCGGACCGCATTGTCCTGGACCCTGCCGTCCGAATCCGCCAGCAATGCGTCCGCTTGGTCCGTCTTCGTTTGGAGAGAGGTTTTCGCGTCCGCCAGAATCTTCGCGTCACGCGACCGAAGCACCGCCGACACCGCGGCGTCCAAGGCGGAGGAGCGTGCGCGGACCATGTCCATGGCCGCCTCGATGCCGTCCGAGGCACGGTCGGGATGCAGGTCGAACCAGGAGACCTCGCAGGCCGGGACCCCCACCTCCAGTCGCGCGTCATCAGCCGCGGCGGCGAGGGCGGTCACGGCATCGGGGTCCTCGACCTGATCCGCGGTGACCGACAACGCCTCCCTCACGTCGCCGCCATCCACCGCCGACGCCAGACCGTCGGCCAGTTCCAGCACGCCGGAACGCGAGGCCCCACACGATTCCATCGCACCACGCACACGGACGGCCTGCCAGACGGCAAGGCCCGCCGACACGACGGCGAGCACGCAGACGACCGCCACGACGACCATCCACATGCGCACTCGACGCGGCCTGCGCGATCCCGACCCCTCCGGGCCTGCCGGGACGTCGGTCCGGTCCGCCCATCCCGACACGGCGTTCACGGCCCATCCGGGCGCCTGGATCGGCCGGCCGCGATGGTTGCCGGCGTCGCGGTCCGTGTTGTTCGCGGGATCGAACACCCAAACCCGCTTCCCGTTCTCGTTCCTGCCCATAGTCCACACTCTCCTTGATCCACTACCAAAATACCGATATACCGAAACACCGACACCGCCCGCCAGACGGCATGTTTCCGCCATGGAATACCCCTTCACCGATTTACCGGAATACCGAAACACCGTTTCCGTTTTCTTACCGAAGGCCGTCCACGTACGCCCGGAGTGCCGCGTCCACGACCTCCTGCAGGCTCATGTCATGGTCGAGCGCGTACCGTTTCGCCCGCCGCCTGGTCTCGCGTCGCATGCTCACGCTCGTCTTGACCCACTCCGACGCCGGCTCCCCGCGGAACACGTCATCCAACGACCCGGCCGAGCCCATCCTCGCGGCCGGCTTGTACGCCTGCATGTTCCTCATCGCGCGACCTCCAGGATCTCCCCGGTACGCCCGCGCGTACTCCCACAGCTTCACCGGACGCGCCCCCATGCACCGCTTGATGTCCTGGCGTTTGCGCACCACCGCGTCGAACCGGGGCGTGCCCTCGCCGTCCAGGGCGGCGATCGTCTCCATGCACGCCGTGGTCCTCGGCTCGGCCCTGACGACCAGCACGGCCTTCGGCACGCCCTGCGGGATCGCGGCCATCGTCGCCCACGCCTGCTGCAGGTCCAGGGGACTGTCCGACGCGGGCACGACCACGAAATCAGCGCACCGGACCGCCGCCTCCAACACCGGGCCCTGCGGGGGCGCGTCCACCACGGCCAGCCCATGCAAGCGCGCGGCCGACGAACCACGCAGACGACGCAGCGTGCTCAGGTTCGCCGGACACACGTCGAAGCCCAACGGGTCGCCGTGCTCGTCGGCCATATCCCTCCACAGGCTCGCGCTGGCCTGCACGTCCGCGTCCAGCAGCAGCGCGCCATCCATGTCGTCCACGGCCAGCCCATGCGCCGCGCACAAATACACGGCCGTCGTGGTCTTGGCCACACCGCCCTTCGCGTTCGCCACGGTCACGATCATGATTCACTCCTTTACCTATCTACCTAAATACCGAAAGAACGAAATACCGAAAAGGAACGGGACGGGACCCGCCCCGGACCGCGATCAACGGCCCTCTCCCGTCCGCCGGCGGCGGACGGCGAATAAGCCGGCCGGAGCCAGGGCGAACGCCGCCCACACGGGCAGACGCTTCCGCGACCAGCCACGACAGGCCGCCCGCCACCAGGCACGGCAGAGCGCACACCGCGAGCAGGCACGGCATGAACTCCGAAGCGGGGACGAGACGACGAAGAAGACGACGCATCACACCCTCCCCTCAGATGTCCAGCTCGCCCTGACGGTCCAAGGGAGGCTTCGTCGGACGGAACCCCTCACGCACGCAGCGTTCCATGCCGGCGCGCTCCTTGCGCCGCTGACGACGGCGCTTGGCCTGACGGTCGGCGGTCTCCGCGTCCCTCGCGGCCTCGATCAGCTCCTGATGGGACTTCAGCCAACGAGTCAGCCCATGCAACGCCTTCGTCCCGCCGTCCGACATGTCCACGCCGCCGTCGGACGCCATGCAACGCAGCCGGCGACGGGCCCGCAGCGGCAGACCGCCACGGATCCCGACCTGCTCCCGACGCACGATCGCGTCCGCAAGACACTCCGCACGCACCGGACACTTCTCGCAGATCCTGATGCCCGCGGACACCAGCACCTTCCGATCGCCCGCCGACGCCGACGACCCATTGTCCAGCCCCCACATCAGATCCGCCCACTCCACGGGGAACCGTTCGCACAAGGCACGCTCGTCGATCATCTCGTCACCTCGATCCCGGAATCCATCGCACCGGCGAACATGCGTCCGCCGCGCGAGGCCCTGATCCTTTCCAAGCGTTCCCGATTCCGCCGCCTGTCCTCCGCGGAGTCCTTCAGGATCGAGCACAGGCGTTTCAGCGCCTCGCCCCCGCCCATCCCGTCATTGAGCCACCCGGCGACCGTGTCTCCCGCTTCTCTCCGGTGCACGTAGCTCGGCTCCACGGCCACCGCGTCCGACGAATCCACGATCGCGGCCACATGCGAGCACGACGCCGAATGCGCGTGCGCTTCTGCCGGAAGGCCGGCGGCGGGCCGCACCGGCCCGGTCCCGGCGTCCCGCCGGGCGGAGAGCGTCGCGTCGTCGGCGAGCTTGTCCCAATTCGACTCCACGAGTGCGACCGGTACGGATCAGCCTGGGCCACCAGGAGCCCTCGAACGCCGATCCCAGCACCATGAGGACCGCACCGGACGGGTCCCGGGAACCCCGGTCACGGAGACGCTTCAGCAGACGCGCGACGGCCCTCCCGTCCGTCTTCGACGGTTCCCGGACCGACAGCCCGAGACCGCGGCGGAGACGCACGAGCCCGTCCAGCACCCGACCAGCCTCGCACGCCATCCCGTCGTCCGCCGTCCCCTCGCCGGGGGTCGCCCCGCCGGCGGCGGGGAGATGCCCCGAAGGGGCAGAGGGGTTATTGGTTAATCCTGATGGTTCCTCTGATGGTTGTTCCTTATATGAGGGGTGCATCTCGTGCACCCCTGGACGTGCATTTAATGCACCTCTGGACGTGCATCTCGTGCACCCCTGGCCCTCGTTTTCCAGACGTGCATTTAATGCACCTCTGGATTCCGCGGGATCGGGCACGTCCTCGGAACCGTCCGTTTCGCCGCCCTTGTCGTCCGTTCCGGCGGGCACGTCGGCCTCATCGGCCAGGTCCGTCCGGTCGTCCACCGGATCCGTGTCCCGTTCGCCGACGCGGTCGACATACGACAGCACCTCGGGATCCTCGTCCACGGCCAGATCCCATACGACCTGCGCGTACTGCTCCGGCCGGACCCTGCCGTTCGGCAGCAGACGCGCGAGCCGCTGGTCGCCGCGACGGATGAACCGCGGGATTCGAGCAGCCGCAACGCGTTGATGACCGCGCGCCGCTTGAACTCCACGACCGAGCAGATCGTGTCGATCTTCGGACGCGCGCCCGTCCCGTCCGGCTGCGCCTTGTCCGCCAGATACAGCAGCACCGCCTTCGCGGTCCCGTTGCCCACATGGCACCGCTGCGCCCACGCCGAAGCCTGCCAGCTCATGACGCACCCCCACGGACCATGCGGAAAAGAAACCCGACCAGCCGCGCCACCAGGCCCGCGAGAACGACCAGCAGCCGCAACGCCACGCAGACCAGCGGCCACAGCACGCCAATCACGGCGCACGTCATCAGCAAGGCGACCAACACCACCGCATCACCAGCCATCACACGCCTCCCTCCAACACGGGACGCGACGCGTCCCTCCCGGTCTCACGCAACCCCAACGGGGTCATGTCCGCGTCACGGCGACCATAGTCGCGCGCCGCGTTGCTGACGGTCACCGCACGGAAACGCACCGGCCTGTCGTCCAACGTCAGCGTCGCCTCGAACGCGTCGAGCTGACGGTCGCGCGCCAGGACCAGCTCACGGCCCGCCTCATGCGTCGCCTCCCCGCCGTCCCCGATGGCGTCGAAACGTTCGCCGATACGCCGTTGGAACGACAGGTAGTAGCCGTTCCTCCAGGACGCGGGCGAGGGACGCCAGCCGGACTGGCGCGCGTACTCGTTCAACGCCCTGCGCCAGCCGGAGGCTCGCCGCAACTCCATCGACGTCCACAACGCCTCGCACAAACGAACGTCCGTCTCGACGCCGTAGAACGTGACCGACACGGGCACCGTCACGTTGTTACGCGCCCGATACCCCGACCAATACGTGCGGCAACGGTTCGCCCTGGCGACGATCTCCGCGAGGCCCACACGGAACCGGTTCACCGGCTCACGCCGCTCGAACCGGACGGTCCGTTCGACCACCGGCTCACATCCGCGCGTATCCTCATGCAGCATCCACTCGTTCACCGCGTACCTGTCCATCAGACGCTTCGCACGCTCGAACGCCAGCATCGCCTCGTTCTCCGCCGCCGCCGGATCCTCCGCCAACGCCAACAGCCTACGGACCTGCTCCAGCACGCGTTCCAGATCCTTGTCGGCCATCACAAGCCTCCCCTCCGCGGACCGGTACCGGCCGGACGCCGGTCGGCCCCCATCAGCATCACCCTCACACGCGCCACGAGACGCTGCGGCATCCCGACCATCGCCGACACATACAGGTCCTGAGACCCGTCCATGGGAGCGGACAAGATCAGCCGCCGCTGCGAAACAGTCAACCGAGACAGATTCATTCCGCACCACTTTCCGCCGCAGGAGCGACCGACAGGCCGAGAAGGCTCTCCACGTCACGCATCTCGCTGGACGGCGCTTCCAGCTCCCGCTCGAAAGCGGTGGGTCTGTTCGACAACGCAACCATGATCCTCGAAAACTCATCCGCCGAATCGGCGGAACCATCCGCCGGAACGCCGACGGAGACATGATCCGGATGCGTTCGCATCCACGTGTCGCCGAACCGTTCCAACCGGGAACGCGTCTCGAAAGAGTTCCGCACGCGATACGCGGTACGTTCGATCCGCTTGTAGCCGATCAGGCTGGACGGCAGACCCGCGTACCTGAACACCTTCGCGGGTCCATCGCCCGCATCTAGGCACGCAAGCAGGTGAACAAGGAAATCAGGCTCATAGCAAAGACGGAAATTGCCGCGAGAGCACCGCGTCACCTCGCTGACCGCGGGAGAGGCGGCAATCAGACGCATACGCTCGGTATCAAGCCTCACCATCACGCATCCCCCTGGTTCTGGCATCGTCCCGAAGGATGCATCAGCACAGCCGCAACATCCGGGCGGTGAAGCATCCGGACCGCATCCTCAAGACGGTCGACGCACTCCGCCGCCCCCAGGGCGCGTTCACTCCTGTCCCTCACAAAACGGGCCGCGTCAGTCACCCCACGCTCGTAGGCGGCGGCGACGATCTCGCCGACCGTCAACGACGCCGGTATCAAACACGCGATACCCTCGATACGGGAAACCATAATTCCCGCAAGGGCCTTCGACTCCTTCATCGCATATCACCTTCCATGAAAGACTTCTGACCCACCGACGGAGCCAAAGCGGCATCAGCGGCGGAAGCCCCGCACAAGGAGATCCGCACGCCGACAGCCCGGACCGACTTCTCCAACACGTCAATCGCGCGCAGAGCCGCGGTGTCCACGGCCACCAAAGCGGTCACACACCGGAGGATCCCCGCATACGCTTCACGAAGCCCACTCATCGAACCCCCCATCCGAAAGACTCCACTCCGAAAAATCCATGGCCGCTCGATAATTCATCACGCACCACGCCGTCATGACCACGGAAACCACGACGCAGCAGGAAAAGACGATCACCGTCGCCAGCAAGGGCAGCGGGAACAGGAAAGCAATCATCAAAACCATCAAGGCCGCGACCACGACCACCATCGCCATGTCGAGATACCTCGACGCACGCGAACGCCAATACTCGGACTCGGAATGGCAACCTGTCCTCCGCGCCTCCGGCGTGTCGCGTTTTATGGTTAAATCATGAACCTCACAGGTTCGTCGCGCTAATGCGTTTACACTGGACAATGTGAACCTCCAAACTCTGGACAGTGCACGCGATCCAAGGGGACGGCAATCCCGGACCGCGAACGGTGGTTTGCAAGCCCGGCCCCGACGGCAATCAGGGCCGGGCACTTTTTTCACCCGCCGGCAACCTCCTCTCCCGCGAAACGGACATGTTCGCGATATCGTTCATCGCGACAGGAAGCATAGAATGATTGGCATGGACCTGCCGACGTTGACCATGGTGTCGCGAATGATATGGGAACAACACGATCACGAAACACGGTTTCGATGGAGAACCGTGTGCCGCGGTGTGGAATTCGAAGCGTTCTACGATGGCGAGCCCAATCGTCGGGATGAACGAGGACGATATGGGGAGCTCATCGTCACCCAGGTCAACGTTCTCGTGATTGATCCGGTCACGGGCAAACGCCAAAAGCCTTGGTCGCATACATATCGTGTACGAAAGAACCGCACAACCGGCATGCTGTTCTCCTACTCCAATCTCGGAGACGATTACGAAGACCTGCGGAGCCTGTTGCGAATCGGGTACGACAAGCACGGGACATGGCATGTGGGGGATTTTCTCAGCCTCATCGAACGTGGGGTCCAACGCGTCCCCGGCGAATGGGGAAGATGCCGAATCGCCACGGCGGCAGACATACCCTCCAGCCATCGTGCGGACATCGAAGAGGCCGACAAAATCCGTTTCGTCGGCTTTCGCGACAATCGACGGAGACACGAGATGCAATCGCCGGCCAACAGGGACAAGACCATCCGTCTGTGCGGGAATGTCGTCCAGCGATTCTGCGAACGCAACGGCCTCTCTACGAGATGGACCTCCGGAACGCCAAACAATATTCCGTGTACATGGGAGGAATGCGAAAAGGAAACGGTCACACATTTCTAGTCTCTTTCGATGGAGTATCCGGGCGAAGTCCGTCCGGCCCGCATGCCGTCTCCTCGTTTCTAAGCCTGACGGCGATGGACTCCAGCAAATCCACGACCCGGTCAAAGTCCTCCACCATGATGTAGTAATCATCAACACTTGCCGAGCCGGCCCCGTGGTACCAAGAAGCGGTATCCTTGACCATGCGAATGGCAATTCCAAGACGAGCCGACAGCGGAAAGGCATTGTCCGGCATCGCATGACCGACCTCCATAGCCCGGCGACGCTCATCCTCGCCGATCTCGGGAAAAACGAGACGGGAATCCACCGCTGCCATCACATCACCCCCAACTGCTGGCCCGACTTGGAAGGAAGACCAAGCACGAAATCCGAGGAAAGCCCGTAATGATCGTTCAGCCAACGCAGGTCATCCTCCTGCCACTTCGTCTGACCATTGATCTTCTTGCACAAACCCGAAGGAGACTGACACATGGCCGCAGCGAGCCGACGATACGACAATCCTTGCGACCGCATCCACTCCTTCATCGACATAAGTAACTCCAATCACGTAGCTTTATTAGTTCATTAGTTCATCTGTTGACTGTTAAGATACACTATAGGGTTTCTTTTGCGTTAACGCAAATCGACGTGATAACATTTTGTCTATATCGAATCAACAAATAGATGTCAGGAGAATCGTGACTAGTGCAGACATCGCAATGACTCAATCAGACTTGGATGCTGAATATATGGAGCGAGTTGTGTCCTGGAACGTAAAAATGCTCCTTACCGCTTACGGGAAGTCACAAACAGCTTTGGCCGAGGCATTGGGCATTCAAAGAGCAGCCATGTCCAAGAAAATCAAAGGGGTAAATTCATGGTCACTCTCTGATTTGGTAAAGACCGCTCGTTTTCTGGACACAAAAACAGAGACATTAATGGACGATTCCCTGATGCGCCGGATGGGGGTGGCGGATACGAAGAAGGCCGCCTCCGAAGAGGCGGCCTCCGATGGGCTCCTGCGGCTGGGCTTGAACCAGCGACCGTCCGATTAACAGTCGGATGCTCTGCCAACTGAGCTACGCAGGAATACTGCTGTGCGCCTCACTTTGCTAGGTGCTGTGCACAAGATGAATATAATACACACAAACCACATGGATGCAACTTGCGGCGTGTTGGATGTGTCGAAGTTTTCATTCCGCAGTCGCAAACTCTTTCAAACGCATCTCCAAACGCACGATACGAGGAGTAAAATCGGGGGTATGAGAGAGCAAGCCCAAATGAACTGGGATCAAGAGCAAATCAATCAGCAAGATGGCGCACAGAACGTTGATGTTTCAACGCCAACTCTCCCAGATCACAATTCGCTGGAACATATGATTTCCAAATACCAACAACGAGAATCCGAAAAAGTCACATATGCGGGCCAATCTGATGCGGACTGGCCTATACGAGTTCGTAAATTCGTGCCACAAAAATTCAGACAAGAAACAATCACTGATTCATGGAAGACCACAGGCTGGTCAACCCTTGGACTAGTTGTGATCCCTGCAGTAATCGTATATTTCTTCCCTAATCCAAGCCTGATCTTCTTTTGGGTTTTGCTAATCCTCATGTACATCTGGATATTGTTCCAAAGCTGGTCTACGACACTGCGGGATATTAGAAAACTCTCCCTGGCAAGGGAGGGTTATGTCATAGGCAGAAAGGAAATCTTGAATGCCTATCGCAACCAGGGCTTACGTCAAATAGCACTGCTCCCCTCTACGCTTGCGTTGTCGTCCCGTGATGGCGGCGAGGACGGCTGGTACGAAGAGTCGTATCCTGTGCATTCATTCTGGTTCTATGACGACGGCCAAAAACACTCTTATGTGCTCTTTTGGCGCAATGTTGACTATTACGATCGTGCAGGTGATCCAAAAGATTTTTATCAGGTAGCGAGTGATCTCAACAACAGTGAGGTTATGAACGGGCGCGAATATCGAAAAAGAATGAAAGCTGAACTCGAAAAGCGGAGGAAAAAATCAATAACTGAGAAGACAGATGATTTGCGTAAGAGCTTGGGGAAGTTCGGCTCGCGCATGAATACACTGCCCGCAGAGCAAGTTGCGAGTATGCTGCGAGATTTTGATGGCACTGATATCCGCATGCAGCCCTGCGTACTGGAAATAGAAGGCCTGAAGGCTCGACTGATACTGGATCCCAATGCCCCGAAGCTTTCGCATTCACAAGCGCATGTGGATGCCAATATCCGTCCTGGCGGCAAGTATCCGACTCGCTTAATGGATACGTTTTCTCCTCAGGAACAGCGTGAGGAATGGAAACGAGCTCAACGACATCGGGATGCGCCTTTATATCAATGGTAAGGAACATACCGTGCCATGTTTGGCCCTGTGTCAGCCGCTACAAGAATTGAGTTCTTGTCGCGGCTATTCGGCGTATTTTCATACATCTTGAGTTATGTAACAACTATGCGCTCATTTTGGCTGGAGTGTTCTTGTATATGAAAAATCCATATCTGAGATTCAACCGTGGATCTGCTCAAATCCGTCCTCGTATGACAATTTGTGTATCTGTGGACTTTGTATGATTTACCGGAATTCGATATTCATGCGTCCAGTAATCCTCCGACCACATCTTCATGATTCATCGATAATACGCTTCTCGTAACGCAATGATTGGGGTACACATGTGTAGCCCTTGATCGAACTCAACGAGGAGCTTAGCGATGCGTAATGCTGTCGAAAAGAACATGAAGGCATGGCGACGAAAAGTCTGGCAAATGTTGCGCCGATTGGAAGAACGGCGGGAATCTATCGCCAAATTGATATGCGTTATGCTGCTTATGATCTGCTCTTCGGCGGCAATAACCGTTGCTTCGCCACTGTTTGTGCAACATGCTCAAGCTGTAAATGCACATTTGGGATGCCGTGCGTTGATGGTGTGGCCTGTGCAGAATCCAAAGGTCATTGCACCGTTCGATAAGCCTGAACAACCTTGGTTAGCGGGTCATCGAGGGGTGGATTTGAGCGTCGCAGACAATAAGGACATAAGGGCCCCTGACGATGGGGTTATTCGATTCGTGGGGATTGTGGCAGGCAAAAGCGTGGTTTCGATTCAACATACAGCGGTGATATCAACATTTGAACCTGCGACAACACCGTTATCCGTTGGAGATCCAGTCACACGGGGACAAATCATCGCATATGCAGAAGGAGAATCGGACCATTGCTCCGACCAATGCATCCATTGGGGTGTACGCAATGGGAAGCAGCAATATCTTGATCCGGAATCCTTGACGGCTCGGCGAACAGTCGTGCTCAAACCTGTGCGCTTTTATGCAATAAACGACCATTCCTCTGTGCTTGGAAAGGCTGCATTCAGCAGCATGCTTGCAGAATAAACGATATTGTCAGCAAAAGGATAGCCGTTATTTGCACCGAATCACGGAGTACCTGAGACAAAATCGCGATGGTTCGACCGGAAACTGCAATCGTCATATTCCAAAGATGCCGAGATAAAGCCTCATAAGATCTGATCGAGACACACTCACATGCTGATCTTGGTCAAAGGCATTGCGGAATCGATGGGAAAATCAGGCGCAGACGGCGCAACGCCGGCTTCTACGAGATTCACTCCGAGCATGGCGACCATTGCCCCGTTATCGGTGCACAGTTTGATTTGTGGAATGCGGACTTCAACTCCGCAACGTTCGCCCTCTTCAAGCAACTTCGCACGCAACTGCGAATTAGCAGAGAAACCGCCACCAACGATAAGCGATTTCGAGCCATATTGCTCACAACCAAGCATCGCTTTGCGTGCAAGCACACTGGCAACCGAATCAGCAAGAGATGCGCACACATCATCCACAGGGATCTCAAGACCAACATCCTGGCGCTCTTCAATCCAACGCGCCACTGCTGTTTTCACTCCTGAAAAGCTGAAATCATAAGGATGTTCACGACCTGCACGGCCTTGTGTCAATCCTTGTGGCACCTTGATGGCAGTGGGATCTCCCTGTTGTGCATGCCTATCAATATGAGGGCCACCTGGATACGGGAAGCCAAGCAGACGAGCAACTTTATCGAAGCATTCGCCTGCAGCATCGTCAAGCGTCGTGCCTACCACGTCAATTTGTTTTGCCACGTCACCCACATGCAATAGCGAGGTATGGCCTCCGGAAACGATAAGCGCAAGCGTATCTTTGGGGAAATCGCCGAATTGCAATTGAGTCACGGCAATATGCCCTATGACGTGGTTGATGCCATACAACGGTTTGCCCGCCGCCCACGCCAAGGATTTGGCGCCTGAAACACCCACGGCCAGACAACCGGCGAGGCCTGGCCCTGCCGAAACGGCGATGGCGTCGACGTCCGCAAGTTCCATATGGGCATCGGCAAGCGCCTTGGATACCACGGGAACGAAAGATTGGGCATGCGCCCTGGAAGCAATCTCCGGAATCACTCCACCATAACGAGCATGCTCATCCATCGAGGATGCCACGACATTGGACAGCAATTCGCGGCCGCGTACTATGGCGGCTGCCGTTTCGTCACAGGTTGATTCAATGCCAAGCACTATTGGTTCAGTCATCATTCCTCGTCAATTCTTCGGGTTAGTCCTAAAGTCCGCGTTGGTCTGTCAAGCAATGCGGTCAATTATTTGATTCGTTGTCGTATTTTGGATCCGGGCTATCCGGTGCATTGATATGGTGTTCAGTCTTTTGGTGCGGGGATTCAAATCCCGTAGGCCGCCTATCAATATCCAAAGCCATCGTGTAGGCGTCTACACCTTCAGGTTGGTAATACCTCTTGCGTAGGCCCAGTCTTGAGAAACCGAAACGTTCATACATATTCAACGCGGCTTCGTTATCCACTCGCACCTCGAGCAGTATGCGATGCGCGCCTTGCTGTGAGGCTTTGTCGATAATCCAACGCATCATTCGCGAGGCGATGCCCTGACGTTGC
The DNA here is from genome assembly GCF_000741765.1 of Bifidobacterium tsurumiense. Taxonomy (GTDB): domain Bacteria; phylum Actinomycetota; class Actinomycetes; order Actinomycetales; family Bifidobacteriaceae; genus Bifidobacterium; species Bifidobacterium tsurumiense. The sequence goes on from NZ_JGZU01000016.1 coordinate 18,374, forward strand.
ATATCAGCGCGTACTCCGATGGTCATGATTTCCGCGTCATCTCCATCGAACCAGTATCCTGCATATCCTTGGATATCTGCGGGATTGATGATATCCGTTTTGTCGCTTTCATCTGTGGAGACATCCATCACGTAGTTGCGTGCCGGTGCGAGCAATTCTTCACGCACCATCATCTCGCTCCAAGCCCCGTTTGCGAATAGCTCCTGCTCCAAATGCGCTATGCCCCTGACAGCAACTTCCCTATTGTCGTCATTCACTTCAACCAGCATTACGCATCCTTGGTGGCGCCGCCATGGTGCAGCACATGTTTTAACGGATTGGGGACAGATACATCCGGGCGGCGCAGATACAATGGCTCAACTGATGATTGGGGATTCGTGACAGCGCTGCTGTAAGCACACCGAGCGAACAATATGGCTCCTGCAGATCCAGCGTCGAAAATGCCACTCTCAATGATATGTTCTATATTGCGGATGTTTTCCCATGCTGTGCGGTATTTCTCGGCTCCATGACCTATCACGCTCACCGAGACCGGTTGTTGAGCATCATTGGACAGCTCGTCAATGAGCCCATTAATCCGTTCGGCCAAGTGTTCTGGGTAGTCAATATCCATGTCCATCAGCACAGTTCCGGTCTGTGGATCGGTTTCGTCTATCGAAGAGTTCTCCTCAACGACCAGGGCATATACCTGTTTGCGGCGAGCATCGTTTATGGAAACCGTGATATGACGATTGTGATGATCTTCGCTATTCAAAGGCGTGATATGATCTAGCAATTCAGCCTTATCCAATAGTGAGCCATGTCGTTTCACATCGAGCATTACTGCCTGTGCCGAGAGAATGTCCTGGCCAAACAAGTCAGCGCTGGTTGCCATGTGCAACGCTTTTGCAGCGACTATCCCTGCACGTAAGCCAGTGAACGGTGCTGGGCCAACGCCGACGACGATTCGTTGAATATCGTTCGGTTTCAAATGTGCTTCCTGCACGGCACGAGCAATATTGACTTGAAGGCGTTCGACATGAGTGCGCGAGTCGCTCTCGATAATGGGGTCGCAGCCTTCCACAGCTACCGCGGAACCATATGCCGTGTCGATTATCAAAGTTGCGGGCTCATTAGCCGGCTCAAATGCCATCGTTTCCTCCTGACTGCGACGGAATAATACTACCCCAAGGCGTGGTTTCATTCGTCCATGAGCATGGTTCTGCCGCGCATAACAAGAGAATCGCGGCATGGAACCGCAATCGCTGGTACCTGAGTCAGGAGCGAATCACTATGAGGCAATCTATTCCGTCCAGGACCAGTCTCGCCCGGCCCATGACGAACCAACTGGTCGGAGCGTGACTATTCTTTCCCCCTCTTCGCTGAGCTCATTGGAGCCATGATGAGTATTCGGTCTGGCGATCTGCACTTCAAGCCGTTCAGAGGCGAGCGCAGAGGCCATCTGCTCGCCCCATTCCATCAGAATAACCGTATTGGATCCTGGTGATTCCAGTTCTTCGTCCAGCCCCAAGGATTCCAATTCATCGAGCAAACGATCGATATTGTTCTGACCCGGCGCGAAGTCTGTGCCTCCAAGGCGGTATGCATCGACGTGGATGAGATGGGCTGCGTCGCCGTTCTTGAACCTGCCGTCGAGTTCCCTGGCAATGGTGAATGTCGGAGAGACGATAGGTTCATCGATGTCGAGACCGGATCCGAAACCTTGGGCCAAAGTCGTTTTACCCGCACCAAGCGGACCAGATAATAGGATGACATCACCGCCCCGTGTCATTGCGGCAAGCCGCCTGCCCAATTGACGCATGGCTTCATCGGTGGGGATATGCATTTTGATATCGCTCATTCCCAGTCCTTTCCCCAATATTGAAATTCTGAAATCATGGACAATCACATCCCTTTGCCTTTGTGCGTGATGAATTCAATGGATCGCTCAAGGGCGTACACTGGGTCTCCCCCATTGCTTTTGCACTGTTCATCAGCCCAGGCCAAGGTTTGGAAGCACAGGGAAAGGCCTTCAGAAGTCCATCCTCGCAACTGCCTCGTGGCAATTCTCATCATCCACGGCGCCATCTTGGCTTCGTTTTCGGTCAATGCTCCTGATTGCACCGCTGCAGCCTTGGCAACATTGCGCAATTTCATAGCCAATGCTCCTATGAGCGCGATTGGGCTGACCCCTTGTTCGACGGCTGATCTCATTGCGATGATCGCTTGACTGGTATTTCCTGCCAACGCTTTGTCTGCGACAGCAAAACTGGTGACCTGAGGATTGGAAGTGAGATATTGATCCACTCTGTCCAGACTGATGGGGTCATCGTCAAAGTCAAAGCACAGCTGTGAGCACATTGCAGCAAGCTCTCCTGTGCTGTTGCCCAAAACCGCCACTAGCTGTTGCGCGGCATCTGGTGCAACACGTCTGCCGAGTTGTTCAAAACAGCCCAGAGTGAAGTTCAGCTTTGCCTGATCGGTTTTGAGGTCGGGAATCTCTTCTGAAACGGCTCCTGCCTGTTCGAGTGGCTTGAGAATCTCCTTTTTCTTTTTCTGCCCTTCAAACTGAGCTATGACAATACTATTGTCCTGTGGCTCTTTCTTTGCTTCCCGACAAAATCTCACCATGGAGTCCACTAGTCGCTCATCGGATCCTTGAAGATTGCGTATTATTACGATGGCAGTATCGCTGAGCAATGACGGACTCACTGCTTCGTCGAAGGCATACTGATCAATCTCGGAGGCATCCAGTTCCATCACTTCGGTCTCTGGCCTGGCTTTGAGTGCTTGGTCTCGGAGAAGCCGAACCTGAAGATTGCTGAGGTATGCATCTCCTCCGACAAACACGGTGAATGGTTGAAGTGATGTACGCGCCATGATATTCAATCTCGCCGTATCGTTGGACAATTCTCCTGGTATCGATCAGAGGGAATCTTGTCCAACATGGCAATAGTGTCAACAAACCATTGTCGTATCGATTGACCAAGAGATCGGTGAAATACAGCTCCATACCGTATTCCATACCTTCGATGGAATGAAGAACGCATATGACGAGTTCCGAACCAACAAGCGGCAGCGATCAGTAGCTCTATTGCAATAACCAGCGCAAACCCGACAATTCCACTCGGCCATGGCATCACAGAGTTATTACCTCCCAGCAGTGCCGCACACCAATCCATAACCGCGGTTCCGCAACTGGAAATCCATGCGAAAGGGAACGCGAGCGTTGTGCTCATAGGCGCAATGCACATGGCGATCAATCCAGACATGGTGGCGATATCCACTACCGGATTGACCAAGAGATTGGCATACAGGGATAACACAGGAATCTGTGCTTTCATCAATACCTGAAGAGGCAGGGTGAAAAGCATCGCAGAAAGACTCACGGCTAGCGCATTGGACAACGCATCCGGCAGTTGAAGTGCAAACCATCTAGCGAATGACGGCGCACATATGACGATGCCGAATACTGCGGCACAAGACAATGCGAATCCGAAACTTTGAGATTTAGAAGGGTCGCTTATCAAAATGATCGCTATCGTCCATCCCAGCGCATTGAGCGGCTTCGGAGGTCTCCCGAACCACACGGCAGAGGCGTGGAAGACCATCATGATCAGTGCGCGCAATACCGAGTCGGATGGATACATCGCGACCGCCAATCCTGCGCATGCGAGCATGATGAGCACTGCGACCGCCTTGTGGTGCATACGGAATGTGGCGCAAACTTTGCGGACGAGCTGGGCGATGAGGAGGAAATGGCCTCCGGACACTGCCATAAGATGCATGATGCCCGCGCGGATAAATCGAGTGTCCAATGCCTTGGCGTAGGCGGGGTCGACAGGAGCGGTGTCGGAAATATGCTGACTGCCGACGAGCCCCATGGTCAATCCGGGAACCAGCACTCGCCCTTGATCATCCAATCGAACGCATGTTCGAAACAATGATTCGCGCATGGCATGGATCGCCCGGTGCATCATATCTGGCGGCTTGAGCATTTCGATTCCTCGATCCTCGTCGAGAACCAGCCAAACAGGAATCGCGCCATATTTGGCATCTTGTATTGTGCCTGCTCCAGACATGACAGTCCCTTCTACCAATTGAGAACATACTGATTCGTGCGCGAATACCCGCACCTTGATGCTGCTCAATTGATCGATACCTCCATCGGAGATGGTGATGAGCTGCGCATCGGATTGGCATCGTGCTTCACGCATGGTCGAGACTATTGCAGGAGTGATCACGCGCCATTGCGCATATATCGTGGTCGCGTTGTGTGCAAGCAAGCTGGCAGGGTCGTGTGCTTGCCGGTATGCGACATTCCATGTTGCGACAGCAGCAAGGAGCACGGTACATGAACATACGGCTATGGTCGAAGGCAATGATGTCCGAACATGTGCTGCTCTTGCACGAATCGTCATGAAAATCACCGTTGCCACGATGCACAAAAGAGCAAGCCAAACAAAAGAGACAATGCCCACGTCGGTTTCTGGAGAAGTCAAGGAAGCAGTATCGGAGCGTTGAGCGCTTGGACCCACTTGGCCAGATACACGGTGAAACACCCAGAAGGTCGATAAGCATGAAAGCCACATACATATCGCCACAATGACAATGCGCCAATCCGCGTACACGGTGCCCCCATGCTGGTGATGCTTGTCTGACGAGATTTCTTTTTCGACTGGAAGTGCATCAGCACCGCTCATGTGACGCAGAACTTGCACCGAGGAAACCGGACCTGTCATGACACGCGTACCTGAGGGCGTATTTTCTCTAAGGTCTTCGCACCTATGCCCTTGATCTCCAACAGTTGATCCACACTGGAAAACCTGCCGATCCGTGAACGATACGAGATAATATTCGCAGCCGTTACAGGTCCAACTCCATTGAGTGCTTCAAGTTGCTCACTTGAGGCGGTATTCAAATCTAATAGTGAGGAATCGATTGGTTCCTGAAGATTATTCTGGATATCGGCATTACCGTTATCGGACAACTGTTCGTCGGATTGTGCGGATTGCGGATCCTTCGGTTCAGCATCAGAATCGTTGTCGAGTTTGTTATCTGTTTCGTCATTATCTGAAGCGATCGAATCATCTCCAATAACGACCGATTTTCCGCTATCCGTATTTGTTGAATGTCCCCCATTCTGCTTATCGGTTGACACAGTGTAGTGAGATTGCGCAGCGACGTAATTCATCGACTGCTTTATGAGCATGGTCAGGCTCGCACATAACGCGACCGACAATATCAGAACCACTGTCAATGCATGGACCGGAGAATAGTGAAATCTCTTGGATTTCTTCATGGCGTCATATTGGGCGTCCGGATTCATGTCATCCCTACGTACCATGCACAGTTTGGCCAGAGTTCGTGTCGATCGTTTATTGGTTTCAATATCGTTGCATTGTGATGAGTCCTGTTCGTGTTGAAGATTCGATTCAAGACTCGATACATGGGCGATATCCGACTCTGTAGTCAGGTCACTGAGCTGGCTTACAGAGCGCTCGCGATCAAGTGATGCACTTTGAAAATCAATGATTGTTGCCGAAGCACGCCGTCTTGCCTGTGCCAAGTCATAGCGATTAGGTGGACTGTTCGCTGTGCGCATTTCCGAGCCAATGCTTTCAATAGATTGAAGCTGCGTGGGCGGGCTCTCCGTGCCAGATGCTCTGCCCTGCATATCTTTGCCGGATAACAAGCCAAGGCGTTTTGTGGTGCTTAACAACGATTTCTTGGCTGACCGCATATGAAGCGGCTCATAATGAACTTGCATGGTCATGCTTCAACTCTTGCAAAACCGGAAAGCAAACCTAGATGTATTGCATCAATGTGGTCGGAGGATTAGCATGAGGCATCCATGGCGATGCTTGGCTGTTTTGGACGAATTGCTCTGAACAAAGAGCTGCACGATTCGCTTCGATTCCAACGATATGGACACGTCGTTGGAATACGTCAAACACATGGTGCGTATGGCTTGATCACTATGCCACCATACTGTTGAACTGCCGACTGCTTTCAACACCCCTCTCGATTGCATGTGAAGTGCTGCATATTCTACCGACCACTCGCACAATCGTATGTGCCATGCTGCTTATCTGCCCCACCCGCTCGCACAACTTGCTTATGTCCCGCATATCAGCAATGCGAAGCGGCCCGATATGCGTTCAAACATATCGGGCCGCGAAGCAGGTCTCACTATTCAGCAGGAACTATCGAAACAATCTTCGGTGCCTTGACAATCACCTTGCGTGGTGCCTTGCCTCCGAGCCGGTCTGCAACGGCTTCCAGAGCCAAACGTTCCAACTCGTCCGGATCGATTTCGGGATCGACTTCGAGCTTGGCGCGAACCTTTCCCTTGATCTGGACAACGGCGGTCACATTGTCCTGACCCAAGTACCGCTCATCCGCCTTCGGCCAAGCCTCATGAGCCAAGGAATGCTCGTGTCCCAGCTTGCTCCACAGCTCTTCACAGATATGCGGTGCAATCGGGGCCAGCATCAATACCAGTGGTTCGACGGCGGCACGCGGCACGCTCTTCAACGAAGTCAAATGGTTATTGAGCACGATCAGCTTAGCGATAGCGGTGTTGGGACGCATTGCCTCCATCTCCTCGCTGACTTCCGCAATGGTGTTGTTCAGCAGCTTAAGAGTCTTCAGATCCATGTCGCTGTCGACGACCTGAACCTCGCCGGTGTTCTCGTCGACCACATTGCGCCACAGGCGTTGCAGGAATCGCATGCCGCCAACTACGTTGCGAGTGTTCCAAGGACGTGACTCCGCCAATGGGCCCATGCTCATCTCATACAGGCGGAATGTGTCCGCTCCATACTGCTCATACATATCATCTGGTGTGATGATATTCTTCAGGCTCTTGCCCATCTTGCCGAATTCCCTATTCACAGGCTCACCATGCCATGTGAAAGTGGGTTCCGCCGACGAGTCCGAAGCATGTTCCTCCACCTCGGCGGCCGGCACATACTGGCCACGTTCATCGGTGTAGGCATATGCCTGAATCATGCCCTGGTTGAAGAGCTTGTGGAATGGTTCGCTGGAATTCACATATCCCAGATCGAAGAGCACCTTATGCCAGAAGCGGGCATACAACAGATGCAGCACGGCATGCTCAACGCCGCCGACATACAGGTCGACGCCACCGGCATTGCCCGGATAACGATCCGCGCCCATCCAGTAGTTGTATTCTTCGGGTTCAACTAGGCGTTGTGCATCGGTCGGATTCAGATACCGCATGTAATACCAGCAAGAGCCGGCCCAATTAGGCATGGTATTGGTATCGCGACGATACTGCTTGGGGCCATCTCCCAGGTCCAAAGTCGCATTGACCCAATCGGCATTGCGACTCAAAGGAGCCTCGGGCTCGGAATCGGCATCATTCGGATCGTAGGTCTTAGGGCTGTAATCAGGCACTTCGGGCAAATTGATCGGCAACTGGTCGTCCGGCACCAGATGCGCCACATCATGCTCGTCATACACGACAGGGAAAGGTTCTCCCCAGTAGCGCTGGCGAGAGAACAGCCAATCACGCAAACGATAGGAAACCGTACCCTTGCCGATACCGTTCTTTTCCAGCCATTCGGTGGTTGCCGCGATGGCGTCGTCCACATTCATGCCATTGAGATCCAAGGATTCCCCACCGATATGCGCAGCAGTCACCGAAGAATTGATAACGGTGCCGTCATGCGAGACATATGGCGCCTTGCCTTCAAAATCAGCCAATGTTTGGTCGGAGGATGCGTCGGGTTCAACGGTGTAGATGACAGGCAATCCAAAAGCGGTCGCAAAATCGTAATCTCGCTGATCGCCTCCAGGAACTGCCATGATCGCGCCTGTGCCATAATCCATAAGCACATAGTCAGCGGTGAACAACGGCAGTCGAGCGCCGGTAATCGGGTTGATTGCGTAGAGCCCGGTGAACAGACCCGTTTTCGCGCCGGCTTCGTTCACACGGTCTTCGGCTGTTTTTGATTCCGCGGCATGACGGTATTGAGCAATACCTTCAGCAGGATTGGCATAGCCGCCCTTCCACTCCTCAGGAACGTCATCGCCCCAGGATTCAGGAGCATAGCGGAGCAATGGGTGCTCAGGAGAAACCACCGCGAATGTGGTTCCGAACAAGGTGTCAGGACGTGTCGTATACACCTCAAGATCCTGCTCACCTTCACTGGTTTCAACCGCGAAATGCACCGATGCACCGCGGGATTCGCCGATCCAGTTGCGTTGCATCAGCTTGACTTTTTCGGGCCAATCGATGGAATCAAGATCCTCGACCAGGCGTTGGCCATAAGCGGTAATGCGCATGGACCACTGCCTGAGCTCACGCTGGAAAACGGGGAAATTGCCGCGTTCGGATCGACCGTCGGCAGTCACTTCCTCATTGGCCAGCACAGTGCCCAATCCAGGGCTCCAATTCACTGGGGATTTGGAAATGTATGCAAGCCTGAACTCGTTGAGCACATCAGCCTGTGTCACTTCATCGAGTGCGTCCCAGTCCTGTCCTTCATGCCCCGGTATGTCCTTGTTTCCGGAACGAAATGCTTCGATCAGCTCTTCGATGGGGCGAGCGGAACCTTGTCCGCCGTCAGGCCTGACAAACTCAGGGTCGTACCAGGAGTCATAAATGCGAGAGAAAATCCATTGCGTCCAACGCACATATTCCGGGTCGGTGGTTGCGAAAGAACGCCTGTCGTCGAAACTCAAGCCCATGCGATGCAGCTGCCGACGCATATTGGCAATATTCTGCTCAGTGGTAATGCGCGGATGCTGGCCTGTCTGCACGGCATACTGCTCCGCAGGAAGGCCGAAGGCGTCATAGCCCATGGCATGCAGCACATTGTCGCCCTGCATGCGCCGATAACGGCTCACTACGTCGGTTGCAAGATATCCAAGCGGATGCCCCACGTGCAGGCCTTTGCCTGAAGGGAAGGGGAACATGTCCATGGCAAAGAATGAGGGACGTCCCTGTGCGTGGCGTCCCTCGCCGTCTGTCAGTTCTCCGCTGACATTGGCCGCCCAGAAGGTGCCTTCTTTGTCCCATCGTTGCTGCCACTTGTTTTCGATGCCTTGCGCCAATGCCGCGTTATATCGAAATGCCGGCTCTGACGATTCATAGGTGTCGTTATCGCTCATACACAAGGATTATTGCCATGTAACTGGACACAACACCACATAAACGATGGGAAATGTTCGTTACTTGAACAGTCGCGAACGTGTCAGCATCCAGGTCACGACTGCCGCGAGCGCAACCGAGATGAGAATGATGATAAGGAATCCCCACTTACTGCCGGAAAGTGGCATGCCTAGCATGCCGCCCTCTTGGAAATTCATGCCGTACATCGAGAATATCAAGGTCGGAATCGACAGGGTAATGGAGATGATGGTGAAGATACGCATCACATTGTTCAGATTATTGGAAACAATCGAAGCAAAGGCGTCGGTCATATTCGCCAAAACGCCGCTGTAGATGTTAGCCATCTCGATAGCCTGCTTATTCTCGGTGATGACGTCATCCAGCAGATCTTCATCCTCCTGATATCGCTTGATGCGAGGCAGGAAGGTGAGCTTCTCCATGACGATTTCATTCGATTTCAAACTGGTGGTGAAATACACCAAGGTTTTGCTCAATTCCAAGAGCATAAGGATCTCGCGATTTTCCATCGAATGTCGCAGCCGTGCTTCCAATTTATCGGTTTCGCGGTCGATAATGCGCAGGTAACGCAAATACATGGTGGCATTGCGATACAGAATCTGCAGTATGAAACGGGTGCGCATGAAGGTGTTAAAACCGCGAATCGTGCCTTCCATGAACGGGTGCAGCACAGGAGTATCCTGCATGCATACGGTAATGAGCAGATCCTTGGTCAGAATGATCGACAAAGGTATGGTTTCGTACCAGTCCCGGCCATTGCGCTCTTCCACTGTCGGGATGTCCACGATGATCATGGTGTAGTCGTCTTCCACATCCACTCGTGAACGTTCCTCATCATCCAAGGGTGCACGCAAATCAGCCAGATCGATTCCTGTGAGCTGGGAAACGGAAGTCAATTCCACATCAGTCGGGGCGGAAAGACATAACCATGAGCCGTTCTCGGGTTTTTCGATTTGCTCCACACGGCCATTGATGCTATTAAACATTCTCAACATTAGTCTTTCACCTGCCTTCCGCGACATTTCAGAATCCGACAGGCACGCCGAAACAGCGTTCCGGTACGCCACAGATAAGAATAGCCCACAGGTCGAGACTTGCAAGCCAACCAGAGGAAAATTCAACTCAAGTTCATGCTCGGCCGAAGAACCATACGAAATTCGAGGGTTTTCAGCCCTGAGCGCATGGAAAATAGCATGGTGTTTCCGTGTTTTCATAGGCATATGACAACAGAGACAAAGACCGCCTCACCTTTTGGTGCAATCCGTGTGCGCGGTGCGCGAGAAAACAATCTGAAGAACGTGAATGTGGACATTCCCAAGCACGCGCTCACTGTATTCACCGGAGTATCCGGTTCGGGAAAATCATCATTGGTATTCGATACCGTCGCTGCCGAATCGGAACGTTTGCTCAATGAGACGCATTCCGCATTCGTGCAAGGCTTTCTCAAAACCCCTCCCCGACCCGATACCGATGTGCTTGAAGGCGTGACCGCTGCCATCACTGTCGGCCAGGAACCGATGGGCGCCAATCCAAGATCGACAGTGGGAACCGCGACCGATGTCGATGCGATGCTCAGAGCCCTATTCGCCCGATTGGCGCAACCTCATATCGGCGGAGCTCAGGCCTATTCCTTCAACGTGCCCACAGTGAGCGGCGCTGGTGCCATCACGGTCAATAAAGGCGGACGAACACTCGCTTCGAAGAAAACCTTCACTCAGGTGGGTGGAATGTGTCCCCGTTGCGAAGGCCGCGGCGAGGTTTCGGATCTGGATCTCACAGCGGTTGTCGACATGGACAAATCGTTGAATGACGGCGCTATTCTTGTCCCAGGTTACAAAGTCGGCGGCTGGGCTGTGAAGCAGTATGCCGAGTCGGGATTGTATCCCGCCGACAAACTGATATCGTCTTTCAATAAGAGGCAATTGGAAACATTCCTCTATGGCGAAGCCACCAAAGTTAAGGTCAGCGATATCAATATCACCGTAGAAGGGCTCATCAACAAGATTCGCAAATCAATCCTCTCCAAGGATCCGGAATCATTACAACCACACTTGAAGGCTTTTATCGAGAAGGCAGCCACATTCGCGGTATGCGATGTCTGCGGTGGAACAAGACTGTCCGAAGAAGCACGGCATTCGTATATCGAAGGCAAATCAATCGCAGACCTCTCTGGCATGGAAGTGCGTGAGTTAGCTGATTGGATCGACGCCCTTGAAGATCCTGCAGTGGCACCGCTTGTGAAGAATATCAGCAAGACCTTGCGCTCAATGGTTCATGTCGGTTTGGGGTATTTGTCTCTTTCGCGTGCGACGGGAACACTGTCAGGTGGCGAAGCGCAACGTATCCGCATGGTGAGGCATCTGAATTCTGCGCTTTCGGATATCACCTATATTTTTGATGAACCGACCACCGGATTGCATCCCCATGATGTTGCACGCATGAACCAGCTTCTTCTGGATTTACGAGACAAAGGCAATACAGTATTGGTTGTCGAACATGATCCGGAAACCATAGCGCTTGCCGATCACGTTATCGATATGGGTCCCGGGGCCGGAAGTGCCGGTGGAACCGTGATCTATGAGGGAGATGTCGAAGGCCTCAAACAAGCAGACACTCCTACAGGACGCCATCTGGACGACAGCGAAACGGTGAAACAAGGCAATGACATCCGCAAGCCGCAGGGTTACATCGAAATAAGGGATGCGCATATTCACAATTTGCAACATATCGATGTGAATATTCCCAAGGGTGTGCTGTGCGCGATAACCGGTGTTGCTGGATCAGGCAAGTCTTCTCTGATACCAGGTTCGCTGCCCCGTAACCTCGATGCGGTCATAGTGGATCAAAGCGCCATAAAAGGTTCTTCCCGTTCCAACCCCGCCACTTGGACGGGTATGCTTGAGCCTATTCGCAAGGCATTTGCCAAGGAAAACGGCGTCAAGCCGGCACTTTTCAGCGCGAATTCAGAAGGTGCATGCCCCAATTGCAATGGAGCGGGCGTCATCCGCACCGAACTTGGTTTTATGGAAACCGTCACAACCCCTTGTGAAGTATGTGATGGCAGGCGCTTTGACGATTCCGTCCTGCAATACCGATTGGGCGGACTCAATATTGTTGAGACGTTGGATCTCAGCGCCCAGCAAGCGGCAGAACATTTCGCCATGGAAGCCAAAATACCCGCTGCCCGTAAGATTTGCGAAGCACTGACCGCAGTGGGCTTGGGCTACCTGGGTCTCGGTCAGTCTTTGTCCACGTTATCAGGCGGCGAACGGCAACGGTTGAAGCTTGCAGTGCATATGATGGACCAGGATTCATCGATATTGGTTTTGGATGAGCCCACAACCGGTCTGCATATGCAGGATGTCCGGGCATTGCTGGCATTGATGGACAAGCTGGTCGATTCAGGAAAATCGGTTATCGTTGTCGAACACAATCTGGCCGTTATGGCTCATGCTGACTGGATCATCGATATTGGCCCCGGAGCCGGTTCTGATGGCGGCAATGTGGTATTCGAGGGAACTCCCGAAGAGTTGGTGAACAAAACAGAGGCTGGTAAAGGTACCTTAACCGGTAAGCACTTGGCGGCACATGTTCGTAAGTAGGCATTACATAGGAATCAGCAGTAGTTGGTAGGCAATGATGAGACGGTTCCTCGAGTTAAATCTCAAGGGACCGTCTTTGCGTATTCATATGCGATGTAATTGGAATCTCGAGTTACATACACCGAAGTCATGAACCCCTTGATACGGTGCCATATTGCTGTTCTGAGCCAAACTTGCATGACATGATTTCCTGCGTACAATAAACATGAACCGATTAAGTTCATGTGGAGCAAAGGATGCCCGCATGACGCTCAAGATGCGAAGGCATGCGATGAAGCTGATTCTCCCCAATGATCCCGCGATACGTACGATGGGTCGTATCGACGATACAGATCCGGAACATCCTGTATGGGTGTATCCCTACACGCAAGCCGCATTTCAATTCACGGGCACATCGCTGCATATGCGTTTGATAAACAGGCGACATTATGGCGGCAGTCATATCGGTGTCTATCTGGACGGCCAATTGAGCAAAATCCCCATCCCAGAAGACGGCACCGTGGTGACGCTCCGTTTGGCCGATCATCTTCCCGATATCGAACATGAAGTAGTCGTATATAAGCGACAGGACGGTCAGCACTACTGCCAGATCGAAGGATTCCTGGTGGGTGATGATGCGGCAATCAAAGGGATCCCAGATGAACCATACCAACGCCGTATCGAAATTTTCGGAGATTCGGTCTCTTGCGGCGAGCGCAACGAAGCCAGCCTCTATGTCGGCAAGGCCGATCCGGAAGCAGATCTAAGTTCATACAGTGACTCATGGCGCTCATATGGTGCAATCGCCGCACGTGCATTGCATGCCCAATTGCATGACGTGTCACAGGGCGGCATTGCTTTGTTGGATGGTATCGGCTGGTTCTGCGAACCGAACCAAGTCGGCATGGAAACCATGTGGAAATCTATGCAATACAACCCTGAATTGGGCGGAACAACGCCTTGGGATTTCTCCCGGTACACGCCGCATGTGGTGGTTGTCGCCATCGGTCAAAACGATGCACACCCAGCGGATTTCATGGCCGAAGATTATATGGGCGACCTCGCAAATCATTGGCGCTCGCGGTACGTGGACTTCTTGAAAAGTCTCAGATCTGTGTATCCGCATGCCCATATTGTCTGTGCCACAACGGTTCTGCAACATGATCCGGCATGGGATCATGCCATAGAGGAAGCCGTGCAGACCACTGGCGATAACAATATTTCGCATCTGGTGTATTCGAGAAACGGTTCGGCGACACCAGGTCACCCGCGCATTGCCGAACATGAAGAGATGGCGGCGGAATTGGTGAACCATATCGAATCGCTCGGCTCTATGATCTGGCAGACTCGCTAATTCTTCAGAACTGGTTGGAATTCCTTCAATGATTGAGAGGAACAAATGGCAACGACGATAGCAACCGGTCCTGCACCGGGAAGCAATGCAGGCGGTGTCTCTGGTGAGCATATGGAGAGCAAGCCCTTGGGCAATGAACGGTTGCGCGTCGCCGCCGTGTTCTCTCACCATATGGTGTTGCAACGGCGCAAGCCCATTCCCGTATTCGGTGAAGGCAAACCAGGCACGTCATTCACTGTGGAACTCAAACCTCAGATTCCGGCACTGCTTTCTGAGAGCGTGTCCTCCCCCGAGGTGCATACGAGTAGTTCATACCATGCAGTAGTGCACGGCACGGTTGATGAGCATGGCCAATGGTTGGTTGTTTTGCCGGCAATGGATAGCGGTAAAACCTATCGGCTGATTGTTTCAGCACAGGATATTCGATTGGAATATCGTGATGTGCTCATTGGTGAAGTGTGGATCGCGTCAGGTCAGAGCAATATTGAATTCGAATTGCATAATGCTCTCGATGGAGAATCTGAAGTTGCACTAGCGACCGACGGCAATATCAGATTCTTCAATACTCCGAAACGCGGCGCTCTTGGGGATGAATTATTCGAAGATGAGAATGCCAGTTCATGGCAGGTTTGCAGTCCGGCAACAGCTGGGTATATGTCAGCGATAGCATATTTCTTTGCGCGCAAACTGAGAAGCCAATGGCCTGATGTGCCTGTCGGCATAGTCGATTGCTATGTTGGCGGCACTTCCATAAGCTGCTGGATGAGCGAGAAAACCTTGCGTGCCACCCAGTATGGCAATGCATATCTCGAGAGGTACGAACAGCAGATTGCCGGGAAAAGCCTGGAAAGTATGCATGAGGCAATGGCTCAATGGCAAAAGGTATTTGACCAATGGAATGCTGATATCGCCCGCGCACAATTGGTGCAGCCGGATATCGATTGGGATACGCTCAATACGCAGTATGGGGAATGCCCATGGCCGCCGCCTATGACATCCTTCTCGCAATTCCGTCCTACGGGGCCATTCATAGCAATGGTGAGTCGCGTGGCTCCTTATGCAATACGCGGCGCGTTGTGGTATCAAGGCGAAGAAGATGAACAATACGGCTCGAGCTATGCGGCAATGCTGCGCGATATGATTGCTGATTGGCGAACGCTGTGGAATATCGATGCGTTGATGGCATCCGATTCCAATAATCTATTGCAATCGGATGAACACGATGCTATAAGAAGCGCGAGCCCGCTCCCCTTTGTCATTGCGCAATTGCCCCAATGGATTGACAAGAAACAATATGTTGCACATCAGGATCCGATGTTGTGGCCTGTGTTGCGGCAGGCTCAGTCTGATGTGACTCATGATACGAATGACGTGTATCTTACGGTGCTGATGGATTGCGGCGAGTTCAACAACATTCATCCAGTGGACAAGAAAACTCCAGGAGAACGACTGGCACTCACTGCACTGCGCCATGTATACGAGCAGCACAGCATCGTTGCCGATTCCCCACGTTTCCGAGATACCTTGCAATTGAATGACACCCAATCACCGGTGATTGGTGTGATTTTTGATACGGCGGACGGCATGCATTTCATGCATGATGATCGAAGAATCGCTTCGGAAGCGGTGGAATCGAAAGACGAGGCCCTGTCGGACTTTGATGTGTTATGCAAGTCGGTTACGCCCATCGCCCAGATGCTGACGGCAAGGGGTTTGGTGCCAGAACCGGTATCGCTTCAGGAAAGCGAAGAGCAGATCGATGAATGGTTCCGACTACGCACCGCTTCAGGGTTTGAGGTCGCAGGTGAGGATGGCGACTTCCACCAGGCGGCCGCCATGAGCCTTACGTTGAAATCGGATGCAGTCGATGGCGGATTCGCTTGCATTGCGCTCTATTCCCCCAATGTTCCGCAACCACGTTTTGTGCGCTACGGCTATTTCAGCTGGGGTCCCGTTCCTGTGTTCAACAGTGCAGGTCTGCCTGCGGAACCGTTCAACACGTATCGGCGTTAACAGCGTTGCGGTGAAATCGCTGCCGTTGAACTCATGGATTAATGCCCCACAGCGATCATCCACTTCGGAAGCAACCTGAGACACAGTATTGCCAACGCACTTGCGGCAGATACCGCAGGCAAAGCGTACGAAAACACCAAGGACGAAATAAGCAGGGCCGCCAGGGCCTTATTTAACGTAAAACCCGATACATATCCTGATGCAAGCATATATCCGTGCTATGAATCGACGTCGAGAACAAGCAACGTCATATGGAAAACGTGACGACCCTCATATTGTTGGAGGTTTGTCAAAATCAAGACCTTTGATACAGTGAAGTTGTTATATGACTGACGGAAGTGGATTAACCACATGGGAGTATAACCGTAAGAAGCCGACCGTCTGGGCAAAAGAGGCCCAGTCATATGGGTCACTTTTCAATGTCTATTCCAATGAGGTTCCTTGTGAAAAACAAATGGACAGTAGCAGCAATTCCCGCACTTCTTATCCATATCAGCATTGGTACCGTCTATTGCTGGTCCTCGTTCAGTGAAAACCTATCTCAGGAAGTTGGCGTGCCGACTTCCGTTCTGGGATGGGCATTTAGTTTGGCCATATTCTTCCTCGGCATGTCCGCCGCTTTTGCCGGCTCCTTTGTCGAACACAATATCCATAAGGCATCGCTTATAGCCTGCATATGCTTCACTACAGGCATGATCGGAACCGGTCTGACAGCTCAATTCACACAGCAGCTTGGACCGACGGCAAGCCTGATTATGATCTTCCTGTTCTATGGCGTCATCATGGGCATCGGCCTCGGCATCGGATATATCACGCCCGTGAAGACACTGATGTTGTGGTTTGCCGATAACAAAGGCCTGGGCACCGGTATCTCGATTATGGGCTTCGGCCTTGCAAAGGCTATTGCCAGCCCTGTGATGAATGCTCTGGAAGTACAGGTCGGCATTCCTGCCATGTTCTATATTCTGGGTGCCGTCTATTTCGTCATGATGCTTATCGGACATTTCCTTCTGGAAAAGCCAGCAGGTTGGAAGGAAGATGCCACGGCAAGCAAGAAGCCGGACTTCTCAATCTTCAAGAACAAGCAATTCGTCGGCATATGGTTCATGTTCTATTTGAATATCACCTGCGGTCTGGCATTGATCTCCTATGAGAAGTCGCTGCTCAAGGTTCTGGGTGTGGGTATTGCGGCTATCTCAATCGTCCAGATGCTCACTGCGGCAAGCAATGCGCTGGGTCGTTTGGGCTATTCGATGGTGAGCGATTTTATGAAAGATCGCAATACGGTGTACAAAATCATCTTCACATCCAGCCTCGTGGTTACCGCACTGGTATTCGCTTTCCAAGGCATCAATGTGACCACACTCGTCATACTCGTCGTCGCCATGCTGTTGGTGATCAATGCCGGATATGGCGGAGGCTTCAGCACACTGCCTGCATTGCTTTCCAGCCGCTTCGGCATGCAGAAGATCTCAGGAATCCATGGCATCGCGCTCTCTGCTTGGGCCTTCGCCGGCTTGACAGGAAACCAAATCACCGCAACCGTTTTGAATGCTACAGGCTCGTACAACCTAGTATTCATCATTTTGGCTGGTTTGTATGCGGTCGCTTTGATTATTTCCATGACTTTGGTCAAGCGAGCCTGATACTTCACCATCTTTCTTAAACCCGTATGAATGGTGGGTCTCCTGCATTCGGTCAGGAGACCCACCATTGTATTAGTAAGAGGTTAGTGTGATCGCAATCGACACTATTTTCTATCTGCGCTGCGGCTGAGTGCCTCACGAGGTGCGATATCTACCTTGACGGATTCCATCTTTTCCAACAACCCATCATAGGCATAATTACCCAAAGGCAATCGCTGAGGCGGATTCCTTTCATGTGCAACAGAGACAATCACCTGTGCCGCCTTCGCAGGGTCACCAGCCTCTTTGCCCACAGCTGCCCTGAACGAACGTCTTTGATCCCCTGCCGTTTGGTCGTAGTCCGCAATGATATCCTCAGGCTTTACTTCCTTGGCGGATTTACCTGCCCAATCCGTTGCGAAAGCACTTGGCTCGATCAAGATGACACGGATTCCCAGAGGCTGGACTTCCAGCCCAAGAGCCTCGGAAAGACCCTCAACCGCGAATTTTGAAGCGGTATACCGACCCACAGACGGGAAGGAGCGAACGCCTCCCACAGAAGAGACATTCATAATGGTTCCGGTTCTGCGCTCACGCATATGGGGCAGGATAGCCTTGGTGACTGCCGCAAGACCAAAGAGATTGATTTCCATCATTCGGCGGTATTCCGCTTCATCACTTTCTTCGACTGCTGCAAAATATCCGATTCCCGCATTATTGAGCAGAATATCGATATCTCCGAATTTCTGGAGTGCTGTCGAAACTGCTTCATGAATCTGCGATGGTTTGGTGACATCAAATGTGAGGCAAAGCGCTCGCGATTCGCCCGCATCCTTGAGGTAATCCAAGGATTGGATATTTCTGGCGGTAGCAATGACTCTGTCGCCTTTTCTCAATGCCTCGAGAGCCACCTGTCGGCCAAAGCCCTTGGATACACCCGTGATAAACCACGTTGTCATTTTTACTCCTCACTGTTGTTGACGACTGGTGATCGTTGAGCGCTTGGATTTATGACTTGTTAACAAAACAGGCACAGGCGCTCACAGATTTTGTTTTCAGTCGTATTTGTATTGTTCAAGCGATTCTTTGATGCAACAAGGACGAATTTAACCTAGGACAAAATATCCCTGTTTCGCGTGAAAAGTATTGGCGATAATGGATGTATGGCAATACAGAAACGTGCGCTCAGTGATTTTCTGAAAACCAAAAGGGCCAAACTCAAGCCTGTGGATGTCGGCCTGATGGAATACGGTCCGCGTCGCGTTCCAGGATTGCGTCGCGAAGAGGTGGCTGCTTTGGCCGGAGTGAGCATTTACTGGTGTGCACGGTTAGAACAAGGCCGGCAGGTCACGCCTTCTGCCGCCGTATTGGATGCCATCGCTGCTGCCCTGCGCCTCGATGATATAGAGCGAGAATATTTATTCAATTTGGCACGTCCTAGCAGTGAACGTGGAAGCAACACCGATCTGCCAGCAGCAAGACCAGGTATCAGCCGTATGATTCACGGCTTCGTGAACCAGCCTTCGTTTTTGCTTGGTCCTCGTATGGAAGTTCTCGAAGGCAATGATGCGGCATGGGCTTTGCTTGCGGATTTCCCTTCACGACCTGCGCATGATCGTAATATATTGCGATGAATTTTCACGGACACTGCTGCGCGGAGCTTGTATCTGGATTGGGAAATCGTCGCTAGCGAGATGGTCGGTGTTTTGCAGCTCGAAGCAAGCGCTCATCCGCATAACGAACATATTAGGTCACTTGTTCATGAGCTGACTCGCGCTAGTGATGAGTTTGCCAAGTGGTGGGGCCAACCGCATCCGCAAGGACGCACGTCTGGGACAAAGCGATTCGCTCATCCTGTTGCAGGTAGGCTCACGATTAATTGGGAAGCCTTCACTGTGCCGGATGATAAAAGTCAGACGTTATTCGTTTATTCGGCTGCTGATCACAAGAGCGAGGAAGCGCTGAACCTGCTCGGTTTATGGTGGGTTTCAAATCATCCACACAGCACGAATTCCAAGTAATAGTTCATTCAGAAAAAGTCTCAGAACCATGTACACACAGTCAACAGGAGGAACAGGGTCCGACAACATGACAGAACTGGAAAGGCTCAAAGCCGGTCTTCCCTACCGATACGACGATGATGCAATTGCGGCTTTAAAGAACAATGCATCGGTTGTGTGCGCAAAGCTTGAGACCATCCCGACAACCGATGCCGCACGTCGCGAACTGGCGGCGAGGTCCCTTCTTGGAAGCGCTGGTGAGGAATTGGATATTCAGCCGGGATTTCATTGTGATAACGGCAAGAACATACATGTTGGAAATAGATTCACTGCGAATTTCAATGTCACTATTCTTGACGGCGCAGAAGTGCGATTTGGAGACTATTGCATGGTCGGGCCAAACACTTTGATAGCCACTACCGGCCATCCTTTGCAAGGTGCGGAGCGGCGTAATAGATTGGCTATTTCGCATCCAATATCTATCGGCAATGATGTGTGGATAGGTGGAAATTGCACAATTCTGGGTGGTGTTCATATCGGCTCGAATGCTGTTGTTGCAGCCGGTGCAGTGGTTACCAAAGATGTGCCGGATAACTGCGTTGTCGCAGGGATCCCAGCACATGTTATCCGTGCCTTGGATGCTGAATGAATCGTATTCCCTAAGAATCGGTCTTCAGTTCCAATTTGCAATGTTTGATGCTGAAAATGGTCATGCTCACGCTGAAAATTCCATCGATTATCACAGGAGCAAGCGTACCAGTAATGTGACGCGGGTTTGACTACTTAGGGTATCAATGGCCAACTCTTGAAATATGTGTTGTTGTCCTGACAACGCTGAAAAATCAACGGTTTGGAAATGAAAAAGGGTTTCGGAAAACTCCGAAAACCTTGTCTGTTACTTGCACGTTCATTTTGATACAAGGCTTTAGGTGTGTGCACGTAGCGGCTAGGTGGGTGCAGAAGCCGAGAGGGTGGGTGCATTGGGCACGTCTTGGGTGCTTTTGGTTTCAGCATTTTGGAGGAATCGCTAGGTAAAGCGATTCGTCGCATCCAACTTCATCAAGGATGAGATTGTCAGGTAGCGGTTGTTGCCATGCTCCAAGAGCAAGGAATCTCGTCTGAGAAGATGGCGGTACTTCAAAGGGCACCTGCAAGCCCAGTCTGACGAATGCGTCCTTGTTGAGTAGATTCTCGATTCGCAGCGTGGTCGCTTTGGGGTTGACGATGGCGTACTGGCTACCGGTGATCCATTCGATTCGAGGCTGAGGAGGCTCTCCAGTAGTCAGTGAGTTCTGAAGGTCAGTTCCAGATTTCTCGACTGCCGTCACGATTGCGGGCCGGTGTTTTTCTCGAGAACTGTACACCTGTTGCTGCGCCGCTTTCATGTGGTTTTCTGCAGTTACGGCTGCTTGGATTTCTCGCCGTTCGGCACGTTGTGTCCGTTCTCGTTCTTCTACCGCTTCGGCGTTCGCCTTCTTCGCCAGATTCGCCTGATAGTAAGCAAAGGCGCCGCCAAGGATTGAGATGATTGCAACCTATTCCGCCGCCCAATAAGCCTTCAACTCGACGAGCATATGGCGTCTAAGGTGCTCCGCTTTAGGTGCATTACATCTTCAAACGACTGAAGTTATCGACGATCACACGGGTGCTGGCAAGTTGCATCCAAGGCCAGCGCGAATACCGTCCCGCGCATTCCCTCAACCAAAGTTACGCAGCAAGCCTTATAAACAAAGTCGGGACCAGGATGGAAGGCTAGTCAAACTTCCTAGTCCCAAGCTTTCCCCACTAGCACGTCCTCAAAACGAACACTTTCTTCCGGGTTAAACGTCAACGAGTTATAAATATTTCGCTAGTACTGACAATTCACGCCACTGATATTGAGCACAGAAAAAGGCAACCTCCTGAAAGGTCATAATGAAGTTCTTTAGAATCACCTGTTCCGGAGGCCAGCACGTTGACTACGAGAACTTCTGCGAGGAGCTGGTGTTGCAAGACACCTATATTGAGTATCTAACTCATGACTTCGCCAGCATATCGATTCTCGGAGCAGTGACGCATAAGAATGCTCTTACGCCGGACGATCTTGAGCTCATGCTTTCGGAGGCAATTACTGAGAACTTACAAAAGAATCTGCTCAAGACTGATCCGAGATATTTCGGCAGCAATGTACGTTTTGATATCGAGGAGGTCTCGTATGCCAATCTGGTTACAAGCTCGCGCAACAGAGCTAACATGTTGCTCCAGAAAGCCAACCTAACTGAATTTTTGGAACTCCACGAACGTGGCATCTATCAACGTAATCTTCTATCAAGCACGTTGAACGGATGCAATCATGACTGGAAAAAGCTATATGCTGAAGCCTCTTCCAGTTATTACAGCGGGGATCTAACAGCAGAGTTAGACAGAATTTTAGGTTCCCCTGCAAATCATTCAGTAGTCGTAAATTACGTCATAACTGTCGCAGATACCACCAGTGCTTACGATGCCAAAGACGTACTGCTAAAAGTTCTAGAGGGTGCGGGGCGTGCCCCCAGCAGATATATCTACACCTTCGATTTCTTCCAGCTTGGAGTTGAGCATACTCCTTCGCGGAGCTTTCAAGAGGTAAAAGATCTAGTAAACATGAACTTAGGTGTTGCCCTTCGTAATTCAACACTAATTTTAGACTATTCGCGCTTGACGTACGGTTCCAAGCGAGAAAGCGTCGCTTACGAAGTGCTGACTCAGTTATTAGATCGCATCAGTCACCTAGCACGCGAGATACAGATTGTGTTCCTCGTTCCTTCCAACAGCAAGAATCTGATCGAGAATTTGATTAAACGCACCCCACTTCCAGTCGTTCTTATTGAGCCAGATAAAGTGGCTGATTTGTCAAGCATGTCTCCTCAGGAAACCCGGCGGCAATTGGCCGAAAAACTAAGTTCAATGAGCTATTCGCCGCAAGGCTCCTCCCTAGACAGGCTGTTGGAAAAAACTGTTTCTAATTACTCGTTTCATGGCACGATCGACGATCTGGCAAACCAGTGGATCAATGAGCATAACCTTGAGACTGATTACTACAGATACGCAAATGCGGTTCGTCTACCCGACGACATCCTCTCACGAGAAGCCAAAGGCATAGATCGACTGAAAGAGTTAATTGGGCTTAAGGCAGTTAAGGAAGAGATAATCCGTATTGTTCGTAGCAATCGCAGCGAATTTCGGTACCGCCGTCTTGGTTTGCCGCCTTCCGACGCCTCTCTCCACTGTGTCTTCCAGGGGCCACCTGGCACTGGAAAGACGGAGGTCGCCCGGATTTACGCAGAGATCTTGCGTGATGCCGGAATAATCCCTGAGGGCAGAATACTCGAAGTAGATGGTTCAGCTTTGGGCTCTCCTGGCTATTTCGTTAATGACGTTTTTCGACGCGGCAAAGGATCTATTATTTTCATTGATGAGGCCTACGCTATTAGCCCTCCTTTGATCTCTGAATTAATTGCTCAAATGGAGAATAATCGTAGCGACACCGTAGTCATACTGGCTGGCTACCGTGAATCAATGCAACAGTTATTGTCCTTCAACGAAGGATTCCGTTCTCGTATCGGCGCAGTCATAGACTTTCCTAACTACTCCACTGATGAATTGGTTCAAATTTTCGATCTGATGGCAAAACATCAAAACCTTAAACTGACCGATGCTGCGCGTAGCCTCGTCCAAAATCAATTGGCTGCTGCCGGAATGCGCCCCGACCAGGGAAACGCGCGATACGTCCGTCAACTGTTGGCCGATATCCGCCAGAGGCAACAAGAACGAATCGATGTATGGATTTCATCTTTCTCCGCTGGCGATAGTGCCGTGTTAGAGCCCGAGTTAACTCTTGAACAAGCGCAAACGATCATAGCCGACGATGTGCCGACACCAGAGCAAGAAGCTATTCCTGCAGTTGAACAACTTGAACAGTTAGTAGGATTGCACTCTATTAAAGACGAGGTGAAGCGCCAACTAGATTTCGTCGAGATTCAGAAGATTCGACGTGATAGAGGAATTGCAACTCGTTTTACGCCTATGCACATGGTGTTTACCGGTAATCCGGGCACTGGCAAGACTGAGATCGCAAGGATAGTTGGCAAGATAGCCCGCGAGCGTAAGATTCTAGCTGTTGGGAAATTCATTGAGGTATCGGCGGCACAGCTTACTTCTCCTATCCCTGGAGGTACCGCGCATGTAGTGACCCGCGTATTCAATGAAGCGCGAGGCTCGGTACTATTTGTCGATGAAGCTTATTCGCTGGGATCCACAGCGGCAGGCCATGAAGCGGTGGATGCAATGGTGAAGCTCATGGAGGATATGCGAGAGGAACTAATAGTAATCCTCGCTGGATACACGAAAGATATGGAGGCCTTCATGAAGACAAATGATGGCTTCGCTTCACGCGTGCGCACAACAATCAAGTTTCCAGATTATTCAGCAAGTGAGCTCATGGAGATCTTCGAGTTGGCGGCTAAAGGCGATGGCTATTCCATCACCTCTGCTACCCAAGCTAAAGCATTAGAGATCTTCCAAGAATTGGGCTCTAGAACTCGAGACGGTAACGGGCGTTTCGCACGCCAGCTGCTGGAAGAAGCAAAACTCAATCAGGCTGTGCGACTTCAGCGTCGCCACCACGAGCCCCACGAGCTAAGCACGGATAACTTGCAGCTGCTTATTCCAGAAGATCTTACTTTCAAAGATGAATGGAAAGAGACCCAGGCATCCATCGGGTTTATACCAAATTCAGATTTAGCTCGTTAAAGAAATAATCGTAGAGTTTTGGGGCATTTGCAGATTTTGCAATCAAATCTGCACGGTCGTCAAAGTGCTTTCCTGCCTCATCACGACATTTTTCCCAGCTAACTTTTCCCTTATGGACATCTGGAATAAAGCGCCTCGATCAGAAAATGTCTAATAGGAGTGAGGCGAATTATTCTCAATGCAGCTAGCTATTCTTGGCCCAACTCGTTCACGGTTTGGCCTGGTATTTCTCAAGTGTCTTTTCCAAGGTCTTTGCAATCCGATCTCGCAATTCCGGGGGCGAGAGCACTTCAACCGATTCGGCATATTGCAGGGCCCACCATACCATCGCGTCTGGTTGGACCTTAACTCGCACGGTAAATTGACCAGCTGTGCGGTCTGGTCTTGCCTGGGCATTTGGGAACCAGGAGAATGTGCCATCAAGTCCACCGATTACACGATATTCAACCTCTACGGCCTGACCTCCATAGAAATAAGGCCGCTCGTTGACATACCTGGCGAAATCAAAATCAGTTCCAAAATGGCCCACTGCGGAATCATCAAGAATCTCTATGTCACAGATCCTGTCGATGACGAAGTGAAACATTTTTGTCTGTTCCCCCGGCTGCGGGTCTACTCCCGCAATTAGGTAGTAGTCACCTTTTTTGAAAACCATGCTATAGGGGTAAAACTCATACTCTTTCTCGGTCTTCTCTAGGAAGGGTTGGTACCTGCCTATGCCGATACCACCTTTCTGTATAGGTCGCCGAGAATCCTTCTGAGGTCCGACTTGTCTCAACACCACATGGGCATAGTGAAACCTAATTTTCTGCCCGCCGCTAACAGCGCTGTCAAGGATATCAATGGTTGCGGGAACTCCTCGGAACATCGGGCGATCTGACTGCAGCACTTGCCCTCGCTCAAGCCGTTCTGGTTCTAAACCAGCCAACGTCGCGAGCAAGGCTCGCAGATCCGAGACATCATCTGGATGAAAACGTGACATCTGGAGCGCATCGGCCAGCAGTCGCATCTGTGCCGGGCTTATAGCAGGCGACGCATACCAATCAGTCGCCCGCCCGCCCGAAGGTGGTGGCGTATCTTCGCCAAGATCCTTGAACCGCCTAACTTGAATTCCAAAAGGCAAACTGGCACCCAGCCGTTTGAGGTCATGTAGGTACTCGCGAACAGTTCGTTCAGACAGTGGCTTTTGCATATGCCGCGCAGAAGCGGCCGCTAGATCTTTAGTGAGTCTAAGCGCACTGACTCCATGATCTGCGCCTGTATTTTCAACCAGGTATTTGAGGATCATGAGGACGCTAGTGCGTTGCGTGTAGCGTCGGGAATTTTCCTGTGTTGCATCACCCTGTGTGGGATTATCCTCATAGTACCCAATCATATAAAAAACATAATCCTAAGCTCTATAAACGGAAATTTTCTTCCGACTTTTTCTCCTCACAGCTTACGATCAAGAATCGGAGAAAATATGCACGATAGAGCAACATACATGAAGCTTCGCCAGCAGTTCATCGATATACGGCGCGAACAACGAGACGCGATCGCACGCGCGATGTCGTCGCGGCTCGACCCAAGTGGCCAGCCGATTTTTCGCGTCGTGGAAAGCTCTAACCTTGATTTTCTGACGGGTCAAGGCAGCGAAACCTATGCACGATGGTCCCAGCTAGATCCTCCTACAGATCTGCGCTACTGGCAGTGGTAAAAGCCAATGGGCTTGGATGCTTGGAATACGTGAATCTCCAAACTTTGGAGCAAGACCCTTTCACGTTGAACCAGCATGTACTGCTTGATGAAGCCGTCAAAAAATGTCAGCTTGCGGCGCATAACTTACCGCAAACAGAAAGCGAAATCCGATGATATTTGCACTGAGCGATATTCATGGCCACTTCGAAGCGCTCGAAGATGCGCTTTCTCGCATTGGCGATCTAAAGACACATCTGATGCGGGATTCAAACACTCGGCTCATTTTCTTGGGCGACTACGTGGACTACGGATCTGACAGCGCAAAGGTTCTCAGAAAGATATATCACTTACAGCAGGCATACCCAGATGCAGTAATTGTTCTGAAAGGCAATCATGACCAATAGCTGATCGACTTCCTGCAGTCAAAGGATGATATCGAAACCATGCCCTACTATCTGGAAACTCTACTTAGCTTTCTTGACGAAGCACAGCGCGAATATTTCCGAGCAGCTGACGATGATTTTTGTTCTGAAGCCACTTTAAGAATACTCAGGGATCACATACTGAAGACTGAGCCTGAGCTACTCGCATGGTTATCTGACTTACCCTGCTACTACAAAACTGACACTCAAGTATTCGTGCACGCAGGAGTTGATGAAGAAGCCCAAGAACTCTGGGAGTTAGGAACAACCGAGGAGTATATGCTCGGTAAGTACCCGCCTACCACAGGAAAATTCCTAATCACGGTGATCGCTGGCCATGTAGGTTCCTCAGAAGTCTCTGGCGACCCAAGTTTCCATGGCATCTACTTCGATGGTGAATCGCACTAATTCATCGACGGGACCGTATCAAAGTCAGGAAGAATTCCTGTCCTTGTCTACGACCCAGCCGAAGAAAAATACTCCAACATTTAGGAGATCAACTCAACCACCTTGGCTGTCAACTTGTTATCAATTTGTTCAAATGCTTGATCAAGAGCAACGTTTGAATCAGCCATAGCCATTAGTTCGTTCCCGGTGACAGTTGTCACCTTGTCCGCGTGACTGTTGATTTCCTCAAGTGCTTGATCCGCTTTCTTAGATCTGCTTGGGCCCTCAAAAATCATCGGTGTGGTAAGCAATGCTTCGACCTCAGCTCCCTGTTGCTTTGCAATTCTGGCAACCATAGGAGCCACAGTTGACCCCGTCAGACCACCTAGTCCGGCGATTACAATGACCTTTTCCATGCCATCAACAACGTGACGAACCTGATCTTTGTGCGCATTTAACACTTCGTTCCACTTTTCTGAATCGACGTTTCCATCGCCCTCAAGATCAGGAGCGTCAAGAAACATTGCTGTCTCGGCACGTGAAGTATCTAGACTCGCTTGCGGACGGTTCACAGCGATGGTTCGCAGTTTCGACTCTGCTGAATCATCCTTCGCAAGCTGTTCGATTACGAGATCTAGTACTGCGGTTCCCATTCCTCCGACACCGAATATTGCGATTGTGTCACTCATGATTCCTCCCTAAGTTAGCTCTCCCAAGGAGAGTATAGAGACCCCTATCTTATGCGGAAGAAATCTTCCGCAAACTTCACGAACGAGTAGAACAACAGGCAAATAAAGGAGTTTTTACGACTACAGCTAATTCAGCCCCTGATAAGCGCTCAGTTCGACGAATATGGCGCCGCTGAGCGTTTCGGCACCGACTTACCCGCAGAGGTCAGCCCGAAAAAACTATAGGCGCCCGAAGTTATAGAATGACTCTCAGATTCCTCGATTGCATTCCAGTCAATAAAAGATATTCATTGACATCACTTACCCGTTGTGATGTGATTACGGAATGAACCAACAATTCGACCTTGAAGAGTTCCTGATCGTAAAAAAGAACAGCCCATTACGGCACGGAGACATAAGCAATCCTGGCCCTGGGTATGTAAAAGCGTGGCTCGAATATAAGATCGACAATAATAGTAAGGATCCTGATGCATTCGAGAAATCACGCAGTTTTTATGAGCTGATGTGGGGAGAGCTTCTAGGAGTTAAGGTACGACCAGGGGCGGAGAGTTTTAGCGGCAACCCTTCAGAGTATGTGCAAGGTGACTGGATGTGCTCGGTCGCTACTACTTTTAGGAAGGGGCTAGTTCTTTTCGTTAAAGAACATAGCGAATTACGAAGTCTGTTCCCGCCGAGAGTTAAAGACGGTGTTGGTGGATATAAGACTTATGCACCAATTCTTTTGGCGGATATGAAAAAGGCTCCTGGCGAACAACATTTCCAAAAACTTTGGGGTGATGTTGAGCTTCAGAAACTAATCCGTTCCGCTTACACATTTGCAAACCTGATTATCGTACCTGATGGCTTCAATTCTGCCAGGATGCGTTGCACCGAGGACTACTGGGATCGAACCTTGTATTTTTATTTTGCACATTTCAATCCCGAAGACCCGCTATTTTATGAGGATACCTACGATGTCGGAACACCCTTCCATACATTAATCAGTGAAAGTATGAAAAATGACGATGCGTTGTTCCTTGCCGATTGGCTTGACTATGAACATAACCCCATAATGCTGCCAAACAAAAATCCTAAATCACTTAATGAGTGGCGTTGCTTGGCCAGAGAAATGGGGGTTAATGGACAAAATGTGTGTCTGATGGTTGGCGTCGGGGTTTGTGCTTGTTGGTGTGTCGGGGTTGTTTTAACGGTTTTGGTGTTAATGTCCGGGTTCGTTTGCTTTTTCGGTGTATGTGTGCTGTTTGATTGCTGTGCATGGTCAAGAGGAAATCGTCCCGTGCCGCGTTGTGTGAATTGTGCGGCGGGTCCATGCGCAAGAACGGGTTCACTTCCGGCGGCCGGCAGCGGTGGCGCTGCGACGCCTGCCGTTGTTCCAGGCTGCGCAGGCGTCCCGACGCGACGAGGTTGGCGTGGTTCCGTGCGTTCCTCGACTGGCTTCTCGGCGGGGTCAGCATGGGGCGGGCCGCGGCCGGCCTGGGGATGGAGCGCGCGAACGTTCGCTCGTGGCATCGACTGGTGTTGGCGGATTCGTCCGCGAATCGAGTCCGATGGGGTGGCGCACCGGTTCGTGCTCGCGGACGGCACGTACGTGCCCCATGGCTGGTGTCTGCTGGTCGCCGTGGGCGAGGAGGGTCGGCCGGTGGCGTGGCAGTGGTGCGACAGGGAGAACCGGCATGCGTATTCGAGGCTGTTCTCGCGCGTGGCCGCGCCGGACTTGCTGGTGTGCGACGGCAACGCCTCCTGCTTGAATGCGGCCGGCGATGCGTGGCCGGGTTCGGCCGTCCAGAGATGCCTGGTGCATGTGCTGCGCAACACGAGGAGGGACCTGACTTCCAGGCCGCGCACCGATGCGGGGCGCGAACTGCTGGCGTTGGCCCGTCGCCTGCCGAGGGTGTCGGACGGGGCCGCGGCGGCGGGGTGGCTTTCCGATCTCAACGGCTGGCACCTTCGTCACGGCGCCTTCATCAAGGAGCGCACCACGGCGGGTGCGGATCCGGGCAATCCGAAGGCCAGGGCGGGCAGGAAGTGGTGGTACACGCACGAACGGCTGCGCAGGGCCTATTTCCGTCTGGCAAGGCTGAACAGGCAGGGGACCCTGTTCGCGTATGTGGAGCACGGGGGTGCGCCGGCCACGACGAACATGCTCGAAGGAGGCGTCAACGCCGACATCAAGCGGATCCTGCATGCGCACCGCGGCCTTGGCGAGGAGCGCATGCGACGCTGCTGCGAGTGGGTGCTTTACATGAAGACCGCGGATCCGAGGCCGGAACGATTCGTCACCCCGGAGCTATGGGGGCGGGCGACTGCCGAACTGGCACGGCATCCCGTCGCCCGCACGGACCACTACCGAAGTGCAACGGCCGGCACCCGGAATCGATGCATGGGAAGGAGGTTTCGGCATCAGAAAGGGAGTGGCAGGACGACCACTCGTGACACGCCGTATTAGACACACATTTTGTCCATTAACCCATGGAGGGGAGGAAAACGAAAAACCCTCGGAATCGACCGAGGGCTGTGATGGTGGCTCCGAGCGGGATCGATCCGCTGACCTAACGATTTTCAGTCGTTCGCTCTACCAACTGAGCTACAGAGCCATGAACAGTTAAAAAAACCCGGCAGAACCGGGCAAATCAAACCATTCGAGCGACCCCGACCGGACTTGAACCGGCGACCTCCGCCGTGACAGGGCGGCGCTCTAACCAACTGAGCTACGGGGCCAATCTGCTTGCTTCTCAACAGCAGCCGAATATGTATATTACTCAGATCTCGAATCTGTGCAACTCGGGTGGTGGATTCGGCGTGTCGTTAGAGCGATATGCGGTCAAAACCAATCGTTTGACCGCATATTCATTGGGTTTGGGAAGCGCTGATTACAGGCTCGCAACAGCTGCATTCCAATCGTCGGTTGAAGCAGTGTTGATCAGGGCTGAATTCGTGATAGATGGGTCGTCATTGTTCATGAGATACGTGACATCGTCCCCGAGTTCGAAATCCAAATCGGGATCGTTGAAAGAGTATCTGCAAGTGCCGTCCTCGGTGCATGTGCGATAGGAGGAGTAGTTGTCTTCAAAATATTCAGGATGCTCTGCGACATATGAGACGAGGCCGATAAATGCGACTATTGCCAGAATAGTAAGAATCGTTGCAATGGCGCTAATAATGATTCCGGCGATCGAGAGGCCCTTGCTTTTTTCGCCGCTTTTATTGATCTGCACCAAAGCGATTATCGAAACCACCAATCCTGCTGGAGGAATCAGAAATGCCAATATGAATCCGACAATGCTCATGGCATTCCATGTTTGGTTCATCGGCGCAGGTGGATATGGGTATCCCTGAGGCAATGGCATGCTAGGCGCGGGGGCAAATGCGCCATAGTTTTGCGGAGGAATCTGGGTATTCGGGGAGTAGGCATAGTTTTGCTGTGGAGCGTTTATGCCGGCACCATATTGCTGTGTTGGGGCATATTGACCGTATTCGGGTTGAGGCCTGTGATACTGAGCATAACCCGGCTCGCCGCCCGATGGCTGGCTGTTGAAGCTTTGAGGTGCGGAAGAGTTAGTTGCAAACGACTGAATTGGCTGCTGGGATTGGTTCTCGTTAGGTGATGCAGATGATGTTTCCGGCGCTATAGGAGACGTGTTCGTGGATTCAAAAGACCCGTTCGTGGCCGGTGAGTCATCGTTAGCGACGGGTTGAAGGGGATTGCTTGTTTGAGGGGCGTCGGTCGAGGCTTGCTGTGGAGCATTGGGTTGAAATTCATTGTTATCCATGCTCCTATTGTAATTGCCTTTTGCCTATGAAGCAGTGAATTGTGCGCATGTGGTCGAGTGATCATTGCCGGCTGGGGGCATGTCGGTTTTCGTTTTCGCTGCAAGCTTTCTGCAGGTGATCCGAGGCATTGCGATTCAGGGCATAGTGAAGGGGCATCCACGTCAATGCGTGAATGCCCCAAGATGCTCATTTTGGATGGAGTCCCGCTCAGTCCTCTTGCTTCCAATTCTCGACATCGATATGGTGCTCTGGATTGGCTTGCCATGCAGCCCATGCCGATTTCACAATGTCTTCCACATTGTATTTGGCGTGCCAGTTCATGGCTTCATTGATGCGCTTGGGGGAGCCGATTAGGTGTGGCGGATCGCCTGCGCGACGTGGCATTATGGCTTCGGTGAATGGCAGTCTGGTAACTTTCTTCACCTCGTCGACTATCTGCCTCACAGACGTGCCTTCGCCGGTGCCTACGTTGAATGCGTCGTATTCGCGTTCGTCCTTGTCAAGGTAGCGAAGTGCGGCAATGTGGGCATCGGCTAGGTCTGACACATGGATGTAATCGCGTACGCAGGTGCCGTCCGGCGTTGGGTAGTCATCTCCGAAAATCGCCGGAGCCTTGCCCTTGCGCAGACGGTCGAAGAGCATGGGGATAAGGTTTAAAATGGCAGGGTCCTCAAGTTCCACAGGGCCGCATCCTGCGACATTGAAGTAGCGCAGACCGCAGAATCGAATTCCGTACGGCTCCTCGCAAGCGCGAGCCATCCATTCGCCGAACAGCTTGGTCTGTCCATAAGGATTGATGGGCAGCATGGGGACCACGTCTTCAGGAACCACGTCAACCGGTGGAACGCCATAGGTTGCGGCGGACGAAGAGAATACCAGCTTCTTGGCATCTGACTTCGTCATGCCTGTCAATACGTTGAGCATGCCATTGATATTCTGCTGGTAATACCACAGCGGCTTTTCCACTGATTCGCCGACCTGCTTGCGCGCGGCAAAATGGATGACGGCGTCGACGTTTTCCGCATTCATAATCTCTGCGAGGCGTTCTCCAGCGCCGGGAGCGGAGATATCCATGCCGTAGAGGCGTGCGCCTTCAATGCGGGTGGGTTTGCCGTAGCTCAGGTCGTCAACCACGACTACCTGTTCTCCGGCCTGATGAAGAGCGTGAACAACGTGGGCGCCAATGTAGCCGCACCCACCAGTGACGAGAACTGTCATGACTGGCCTTTCGACTCAAGAGCGGTGTGAACGATACGGGTTGCGCATTCTCGAGGAATGAAACAGAGAATGTTCACTTTTGCTCTAATATGTTATTTTCTTTGCCGATACCATGGTATCACATGTACATTATTGAACATTCAGCGTGTATTGCACAGGGTGCATGTTCAGTTTAGGCATACTGCAATGTGTGCATATAGTCTAGCTGTGAGTTTCGATGGCCTGATTTGAGCTTGCGTGACATTGTTGCTCTTGGGGCTCGATAACATCGCTGATGCACTCTGCGAGGTGTCGGATGCGGCGTAGTTCCAGCTAGTAGGGATTTCGGCGATATCTACCAGCATTGCCGAAAGGCGACAGATCATCGGCTTATTAATCGGTTGGCTTAGCAATATTTCAGTGTCCACTTCCGCTCATGGTGGGCAGCCGGTTACGGGCGACCGGTATAAATATGGATATGCAGGAACAAGAACAGGGTAATGAAGATTTGCGTTATCGTCCGGTGCTCTCATTTGTGAGGCGCTCAGGAAGGCTCGATGCCCGATTGCAACGCGCATGGGATGCTTATGGCGAGAAGTATTTGCTTGATGCCAATGCGGGCCCCGGCTCGTTGGATGTCCGTGAGAATGTCACTATTGATGATGATTTTGTACAAAGGGTTTGGGGTAACCAAAATCCGCTTATCGTGGAGATAGGCAGCGGACAGGGGGAGAATATCGTCGCGGCCGCCGAAGAGCATCCTGAATTCAATTATCTTGCATTGGAGGTGTATGACCCGGGGGTGGCGCATACCATGTTGCTTGCGGGCAAACGGGGGCTTGATAACATCCGGATCGCACAGGTGAATGCTCCTCGACTATTTGACCATATGTCTCAGGGCGTCGTGTCCGAAGTGTGGACGTTCTTTCCTGATCCATGGCCAAAGATGAAGCACCATAAGCGCAGGATTGTGCAGGATGAGCTGGCTGGTCAGATCTGGAACTCCTTGCGTGACGGCGGCTTGTGGCGTATTGCCACCGATATCGAAGATTATGCCTTGCATGTGCATGAAGTCATGGATGGGCGGCAGGATTTCGAGAATACCGGGACGGTTACCGTAAGTTTGCCTACAGAGCATGTAGGCAAGGGTAACGCCGATGGTGCTGCTTTGTTGCCGCATGCGGATTTCTCGGAATCGGAACGCTTTGATGGGCGAGTGCTCACTAACTTCGAGAAGAAGGGAATTGCCGCTGGTCGTGTAATTCATGATTTGACCTATCGGAAGAGGTAGGGGATTGTTGAGGAGATACTTCACGGGCTGGATTTGAATCGCCTGCATGTCGTTGTCTGAACGCTGAAGAAACGGGTGTCCTGCTGGATGTCGCAGTGATCGGGGAGTGGGATCCGTGGGCTATTCTTGGGCGAGTAACTCGACCGATTTGAGCGTGGTGAAGATCATTGCGACACGCCGATTTGCATGAGATGCTCAGTTATCTTAAGATAAACGAGTTTGGTTCGCCCCCTTCGTCTAACGGTTAGGACACCAGACTTTCAATCTGACAACGAGAGTTCGACTCTCTCAGGGGGTACGCAAGTAAAATCAAGGGCTCCGAGGACTTCCCCGGGGCCCTTGATTTTATTACGTGTGACTACTGTGTGACTAAAAGTACGTCTTTTTGGGTTAATGGACAAAATGTGTGTCTAATACGGCGTGTCAGAGTGGTCGTCCTGCCCATCCCTTTCTGATGCCGAAACCTCCTTCCCATGCATCGATTCCGGGTGCCGGCCGTTGCACTTCGGTATGGTCCGTGCGGGCGACGGGATGCCGTGCCAGTTCGGCAGTCCGCCCGCCCCCATAGCCTCCGGGGTGACGAATCGTTCCGGCCTCGGATCCGCGGTCTTCCA
>NZ_JGZU01000017.1 GCF_000741765.1 Bifidobacterium tsurumiense
GCTATCTCGTCGGCCTCCGCGTCGAGCATCGCGTTGACGATCTGCTCGACCTTCTCGCGCACCATCGCGTCGAGTCTGGACTCGAACATGACGTCATCGAACTGTATCATTTCCTTGGACATGGCCCGTGCCTCTTTCCAATCGCGGTTTTCAATGTTTGGCGACTGAAAATCGTACACGACGCGGGCCATGTTCACATTCAGGAACTCAAATCACAAAGTGCGCAAGATTTCGGACGTTATCGTGCTTCTCGCCTCACTGGCTTCAATTCAGAATTTCTTTGCACATCGACAGTAACCGTCGTTGTCCCTATTTTATGAGTACGCAGTAGCGTATTCATAAAATAGGTATAGCGCACTTCCTTCAACTATCTGGCTTTGGCTTCAGCTACAGAACCTCTGCGCAAATAGGTGACAGGGACTAAGTCACCCCTGCCTTCTTCAGAGGGTATGCAGCGTCCTTCTATCCACTCATGAAGCACATCCACGGCATGAGAACAGGTTTGAGACGGACGAACAGGAATCTCATCCAAGCCCTGACCTTGCACTACCGCATCACCAAATGCACTGAGCACGATTACCGAAACATCTTGCGGAACAGCCAGTGCCCGCCTATGCAAGGCATACATAATGGGCTGCCATGATTCCTGACCCTGTTGCACGACGACCGCGGTAATTCCCGGATTACGTTGGAAAGCCTGATCGATAACCCGTGCGGCATCTTCCTGACTACCGCCCCGCATCGATGAAAATATCACAGACATATTCAATTGCTGAGCAGATGTCATAATGGCATCCCTTGTGCGAATCAGAAAATTAAGTTCATCCAAATATGACGTTACTTCTGCGCCGATAAACAAAATATTGCGATGTCCAAGACCTTGCAACCGTTTCAAGGCCTCGTTTCCAGCCTTTTCGAAATCAAGATCAACCGCAACTATTCCGGCGCGATGACGCGGAAACCCGATGGCCACCACGGGAATACGAGAAGTCCGAGCGACAGCAACGCGCGGATCGTCGAGAGAGACATCCAAAAGGACCACACCATCCACGCCGCCAGAATCGGCAATTCTTGTAAGTTCCGCGCCGTCCTTCTCCTGAACCGACAACAGCACGGTGTATCCGTAATGCCGCGCACGCTTGGTAATGCCGAAGATGAACGGGGACCAGCACCGATAAGCCGTATCGTCATCCATAGGTGAGCTCACCGCAATGATTCCGGTGTGCTCACCTTGCCATGCTTGTAGCATGCCTTTGGGACGATACCCCAATTCACGCATCGCCCGTATGACTTTGGCCTTTGTCTCGGCACTGATAGGACGCCTGCCGCTCAAGGCATATGAAACCGTGCTGATTGACACACCCACTCGAGCGGCGACATCCTTAACTCCGACCATATTGGCACCTTTACTGCAGATGGAAGACTGCCACTCCATATGAGGAGAGTTCAACCGTTCCATCATCGCCAGCCTTGACCTTGCGAGCACTGTCCTCTCGCGCCGCAATGACCGCATCGCTTTGCTCGACCCCATAATCAGGTGCGGCAATTCCTTGTTCGACCAAGGATTCTTCTCCTGCAAGCCAAGGAACAACAATGCGCTTGGAAGCGGATTCAAGATTGGTGACGAATACGAATCGACTGCCATCTTCGGCATACCGCACCGCGACATCGGCACCCTCTGGAATATCGAGGCATTCAAGATCGAGACCATCTATTGCTCGAATGGCCACGGCCTTCATACCACCTTCGTCCAGTGCAGTACCGACGAAATACGCCCTGCCTTTGCCGAAGTCATGCTCACTTACCGCCGTGGTACCTGCATAGAATCCGTCACCGCCGTATCTTGCGAGCGGTTTGGCTCCTTCGAGATGCATGATGCTGGCAACGATAGTGCCCTGTCCTTCGATGGCAGGTGTCGAGTCGGTTTCTCCGGACGCAGATTCCCCAGATCTGACCTCGATGCTTGCCTCTGGCGCCATCGCGTCGATTTCTTCAACCCAAACTCCGGTCAGCGAGCGTAATTCTCCCGGATATCCTCCTGGCACGATCAGATCATGTTCGTCATGCAATCCGGACATGTATCCCGTGATGAATCGACCGCCTTTGCGGACATATTCTTCCAAACTCTGGGCGACGCCAGGCTTGACCATAATCAAAGTAGGCGCCGCTACGATGGCGTATTTCGCCAAGGTTTGGGCATCTGCCGTACTGGGGATAACGTCTACGCTCAAGCCCAACGAATGAAATGCCTTATAGAAGCGATGCACTTCATCCGGATAACGCAGGCCTTTGGTAGGGCCTACGCATGCTTCCAAAGACCAGTAGCTTTCCCAGTCGAAGATAATGGCGACCCGCGAGCGCACAGCACTGCCCATGATTGAGGTGCCGATCTGCTGCAGTTCTTCGCCCAAACGGGTGGTTTCCTTGAAAACTCGGGTGTTCTCGGTCCCGTCGTGACCAATGATGGCGCCATGGAAGCGTTCGCAACCGCCAATAGATTGCCTCAGCTGGAAGAATTGCACCGTATCTGCACCGTGGGCGACGGCATGCCAGCTCAGGGCTCGCACCTCGCCAGGTTGCTTGACTTCACAGAAGGGGAACCAATTCTGCTGGTTTGGTGTCTGCTCCATGAGCATGAAGGGCTTGCCGCCGCCAACTCCGCGCATCAGATCATGGCGCATTGCGGTGAAGCTGGCAGGAGTATCCATGCCGGGATAGTTATCCCAGCTGACAATATCCATCTCGCGACCCCATGCGAAATAGTCGAGATCCTTGAAAGTGCTCATGAGATTCGTGGTGATTGGTGTCGTTTCATCATTTTGGCGAATGGCATCACGCTCAATAATGAAGCAATCCAGCATGGCTTCGTTCTGGAAACGACGATAATCAATGAGCAGACCGGAGATTACCGACTTATCGGTTCCAATGCCATCGCCTGTGCCGAGAGGAGGCATTACATCTTCCCAAGCGGTTATTGTGTGGCTCCAGAAATTCATGCACCACGCCTGATTCAGGGCTTCAATAGTGCCGTATTTCTTCTTGAGCCACAATCTGAATTCCTGAGCACAATTCTCGCAGTAGCAGATTCCTCCACCATTGCCATATTCATTATTGACATGCCATGCCTGCAGACCGGGGGTGCCGGCATAACGCTGGGCGATGCGGGTCGTGAGTTCTTTTGCCTGGCTGCGGAACACATCCGAGGTCGGACAGAAATTATGCCTGCCACCGAAAGTATTGCGCACACCGTCAATATTGGCACGGAGCACTTCGGGATGAAGGCGTGACATCCAAGCAGGCACAGCAGCGGTTGCCGTGGCCAGCACGATATTGAAGTTATGCTTCACCAGAAGAGCGATAATGGCATCCAGTTTGGAAAAGTCATAGGTATGCTCATCGGGCTGAAGCAGTGTCCACGAGAACACATTGATAGTCGCTTCATTCATATGAGCGTGCTCGAGCATGGTCACATCTTGTTCCCATGTCTCCTCAGGCCACTGCTCCGGATTCCAGTCTCCGCCGAAAAGGAAGGAATCAAATTGTTGAGTCATATGTCTCCTTATTGTTTGTTTCTACGCAATACTGCGTGGATGCTCGCTGTTCGTTGAAATATTCATGATTCGCATCAAAGCCCACGTTTGAGTCACGACATCGACGATTGTGTTATCTACTTGCCATCAGCGGCTGATAGCGCACCTGAGAGAATTTCACTTGTCCCGTGCCATGTGCGAAAACGCCGAGTAGCGTGCCGGTGAACCCACCTGCATTGGTGAAACTCAACACTTTGCCAGGAACCGGACCAAGTTCATGCACCAAACCATCAGCGGTTTGCACTGAACATACATAACCGGCATTTGTTCCCAAAAGTCGAAGAGTCACGGGTTGGGACCCATCCATGGCAATGCTGCCGACTGTGGATCTCAAACCAGCATTATTCACCTGCGCTGAAACCGTGTACTGCTCTGCAGAGGTCGAGTCCTTGCCACCTTGCTTATTCGGCGCATTTTCAGCACTCTCGGAATCTTTCGCAGCGCCGCGCTCGATACTCACAGTGATGACATGCTTATCGTTGCCATATGCGGCAATACCTGCCACTGCTGTTTCACATGAAACACCGGGCACAACAGCCGCCTCAAATAAGCAGTCCATATCAGTCTGACGTGTACCAATAAGCGGAGCTCCATCATTCGGCAGGTCAAAGTCATTGCCTGAGGCACTTACCTCAATATCGAATACAGATTCATCAGAATCAGCAACACCTTGGTTCGGTGATACGGAATACCGACCATAATCATCACGGCCTGGGGTAATCCATTCAACGTCATGTTCCAAGGCATCGCCATTGCCGTTGAGTGTGCAATCATATGACTGGTCTGCTAACTGTGGCCAGCCATCTTTCCAGGTGAACCAAACCGCATACGGTTCACGACCTATCCACCCTTGCGCAGGATACTCGTCATTATTACGGGTACCGTGGAATACCATCAAAGTTCGCTCATCTTCAAAGTGCGCGCAATCGCAATGACCAATGGCCTGCAAGGTAAGATGCGTGCTTCGATTGGTAATCAGAGGATTGCCCGAATACATCTCATAAGGACCATCAGCCTTGTTCGATCGGGCGATATTCTCCATGTGCCCCGATTCAGTACCGCCTTCTGCCCACATGAGGTAATACATATCCCCGCGCTTGAGCATATGCGGACCCTCTGGATTTGATCCCGTGATACCTCCGCAAATTCGCTTGCGCTTATCGAGCACCTCTCCTGTGGTTACATCGAGACGAGACAGATATATTCCAGCCTCTTCGTGGTTGCCATCCTCATCTACACAGCCGCTTTCGTTGCCGCATATATATACAGTTCCGTCATCGTCGAAGAACAGGCTTGGATCGATTCCAGGCCAATCAGGAATCCAAATGGGATCGGACCATTCACCGCTCGGATCGCTGGCTGTCAACAGCATATTGCCAACATTCACATTGGTGACGATGAGATAATACAAGCCGTCGTGATAGCGGATCGTGGGAGCATAGATGCCCTGGCTGTTGCCCATGGATTCGTAAGGGAATTGGCTGGGACGCGAAAGCGCGTGCCCGACCTTGGTCCAGTGTTCGCCATCCTCGCTTTCGAATACCGGCAAACCTGGCATAAATTCAAACGAACTATTCACCATCACATATCCGCCATCGGGCTTCTCGCATATCGATGGATCGGGATGGAATCCAGATGCAATCCTTTTGGCTGGCTTGCAATTGAACAGCGTCATTGCTTGCTCCTTAGTCACTCACCGTTGAATCCTCAAAATCAGGGGAACGGATCATTCAGAAAGAATCGTTCTGTTCCCCAATCATTGTACTGATCAGATTGTGGTCTGCACTCGGGCAACCCCATTGCTTATCTCGACTGTTAACTCGAGAATTTTTCCGCTTTGGAAGGTGATTTCCAATGTGATCTGACCATCCTGCACCGTCGCATCAGCGAAGAAGGATGGAGTAAGCGTCACACTGCCCAAGCTATGGTCTGCAGTGTTGTCATGGACAACAACTGCGCTGCCATTCTGCAAATACTTCCACCAGCCTGAATTCGGCCCCACCTTGTTCCCGTTCTGGTACGTGGTAATGGATTTGAATTCATTGCCCGCGAAATCCAGTGCGATATCCAATCCGTTTTCTCGGGTACCAGCCGCCAGTCTGTCCGCATCAACTGTCGGCACTCCTGACTTCATAACATATTCATGCCATGGAGCCCCAGCAGAGAACCTCAGTGTCAGATCAGCCAGAAGACCGTTCCCCTTCCTGGCGTCAAAAACCGAGGCAAGATAATCAGCTTTGAGCACCACTGCGGACTGTTGCGAATCATAGGTATACTCTCCGCCTTCAGTCAAGCCGTCGATGCCTATGAAACTATTACCGTTCAAAGCCAGAGGGATGGAGATATCGGCATCTGGACGGTTTTCGATATACACAGTATCAAGACCGGTTGCGTAGGAAGATCTGCCTGTGGTACTTGCCTGAATCACATCGCCAGCCAACGGTTTTTTCCACGAATAGTCAGCATCATTCCTGTCTATTCCTGAACCGTTGTCCCAGAACATGGCTGCGATGCCATGTTCTCGAGCCATGTGCCCCATGTACTCATAGTATTTTTGCTCTTCACCGGCTTGCAATGCATTATCTGAAGCTGAATCATATGCCAACAGACCGTATTCTCCAATGACCGTGCCAATTCCACTTGTCGTAAACACGGCATTGACCCGTTGGAAGAAGTTTTCCATGGAATTGCGCGGGTTATATGGCTGCGAACCTCCATAAAGATCCTCATCGAATCCGGTTATTCCGAGATTGGCGCTATACACCCACTCTGAATAATAATGAACCGTCGCCATAACATATGGATCGTTATGCAAATCTTTCTGAATGAAGTCACGCGTGGCTTTCAACCTATCATCACCATAGGCGGTTTCAACAGTTGGAATGACTATCATGCGTTGTTCATTGCCAGGCGTGGCACGGATAATGTCATACGCTGCCTTATTCAGGGCATTGAGTTTTTCTTGTGCATCACCTTGGCTGAATTGCGGCTCGTTGAGAGTCTCAAAACTCACCAATTCTGGCTCATCAGCGAAGTATGAAGCCATTTGCTTCCACAGATCACTGAAGCGGATGTACTCAGCGGCATTAGTGTCGCCGTTCCAATTTTTGGCCCACAACCATGAATCGTGATGGATGTCGATCATGACATGCAATCCTTCATCGACTGCCCAATCAACGACTTCTCGGTAGCGTTCAAGCCACTGCTCATCAAGAACGGTTTTTGTCGTACCGGTTGCCGCATCCACAACTTCGGTGTATCGACGGTATGCAGTCATTGGAATACGGATGCTGGTGAATCCCTTGGACTTAACGGAACGGATGAGTTCTTTGGTGACTTGTGGATTACCCCACGACACCTCACCTTGGTCAGGCTCACTGAGATCAGTCCCAACTGAGTCAAAGGAATTGCCCAAATTCCAACCAGAGCCCATGACTTTGGCATATGCCAACGATGAATATTCTTCTGGCTCTGCTTCGTCACCATAATTGATACGAACGTCTGAAATCAAGGCGTATTGCTGTCCAGATGATTCGATGCTGCTGCTTAATCCAGCGCTTTCACAAGACTTTTGAGCTGCCTGCGCTTCTGTGGCCATGCTCGGCATGCCGACGATCATGGCGACAACACCAATGCCGGCAACAGTACGACGAACGAATAGATGACCACCCTGTCTGCGGATAGAGACTCCGCACATAACAAGACCTGCCGCCAAGCATATTAGCCCTACTACAGGTGTGCCCGTCGTGCTGAGCTTGTCTGGTGTGCCGTTTTTCTTTTTAGAATGCGCAATATTCGATGCTTGGGAATTATCTTCAATCGCTTTCCTCTCGCCTTCAGCGCCTTCGCCAATATGAATGACGAGGTCCTGGCCTTGAGCATCTTGAGCAAGTGCCGATTCACCAACCGGCAACTTCCCCACTGTCCATGAATAGACCGCCTGTCCGTCACTTGCAACGATTGATTCCGGGACAGAAGTAACGCCGTCTATCGAGACGATACTGCTATCAGAGACATTCGTCACTCGCAGTCGATAAGCTCCTTCGCTCGCGCGTTCTGACGAAATGCTTATGTCATTGGTTTCACAGGCAATCTCCTGCGCCGATGCTGGTTCTACTAGTACGAGCATGAGCCATGATATGGTCAACATGGCTGCCGTAAAAACACATCCAAGCTTCGCAGCTGTGGATTGTAGCCTACATATAAAGGATATTTCCTGCGGGGACTGCAATCGCACGGTTGCTACCTTTCCTCGATCTTTGAATATCTGGCGGCGCAAACGTACAAAAATGAAATGATATGCGCCATTGCATGCGGATAATCAATCCGCTCTTCTCTACTCATATTTCCTAACGATGCACTACAGCACCTCTGGAGTCCCGAACTCATCGGATTTGTCGACATCACGCAAGCACCGGTTTATGAGGTTACGCTGCTTCGCATTCGTTCTAGAAAATGCTAACCTTCATAACTTCGCTTGCGCGATATCGACATTCGTGGGATAAATACCAAAGCGCTCATCCCACGAACAATCTATTCGCAGGCTTATTCAGCCAAAGGATCGCTGCCGGGACGAACCAGAACAGGCAATGTGTGGTAGTCGAATTGTTCGGTGTACCACTTGCCTGGCTCATACATCTCGCCGGTCAGCAAATTCTTCCAAGACTTTCCTGCTTGATCGCCGCCTGCATCCGGCACGTAGAAGCGTGCGGTGCCGTCTTCGCTGAAGACTGGAGCAACCAGCAAATCATCACCAAGCATGTACTGCGTGTCCAGATCCTCGCATGCAGGATCCTTCGGGAATTCCAGAACCATGGCACGCATCATCGGCACGCCAGTGGCATGGGTTTCCTCAGACATACGCTTGAGATATGGCACAAGCTTGAGCTTGAGCTCAGTGAATTCGCGAGCCACTTCTACAGCCTCTTCGCCATACAGCCACGGCACCTTGTATTCATTGGAACCGTGATAACGGGAATGAGAGCTCAGCAGGCCGAACTGGGTCCAGCGCTTATAGAGATCAGGTGAAGGCTTGTCTTCAAAGCCGGCAATATCGTGGCTCCAATAACCGAATCCGCTCATGCCGAAGCTCAGACCCGCACGCAAGGATTCTGCCATAGAAGGATAATTCGAAGAGCAATCACCACCCCAGTGCACCGGGAATTGCTGGCCGCCGACCGTCGCCGAACGCGCAAACAGAATCGCCTGATCCTCGCCCTTGACTTCAGCGATGACGTCATACACCGCCTTGTTGTACAAGTAGGTGTAGTAGTTATGCATCAGCTGTGGATCGGAACCGTCGTAATACACCACATCATCAACCGGGATGCGCTCGCCGAAATCGGTCTTGAAGCAATCCACGCCCTGGGCCATCAAGGCCTTGAGCTTGTCCTGATACCAGCGAACAGCCTCGGGATTGGTGAAGTCGACAATCGCCATACCGGCCTGCCATTTGTCCCACTGCCACACCTGGCCGTTGGTGCGCTTGATGAAGTACCCCTTGGCTGCGCCTTCTTTGAAAAGCGGTGATTTCTGTCCGATATAGGAGTTGATCCATACGCA
The DNA here is from genome assembly GCF_000741765.1 of Bifidobacterium tsurumiense. Taxonomy (GTDB): domain Bacteria; phylum Actinomycetota; class Actinomycetes; order Actinomycetales; family Bifidobacteriaceae; genus Bifidobacterium; species Bifidobacterium tsurumiense. The sequence goes on from NZ_JGZU01000017.1 coordinate 9,153, forward strand.
TACCTTCAAGCCGCGCTCATGGAGCTTGGCAAGCATGCCTTCCGGATCGGGGAATTTGTCCTCATCCCATTCGAAGTTGCACCACTCGAGTTCCTTCATCCAACGGCAGTCGAAGTGGAAGACCGACAGCGGGATATTACGCTCAGCCATGCCGTCAACGAACTGCATGACGGTGTTCTCGTCATAATCCGTGGTGAACGAAGTGGACAGCCACAGGCCGTAGCTCCAATCCGGAACCAGCGGTGGCTTGCCCGTCAAATCGGTGTATGTATTGAGGATTGCCTTCAGATCCTCGCCGCCGATAACGGAGTAGCTCATCTCTTGCTCGGGTACGGAGAACTGCACACGGGAAACCTTCTCCGAACCGATTTCAAAGCTGACCTTGCCGGGAGTGTTCACGAAGAGACCATAGTTGCGGTTGGACAAGTAGAACGGGATGTTCTTGTATGCCTGTTCCGTGCCGGTGCCGCCATCCTCATTCCAAATATCAACGGTTTGGCCATTCTTGATGAAGTTGGTGAAACGCTCGCCCAGGCCGTAGATCTTCTCGCCGACACCCAGATTCATCTGCTCAGAAACATGGATCTGACCTTCCGGATCGGTGACCAAGGCCTTGGCGCGCCAACCGGAGCGAGCGATTTCCTTGCCGTCATAGAGATACTGGAAGTCGATGCTCTCGCCCTTGGCAATACGCAGGCTCAATCGTCCTGAGGTGAATACCCAAGCATCCTCACCGTCTTCTATGGACACCTCAGGATTGGAGATGTTCAAATTGAATTCGGGATCATGGCTGCGATCCTCTTCGAAATTCACGAGCCTTGTCGTAATGATATCCGGACGAGGACTGGTGACCTCGATGGTCATGATACCGCCATCAAGCGTCTGTCCGGCGTTATGAATTGGGACGCCGAAGGGACAAAACAGAGTGAGCTTGCCTTCTTCGATATTTGCCGTGTACACGTTTGCCGCATACTTCACGTCATAGCCGTCTTTAACAAGCCATCCGCCGTTGAGGAACTTCATACTTGCATCTCCTTTGACCGCGTTATTTCATTTGTATTTCCGTTATTGATAAGTCTATAAATAAACATTATTCGACACGTCCATTCAGGCGAATATCTTGTACAGATTCGCCCACAAACACCTGTGCTTGTGGCGCGAGCGCAAAAGCGTCGCGTTCATTGGACCAATACCGCAAGGCCTTATGTGAAGCCATATCGATGGTCACCTGCCTGATTTCGCCGGGCTGCAACAATACCTTGTCAAACCCTTTGAGCTCTTTGACTGGACGGTCTTCACCGGTTCCCTCAAGTCCCAGATACACTTGAGGAACGGCATATCCCGCCCGATCCCCTGTGTTCTTAATGGTGAATGCAACCCGCACCTTGTCATCAATGCGCTGCACCGAGAGCGCGGAGTAATCATAGCTGGTATAGCTAAGGCCGTGCCCGAAGCAGAAGCGGACTGGAATGTTGCGGGTTTCGTAATAACGGTAGCCCACATAAATATCTTCCGTATAATCCACATGCCCTGCCAAGCCGAAGGTGCCGACTGCGTGCGCAGGAGAGTCTTCCAGCGCAATCGGGAAACTCTCCGGCAAGTGGCCGCTTGGATTCTCCCTACCCACCAGCACTTCTGCGAGTGCGGTGCCACCCTCGCTACCGGCATACCAGCTCCAGACCAAGGCATGCACGCGATCAGCCCATCGCATGGTCACCGGCGAACCCGCGACCATGGTGACCACCATATCGGGCGCGACATCAAGCAACGCTTCGATCAAAGCATCCTGACCATACGGCAAGTCCATGGTCTCGCGATCGCGACCCTCAAGATCATGGTCATGATCGAGTCCACCTACGAATATCACGGGAAGACCCGCTTGAGCATATTCCTTGGCACGAGTCACGGCTTCTTCGCGCAACTGCTTGGCCTGCGCCTCATCGGAGTTTGCATCGCCTGTGGAATTCTCCAGGCTCTCCTCCTGCCATGACGAATCCTGGGTGACCTGCTTGGCAAGATAGCCCGGAAGGTATTCTATGTCGACATTGCCGCCGATCAGGCCGTTCAATCCCAAAATGGGCGTAATCTCATGCAAGGCCTTGATGACGGCGCTGCCGCCGCCGTTGGAATGCGTTCGATCCGCGTTCGCGCCGATAACCAGCATTCGATCGAAACCGCGCACATCGAGAGGCAGCAGGCTCTTATCGTTCTTCAAGAGCACCACGGCTTGCCTTGCGATATCCAATGCTGTTTGCGCATGCTCGATGCTCGCGAAGCTGCCAGAGTGACGCGCGTTAGAATTCTTGCCGAGCATATGCAACGCATCCATAACGCTTAAAATGCGCACGACTTTGGCGTCCACATCAGCTTCACTGACCTCACCCGCTTCGATGGCACGTTTGAGTGGATTGGCGAAATAGTATTCATCAAAATTCGGCGTCACCGCCATCTCCACATCCAAGCCGACCTCAGCGCTTGCCTGTGTGCGCTTGACGGCGCTCCAATCGGAGATAACCGCACCTTTGAATCCCCACTCGTCACGAAGGATATCATCCAATAATTCGCTGGATTCACAGCACTGTTTGCCATTCACCAAGTTGTAGGCGCCCATAACCGTCAGCGTGCCGGCATCACGGACGGCAGACTCGAAGGCCGGCAGATAGATTTCACGCAAGGCCCGTTCACTTATGCTCTCATCAACTTCCAAGCGGTCGGTTTCCTGGCTGTTCGCAGCATAATGCTTTGCACATGCCGCAACGTCAGACTCCTGAACGCCCTTGATGTATTGCACACCTTGTTCCGCGGTCAGCACAGGATCTTCGCTCATATATTCGAAATTACGGCCGCATAGAGGGCTGCGCTTGATATTGATAGAAGGTCCCAAAATCACGTCTTTGCCACGGCCGCGCGTCTCTTCGCCCAACACTTTTCCGGTCGCATATGCGAGACCGCGATTCCAAGTCGATGCCACAGCGCTGCCGGAAGGCAGGTAGGTCACCAAATCACGGGTATTGTAAAGCGGTGCCCATGAGTCGTTATGCACTTCCGCACGGACTCCTCTTGGGCCGTCAGACATTTTCCAAGAAGGAATTCCCAGGCGCGGGACTCCTTCGGTGCGGAACAGGCCGGCACCGTGGATCATGCCGATTTTCTCGTCCAGTGTGAGCTGCGACAACAGGTTGCGCGCTGTCTCGATATTGTCCTGAGTAATAGTGGTCATGGTGTACACCTCGTAGTGTTATTGCTGTGGTATTGATTTTCGACTCATTGAGTCGTTGCTATTCGACGGTGATTTTGAACACCACCGGAAGGCTTGCGTTGGCATTGGTGAAGTCCCGTTGCACAGACTCCTGCCTCACGGAGATATTCAACCCTTCTGCATTGCGGTCGAATGAAACCTTTCCTGCACCCAATTGCTCAACGTTTCGAATAACCCCATGGAAGGGTGGCTGTTCGCTATTGTGATATGACTTCATGCTGGTTATCGTCACTTGTTGACAATCTCCAGGATTCAAACAGCATGCGTAAATCGCACCATTTTTGGATGTAAATCTGAAATCCTTGGAAGTCCAGACGATCGCCTGTTGATCACTAAATGAGCCGGAAGGCGTCGAAGTAGGCCCTTCTTGCGCCAGCCGCCAAGGCCGCGAACCATATATGGCTTCACCATTGACCTGCATCCATCGGCCTATGCCTTCGAGCAGCTTGCGATCGTGTTCGGCAATGGAACCGTCCGCTCGCGGGCCAACATTCAATAACAGATTGCCATTCTTGCTGACCGTGTCCACCAGCGTAACCAACAGTTCGGCAAGTGTTTTGTATTCCAGCGAATTCGTGTAGCACCACGAATTGCGCGCAATGGCCGTATCGGTTTGCCACACATATGGCTTGGCGTCAGCAAAACCGCCGCGCTCCACATCCACAAGACCGCTCCCCCATGCCATGCCATCCTCTTTGTAGCAAATGGCGACGGGCAGCCCCAATTCTTTGCCGAGGTTATAGTAGAAAGCCGCCAGTTTCTGCATATATGGATTGAATGCGCTGTGCTGCACCCACCAATCGAAATACAGCAATTCAGGGCAATAGTTATCGATGATTTCGCATACTCGCAACAGCCAATCCTCAAGGAATTCCTCGGAGGGATATGGCGTACTGAACAGATCCTGGTTATCAGGTTCAGGCTGGGCTGGCCAATAGAAATCGCCACGTTGCATTGGTTCACGCACATCGGAGTCAAATTCTCGGCCATGGCCCATAAACCACCAATGCTCAGCCCGGTGGTTGGATGTGGCGAAATGCATATCACGATTCAATGTGGCCTCGCGCAGTTCGCCCAGAATATCGCGGTGAGGTCCCATATCCACAGCATTCCAACGAGAAAGCTCGCTGCGATACATTTGGAAACCGTCATGATGCTCGCTGACGGGGAAATAATATTTCGCTCCGGCTGCCTTAAAGAGATCGAGCCATTCATTGGCGTCAAATGCCTCGGCCGTGAACATCGGAATGAAATCCTTGTATCCGAATTCCTTGTGAGGCCCGTATGTATTGATATGGTGTTCGAACTCCGGATACCCTTTGATATACATATTGCGCGAATACCACTCGTTGCGGAATTCGGGGACCGTGTATAAACCCCAATGGGTAAAAATGCCGAATTTAGCGTCCGCGAACCATGCGGGTGCTTGCATATGACTGAGCGACTCCCAATTGGCGTCAAACGGCCCCTGGGCAATCACTCTGTCTATGGTCTCCAGGTCCATCATCGGACGCCTCCTTGCGCTGGAAATATCACCGGCAGCCGCGCCGGATATGAAAGGAAGAATGTATATAGGCACGCCCGCCGGAAGACGACGGGCGTGCACTGTCGAAATCGTGCGAATCTCATGCGGCATGCCCATGATGGGGCACGCCGCAATCGATTATTTTCGCTGCCCTGACTCTTAGTTGGAGGATGAGCTGGACTCGTCCGAAGAAGAGGTCTTATTGGCATACTCTTCGGCGATGGCCTTACGAGCCGCCTCTTGATCCTTGGCGTTCTTCATATCGACCTCGAGTACCTGGTCAACGCCCAGACCCTTGACCGTGGAACGCATTTCACTCAGGATCGAGCTGAACTCGGAATCGCTGGAAGCGAAGGAAGCCTTCCAAGAAGCATTCACGATCTCGGTCTTGACCTGTCCACGCAGTGTGGAGATCTGGGAATCCTCATCAGGCTGGATGAAGGTGGCGCCCGGAGCGACCATGATCATGTTATTGGCTTCAAGATACTCCATAGTGGTCTTGTAGCCGCCCATATGCTCGGACCAATCCTGGTTCAGTGCATTGCTATTGGCCTTTTCCAATTCGCTCGGCCACATGGATGCATTGAAGGAATAGCCGGTTTCAGGATCGGTATCGTTGACGAGCACCGTTGGGAAGTTCAGAGCGGATACACCGTCGGAGTAGGAACCACCACCGTATTCATCAGGAACATTGGCGGATCCACCATTGAGCACGGTCTCGCCGAAGTCAGTGAGCACAGGCTGGCCGTCCTTGATCTCCCAGTTCAGACCCTTCGGACCTGCTGCGCCACCGGTTTGGGCGCCGGAATCATACACGCCTTCGGAGGAATACAGCCAATCGATGAACTTGACCAAGCGCTGCTTGTTCTTGGCATTGGCACCGAGTGCGATCATGGTGCTGCTGCCATCAGGTGTTGCACCGTAGGAGAAGATCTTCTGATCCTTCATTGGGGCAATCATGAAGCCCTTGCCTGCAGCCTTGTTTTCAGTGGTGTTGTATGCCGCCTGACCCAACCAAGGCCAGAAGGAGAAGAGCACCTTGCCTTCCTTGTACTTGGAGTTCATGGTGTCGTAATTCTGCGTGGTGGACTCGGGGTCGACAATACCGGCCTTATTGGCTGCGTAGAAGAATTTCAGGACGCGCTCGTAGATGCCATTCTCATCGGTGACCGACTCATAATCAGAGCCGTCAGCCTTGGCGAGTACGAAGCCCATTTCGTCGAATCCGTAGAATGTTGCGGGCTGCTTGGCATTGTTCATCATATTGCCGTCCCAGTCCTTGAACAGGCTCATGGCATAGATGTCGTTGGAGCCGGTCTCTTCGCGAGCCTTATCCTGCATCTGCTTGAGTACAGGGATCAGGTCTTCAAGAGTATTGATTTCCGGATAGCCGATTTCCTTGTAGTAATCCCAACGGATATAGGGGCCGAATGTTGGTTCGAGTCCTTCGCCTGCTTCTGTTGGAGCTTCGGAGGATACGGAACCCGGGATTCCCCAGACGCCGGATTCCTGGCCGATGTTCTTGTTCAGGTTTTCGGTGGCGTTGGAATACTTCTTGATATTATCCATGCCGTCCAGATACGGGGTCATGTCGGCAATGAGCTTGGCCTTGACCAGCTTGGCGCCGCGGCCGGAACCGTAACCGGTGATGATGATGTCGCCGAGGTTTCCTGCTGCAGAACGAGTATCGAAGAGGGTGCTGCCACCGCCGGCAACATTAGGGGCAACGACATTGAGCTTGATATTGAACTTGTCCTTGATGAGCTTGGCGAACCAACCCTTTTGTTCGCCCTGGTAGTTGGCCAGCTCGTCGAATACTTCGACGGTCATCAGTGAGCCGTCATCGGCATCCGAAGCGGTTTTGTCGCCACCGCAACCGGTGAGCGCCAGCATGGCGGATAGCGTCACTGCAACCGCGATACCTGCCTTCTTCTTGAGGGACATGGTGTCCTTCCTTTCCTTATGGTGTGATTTTTCGGGATACGTGTTTGTGTGTGTTGTCGGCTTGACTGAGGATCGTTTCCGACAAACTTGCAACAGCCCTTTAACGATTTGCCTCGGCCTTACGGCTTGCTTCTCGCCATCCGATTTGAGGCCGTTGCCTTTTCCTTGCCTTCAGTTCTGTCGTCAAGGGTTGGTGGGTGTTAAAGGTGTCTTTAACTCGGTAACCGTGCTTGGTCTTATGCAATTTTTGACCGGCGGAGCCGGACTGTGTTTCTGCCTCAGCTCCCTTAGTGGGCGCCTCGGCTAAGTCGGATGACAGCCCACTGGGCTGTCATCTATCGACTTAGCCCTTTACCGCTCCAAGCATCATGCCTTTGACGAAGAAGCGCTGGAAGAAGGGGTAGACGAAGAGGATCGGGAGCACGACGATAACGGATACCGTCATGCGGATCGAGGTCGGCGTTTGCTGGGTTGCCAGAGCCGCAACGTTCATTGCAGTTCCTGCGCTCGCCTTCACCGATGCAGCCAATGCATTGGCCTGGTTGATGTAGGTGTACAGCAAATACTGCAGGGAATACAGCTTGGAATCCGTCATGTAGATCAGGGTGTCCTGGAAGGAGTTCCACTGACCGACCGCAGAGAAGATAGCGACCGTAGCCAAGATTGGCGTACACATCGGCAGGATGATCTTGCCGAATACCGTCATGGTTCCTGCGCCATCCATTTCCGCAGCTTCTTGAAGGCTTGCAGGAATGGATTCCACATAGGTCTTCACCAAGATGATATTGAATGGCTGAACGATGGCGGGAAGCACATACACCCAGAAGTTATTGGTCAGTCCAAGGTTCTTCATGGTGATGAACATAGGAATAAGACCTGCGTTGAAATACATGGTCACCACGATGAAGCGGTACCAGAAGGTACGACGCCACATCTTCTGCTGAGTGAACATGAATCCCAAGAATGCGCTTGCAATCACGGTCAAGGCAGTACCGATAACGGTACGCGCCAACGAAATGAAGGCGGCAGTGCTCAGACCATCAAGTGCGAATACCTGCTTGTAGTTCTCCAGATGGAATCCGTCTGGCCACCAATTCACCTGGCCTGCGGCCGAAGCAGCATTGTCAGAGATGGAATTGATGATGAGGTAGTAGAAGGGATATACGCAGATAAATGCGAACACCACGAAGAAGAGGATGTTGAATACGTTGTATATCTTCTCGCCACGGGTACGGCGCATGGAAGGTGCCACGCTGACTGCAACTTTGCTTTTCACGATACGATTCCTTTCCATCCACTCAGACGATTGACGTGCCGCGAGTGCGCTTGGACAGCCAGTTCACCACGAAGAGCAAGCCGACACTGACCAAGGATTTCAGCATGGAGATTGCGGTTGCCAGCGACAAGGAGTTGTTGCCCATACCGACGTTGTACACATACAGATCAAGCACCTGAATATGCTTCATATTGAAGGCGTTCTGGAACACGAAGTACTGATCCATACCATTGTTGAGGAAGTTGGATACGGAGAGCATCAGCAGCACAAAATAAGTCGGCAAAAGCTGTGGAATCGTAATGTGGATGATCTGCTGCCACCGGCTTGCGCCATCGACCTGCGCGGCTTCATACAATTCCTGATCAATGCCTGCAATTGCAGCCAAGTAGAGGATCGATCCCCAACCGAGGCCCTTCCAGATACCCCACATCAACATCTTGAGCCATGTATGGGAATCGGAATCGAGGAACTTGATCGGCTCGGTGATCAGATGGAGATTCTGCAACAACTGGTTGAACATACCGGTGGTGGAGAACATGGCAAATGCCACGGAGTAGACCAGCACCCAGCTGATGAAGTTCGGCAGAGTGGTCAGAGTCTGCACCAGGTTCTTGAACCAGCGTGCACGGATCTCGTTCAACGCGATTGCGCAGAGCAGCGGGAAGAACGAGGTGAGGATATTCAAACCACTCATGGCGAAGGTATTCGCCAGCACCTGACCGATGGTCGCCAACTGAGCCGGGTTCTGCACCAGCATCTTGAACCACTGCAATCCAACGAATTCGCTCTCGGTCAGTGGGATTGGCGGCTGATAATCAAAGAATGCGTAAATCCATCCGAACAGCGGCAGATAGCTGAACAGCACGGAGAGAATCAGGAATGGAACAATGAGCAACCACAGGCGAAAGCCATGTGTTTTATCGCTAGTGACCCCACCGTTCTTCTTCTTACGTCGCGATTGACGCCCTGCGACTGCCGCCGCTTCTGACGTAACACCTGCGCTCGCTGTCGCGCCGGCACTACCCTCTAGTGACTGCACCTTTCCTCCTTCGGCTCGGTGTACAACCTGTCATAGTTGATGCGCTCCGTCCAAACGACTGCACCGTCGTCGTTTTTATGTCTTATTTATTACTTTATAAATAAGTTGTATGCTTGATAATAAACTCGTTTGACTTATCTGTCAACTCATGTTGGCACACGCATGCATGCCGATGGCGGTATGCTTGAAATTCCAACGATATGGAGGCGAAATGCGATTCAATATTGACAATTCATTCTGGCAATTCATCACGCTGTGCACGAGGTTTGCCATTCTGAATATTCTCTTCGTCATCACGATTATTCCGCTGGTTACGATCGGCCCGGCTCGCGCTGCTTTGTATAGCACAGTGTTTGCCTACAACGACCACGAAGACATCAACTTGGCTGCGGAATATCTCAAACGCTTCAAGAGGGAGTTCTTCCGCTCACTCGGGGCGTGGCTTATTTTCGTAGTCGCCATCGCAGCAGTGACTTTCGCCATCGTCTTTTGGAACTCACTCGACACTGATACCGCATATATCACATTGCCGATTCTCATTATCGCCGGAACGATAACGCTTATCAGCTTTGAATACTGGTTCCCTCTGCAGGCACGCTATTCCAATACTTTCACCAATACCTGGAAAAATGCGCTGCGTCTGCCCTGGGCAGTATTTGGCAAGACGCTTATCTTGATCGCCATCGATGTGGCCGCGGCCGCACTCTTTGCATTCACCACGTGGCTGCGTATTGGATGCATTCTGCTGGGATTCGCATGGCTGGCATACGCGAAATCTCTTATATATTTAAGGATTTTTGAACAAGTAAGCGGGAATCCGAACACCCCTCGCGAAAAGCCGGATTACTCGTTGCCCACTGCGTCGTTGCAGTGAGCACTAAACAATTTTGACAAGACAATGGATTCTAATAGGAGGAACCGAACTCCAATAGCTGACTCCATCCGATTTCGCCTTGTTTTAAGCTCTCATCCAACCCTACTAACCACAAGTAAGTTTGGCTTGGCACCGAATAAATACATGTCGCGCTCACTTATGGAAATGCCAATTTCAAGCGACCGCGGCGAATACAGTTACTATCACAGCTCGGCGAGATACCCAGTCATGCCTGCCCAGATATCTCGCCATTGTCATAGGTATCAACATAGGTCTGAGTCGCTTGACACGACTCACGCTACCTAGTTAGAGACTATCGAGGCTGTCGGAAATGACGATCGCCAATTGACGTGAATGGCACATGCGGCTCAAACTGATACCAATACGCCACCGAAGCAACATCATCCTGTCGCTCAAAATTACCCCTCTCTTCCGTCCCGATTTGCTGCCATTCAACACGCAAATCAGAATCGAAATATATTGGATCTGGGATATGCCACCGATACAGACCTCGCATCACGGGCGCATTGATATCCCAGTAAGCACTCTCACGATTCCTGGCTATTGTTTGCGAATAAAACGGAAAGCCTAGATAAGGCCCAGTAAATGTCTGCTCTGACATATGGCCGCCCCTATCGAAACCAGCGAAGCTCCATGCCCCACCGAAATAATCTTCGGCCCCCGTACTGCACCATGTCGGATAACGGTCATCACCGTCAATGTACATTTTGAACTCGCCTTCTCCCCACCAACGACTTTCTAAAGCTGTAAGGGCAAGATAAGTTCCCACATACGCACCAGATCCATGAACACTGTCCAGAACCACATAGTCACGACCTGATTCTGTAACTCTTTCACGGCGCCACTGTGCGTGAAAACGCATAGCATCCGTAGGCAATTCATCGTATTCCGTGTAGTCAATCTGGTAGAAAAAAGCCGGAACATCCTCATTATGGTCGTTATGCAGCACAATACGGGCATGTTCAAAGGGCATAGCGAAGTAGCAATTAAAACCGCGATTAGGCGCCACCATGACAGGAATAGAGTTGATGTTACAGCTCTGTGCATGACCACAACAGAAAAAATCACCAATGGGACACCGAACAGACGGGGATTCCTCCCCATCCCAGTAGAATTCGAGAATAAGATTTCGTAAAACATTTGGACCAGTTGACGAGGTCTGATCCGTAACAGTCATCCAGATATGACGAATTATGCCAGGCCCTTCCACATCCATCAAAGTTACAGTATCTCCTTTTCGAACGGTTTTGATACATGGACTCCCCTTGCGTGAGGGACCTAGGCTACTTGCGGCCATAGCGGCGACGCCTTTGCCTCCACTAGGATTTTCAGCGTTCACACAACGGCTGCGCCCATGATTCGTAGAAAACGGCAACCCTCCTAATGAATTATTTCCAAATACTGCAGTACCTGCATTTGTATTAGTGGCTCCCACAATTACTCCTTTTAAAAGAAACTCATCACATATCACTGAGCGCCTCATCAGCGCCTCATCACGTATAGTGTGTCAACCGTTATCTTTTGTCCACTGCTTATTTGACGGCACCCGCAGTGATGCCTTGCGATAGCTTGCGTTGGAAAATAATGAAGAAAATAACAGTTGGAATGATGCTTAATAATGATGCTGAAGCTAATGTAGTTGCTTCCATCGTACGCTGTCCCTGTAAGGTCGCTAGAGCCAGAGGTATGGTCTGCACATCATCCCCCATTAGGAATGCCATAGGAATCATGTATTCGTTCCAAGTCCATACGAAGAAGAAAACAAACAACACGCTTATAGTCGGCCAAGAAATAGGCAGTACCACTTTTCTTAGAATTTGCCACCTGGAAGCGCCATCGATAGCGGCAGCCTCCAAAATCGCTTGAGGAAACGTACCATAAACAGAAGAAAGCAAGTATGTCCCATAAGCACTTTGGATAATTGTAAAAATGATAATGATAGCTAATCTGGTGTTGTACAGCCCCATCTGCTTAAACATGGTATACAACGGATACAGCAAAGCTTCTTGCGGCATCATGTTAGCGAGCATGATAGCTAACACAATCCATGTGTTGCCTTTTACTCTACCGATCCCCAACGCAAAAGAATTTAACACTGAAAGTATTACAGCGGCCACGGCTACAAAAAGTGAAATAACAAGGCTGTTCGAGAACTTAAGCGGAAATTTAGTAGTCGTCCAGAACGAAACAATGCCTTCCACAGTGAAGTGTTCAGGTAGAGAGAGCGGCCCTGTTGCATTGTAATCAGCAGAGGTTTTGAATGCATTAACAGTCAAAACCAGTAGTGGGAATAACACCAGCAGTGCCGCTGTGATCAAAAGAATCAAAGTAGTCCAGTCTCCAGCCGAACGAACATGTTTCGTCTTCTTTGAAATCTTCCTCGAAGAATCTGTGGACAATAATGCAATCATGATTTCACCTTTGACTTCAAACGAGTTCTTTATCGACGTGCTTTTGAACCATCGTGAAAACGATTGAAAACACAATGATTACCACGGTAAGCGCTGTAGATATTGCAGCCCCGTATCCAACTTGCTGCACTTGGAAAAATTGGTTGTAAGAATAATACGAAGGCACAGTCGTTGCAGTGCCTGGACCGCCCTTAGTCAGCAGATAGACGGGCGCGAAGGTCTTCAGCGCGCCGATAGTAGCCGTGAGTATGACCACCATCAATTCAGGAATAATAGATGGTAGCGTCACCACATAGAATTTCTGCCACCAGTTAGCTCCATCAAGCCCCGCCGCCTCATACAATTCAGGATCAACTCTCTGTAATCCTGACATGAAAATCACGATAGGGTAACCGAGTTGGATCCAAGCGAGAATGAACATTAGCACCGGCAAGGCACTATCGGGGCTCCCTAGCCAATTATGCTGCATCATCCCCAACCCCAATTTTGAAAGGAGAGCGTTGACAGCTCCGTCTTCGGGGCGAAATATCCACCCCATTACAATCGCAGCGACCGCTACAGGCAAAAGCTGAGGAAGATAGAATAAAGCGCGTAGAAATGAGGCTGTCTTACCACCAAACTTCTTTTGAATCACATCAGTAAGCAAAGATGATATAAACAAACCGAGCACAGTCGGGATAATTACGATAGCGATAATAATCCAGAACGAGTTAACAAAAGAAATCCAGAATGTGGAATCCGAAAATAGCGTTGCCAATTCTTCAATCCCACCCATTTTACTGGTCCAACTCCACGCCAGCGAGTGAAGCTCAGATAAACATTCCAAATGAATGGAATTACGACGATAATTAATAAACCCAATAGGCCGGGAATGAGATATGGAATGAATCTTGACGATCGGCTGCCCGGCAGCCTCGACATCGAGACTTCGCCGGAATCAATCTTATGTAACATTTTAGAATCCTTCGCTGAGTGGGACACATTGCCGGTGTGGTCAGCCATGATCAGACCACACCGGCAGCTGACTACTTGACCATGTGTTGACTTATACGCTTCTTAGTCATTTTTGACACCCATGTCCTCGACGCCAGTATCGTACTTTTCATGGATATCCTGTAGCACTTGTGAAGGCGACATTGTTTTGTTAACTAGCTCTTGGAAAGCCGCCGGCACCGCATCGGTAAGGTTAGAAGCCGCGTAATCCGGATAGAAGCTGAGTTTGCCGTCTTTGGCGAAAGAAGAATACTCTTCAATCATCGCCTTGCTTTTTTCATCCGTGATTTTGCTGATATCGGCAGCAACAGGAATACCACCTGCATTACCCAAGAAGTTCTGCACATCCTCCGAAAGCACATAGTCAATAAACTTGGCCGAAAGATCTTTATGGTGCGACCTTTCTGGAATGACCAACAAATTGCCTGCACAACCAACGGCGTAATTCGATTCAGGCAACACTGCAGCGTCCCAATCGAACGAAGTAATTTGCTTTGCAAAACGGCCTTGGTTCCAAGTACCTGTCTGATAGATTGGATACTCACCTTTAATGAAAGCCTGAGTCGTATCCTCAGCCTTCATACCAGTCGCATTTCGGGAAATGTAGCCTTTGTCAAGCCAATCGTTGATTGTATCGACAGAATCAGTGAGTATCTTAGAATTCCAGTCAACGTCTCCTTTGTAAAGTTGCCAATTATCGATGAATTTCGAGTCGGCATTTTTAGAGACGAGTTGCCACCATAACCACATCACGCCGTATTCTTGTGCGTCAGCTGCAATGGGAGTAATACCAGCATCAACGAATTTTTGGCAAACATTTATGAATTCTTCATATGTGGTCGGAATATCAAGATTGTATTTAGCGAAGAAATCCTTGTTGTAGTAGACACGTTGGAATTCAGCGTAACTAGTCATGCCATACCAGGTATCCCCATCCATGATGCCATTCTCATCATATTTGGCAACAGCCGCATCGGCACCCGTCACTTTTTTATCCCAGCCGTACTGAGAAACATATTCGTCAAGATTAGTGAGTAAGCCCATTGTGGAGAGCACACCGGCAGATCCATTTCCTCGATTGGACTCCATCAGATCCGGCGCTTCATCCGAGTTTAAAAACTGACTGCCATTTTGAGCAATTTGAGTAAACGACTTACGCTCGAAGTCGATCTTGACTCCCGTATCCTTTTCAAAGGCCTCTGCAGCTCGCTTCCATGCCTGGGTTTGTCCAGCGTCATCCTCTTCGTAGTACCAAAATGATAGGCTATCTGGCTTTTCTTCATCGGCTGCATTGTCGCCGCCACACGCGACGAGCGAAGCTAATGACAACGCTACTACGGCAATAGAAGCCAGGCACTTATATATTTTCATTGTTTTCTCCTTTGTTTCTGGAAAATCATCTTTGATGAATCCAAATTGTCATCGAAACGTTTCGATTTTGCATATAATTACACGCCCCTCGAATCAATTCAGGACGGGAATGTCATAAAGATGACATCTGATCCCCTCTCCCGATATCTGCAATGGAGCCACGCTCTTTCAACACAGGCGCCTCCAAGTCGACAACATCCATGATCTCAGCATTCTCTTCTATTGCCGAAATCAATAGTCGCATAGCCCGCGAGCACAATTTCTCCGGCATGACAGGCATCTCTGTAACCGGTCGAGACATCAGCTCGCCTTCAAGATATGTCCCGCACGATAATACCGACACATCCTCTGGGATAGACAGTCCGGCAACCGCCAATTCCTGCAGCACCAAATTCAGCACACTAGCATTAGCCTGATTGATAATAGCCGTCGGACAATCGACCCCGGCAAAGGTGTCTCTTACGAAACGTTTTGCGTCGAAACAATCTGCTTCATAACGGGGGGATTCGATTACTTCCACGCCGCGCACCTTTGCCTGCGATAACATACTTCTCCGGAAAATCACGACATATCCAGATTCCCGTTCGTAGTCAGACTCATTATTGCGCAAAAAAACAATCTTTCGGTGACCTTTATCAAACAGATAATCAACGGCTTTTTTGCCAGCTGCAGCGAAATCGATGTCGATACATGCGCACCTCTTGTGAATCGAAGGATAACCAATGGCTACACATGGTTTAGGTAACCGCCCAGATGCAGCAGCACGCTCATCGTTTTCCTCGACATCCAACAACACTACGCCATCAACTAAATTACCTTCCGTTACACGACAAATATCGTTCACCGCATCCTGCCCGGTCAACAGCAGCACGTCATACCCGGCGTTCCTTGCTGCCCATGCTGTGTGAAGAAAGTATGCATTGTACTTTGCTTGATTTATATCTCCTCGAATTGGTGCACTCAGCGCTATGACTTGAGACCGCATACCCCTCATTTTGCGGGCATTTGCATCGGGAATGTAGCCGAGTTTCTCCACCGCAGCCATTACCCTATCGGTAGTCTTGGCAGAGATAGAACGCTTTCCGGAAATCACGTACGATACGGTACTTACAGACACGCCCGCTTCTCGAGCCACATCTTTTATGCCTGCTACCACAATTGCTCCCTTTGTTAAGGCACGCGCAGCACCATTGCTCAGATTCACGTATGACTTCACGCCGAATATGCCGCTTCATATGTTGCGAATAATATTCGAAACGTTTCGTCGAAACGTTTCATACAGTTTATCTCTAGTCATTTGCTCTGTCAATCTTCACCAAACTGGTGATTAAGTGAAATACACTCAATCCCGTCCAAGATCTTGACAACTACATGCAGCAACTCATAAAACACAGACAGTCTGTATGGTTTGTGCAGATTTATATTCTTCATAGCAATCCGCCATAATGCACCAGAAAGACACTGGTATCGTTGAGCGCGGTCAAACCTCTGATATGACACGAATCGCAGGAGTACATGGGATTTATCAACTTCATACTCGAATTGCTGAAGAACCCCCGCGCAGCCATTGCCGGATGGATAGCCATGGGAGTCGCACCTACTTTGGGGCTGATCTTCCTGATCATCTTCATCGAAACCGGAGTCGTATTCTTCCCCTTCTTGCCCGGCGATTCTCTGCTGTTCGCAGCCGGCCTCTTTGCCGCACCCGACACCAGTACCGGGACCGCCGCACTCCCCCTGGCTTTCTTGCTGCCTGTCGTATGGGCCGCTCCGGTCATTGGCGACCAATGCAACTATTTGATCGGTCGATTTTTCGGTCGACGCATTATCGAATCGGGCAGGGTTAAGGCAATGACGCCGGAACGCATTGCCCAAACCGAAGCAATGATTAACAAGTGGGGTCCATTGGCAGTATTCCTTGGTCGGTTCTTCCCCTTCATCCGCACTTTTATGCCATTTATTTCCGGCATTTCAGGCATGAGGTGGCTGCGCTTTTCCGCATTTTCGGCGCTGGGCGGTCTGACCTGGTCGACTCTGTTCACACTGCTGGGCTATTTCTTCGGCAATATCCCATTCGTACAGAATAATTTCGAACTGGTTATCGTCGCCATTTTGCTTATCTCGCTACTCCCAACCATAATCGGCTTGATTCGTATGAAGTTCGGCAAGAAATCAGAATCGCCTCAGCAGATTGAACAAGGCGGCCAGAGTCACACGGCAACCGCCTGAATTGTCATCACGCACCGAATGCTGGAACCATACGAATGTCTCCGGTTCCAAGCACGAAAATTGCGCTTGGGCAGTGCTTGCATTATAGTGTTCAGAGTTGTCTTGAGACAAGGCACGGGGCTGTAGCTCAGTTGGTAGAGCGCTTCGTTCGCATCGAAGAGGTCGCGGTTTCGACTACCGTCAGCTCCACTAAGGCCGTTGCATTCATTCCACCGCAGCGGCCTTTTTCTTTTTGACTTCCCTTGGACGGCGTTCTCACACCATCCAACCACCATCACGCGCATATCATTTTCAATGAGGGAAAAATAACAGGCTGGCACGCCGTCCCGCACAAGGCAAACCACGATCATAAGCACCACAAAAGTTCCTATAGGCCCCATTTCACATGTAATCCCTCATTTGCAAAACGCGATGGCGTGCGTCATCTGAATCTCAGGGAATTTCTGCAAAGTGATGGTGATATCGACTTCGGATAGTGACTCTATTACTGCAAGGCAGCCACGAGTCGCCTGCATGCCTCATCAACCACGCTGGCAGGCATAGCAAGATTCATGCGAATGAACCCTGCGCCCGCAGGTCCGAAGGAAGTGCCTGAACTGAGAGTCAAAGCATAATGGTCACGAACGTGCGCCACGAATTCATCGGTTAACTGGACCATTGACGATTGCGGCTCGGGGAAAGCACTCCCGGATGCATCAACACCCTCAATTCCGCCATCACCATCGATGTCAGCCGCACTGATCCCTCCAGCACGAACTTCCAATACCTTACGAATATCAATCCAACCCAAATATGTGGCATCCGCTGGCAACAGCTCAGCACCGGAACCACGCAAATGATCGGCAACCAGCTGGCGATTTTGCCAGACATAGGAACGCATCACATCCAACCATCGCTCCCCTTCCGGTGAATACGCAGCCAATAATGCCGGCAATGCAAAGATATTCTGCTCACCGGCTTCGTCTCGGTTGATTCCGACCAACACCCGCTCAAGCAGACTGCGATTCCTGCTCACCACTGCACTGATCTGCAAACCAGCCATATTGAATGGCTTCGAAGGAGAATTGATGCTCACTGCCCAATCGTGAGGTCCAGCCACAGCAGCCAAAGGAGTGTATCGTTTGCCAGGTGCACTGATATCAGCATGTGCTTCATCACTGAGCACGGCGACATTGTATTTGCCCATCAGCTCGAGCAGCTGTCGCAATTCTTGCGCATCCCATATCGTTCCGGTTGGATTGTGAGGCGAGCACAACACGAACACGCTAATGCGATCACATTGCAGGATATCCTCCATAGCCGCGAAATCCATAATCCAGCGCCCTGCGGATTCGGACTCGCTGCAACCGTCTGTCGCAGCCGACCAATGCAAAGGCACTTCGACACAGCGCCGTCCAGAATTTCGAATGCAATTGAAGAAGATGCCGTACACCGGCGTGCACAGCATAACGCCGTCGCCAGGACTGCTCAGACTCCGGATGATACTCGAAAATGCTGGAATAGTGCCAGCTGACAGTCCGATTTCATGTATATCAAGCTTGCAGTCATATCTTCTTGCGAACCAACAAGACACAGCTTCCTGGAAAGTCTCGGGCAGACTGGCATACCCAAAGATGCCATGCTGTGCAACCTTCATCACGGCTTCGCGGATGGCAGGCGCACATTGGAATTCCATATCGGCAATATCTGCGGCAATTGGGGCATATTGCTTGGCGATTTGCACAGGGATCTGCTGCAATGCATGATCCCATTTGGCACTGCCTGTGCCCATTCTTGAGTGGATAGCATCGAAATCGAATTGATCACCAGTCATTGCGTCCCGTCCCTCCTCAGCGCACCAGGCCTTCCTCAGTGTTCCGCACGTTGATATGCACCTGTTCCGGATCAATATATTGCTGATCCAAGGTTATTTCCCCCACAGAATCAACATCGATATAACCTGAGGTCGGATTCAAAATAGAATCGATATGCCCATGGATGTCAGCATCCAATGTGGAATACTCAAAGACATCGCGACTGTCCAACATCGTGCAGTTACGCATCACCAACTGATCTGTGTAATTCAAGCCCTGCAATGAACGAATGACGCAGTTTTCAAAGACGATATTCTCGGTATTCCATGCCAGATATTCGCCGATTATGACACTATTCTTCACCTTGACATTCTTGCAATTCCAGAAGCAGTCCTTTGCCAAAATCGTCGAATCCGTGATCTCGATATCGCTCGCGCCATCGAAGGCGTAGTTTCCGGCGATCTTGCAATTGGAAATACGGATATGATCGCTGTCCTTGGCGAAATATTCGCCATTGATCTGGCAATCATTCAACACGATGTCCGAACAGGTCCACAGCGTCTCTTGTGCGTGCTGGAACGAAACATGATCGAAGCGTACATGCCGGGATCTTCGGAATCCCTTTGGCGCTGCCATGGTGGAATCAGCCATATGCAACGTATCGACATACCAGAATCCGGAGCGAGCCGTATCCGCGAAAGAGGAATGGTCAATATCGATATTGGTGGTGTACCACAGCGGGTATTTCCATTCGAAATGGCATTGCTTGAGCTCAAGATTCTTGCCATGTTTCAATGGACTTTCACCCTGTGTGAAAATACATCGTTCCAACGTTGCATCCTTCAATGCAAACAAGGCGCGCTCTTGGGGGAAATGCATATTGAGGTAATAATTATCGCTTTGCGAAGATGTCATCCTGAACCTTTTCAATATTGTGAACAGTAAGAGGATAAAACTTCAAGTCGGCTTGAAGTCAAGCGAGACAAGGCATTGTGCGCGCAGCATAAACACGCATAACACAGCAGCTCAGACACTTACGACCAAGCCGCTGTCATATTTATGCTTGTGATGGAATAACCGCCGTCATGCAGTGCCCTGCGTCACCAACACCTCGAAAACAGCTATCTTTACGCAATGCGTTGCTGCACATACTCTTCAAGTACGGCAGCCGTAATTCCTTCATAACCATCGATAGAAGCGAACTGCGGACCTTGGGAAGTGTCAGAACGCATGAATCGCACCTGAGCCAAAGTCGTAGCGCCCGAGCTTGCCGCCGATTGCAGCCCTGAGATGGAATCCTCTATTGCAATGCAGTATTTCATATCTTCTGCCGAGATTCCGAGCTTGCTGGCAGCGGCCAGATAAGGTTCCGGAGACGGTTTCTTTTCCACATCATCCTCGCCGCACACATAGCCCGCAAATGCGCCCTCCGGCGCCTGATTCACCAGGTTTTCAGCCAGATAACGAGGAGATGTGGTGACCAACATCGAGGGGATTCCCGCATCCACCAAGGATTGCAGCACATCCAATACGCCCGGATTCCACGGTAAATGCTCAATTTCCCTGCGCGTAACATATTCAACCAAAAGACGACCGATTTCATCAGCAGAAAGCTTCGTACCGTGATCAATCATGCTTTGGGCAACGCTAGGGATTGGGGTTCCTGAACCTTTCCAAGCCAAATCCTCATCCCAATAGCCACCGTGCTCTTGGGCGATTACCATCTCCCCCGCATGCCAATACGGTTCGGAATCAATCAACGTTCCATCCATATCCCAGAACACAGCCTTGAGCATCAGCGACCTCGCCTTTCGTCATCTTTGCGCTCACAATCGGTACACTGCAATCTCAACAAAGATGCAAGACAAAACCGGTTCAGTACTGTTCGAATCTGTCTGAAAAGTCGGCCGTTTCAACTTGAATCAGCTATCGCTCGCTCTTCATTCCGCTTTGCCTTAATCTTGCACAACCGCGATCTATCGAGACTCGAAGCCATACTGGTAACGGTTGATATTCGTTTTCCGGAACATTGAGTCCATCGACACCGTCCATCTTTCCAGAGGAGAATCCATGCGCGTGCATATCACATACACCGGCGGAACGATCGGCATGGTCATGTCCCCTCAGGGTTTGTTGCCGGGCGCCGATCTTCAACAATGGCTCTACGCCATTTTGGACAATACTCATATCGACCGCGATCAGGTAACGTTGACGCAACTTGACCCATTGATTGATTCAGCTCATGCGACCCCTGCAAGCTGGCAAGCCATAATCGAAGATGTTCTGGCCAATAGGCATGCGGCCGACGCCTTCATTGTGCTTCATGGCACCGATACCATGAGTTACAGTGCATCCGCCCTGTCTTTTGCACTCACTGACTTCGATAAGCCGGTTATTTTCACAGGCTCACAGCATCCCCTGGGAACCGTTCAATCCGATGCTGCAACCAATATTGCAGGCGCACTCTATGCTGCGCTCAGTGACAACGCCCAAGGAGTCAGCCTGTTATTCGGACAGCATCTTTTTGCCGCTAACCGCAGTACCAAATCATCTTCGTGGGCATTCGAAGGCTTTTCGGCACCAGCCACCGGACCATTGGCCACCGCAGGAGTTCCATGGCGTTGGCACGGGAAACCTTCCCCGGCTCTGGGTTGGTGTGAGGCGAGGCCTTATGAGCTGCACGACGTCATGGTTATCGATATGGTTCCGGGCTTGAGTGCCGAGCGAATGCAATCAATGCTCCGGCCTTTGCCTGAAGCCATCATCATTCGCGCGTATGGAGTGGGCAATATTCCCAATAGCGATCCAGGTGTTCAGAAGTCATTGATCGATGCGATGGCTCATGATGTTCCTGTGATCATCGCCTCACAATGCCCGCAAGCCGATGTGATCATCGATCAATATGCCGCAAGTTCCGCGGTCGTCGAGGCCGGAGCCGTGGGCACAGGAGATATGACCTTGGAAGCCACATATGCAAAAACCATATTCTTGCTATCCCAAGGACTTCGAGGAATGGAATTGGCACAATGGATGAACCAGTCCATCGCAGGAGAAATAACCACGGAATAGCCGTTTGACCATAGGAGCTCTGCGAATAATCACAGAGATTCTCCATAGTCACAGAGACTCTCCGAATAGCCGCGTGAAACACTTAGCCGTCATCGGCTCATCCGGTTATTCGAAATCTCCCCATAGCACGACGGAATTCGACACTTCTTCACCGCCGACCCTTGAACCGGGCAATTCGCGACGCCTTGTATGAATATCATGCCGCCACATACGCGCACTCCGCGAGCGCTGCACCTCGACTATGTCACCATCGGTATCAGCCGCGAATATGCTGGATCCTGCCGGATTGCTCAGTCGCTTGACCTGTCTGCGCAATTGCCGGTTTTCTTCCTGAAGTTCAAGAATGCGAACGATTCCTGCAAGATTGATGCCTTCATCCTGGCTCAGGCTCTGCGCTTGCACAAGGCGGTCGATATCGCGTAGTGAATATCTGCGTGCGCCGCCTTCCGTTCTCTGTGGAACGACCAATCCCTGACGATCGTATTGACGTAAGGTCTGCGGATGAATATCAGCCAATTGGGCAGCACGTCCCACAGTGAACATCGGAAGATCGATGTCGAAGCCTACTTCATCGGCGCCATCCAAGTCGGCACGCCCTTCAACCAGCGCAATGGCGCATAACTCATACAACGCCCTAATCTGCTTCGCAGCTCTTGCCATGCCGACTCCTTTCCTTGCTGTGCGAATATATACAACGGCGAATATAAAAGCAACGGTGCCTCATCATAAAGAGACGAAGCACCGTTGCAGGTTCGGCTCTGAGTTGCAGCGATTACCGCTGCTCGCCCAATTGACTGACGAAATCGCCGGTCGCTTCATCAAATGCCTTGGCAGCCTTCTTCATGGCCATGCTTGGCTTGTCGGGAACGTGGATTTCCACTCGACCGACGAGATCGCCATGACGTCCCGGAACTCCCTTTCCGGACAAACGAACCTCCGTGCCACTGGACGAGCCAGAAGGCACTTTGAAGGTCACTGTCTCTCCGTCAATGTCGTGTGCTTCGATCTTTGCTCCGGCAACTGCCTGAGCCACGCTCACCGGCAAAGTCATCAGGATGTCGTTACCTCTCATGGAGAAGCGAGCATCCTCTTTTACGGTGATATTCAAATACATATCGCCATTTTTGCCGCCGTTGACACCGGCCTTGCCCTTGCCAGCGATGCGAATCTTCTGGCCATCTTTCACGCCGGCAGGGATATGCGTTTTGAATTGTTTGCCATCTACTCGCAGAGAAACCGTTGCACCCTTAACCGCCTGGCGGAAGGTCAGGGTGATATGGGAGTTGCGATCCTCACCCTTGCGGGGAGCCATATCCTCATAAGCAGCCTGTTGCCCGCCGAATTGCTGTCCTGCGCCGCCGAACATCGAGAAGATGTCATTGAGATTCGGCTGTCCACCGCCCGATGTGGTGTAGCGAACACGGGTCCCGCCTGTTCCAGCACCTCCGAACATCGAACCGAAGATATCGGAGAAGCCGGCACCATCGAATCCACCTTGGCCCGAGCCTCCTGCGAAACGGGCACCGCCCATGCCAAACTGGCGGATGGCATCATATTTCTGACGTGATTCCTTGTTGTTCAGCACATCATAGGCCTCGGAGATATCCTTGAACTTTTCTTCGGCCTCGGCACCCTTATTCAAATCCGGATGGTATTTGCGTGCCAGCTTGCGGTACGCCTTGGTGATTTCTGCTTCGCTGGCATCCTTGGAGACACCGAGAATCTTGTAGAAATCCTTGGCCAACCATTCATTTTCAGCCATGTTGTGCCTCCTTCCGGCAACTTATCCCCACATGATCATGGCGTTGTGAGCGAACAAGTGGCGATATGGCAGATTCGTTTTGAACATTCTGCCTATCGCCTCTTGTTCTTGACTGTTGTGTGCGCATCGCGCTTCCTGCCGACTACTGCTGTGGCGAGGCAACAACCACTCTGGCTGCGCGAATAACGCGATCTCCGATGCGATACCCTGCCTCAACAACGGTATCCACGGTTTCGGTGCTCGCCTCGGCATCCGGTTTGTGCAAGATGGCATCATGACGGGTCGGGTCGAATTCTTCACCCTTTTCACCGAATTTCTCAACCCCGAACTTCTCGAAGGTCTTATCAATCTTTGCGGAAACCGCCTTGAATGAATCGTCCATTTCACCGTGTTCGCGAATGCGGTCGATATCATCCAGAGCCGGGAGCAATGCCGTTAACACATCGATGATGCCGTGCTGACGGAAACGCTCCTGTTCCTTGGCGGAACGATTTCGGAAATTGATGAACTCCGCTCGCTCGCGCTGCAAGGCTTCCAGATATTCAGCGGCTTCTTTCTTGGCTTTACCCAAGGGAGTCAGAGTATTTTCCGAAGCGTCGGAGTCACTCTGGGGATCGCCGGAACCCTGTGTTTGATCCGAGGACTGCTGGTCCTGCGCAGCGTCATGCTGGTCATCTGCAGCAGCTTCGTTCTCGACTCCAGTTCCGGCGGATGCCGGGTCACCCTGCAGCGACTCGGCATCCGGCATGTCATTCAAGTAGTCGTCCTTATTGAACTCGGACATGATTACTTGTTGTCCTTATCGTCGTCATCCACGACCTCGGCATCCACAACATCGTCATCAGAAGATGCACCGGCAGCAGAGCCCTCAGCACCAGCCGCGGCACCTTCTGCGCCTTGCTGGGCATACAGCGCCTGACCGATCTTCTGGGCGGAAGTCATCAGCTCGTTCTGGACGGTCTTGATCTTCTCGATGTCATCGCCCTTGAGTGCTTCTTTCAGCTCATTCACCTTGTCGGTGACTTCCTTGGCGACATCATCGGAGAGCTTGTCCTTGTTGTCATTGACGAGCTTCTCGGTCTGATAGGCGAAGGATTCAGCCTGGTTGCGGGTTTCCGCATCCTCCTTGCGCTGCTTATCTTCGGCCTCGTGTGCCTCGGCTTCCTTGACCATGCGATCGATTTCGTCCTTTGGCAGACCGGAACCACCGGTGATGGTCATGGACTGTTCCTTGCCGGTGCCCTTGTCCTTGGCAGACACGTGCACAATGCCGTTGGCGTCGATATCGAAGGTCACTTCGATCTGAGGAACGCCACGAGGAGCAGGCGCGATGCCAGTCAGCTCGAAAGTGCCGAGCGGCTTGTTATCACGTGCGAATTCACGTTCACCTTGGTAGACCTGAATCAGTACGGATGGCTGGTTGTCCTCAGCGGTGGAGAAGACCTCCGAACGCTTGGTCGGGATTGCGGTGTTACGATCGATCAACTTGGTCATGATGCCGCCCTTGGTTTCGATACCAAGGCTCAACGGCGTGACATCGATGAGCAGAACGTCCTTGCGGTCTCCCTTGATGACACCGGACTGCACGGCAGCGCCGACAGCCACGACCTCATCCGGGTTCACGGACTGGCTTGCTTCCTTACCGCCGGTGAGTTCCTTCACCAGTTCCTTGACTGCTGGCATACGGGTTGAACCACCGACAAGCACCACGTGGTCGATATCGCTTACGGAAATGCCAGCATCGGAAAGCACGTTATTGAATGGAGTGCGGCAACGGCCCAGCAAATCGGAAGTCATCTCTTCGAAGCGTGCACGGGTCAGCGTCTCATCCAAATGCACCGGAGTGCCGTCAGGAGTCATTGCCAAATACTGCATGGACAGCGAAGTGGAGCTGGAAGAGCTCAATTCCTTCTTGGCCTGCTCAGCCGCTTCCTTCAGACGCTGCAGAGCAATCTTGTCCTTGCTCAGGTCAACGCCGTACTTGTTCTTGACTTCGCCGACCAGCCAATCGATGATCTTCTGATCCCAGTCATCACCGCCGAGGTGGTTGTCACCATTGGTGGCCTGCACCTGGATGGTGGAGAATCCGTCCTCATCCTTGCCGATCTCAAGCAAGGAGACATCGAAAGTACCGCCACCGAGGTCGAAGACCAGGATGCGCTCGTCTTCCTTGCCCTTTTCCAGACCGTAAGCCAGAGCTGCGGCGGTAGGCTCGTTGATGATACGCAGCACATTGAGTCCTGCGATGGTTCCGGCATCCTTGGTTGCCTGACGCTGTGCATCATTGAAGTATGCAGGGCAGGTGATCACGGCATCGGTTACCGGCTCGCCCAAATACGCCTCGGCATCACGCTTGAGCTTCATCAAGATCTGAGCGGAGATCTCCTGAGGAGTCCACTTCTTGTCATCGATTTCCACAGTCCAGTCAGTACCGATATGGCGCTTGACGGAGCTGATGGTGCGATCGACATTCGTTACTGCCTGACGCTTGGCGACCTCGCCTACGAGGATTTCGCCGGACTTGCTGAATGCCACCACGGATGGCGTGGTACGAGCACCTTCAGCATTTACGATAACTGTTGGCTGACCGCCTTCAAGAGTGGCGATGCAGGAATTCGTTGTACCCAGATCGATACCAACTGCGCGTCCCATATTGGTTCTCCTTATTGTTCCGCTATATTCGTCGTATTCGTTCAGGTTTCACGGATCACTGTCTCCTCGACGACTTATCAGAAGTCGTTCCGGATCTTGGATCCATGCGGTCCGTTTTGCCTTTCCAAAACCTGAGCCTACATCACTCAACTTCCTAAAGTCAACTTCTATTCCCAAAATTCAGAAAAAAGTTGAGCTTATCTCTATCAAGTTCCTGCATACCCATTATTCGGCACACCCATTGCGGGAATACCATGTAAAACCGCCGCTTCTGCCGAGTCAGACTACGCGGCCATTCCCGCCCCATCACGGCAGAGACATTGGCACGCCCTCTTTACCAATACCTCGAATTCAACAGCCGACCATGATCACAGCGCCAACCTGCAGCACCCCAAAAAAGAAGATGCCTGCAATACACCATGCGCTTGTGCGCAAGCATGCATTACAGGCATCTGCCGAGGTTCCACGTCTACTGACGCCCCAACCCCATCTTCTCTTATACAAGCCGTCCCAATCCGGACATTCGCTCGAGACGGAATCCGCCTTCAGCTAGCGATCACCCGGCTAGGGCTTACGTTTACTTCAGCGCTTGTTGAAGGCGCCGCGGCGGTAAGCCACGATGAGTGCACCTGCAATCATCAAGGCTGCAGCCAAGAACACCGCACCCATAACCATGGCACCGGTGCGACCCAGCTTTGCCGGCTTGGTCTGCTTCACAGAGCCGGAGGCGAGTTCCTTGTCTCCTGTGGTTGAGCCGTTGCCAGCGTTGTCTGCAGGACCGTCGAAGGTCACGACAACCTGCTTGCCGGACTGCTGACCGGTGACGGTGAGGGTGTAACCCGTACCGTTGGTCTGCACGCCTTCCAGAGCGATGTTGGTGGTCTGACCAGTGGCCACGCGCACGCCGGACACAGGAGTGGAGGTGTTGCTTGCGGCGAGCACACCGTTTGCATCCTTGAGCTCATAGGAGAGCACTGCATCACCATCGAAACCGGTGACTGCTGCTTTGGTGCCGTCAGCGTTTACAGTGACTTCGCCGTTATCGGAAAGTGCGTTCTGAGCCTCGGTCGTTGCGGCCAGTCCAAGTGCATATGCAATGGTGTAGAAGTTATCGGTCTGATCGGTCAAGCCGCTCACACGGCTCGCACCGGGTCCGGAGGCTGCGATGCGCAGCTGGGTACCGGTGTGGCCCATGCCGCCGTCGTTGTAACCGTCGGCGTCAGCATCAGGATCGATCTGACCAGCGGTGCCGTAGGAAACCACGATGTTTGCACCGTCAACTGGGGACTGCAGAATCGTGCTCACAGCGTATGCCGGAGGAGCGGCAACAATCTGGCTGGTGTGGGCGTGATCAGCGGTGACGATGATCAGGGTGTCCTGGAGTTCGCCGCTAGCCTCGAGGCTGGAGAGAGTGGCGGAGATCGCCTTATCGAGGTCATCGGTTTCGCCGATCTGGCCGCAAGCATCAGCGGCGTGATCGCGCTTATCGATGGACGCGCCTTCCACCTGGAGGAAGAAGCCGTTGTCGCTCTTCGGATTGGCCTTGAGCAAATCCAGAGCCTTGCTGGTCATATCAGCCAAGGAAGCGGAGTT
The DNA here is from genome assembly GCF_000741765.1 of Bifidobacterium tsurumiense. Taxonomy (GTDB): domain Bacteria; phylum Actinomycetota; class Actinomycetes; order Actinomycetales; family Bifidobacteriaceae; genus Bifidobacterium; species Bifidobacterium tsurumiense. The sequence goes on from NZ_JGZU01000017.1 coordinate 36,964, forward strand.
GCCGTTAGCGGTCTTGTTGCCCAACCATGCTTCGTTCGTGGAGCAAGTCTGTGCGCCACGTGCGATGGTGGCAGCCTGGCTCATAGCCGGCATGTTGTTGAACTGAGTTGGCATATTGCCATCGCTCAACAGTGCCAGCACAGGAGCGTCTTCCTGATATTCCAAGTCAGCAAACGCGTCCACATCATTTTCAATGGTCTGCAAACCGCGTTCCTGAGCCTGCTCCCACAGGGTCTTGCCTGCGTATTCGCCACCCTGTGCGGTCTGGTTGAAGTACTTGGAACCACCGCCGATGGTCACATCAGCGCGAGTGTCAAGCAGCTGCTCCGAAATGGAACCGATACCGCCATTCTCCTTCAGCTGCTCGGCCTTACAACGCTTACCTGCATCGTTCTTGGATCCATCGGTCTTGCCCTGAGGTCCATAGCAGGAACGCTCGGTGGAATGGGACTCCTGAACAGCCGGCGTGGCATCCTGGATCTCAGAGGTGGTGACATTACCGGTTGCCAGGCCCTTGGCCTTGGCCAACTCGATAAGATTCAACTGAGGATTGAGATAGGAATCAATCGAAACAGCGTTGTTATAAGTCTTGGTACCGGTTGCCCAGCTTGAACCGGAAGCGGAGGAATCAGTTACCGGCGTAATCACAGGGTTGTTGGCATCCTTGCTGCCGTTACCCAACGAATATGTGGTGTACTGACCGGTTGCCGCGGAGGTATCGCCCAGAGCACCTGGCTGACCGATCTTGTCAAGACCGTCGAAAGTGCCGTTGGAACCATGGAGATAATCACGAGCGACGGTGATTTCAGAATCGCCCATACCATCGCCGATGAAGAGGATAACGTTCTTTGCATTTGCTGAGCCAATAGTTGCGATACGCTGAGCTGCTCCGTGCCCAGCCAGATCAGCAGCCGACTTTCCATCTTGGGCCAAAGCCGCGGAAGGCAGCGCTGCGAGGAGTGCGACAGCCGCTGTCGCTGCGGAAACCATCCGCACCATCTTGTGTTGCTTCACTTCATTTCCTTTCATACGGAGATACGACCACGTCGGATGACCAAAGCCGTCCCCGATTCACTGGACAGGCTAGGTTGTCAAAGCATCTCTGAGCTGTGGTGTTCACCAACTTCAGGTAAACAGTGATGAAACTCACAGTGGGCTTTCCCAATAATCAGATTCCAGATTTTTCTGCACACATTTGCAATGTCAGTGCACAATCCCCTCAATACCACGGAAATCCTCGCGCACACCATCCTGACGCAGCCATAATGCGCCACTCAAATCCATGGATTACGAGTTGTTTACCTTCTGAATATCGCAGCCCTTCCATCGATAATCCAGAGATTTGAACACATCTATATGGAATCGATCAAACCCTGATAATTTCCAGCACCGACGAATGCAGGAGTCATACAAATGAAACAGTGCATGAAACACTTATGCAAATTTTCATAAATATGCGGAAAATGCCGACTATCCCAATATTCAGAAGGACTTGAATCTGACAACGTTTGCAAAACTATGTGAAGAGCATTACACTTGATGTACAAGTCTCAGCGTTGAACGACAAGGATAGGTCATGGATAAAGCAGGCATTCGCGATGTAGCCAAGGCCGCTGGAGTTTCGATTTCTACAGTGTCACGTGCTTTCACTCGACCGGAATTAGTGTCGGATCGCACTCGTCGCAAAGTCCTGGACGCCGCCGACAAGCTGGATTTCAATATCTCACGTTCAGCGACAGCCCTGAAAACCGGCCAGACCCACAGAGTCGCACTGCTGATGAATGAGGAAATCACCAGCTGGTTCAATACCCAGGTATTTGCGGGCATCAGCAATGTGCTTCACCCTCTTGGATACGATGTCTCCTTATTCCAGCACATCGATACCGCCGCTCATCGTCATGACTTTTTCACCAATCTGCCGATTCGACGCAATGTTGACGCGGTTTTCGTCGCCTCATTCGATATTGACCCTCATGAGGCGGAACAGCTCCGACGTATCAACGTTCCTATTATCGGCATCAACATTCCCACAACCGAAGGTTTCGACGCATCGATAAGCATTGATGATGAAGCCAGCATGTTCACGGGTACGCAGCATCTCATCAATCTTGGGCATAGAGATATTGTGTATACCTGCTCGCAGGCAGAGGACAGCATCAATTCCAGTATCGACGCTCGAGGTCGCGGCTTCGTGCGGGCTTGCGAAGCGGCAAGCCACACCCGAGATCTCACATGGCAGGTAATTTCCGTTCCCCGAGGGAGGGATTTTGCAGATTCCGCTCTCGCTGCCCTGCTCGCCTTGGAGAAATTCCCCGACGCCATCTGCTGCCAAATGGATATGATGGCCATTCCTTTGGTACTAAAACTCGGCAAATACGGGCATTTGACACCCCGCGATTACTCGATTATCGGATTCGACGACAGCCCTTATGCCGATACCATCAATCTCACCACAATGCGCCAGGATCCACAGGCCATGGGTCGCATGGCAGCGAATAAGGCCCTGGCATTGATGAATGGCGAAAGCTTGGACAAACCCCATGAGTTGATCCAGGCACAGCTCATCTTGCGTGAGACGGATAGTCCAAGGGGTTAAAAGGGTCGGGAGAACCCCATCTTCTGTTCAGACCAGCAGGGCTCCCGCTAGTAGCGTTGCGGGATACAAGGCATAGAAAAGCCATTGCACCCACGGCTTCGAATATCCGAGTTCATCATTGCGATAATGCAATACTGCCATGCCTATGCCAGGAGCCAGGAAGGACACTGCTCCCAATAGCCCCGCTGTCAGCATCATGGTATTTTCGCGATCCTGAAGGAAATGGAAGATGGTAGCGAATGCAAGAATAAGCACGCCCATATTCAACATCTGCTGACGCACACCGATATGTAGCAATACCATCCAGAGGAATCCAGCCAATTCCACAGCAACAATCACTGCAACTCGTGCCGCCCCTGCAAGATGGCTCTGCCCCCAATCCAGTACTGCCAGAACGATAAGCGCCACCACCAATGCGAATACCGGATTCTGTGAATCCATATCGAAGTATTTGCCCGAAGTCGCCAAATCATACGGGACCTCAGAAATCACCGCGAGCGCAGTCAGTCGCACGCCATACATCAAGACATTGTGGGTATGCTGGTACCCCTGCACCAACAGCCATGCATACATGGGTATCGCGCACCAAGACAGGACCTCGCATACCACAAGCACCGTCAGCGCAGTCATATTATCCGCGCTTGCGCCTCCCAATGACTCGGCAAGCACAGTGTTCCCCAAGGTCGATATGGCGATAAGCACAGCGCCAATTATCTTCAAATGCAGATCAGTCAAACCCCGCCACCGCCGCGATGTGTTTCGCGCCATATGATCACCACTCAATCCTTTGCCCGCATATCCGCTTGCCCGAAAACCGTTGCAGTCGGCCGTGAGCTACGCCTGTTCCTTCAATATGTAATCCAGTATTACGCCGTAATCCGCGCCATTCACAGAGAGTACCGCATGTTGCGCCGTATCAGCGTCGGAAGCTGGCGAGATTTCCGTATGCAGATAGATGCCAGATTCCTGCGGCTTTGGCCCCTTCGATATCACAACGCTCATCATTGCCCACCATGACTGCGCGTTCGGCAGACATGTTTTCTTCACGCAAAGCTCTCAGGAATAATTCCGCAGAAGGCTTGCGCACGCCCTCGTCACTGGAGATAACAATATGGTCAAGTTCCGAAGTCAGACCCAACATTTCCAACTCCGGCATCGTGTAGCAATGTTGCGCATTGCTGACCAGAACTGTTCGCAAACCAGCGGTCCTCAAACTCGCAAGCATGGAGTCTGCACCGTCATACAGCTTGAGCAGGCTCGTGCTTGCTTGTCTGAACTCCCAAGCCACATGCCCTGCCAGTGACGGAATGTCTCCGCGCACAGATTTGGATGCGAGCAATCCCTCGTACACTGCAAGCAGATCCGGCTCCACATGCTCGGGTTCCACCATCTGTTGAGCCTGCCCAGCCCTTATGATTTCCGCCTGCAAGAGTCGGTCAAATTCTTCTCGGAGCAGTACGGTTGAATCATATTCGGCACCGCATCGAGCGAGCGCCTCGCGCAAAGCCGCCCAAGCGTGGTCGGACTCTTCATCTGTTCTGATATCTATGAGCGTGCCATACAAATCGAAGAGCACAATGTCGTATCTTCTCATATTGTTCTCGACTTCGTCGCACTCATGCACTACGCCAGCTTGAATACGGCAAAGCTTTGCGCGCCCAGACACAGTGCGCTATCGGTGACCTGCGCCTCGCCAAGGGCAAGCAGTGGAGTCTGTGATCCCTGCGCAATATTCAAATTTTCAGGCAATGCAATGGTTTCAGATTCCAATCCTGGATTCAGTGCGACCAATACCGACTCACCACCGCGTTGCGAAGAACGCGTGTACACAAAGCTGCGGGCATCCGGTTCGGCACTGAGGACGTCAAAGCTGGCACCAGAATGCAAGGCATCATTGTTCTTGCGAAGCTGCAACACATCATGCACCCATGACCACATGGAATCGTTGCGCGACATCTGTTCCTCAGCACATGGCGCATCAGATTCCTCATCGACTGGAAGATACAGCTCTTGCGCCGAGGCTTCAGAGAATCCTGCATTGGCTCTGCCATCCCATTGCATAGGCGTTCGGCTTCCGGTACGCGCATAACCGCCTTCTTTTGTTGGGATATCGCGATAGCACATGCCGATTTCGTCGCCGTAATACACGAATGGCACACCCGGCATGGTCAGCAGCATACCCAATGCCACTTTGCGCTCCCTTTCATCAAGACGCGGGGCCAATCGCGGGGTGTCATGGTTGCAGGTGATCAGGCAGAAATAGCCCTTGTCTCGCGTCGCCTCATATTGCGGCAGATAATCATCCAAGAACGCTGTGATGCTGCCACCGCCACGCGCGGAGAAATAGCTATGATCGTGTTCAGCGTCCAAAGCATTGACAACATCGCGGGCCAGCAGATTGTATCCATTTCCTTTGCCGTCCCAGCGCCAATCCAGATAAAAGTCCATATCGAAACCGGCTCGCAGAGCCTGTTCCGGCTTGCCCCATTCAGAGACGAAAGCGGCATCAGGATATTCACTCTTGACCACGCCCAGCATCTGCTGCCATGCACGAATGGTCTCCGGTTTGTCGTCCCCGTCGTTCTTGACCAAGGAATTGGCCATATCCACGCGGAATCCGTCGCATCCGCGGCTCAGCCAAAAACGCATGACATCGATCATCGCCTGCCTTGTCGCTTCAGCGGCTTCGGAGTCCACGCCGTCCTGCCAAGGCTTATCTATTGTTGCAAAACCGTAGTTCAGCGCGGGCTGGCATTTGAAAAAGTTGAGAATATATGTGCCGTTACGGTCGCTTTCGCCTCCGATAAAAGGCATGTTGTATCCCTCAAAAGCGCTATTGGTCCATATATATCGGTCGGAATACTCGTTTCGTTCGGCTTGTTTGCTGGCCTCGAACCAAGCGTGTTCCTCGCTGGTATGCCCTGGAACAAGATCAAGCAGCACTCGAATACCCTTGCTATGCGCTTGCTCGAAGAGTTCTACCAGATCATCATTGGTCCCGTAACGTTCGGCGACTTTACAATAATTGCGCACATCATATCCGGCGTCTTTGAACGACGAATCAAAACAAGGATTGATCCAGAGCGCATTGCAACCGAGTTGCTGAATGTAATCCAGTCTCGAAATGATGCCCTGAATATCCCCGATACCATCCGCATTGGAATCCTGGAAGCTCTGGGGATAAATTTCATAGAATACCGCTGTGTCCAACCACTGTGGCCTTTCCCAAATCCGCTCGTCCATGAGTCTCCTTTCACAGGAATTCATCGCGATACCCGCGTCATTGCCACGCATATGGGCGACGTATCGCGATTCGCCCACAGCACTGGTCCCTGCCTGCACATGTTGCAGCCGTCAGTCAGTATATGCAAGCAAACGATAGCATAAACCGGTGTATCACTATGCATTTCGACATCACCCGTCACCAGTCGTCTACATATCGTAAAACCATTGAATTTTCTCGATATACCAACGAATTACGGCATTTTCGACTTTCAGGGAAAACTTTGCAAACGCCGAATGAAACAGGTTTTGCGAACGTATTCATTTTCATGTATACTCGTACAACGTGAGGAAGCCGTATGGCTCACTGCCCCACATGCTTGCACAGATGAGGCGAGCATGTGCCAACAGGCAGGTCGAGCCGGGCCGACAAGCAATATGACGCTTCACCGGAGAGGCGAGGCGACTTGGTAGGAGGTCAAGGATGACATATTTGAAGAAGATTCTGGGCGCAGGCGCCGCTGCTGCAGTATTATTCGGCATGGCTGCTTGCGGGAGTTCAAACTCCAGCTCAAGCTCCTCCGAAGGCGGCGATGTGACGCTGACCGTGTGGGGTCCGTCTGAGGATCAGGCAAGCTCTGATTCATGGCTGCCCAAGATGGAAGCAGCATTCGAGAAGGAACATCCCGAATACAAGATCACTTGGAAGAATTCCGTGGTCGCCGAGGGCGACGCCAGCAAGACCGTGAAGCAGGATCCATCAGCAGCAGCCGATGTGTACATGTTTGCCAATGATCAGCTGGGCACTTTGATCGACGCACAGGCCATTGGCGAATTGAGCGATGACGCAGCCAAGCAGGTCAAGGAGCAGAATGACGATTCCATCGTCACCTCCGTCACCGGCACCGACGGCAAGCTCTATGGCGTGCCGTACACCGGCAACACCTGGTTCATGTATTACAACAAGTCCAAGTTCACTTCCGACGACATCAAGTCCTTGGACAGCATGCTCACCAAGGGCAAGGTTTCCTTCAACCTGAGCAATTCCTGGTACATGCCCGCCTTCTACATTGGCGCTGGCGCAACCATCTTCGGTGCTGACGGCACTGACGCCTCCGCAGGAATCAAGCTGGGAGACAATGCCGAGGCAGTGACCAAGTATTTGGTCAACCTGGTCAATAACGCCAACTTCGTAGTCGACAATGACGAGGGCGCTGGCTTGGCAGCTCTGCAGAACGGCACCGCAGACGTGCTGTTCTCAGGAACCTGGCAGGCAAACGACGTCAAGGAAGCTCTGGGCGACAACTATGCAGCAGCTCAGCTCCCTGAGTTCACCACCGAAGCGGGAACCTTCCAAATGAAGTCCTTCTCCGGTTCCAAGGCCGTTGGCTACAACCCGAACTCCAAGAGCCCGAAGCTGGCAGCGCAGTTCGCCGCATACCTCGGCTCCACCGAAGCACAGAAGCAGCACTTCGAGATGCGTTCGATCGTACCGACCGACAAGTCGCTTGCAAGCACCGTCTCCAGCGATCCAGCAGCCGTGGCTCAGATGGACACCATCGCCAACACCTCCACACTGCAGTCCACGCTCGCAGCGATGAGCGACTTCTGGGATCCTGCAAAGACCTTCGGCACTGCCTTGGTCAACAAGGAGATCACCTTGGACAACGCCGCTCAGAAGACTCAGGACTGGGCTGATCAGTACGCCAGCTTGAGCAAGTAACACTAACCAGTCGCGTACACTGTGCGTGACGCCAAGGGCGCCCGCTCCCTGCACACCGCGGGGTCGGGCGCCCTTTGGTTGAATACCAGGCGACACGCCCTGTCACCGGGATTACGAACAACTCTTTTCCACCACACCCATCAATGAGAAAGGTATCGCCATGACAACCGCGATTGCCAAGACTCCACGCCGAGTTCGCAAACGCGCAACGGACCCGGATGGCTTGCAACCCTCTCCATATTCCACTGCCAAGGCCTGGCGCAATGGTGATGTGATCACCCGCCTGTCATTCTTCATCTTCGGCCTGGGCAACCTGTTGCGCAAGCAAATTATCAAAGGACTGATATTCCTTGCCGTTGAAATCGGAGCCATCGCATATTTGGCCACCAGCGGCGAACAGTATCTGCTCAAGCTGCCATCCCTGGGCAGCGCCGAGCAAACCAAGGTCAAGGTCGACGGCTTCTGGGTTTACCAGGCCGGTGATAACTCAGTGCAGATTTTGCTGTACGGCGTCATGGCCATTTTCGTCATAATCCTGCTTGTGATCGTCGCCACTCTGTCGGGTCGCAGCGCTTACAAGGCACAAAGCGTCATCGCCGAGGGAGACAAGCCAGTCTCCATATTCAAAGATGTGCGCTCGTTGACCAACCACAATGCCCACGTAGGCCTGATGTTCCTGCCTACCTTGGGAATCGTCATCTTCACCATTCTTCCTTTGGTGTTCATGATTTCCATGGCATTCACCAGCTACGACCAGAACCACGTGGTGCTCTTCGACTGGGTCGGGCTCAAGAACTTCGGAGCAATCTTCAGCTCCACTGGCGAAGTCAACGCCGGCCTGTTCATCTCAGTACTGATCTGGACCTTGGTCTGGGCGTTCTTCGCGACCTTCCTGAACTTCTTCTTCGGTATGTTCATGGCCATGATTATCAACCGCAAGACCACCCACTTCAAGGGTTTCTGGCGCGCTTGCTTCTCCATGTCCATCGCCGTACCTCAATTCGTATCCCTGTTGGTCATGCATACCATGCTGCAGCGCGATGGCGCAATCAACCGTCTGCTGATGGGTTGGGGGCTTATCGACGGGCCTCTGCCGTTCCTTACTGACGCCACATGGGCACGCGTGACGGTTATCATCATCAACCTCTGGGTTGGTATCCCCTACACCATCATGCAGATCACAGGCATTCTGCAGAATGTGCCCGCCGAGCTCTACGAAGCGGCTGAACTGGATGGCGCCAGCTGGTGGCAGCGATTCACCAATGTGACCATGCCATACATCTTCTTCGTGATGACCCCGTATCTGATTACCACATTCACTGGCAACGTGAACAACTTCAATGTGATCTACCTGCTGACCAATGGATCGCCAACGCCTGTCGGCGCCAGCGCAGGCAAAACCGATCTGCTTATCACCTGGCTGTACAAGCTCACGGTCGATAGGTCCAATTACAACCTTGGCGCGGTTATCGGCATCATGACCTTCGTCGTGCTGTCGGTGGTGGCTCTGATCACCTACCGCAACTCGGGCTCCTACAAGAATGAGGAGGGATTCCGGTGAGTAATATGAACAACACTTCCGTGTCACAGCGTTCTGCTCAGAACGGTTCATTGCCTTTCTGGAAGAATCAGCATACCCGTCGCGTTATCGGCGATGTCGTATCACACATTTTCCTGGCAATCATGGCGGTAATCTGGCTGCTCCCCATCGTGTGGGTAGTGCTGGAAAGTTTCAATAAGAACACTGCGCCATATCAGGAGACCTTCTTCCCTCGCGAATACACCTTGGATAATTACATTCAGCTGTTCACCGAGCGCGATGTCATGAACTTCCCACGCATGTTCATGAACACGCTGATCGTCGCCATCTTCGTATGCCTGATCTCTCTGTTCTTCGTGCTTGCAGTGGCTTTCTGCATGTCGCGACTGCGCTTCCGTGGCCGCCGAACCTTCATGAACATCGCGCTGATCCTGGGCATGTTCCCCTCGATCATGGCCGTTATCGCCATCTACTTCATTTTGAAGGCATTCGGCCTGACCAGCGGTGCGCTGGTATTGGTCGCACTGATAGTGGTGTACTCGGCTGGCTCAGGCGCTGGATTCTATGTCATGAAGGGATATATGGACACGATCCCGAAGTCCTTGGATGAAGCTGCCTATTTGGATGGCTGCACCACATGGCAGGTGTTCACCATGATCATCATCCCCATCTGCAAGCCCATGATCGTGTATCAAGCAATCGTCGGCTTCCTGGCCCCTTGGTTGGACTTCGTCATGGCCAAGGTCATTGCCCGCACTCAAGACAACTTCACCGTTGCTCTGGGCCTGTGGCAGATGCTGCAAAAGGAATACATCAATCAGTGGTACGCCCGCTTCGCCGCCGGCGCTGTATGCGTTTCCATCCCGATTGCCATCCTGTTCATCATCATGCAGCGATACTACGAAGAGTCGATGTCCGGTTCGGTTAAGGGCTAATACCGACCACGCATCGCAGACAAGCACAGCCCGGCGCAACCGACTTCGGCCTTCGGACCAATCGGATGACCGGGCTGTATTGTTTCGGCCTTCGCAATCCACAACCAATCAACTTGCAATTAGGCTGAGGCGCTTTCTTTGGCGATCAGCCCGACTATCACAAAAGGAATTCCCATGGCTTCCACTTCACTTCACAACTCAATATGGCCTGTGTATCATGGCCATCTCGGCGCAGCCATCAATGGCAATTCCACAATATTTACCGCATGGTCACCGAATGCCATTGCCATAACACTGCGCCTTTTCGATACCGACGACCCTTACCAAGCTCCGTTGGAAAGCATCCCCATGACTCCAGTCGAAGATGGGGCATGGCAATATGCATATCCGAATAATCTCTCAGGCACTTTCTACGACTATCTTGTTGAATTCAAAGAAGGCACCGTCAACCGGACCAGCGACCCTTGGGCGATGGCTAGCGGCTCAAACGGCCTGCGCAGCATGGTGGTCAATCTGCGGGATACTGACCCTGAACATTGGCAGGAAGACCGTTCTCCTGAAATCCCTGACCATGAATGTGTTATTTGGGAGACACATATTGGAGATTTCAGCAACGATCCGCGCAGCGGTCATCCCGACGAGCACCGCGGCAAATACCTTGCCTTCACAGACGAGCACACAACGCTGGACGGTGTCCCCGGCGCTTTTCCAACCGGCATCGATTATCTCAAGCATCTTGGCGTCACCTATGTGCAGATTCTTCCGTTCTTCGATTACGGTTCTGTGGACGAAGACACCGGGACTCCCTATAACTGGGGCTACGATCCTGTCGCCTACGATGTGCCTGAGGGTTCGTATAGCACCAATCCTCACGATGGAGCCACACGCATTCGTGAATGCAAATCCATGATCGCCGCATTGCACCGTGCCGGCATGCGCGTGATTATGGATGTGGTCTACAACCACATGTATGTCTCCGACAACCCCTTTGAACGCATGGTCCCCGGATACTTCACTCGTCGCTACGAGGACGGCAGCCTTGTCAACGGATCCGGCTGCGGCAATGATATGGCCAGCGAACGCCTGATGTTCCGCCGCTTCATTGTGGAATCCCTTGTTCATTGGGCGCGGGAATATCACATAGATGGCTTCCGCTTCGACCTTATGGGGCTGATCGACGTCGAGACGATGAATGAAGCACGCCGCGCGCTTGACGAATTGCCCGGCGGCTCTTCGATCCTTATGTATGGAGAGCCCTGGTCAGCCGGTCCCACCCTCGTCGAAGGACATGCCGCTCTAGCCGATAAGCTGGGTCGCAATGGATTGGATAGCCGTATCGGTTGGTTCAGCGACGAATCTCGTGATGCCATCAAAGGAAGCGTCATGGATCACAGGCACCCAGGATTCGCCAACGGCAATGCCCACGAATTCGCATCATCGGTCACGAATGCGCTCAACGCCTGGAGAGGAACTCCGGCAGCAGGCGAGGATGTTGGCCAGATCATCCAATATGTCTCTGCGCACGATGACCTGACATTGTGGGATAAGCTATGCATCTCGATGCGTGAACGCCCCTCGGATGATGATTACGCCACACGAGGTGAGGTCTCGGACATCTTGGCAGCCAACGCCATCGCCGCAGGATTGGTGCTTTCCAGCGCAGGCAGACCGTTCTTCCTTTCCGGCGAGGAATTCGCGCGCACCAAATACGGCTGCGACAATTCCTTCAACCAGTCAGCACAATTGAATTGGCTGGATTGGTCGTTGGCAAAGCGCATGCATCATCTCACCGACTGGTATCGGACGATGATCGCAATCCGCAAATCGCATCAAGAGCTCTTTGACGGCGCTCGTTCCAGCGTGCCTTGCGACGCCGATATGATCGCAGTGCGCATAGGCAATCTTTTGGTCTGCGCCAACCCGAATCCCACCGCCAGGTCTGTGAGTGCACTCGAACGTGGCGAATGGACTATTCTGGCCGATTCCACAACGAATCTTGGGGACGCTTCACATGCATCGCTCACAGGCAATACCCTTCTTATGCCTGCTCGCAGTTTCGTTGTCTGCGAAGTGAGAGCGAAACAGTAACAACATGTTCGCCGGCTCGTGTGTTTCACGTGAAATCAGTGAGCCGGCGAGCAACTCTACGCATTTCATGCAGCCATCATCCGTCGAACGACAAAAGACTCCGTCCTTCAAGCACACAACACATAGGCACATATCATCAATTACACACAAGCCCTGGCTGGCGCGGCATAATTCGCAATAATTGCATTCAACCATGGACCGCCCAATGACGACTGCACCATCTGCACTTTTGAATCACTTGTATCATATTGACCTGCAAACGATTGTCATATTCTTCACTGTCTTATGCGATGCAATCATCATAATCATTGATAATTATCATCAGACACACATTGCAAACGATGTCAATACGCGTTAGAGTTGGAGAAGCACATGCGGTTTGCCTCTCCAAGGACGGCGCTGCACTCCGTATATCCCGTGAACACAACAAGCATCATCGACGAAGGAGCTCAGATGACCCCCATTCAGCAGCAGGAAAGCGCCGAGCGGCTTGCTCGCCCCCTCATCCGCCTCGCGCAAACAGCCGGCATTGCGACATCTTATATTGATCAACTAGGGACCTATGTGGAAATCCGTGACGAGGTTCTCGTCTCTGTACTTCATTCCCTTGGAATCAACGCCACCAATGACGAGGCGATCACCGATGCACTGGATGGCATCACACAGGAACGCAATACCCGCCTGCTGCCGCCGACCATCGTCAAATTCCAGGGCACGGACACGAGTATTCCTGTGAATACCGATGCCGCAGAAGTACAGATTTCCATAACCCTTGAAGGAGAAGAACAACCTGCGAGCATCAAGCTTGAACCGCATGTCGTCAACGACCAACTGGTGCTGAGCATCCCCGAAGATCTGCCCATCGGATATCACACCCTCACCGCACAAGATGGCGAGCGCACAGCACACGCAACGCTGATACTCGCCCCGGCCCGCATCGAACTGCCTGAGGCTCTTCAGGAGCGCCAACGTTGGGGATGGATGGCACAGATGTATTCGGTGCGTTCCCCTGAATCTTGGGGAGTTGGCGATTATGGCGATTTAAGACAGCTCATTTCCGACGCCGCAACCAAATCCGGCGCCGATTTCATGCTGATCAACCCGATTCATGCCACCGCTCCGATCAGCCCTCTGGAGCCGTCCCCGTATTTGCCCGAATCTCGTCGTTTCCTCAACGTCACCTATATCCGCCCGCAAGATATCGAGGAATATCAGTTACTTGATGCTGAAAGCCTCGCCAAGATCGAAGCACTGCACAACAGTGTGGCCGCCATGAATGATGACCCCAACCCAATGGATATCAATGCCGCTTGGGATGCCAAGCGCAAGGCCTTGTTCATGCTATTCCAGCAGCCTCGCTCTGCCTCCAGGCAGCTTGCCTTCGAAGCGTTCAAAGAGCAGGCCGGCCCTGATCTTGACTCCTTTGCCACCTGGTGCACCGCCTTCGAAGTGTGGGGAGCTCCTTGGGAAGCCGGGTCATGGTTCACCACTATGGACAGGACTTCTCCGCAGTTGGAAACGCTACGCCAAGACCATGCAGAACTATTCGAGTTCCAAAGGTGGCTTCAGTGGATTGCCGACGAGCAAGTATCCGAAGTGCAAAGCGCCGCTAAGACCAGCGGCATGGCATTGGGATTGATGCAGGATATGGCCGTGGGTGTGCATGCGCTGGGTGCGGATGTGTGGTGGAGTCCCGAACGATTTGCCGACGGCGTGACCGTCGGCGCACCGCCCGACTTCTACAATCAGCAAGGACAGGACTGGGGACAGCCTCCTTTCGACCCCAACTATTTGGAACGTACAGGATATGCCGTCTACCGCGATATGGTGCACAATATGTTCTCCCACGCAGGCGCGGTCCGCATCGACCATGTGCTCGGACTGTTCCGCCTGTGGTGGATCCCGCAAGGTGAAGGCGCTCAAGGCGGCGCATATGTGACCTACAACGTCGACGCCATGCTGGCGGTATTGTCCATCGAGGCCACGCGCGCAAATGGTGTGGTTATCGGCGAAGATTTGGGAACCGTACCAACCTATGTATCGAAGGTGCTTGCCTCGCACGGCATTCTGGGCACCGTGGTGGAATGGTTCTCTCGCGTCGACAACTCCCCTAATGCAGGAGATCCATATGCCGACCCAAGCACCTATCGCAAATATGCCTTGGCATCGGTGACCACGCATGATCTGCCGCCAACTGCCGGTTATCTCAATTTCGAACATGTGAAGTTGCGCGAGGAACTGCATCTGCTTACGGATTCCGTTGAAGCCTTCCAACAATCCGCCAAGGCCGAGCGCCAGGCCATGCTTGATCTGCTGGTTCAAGGCGGATGGCTGGATGCCGCGGCGGCGCAGGACGTTCCCGAAAATGAGCAAAGCATCGTGGAAGCCATGCACGCCATGCTGCTGAAATCCCCATCGGTATTGCTGCAAGCAGCGTTGGTGGATGGCGCTGGCGAGCATCGCACGCAGAATCAGCCCGGAACTTCGGATCAGTACCCGAATTGGAGAATCCCTTTGGCCGATGCACAAGGCAATGTGATTCATACACAGGATGTGTTCTCGCAAGAACGAGTGCTCTCGCTATCAGCCGTTATGCGAGGTGAGCGCTAACCGCCCCGCATGTTGCAGCAAGCGATTCGCTGAGCTTGCGAGGTGCAACAGCCATTCATAGTCAAGGCCCTGTGTATAGGAGCGGTGCCCATAGCGGCAGCAATCCTATACGCAGGGCCTTGAAGAATATCTCGATCCAACCAAGGCAATGACGCCAGGTACATTGCGCGATGATTCGGTCATTCAGGTCATTCAAAACAATGCGGCACCACATACCCCCCCCCTCACGCAATACGCGACAACATACAATCGACATCCGCATATGACGACGTATGCGAATATGTCATCATGAATTGCGTAAACCTATATTATGCTTGGAATTACAGATGATAACGTTGTCGTGACTCAAGGATTTCAGGGTATGATGAGAGCCAGCATTCAAGCGGTCGCAGCAGAAGCGGGAGTGTCAGTATCAACCGTTTCGCGCACCTTCACCAAACCCGACCTCGTGCTGCCGGAAACACGGGCCAAGGTCGAGGCAGCCGCCCGCAAACTCGATTTTCAGATCTCCCGCTCCGCAGCTGCTTTGAAATCCGGTCAAACCATGCGTGTGGCGCTGCTTTCAGGAGGCAATATTGCCTCATGGTTCAATGCGAATGTGTTCGCCGGTTTGGATTCGATTCTTCATCCGGCTGGATACGACATTGCAGTCTATGCCATGTCCACTGCCGAACAACGCCGCGACTTCTTCACCAGCCTCCCCGTGCGCCGCAATGTCGACGCGGTCATAGCATGTTCTTTCAATCTCGACCCCGACGAAGTGCGCCGTCTCAGCCATATGAAAGTACCCATCATCGGCGTGAACATCCCTTCGACCGAGGGCTTTGACGCGACCGTGAGCATTGACGACGAACAGGCCATGCACATGATTGCCGACCATCTGCGGTCATTGGGGCATCGTCATATTGCGTATGCAGGGACGGCCTCCGACCCCAGTAGCAATATGCGATTCAGCGCAGACGCACGACTGCAGGGTCTTATGTCAGCTTGCTCAGCTGAACCTGCCTTGCGACTTGATTCCATCATCATCGATGACGAGAATCCGGTGAATGCCGTAATGAATCGGCTTATCAGCACCAACACCGCCCCAACCGCTTTGTGTTGCCAAAGCGACGATCTTGCTTTGCCGCTGCTCTATCGTCTCAAGCAGTATGGCAGGGACGTACCGCAATCCCTGTCACTCGTTGGATTTGACGATATCCCGATGTCCCAGCAAGTCGGGTTGACCACAATACGGCAGAACCCTTATGGGCTTGGCGAATACGCCGCGCAACAGGTACTTTCCTGCATCTCAGGCACGATGAACGATGACGAGCGCCACAGCACATACCCAGTGCAACTTATGCTGCGCGAGACCACGATGCTGCTGAGGTAATCTTCGCGGTATTCCACAGGCCACCAAACGACAGGCAATCACCTCGACATACGAGAGAGCCGGACTGGGCTCTCCATTCAACCGCAGATCTTGAGACTCTGCTCGAAATATCCAATTGCCCATGCGACCTCGCCGCTATTGCTGTACGGAAGGCGTCATTTCTTCGGGCTGTGTATACGCTCTGAATACCCTCTCCAACAACGGGATATGCAGCATAATCACAGAACCGTATCCCATAATCAGCAGAAGCAGCACACCTTGGGGCATATATAGCCATGAGGCCACGATCAAGCCCAAAAACACGCCGTCAATGATCAGCATGGCCAGGGTGTATCCGATATGGGATATGCCGAAAATAAACGCATTGGCGATTGTGGACAGCCACGCATTTTCAAAACGGGCCTGCAAAGCCCATACCCATTCGAATGCGATGAGCCATAGAATGCTGAAAGCGAATTTCGGGATGAGCAACGGCGTGATCTGCAAAATGACCCACGCATACACCAGCCCCACGGCGAGTGGGCCGAAAATAAGCCAGGTCAGGGTGGATTTGCGGAAGTTGGATGCGAAAGCCTTGAAGAAGTTGGATGTCACATGGCCTTGGGCTGCGAGAGACCTGCGAGCAGCATCATGCGCCGCGGTCAGTGAAGCGCCTATGGTCACGATGGGGATGCTGGTCAGCACCATCAATATGTTGATCCATACCGCATCTGCGAAGGTGCTCAATCCTCGCATAAATGGCGAATCGGGTGACAGGAACTTCATGTCATTCCATTCTTCTAGACCTATGGCGTCATGCAGCCACGTGACCAATATAGCCTCATCCATCGTAATCAATACCACGCCTTGCTGCATGCAGCACCTCGATTCCAAGGCATGAGTCAGCGGATGCCCCCAAAATCGGAATCGGCATAGTTATGATGACGTCGCCCAGATCAATACGGCTTCATAACGATACGCACCACGACATATGCAAATGACATACGCAAATGACATACACGGTTGGCAATCCCACATAACCCCATTCCCATTTCCTGCGATTCATAGGCGAAACCAGCCAAGAGAGTACGTCCCACACCGTTACCGGGCACCACTATGCGCAGATAGCCAATATGACACATGATAACGTGGTCAAAATATACTGTAATTTCCTTGATATTCTCGATGATATCGTTGTCAGACATGATTTTATGCCGTACACTGAGACGTGATAACAAAGCAGTTCAAGGCAACGCAGCGATCAAGTCCTAAGGAGGCACGATGACCGCCAATAACGAGCGCAGCGACTGGTGGAAACAAGCCGTCGTTTATCAGATTTATCCACGAAGCTTCAAGGATGCCAACGGCGATGGATTGGGAGACATTGCCGGCATCACCTCAAAAATGGATTACCTGCAGAGTCTGGGCATTGACGCCATATGGCTCTCCCCCTTCTATCCTTCTGAACTGGCAGACGGCGGCTACGATGTGATCGATTACCGCAATGTCGACCCTCGTCTCGGAAGCATGGATGACTTTGACGCCATGGCCAAAGCCGCCCATGCAGCGGGCATGAAGGTAATCGTTGATATTGTCCCCAATCACACTTCCAATAAGCATGCCATGTTCCAAGAAGCATTGGAGGCCGGCCGCGGATCGGCAGCACGTGACCGTTATATCTTCCGCGAAGGCCGTGGAGACAACGGCGAACTGCCGCCAAATGACTGGGAATCGGTATTTGGCGGCCCGGCTTGGGAACGTGTTGAGGATGGCCAATGGTATCTGCATATCTTCACCAAGGAACAGCCGGATCTGAACTGGAAAAACCCCGATGTGCACGAAGAGTTCCTCACCACATTGCGCTTCTGGAGCGACCATGGCACCGACGGCTTCCGCATTGACGTGGCCCATGGACTGACCAAGGATCTCGACAGCATGCCCTTGGATGAGCTGGGCCGCCGCTACAGCATTCAGGAGCAGGGCTCCGTGGATGGCAAGCATCCGCTCTGGGATCGCACGGAAGTCCATGAGATTTATCGCGAGTGGCGCAAGGTATTCAATGAATACGATCCACCGCGATTCGCAGTGGGCGAAGCCTGGGTCGTTCCGGAACACCAGCATCTCTACGCTTCAACCGAAGAGTTGGGCCAGGTATTCAACTTCGAATTTGCCAAGGCCGACTGGAACGCCTCCTCGCTGCTTGCCGCCATCGAGGAAGGCCTGGATTCCGCAGCACATTCCGGAGGCTCCACCACCACTTGGGTTATGAGCAACCATGACGTGCCTCGCCATGCTTCGCGCTATGGCTTGCCGCAGATACCTGCGCGCGGACACCACCAGATAGCCCATGACTGGATATTGCGCAATGGCAATAGCTATTACGAAGATCGGACACTGGGCACCAAGCGCGCTCGTGCAGCGATCCTGCTTGAAACCGGCCTGCCCGGTTCCGTCTACGTCTACCAAGGTGAGGAACTGGGATTATTCGAGGTTGCCAATATTCCTTGGAACAAGCTCGAGGACCCTGCTGCGTTCTTCACCCGCGAAAATCTTGTCGAAAAGGGCCGAGATGGCTGCCGTGTGCCTCTTCCCTGGGATTCCGAAGATGTCCCTTCTCCAGCCGACTGGGATGAGTCGTTTGGACAGGGTGCTTCTTTCGGATTCTCCCCCTCGACCAAGGAAGACGGCTCCCCTGCCGACGATCCGCATCTGCCGCAACCACTGTGGTACGCAGATCTCGCGGTCAACCGCGAAGAGGCGGACTCGGGCTCGATGCTGCACTTGTATCGCGAGGCACTCGAGTCAAGGTCAAGGCTGCTCACTTCAACCGGAAATACCGACTGCGAAGTCTCTCAGCCCACTGACGACGTTATCGCGTACACACGCACATCATCGGATGAATCAGGGCGTCGTTTCGCAAGCTTCACCAACTTTGGCACCACTGACTTTGCTCTGCCAGAAGGCGAGATTGTGCTGTCGTCTCAGCCGATATCAGGGAGCTCGCTCCCGCAAGATACCACGGTGTGGATGTTGCTGAAATAGTACGAATTACCCTTTACGGATTCGTCAGTTGCGGGGATATGCCTTAACTCGGGCATATCCCCGCAACTGTTTATTGGCACTCATGTATATCTTTTCGGCTTCGCCACTCGTAAACGCAACATTCAATAGACCCAGACAACGAATTCTCAGAATCACATTCAGTTCCCTAAGCCGTAATTAGATACTCACGCTCTCGCTTCCCAGCCAACCGTGATCACCCATTGAGACCTACCGGCGCACTCATTCGGCGGCGATAACCCATTGAGGCATACCGGCTCGCTCACCCAGCGGCGATCACTCATTAAAGCGTTCCAGCACACCTAGCCATTACGACCAAAAAGAAAGCGGCCCCCGAGAGGACCGCTGTTGTCAAAGGAGTAGGAATAGAAGAATTAACCCTTTACCGCGCCTGCCATCACCCCCTTGATAATGTACTTCTGGCAGAGAAGATAGAAGACGATAATCGGCACGATGGCGAGCACGAGGCATCCCATCATGGCACCCATATCCACTGAACCGTATCCACCTTTCAGGCTCTGCACTGCGATGGAGATGGTGGTGTACTTATTGAGATTCAAGGTCAACGATGGCAGCAGATAGTCGTTCCAGATCCACATGGTCTGCAAAATCGCCACCGAAATCAGCGAGGGACGCATAATCGGCATGATGATCTGGAAGAATATGCGAGGAACACTCGCACCATCAAGCATTGCCGACTCTTCCAACTCCTGAGGGATGCCTTTGACCACACCGGTAAAGATGAATACCGCAAGGCCTGCGCCGAAGCCCAAGTACACGATCCACAATCCCCAAGGGGTGTTCAAACCGAGCATGTCAGCAAGCTTGGAAAGTGTGAACATGACCATCTGGAATGGAACGATCATATTAAACAAGAAGAGGATGTACAGCAGCTTGGCCGCCCAATTATTCACTCGGACAATCCACCACGCACACATCGAAGTGCACAGCAGAATCAGAGCCACCGCGCCGACGGTTACCACGACCGTCCAGCCAAAGCTGGAGATAAAGTCGGTGGATTCAATGCCGCGCTTGTAATTCTCCAATCCGACGAAGGCCTTGCCTGTGGGGATGGAAAAGGCATTGCGCGAGATGTATGCCTTCTGCTTAAAAGAGTTAATGAGCACCAGCACAATCGGGAAAATCCATGCCAGCGCAATAACCGTGAATAGCGTGGTCCACAGTACGGGATGCTTGACTTTCTCGTTCATGCTGCCACCTCCTTGCTTGTGGTCAGACGGTTTTGAATCAATGCGATTGCAGCCACGACGATGAAGAACACCACTGCCTTCGCCTGGCCGACGCCCTCGTAACCAACACGTCCATAGAATGTGCGGAAGATGTTCAACGCGAGCATTTCCGATTTGTTCGAAGGCATGCCGTTGGTAAGCGCGAGGTTCTGGTCGAAGAGCTTGAAACCGTTGGTCACCGTCAAGAAGCTGCACACGGTTATCGATGGCATCATCAGTGGAATAATCACCTTGAACATGGTCTGCGTTCCGTTCGCGCCATCTACTGCAGCGGCTTCGATAACATCACCGGGAAGGCTTTGCAGCCCTGCGATATAGATAATCATCATGTAGCCGATTTGCTGCCAGCACACCAAAATGACCAATCCCCAGAAGCCATACACAGGAGAAGTGGTGATCGAGGTCTTGAAATATGCCAGAACTCCATTGAGCAGAAGCACCCAGATATAGCCCAGGATAATGCCGCCGATAAGATTCGGCATGAAGAACACCGAACGGAATATCGTCGACCCCTTGATGGCCTTGGTCAGTAAATACGCAATGGCAAAAGCCACCACATTGATCACCACGGTCGTCACCACGGTGAACGCCGCAGTGAAGCCCAGTGCACGCAAAAACTCCGGATCATTCAATGCACGCTGGTAGTTTTTCAATCCGATAAATTTGGCATCGGTTACCGTAGTGAATTTGCAGAAACTCAAGTACACGCCCATGAAGAACGGCACCAAAAACCCTATTATGAAGGCCGCGAAAGTCGGCAACGCAAATAATGCCCACCACTTTCGTATGGCCTTGCCTGTCATTGCAATCATGCGTTCACTTCCTCCTCATCGAGTCCGCCGCATTCTTATATGCGCAAAGCAACCCATCTGCTTCTGGCAGCCTTGCCGTAGTTTCGGACGAATATCTTTACGGTATCACCATTGACGCACTCATGTCAAACGTTGTCATTTTATCGGTGTTTCATTTCATTTATCACCATGCATTACATCCTCTCAATACCCTCTTAACACTTGTAATTATTAGCATTACGATGTTATATAATAGCTTTGCAAACGTTTGTTTTTCCATATGGTGAAGTCATAGTTGTTGCAGTGAAGCATGAAACTGTGTCACACCATTCGTCGTGGATGACGCGATACCATCGCTACAGGAACGTGTATTAAGGAGCTTTGATGGCAGCAAATATTCAAGATGTCGCACGCGAAGCAAAGGTGTCCGTATCGACGGTTTCCAGATCATTCACCCGTCCGGACCTCGTGTCTGCAGCCACAAGAGAAAAGGTGCTGCGCATAGCGGATGAGCTGAACTTCTCCATTTCAAGATCGGCGGCAGCTCTGAAATCAGGACGCGCAATGCGTATCGCTCTGCTGATGAGCGACCATATTCGTCTGTGGTTCAACGCATCGGTTATCGAAGGATTGAACCAGGTATTTCATCCTCAGGGATATGACCTGTCAATTTTCCAGATTTCCAGCATCGAAGAGCGGCGGGAATTCTTCGAGATGTTGCCCATCCGTCGCAATGCCGACGCGGTAATCGTCTCCTCTTTTGATGTTGACGCTCAGGAAATCGCCCAGCTGGCCACCATAGGGGTGCCGATTATCGGTATCAACTGCGTGAACCCTCAAGAATGCGGATTCACCGCAGCCGTCAACATCGATGACGAACAGGGTTCGCAGCTCACCGCACGGCATCTCATTGCCTTGGGCCATCGCGATATCGTGTATATCCGCACAGAACGCGCGGTCTCGCTGCACTTCAGCGTGCAACAGCGTTATGAGTCATTCGTAGCCTCTTGTCAGGAAGCTGGGATTGATCCTTCGATTATCATCGCCCCAGAAGGTCCGAATCGCATCAGCATGATTATCACTGAATTGCTCAGCAGGCCTACCATGCCAACCGCAATAGCCTGCCAAGAGGACGGTATCGCCATCCCGCTTATTTTCCAGCTGGAACGCAGCGGATACAGTATGCCCGGCGATATCTCCGTGCTGGGCTACGACGACAGCTTCTACGCACATGATGTCGGGCTGACCACCGTTCGTCAGGATCCAATCGATATGGCTACGATCGCGGCGCGACAGACCTTGGCTCTTATCTCGGGAGAGAAGCTCGAACGGCTATTCGAAATGGTACCTGCGCAGCTCGTTGTGCGATCCACAACGGCACGACTGACTAAATAGGGTCTGAAAAGCCTTTCCGGATAGGCCGCGATCAACTTTCAGAGGGGCGCCGGAAACCTATCAAGCAATGCAAAGCCTTCCCGTTCAATACCGTCGTCATCGGAAGTTTTACCCCACGAAAAAACGGGTGGCATGTCCATGCAGGACTCGCCACCCGTTTCGATACTTGGTAGGGTATGGGACGTTCAATCAGCCTTCGTGAGCTGCCTGGTATTCAGTCGCCCAGTTGTCGACGAATGCAGTCTTCACGGCATCCCAGTCGCCTGTGCCCTGAGCATATTCCAGCAAAGCTGAGCCCAACTGGTTCTTCCATTCCTCAGAAGGCATCATGGTGAAGTTCCAGGAGACCTGGGTCTTTCCGGACTTCTGGTCCTCGACAGCAGCCTGCACCAGAGGATTGTCAGAGGTGACGTCATCGAAGCTCTTGAACGGAGTGGTGAAGCCCATATCGGAGGACAGCGACTTCTTGCCGGCATCCGAGGTGATAACCCACTTCAGGAAGTCCTTGGTGGCCTTCTGATCAGCTTCAGAAGCCTTCTCATTGACGCACCAGTAGTTCTCAGAACCAGTTGCCAGACCTTCGTTGGAGTCATCCGCACCGAAGTAGATCGGCATCATGCCGATGGAATCGGCGCTCATGCCAGCCTTCTGCAAATCGCTCCAGGCCCAGGTACCGTTCTGATAGAACACCGCTTCGCCAAGGGCAAATTCAGAGTTCGCATCATCACCGGTCTTGGAGCTGAGTTGCGTCGGTTCAGTGGTTGAATCCTTCAAATACAGATCGAAGATGTTCTTGTATTCCGGCAGATAAGTGCCCTTGATAGTCGTCGGCTGTTCAGTCACATCGTCCGCCTTGAACTCGTAATACAGCGGAAGGTTCGCGAGGTGGGTTTTGAAACGCCAATCGGAGCTGGAATCGAAACCTGCCGAAGTGAATGCACCCTGGACACCCAGCTCATCCTTACGAGCCTGGATATCGTCGGCAACTTCCTTCAACTTGTCATAGGAATTCAAATCATCGAGAGAGGAGATCTTCGCACCAGACAACTCAGTGTACTTGGTAAGCAGATCCTTGTTGTAAATCAAGCCGTAGGTCTCCATGGCGTATGGGACACCCACAACCTTATCGCCATCCTTAAGGGCGATATCCTGGTTCTGGAGCTGAGCATACGGCTCGGTATCGCTCATATCAGCCGTATAGTCCTTCCAATTGGCATAACCAACAGGTCCGTTGACCTGGAACAGCGTCGGGGCCTCGCTCTTGGCCATCTCGCTCTTCAGCGTCTGCTCATAGGTGCCGGAGGCCGCCGTCTGCACGGTGACTTCCACACCGGTTTCCTTGGTGTACGCTTCTGCCAAATCTTTCCACTGATCTGCTGCTTCAGGCTTGAAGTTCAGATAGTAGACCTTGCCCTTGCCATCATCGGACGCACTGGAACCACCGCAAGCAGCGAGCGCACCCAAAGACATTGCTGAGACGGCAATCAATGCCACTGCAGACTTAACCGTACGATTCATCATCGAACCTTTCTCTTCTGTCGTTCCATCCAACTCACCGTTGGGGCCGGTGCACCGTAGCACCTCAATGATTCCGACGCAGACCATTATGCACTACTTTGATGCGTTTTGCAAACGATGTCACTTTCAGCGTTTCATAATTTGCATTATTTGCAATGCATATTCAATAAACCCTTGAATATCGGGGATATAAATATTATTTTCCCTATGAAAGCGTTTGCTATTCTATGCTGTTATATACAAGGATGTAATTGTTCTCCTGCAAAGAATGACAACTCACTCGCCATGAGGCGTATACATAGGTCACCGTAGCCAATCACTTCATGCCGACAATGACGCGATTGAGTCACAATGCAAAACCGCGGCACCTCAATGGCAAATCGTTGCCAGAAGAACCGCGGTCCAGTATTCGTATCGTTCTATTTCATGCGTTCCAGTGTTCAATAACGCGATCACCCTTGTATTGGCTGAGTACGCAATAATGCGCTGTGTCAAGACGGAGCAATCTTGCAAATTGCGGCTCAACGCCGAGCCATTGTGAGGTCAGTATGCGCAGAATATGAGCATGCGCTACAAAGAGCACATCCTGTCCGGATTGCAGCAAAGGCATAACCATGGCTATGGCTTGCTGAGTCCTTTGCGCCGCTTCCTCCAGACTCTCTCCAGGGCCGTTATGAACAGGAACCTGCTCCCCTGAAGGCATCTGCGCAATCCAATCGCCTTCAAGTTCCGCCGGCAAGGATTGCGGACCATCTCGCCACACATCCCAAGTGGAACCGAACTGGCGTGACAGTTCCTGACGGGTGCGACCTTCGGCACGGCCATAATCCCATTCCATTATGGAATCCAAGGTCTGATTGCCGCCGAATCCAGCCAATTCCGCAGTTTGACGTGCACGCAGCAGCGGGCTGGAGAAAATGCATGATTCCTCAAAGCCCTTGGGAAAAGCCGCACGGAGCCGTTCCCCAGCATCTCGAGCTTGTCGCCTCCCCACTTCGGTCAAGGGGATATTGGTACGTCCTGTATGCTGTCCGGATTCACTCCACACGGTTTGTCCATGTCGGAGAACGACCAGACGTCCGGGTGCTTGGGCTTCGTTGCCTGCATTACTCGTAATCGTCATGCCCTCTACTCTAATACCTCGTTTGCCTCGCCGCCATGAGCAACGCGCATCGTGAATGCAATCGAATTCTTTCCTTCACTCAGCTTAGGGGCATATGCTCAACTACACTGGTGTTTATGAGTGACGAAGCCGATATCCAAACAGGCAGCGAATCCTCGTCGTCTGATCGCGCAGTGGCATGGCTGCACAATATCGATGAAAAGGTGAATGCGATGCGTGAAGAACGGGAACAGGACCCAGATTCCATGGTCGATAAGCTTATTAAGTTTGCGATTCCCACAGTCGCATCCATGGTGGCAGGAAAACTCCTGCAAACAGTTTGGAATAAGGGGCTCGACAGCAGACGCAGCAGCACTGGAAATGAAGAATTTGGAAACGGAATCATGATGGCTGCAGCCTTTGCAGCGATTTCCGCAGCTGTCAGCACTATTGTGACGCAGCTTTCCAATCGTGGATCGCAAGCCTTTGTTACACGCAAGCAGCAACGGCATAATAGGAAATCTCAGTAGACTCCAAGACTCTTCGTCGTAATTCCTGGTATCTCACCTTCATCACAAGGTGGATCCGTATGAGCCGGAATGTCGATCCACACGTATGTACTGGATAGTTCCAATTGAAAGCATTACGCCAATAGTTGGATTGACTGTGCATGGATAATAGTGCTGTGCACATAATTGGTTCATGCCACAAATACGTCATAATGAAACCATAGATACGCTGTTGCAACGTCGTTCGATTCGAGCATTTGCTGATGAACGAATCGACGAAGATACTATTTTCAGTCTCGAAACCGCTGCTCAGCACGCCGCATCAAGCCAATTCCTCAATGACTGGTCAGCTATTCGCATAGAAGACCCCGATATCAAACAAGCACTTGCACAGATCGGCAAGCAACCATATATCGCTCAGGCACCGCTACTGTATGTCTTTGTTCTGGATGAGCATCGCAACGCCGCGATCGCACAACAACAGGATATTGATGTCAATTCAGATGAATTCACACTCAACAGCAGTTATCGCTTCTCGCAAGCTCAAAATGACGGCGCATTCGCACTGCATGCAATGGAAACCGCGGCAAACTCGCTTGGATTGGGTTGCGTCATCCTCGGTTCGATTCTCAATGACATCGACCGCGTTATCGACTTGCTGGGGCTGCCTCAATACACATATCCGCTGCTCGGGCTGGCCATTGGCAAACCGGCACAAAATCCCGCTGAAAAGCCTCGTATGCCGCGTTCGATGCAGTTCTTCGTCAACCAGTATCCGCAACACGATGAAGAGCTTCTCGAGGGCCTTCAGGAATTCGACGAGCAGGTTCACCAGTATTACGATCTGCGTAACACAGCACGACCTGTGGATGCGTTTAGTGCGCAAATCGCCAAGGCTTCAACTGACAAGGAAGTTTTGGTACGCAATTTCAGCCATGCACAGCGTCAGGGTTTTGAGTTGGACAAGTAATTTGCTCTGCAACTAACGTAAACGGCATGGCGCTTATTGCTGTGCTTTGACTGTTGCATACGAAGAATATGGTGACATCATCATATGTGATGTCACCATATTCTTCTTGAGGAGTTTTGTCTAAGATTCCATTTCAATAGTGCCTGCGAATAGGCAATATTGCTCGCCTTTATAAATCACAATCCTCGAGGTATATGCATGCCATATTTTCTCATTCCATCATTATCAATATTCGCTAACCGACAGTGTCAGTCCATTGTTGAAGACAGACCAATCAAAAGCTTCAGTTAATACAACCCTCTATCACTAGACTGCATAGCGTAATTGATAATGACGTATTTGTATACAATCTCGAGTGAGTGCTACCGCTGACGTGGTTTATACCCACGCTTACGAGATCGTGGCTTATGCAATCGGGACAGCTTTGTCCGAGCAACAGCTTCTTGAGGATCATGGTGGGTCAGATGCCATGTGCCACAGAATTCGCACTGGTAAGTCCATAATTCCGTCCCGTTCTCGCAGAAAATCTTATCTGCCGCAATACGTGCCTGGACGCGGTCATGATACATGACCTTGTTCGTTGGCTGACAACGTTTTGGAATGAAATAGTGCATAACTTCTTGTGGTTCGAATTTGGCTGAACTGCCTAACCATACTATGCGAAGAATTCTTGATTTCAATCTCATTTCCCAGTGAGCTCACTCAATTTTCATAATGAGCGGGTCGGGGTTTGGTGTCATGGTGTTCCGCAACCACCGTTATCGTTCCTATTGTCGCAGTTCACGACTCCGATGTAGGTTGCGATTCCCTCACGCTCGCTCCCTCGTGGGAGGCTCTCTTGTTACATGTGGCATTTTGCTCTGCGCATGCGTGTCCACCCGTTGCTCGGTGTGGTTTTCGAGTGAGTTGCTGTGGGCCTGCGGTGCGGTCGCTTCCATGCCTGCCTGGGTGTGGTGAAGCCCCGTCGCGTACCGTATGGTATCCGGGTATGCGAAAAGGGACCTCCGGTGGCTGTTGTGCCGTCGGGGGTCCCTTTGTGAAGTGTGATGCGGCGGTGTGCTACTCTCCCACACGCTCTCGCGTGCAGTACCATCGCCGTGCCAGGCCTTAGCTTCCGGGTTCGGAATGGTTCCGGGCGTCTTTCCTGGGCCATGGCCGCCGCAAATCTTATGTTATCCCGGCCGGAGGATCGAACCCTTCCCAGCGGGG
>NZ_JGZU01000018.1 GCF_000741765.1 Bifidobacterium tsurumiense
CGTTCTTGCGCATCGGACCCGCCGCACAATTCACACAACGCGGCACGGGACGATTTCCTCTTGACCATGCACAGCAATCAAACAGCACACATACACCGAAAAAGCAAACGAACCCGGACATTAACACCAAAACCGTTAAAACAACCCCGACACACCAACAAGCACAAACCCCGACGCCAACCATCAGACACACATTTTGTCCATTAACCCCCGTTCTCAGCCTCCGAAAGAGGTTCAAGGAGTAATAACTGGAATACTAATGATTGAGCCCGCATATCGTTGCACGGTATGCGGGCTTTAGTATTGATTAACGAATCGCGGCAATACGCCGTAGCAGATCATGCACGCGCTCGGTGATCTGATCCCTGATGGCGCTGACCTCTTCGAGACTTTTGCCATGCGGGTCAGGAATGTCCCAATCTTCGTAGTGAACTCCCGGAACATATGGGCAAGATTCCCCACATCCCATGGTGATTACCCAATCAGATACCTCTACGTTTTCACGTTTGAGCTGTTTTGGCTGTGAATAAGGTTTGAGCCCGATGCCCGCCAGTGCCTCAACAACTACAGGATGGGCCTCATCTGCTGGTTCGGAGCCTGCCGAGAGAATTTCTACACCTTCTGGTGCAAGTGATTTGGCAATGGCTTCGGCCATTTGAGAACGACCTGCATTTTGACGACATGCAAACATTATGGTCAGTGATGATGTTTCCAAATCGTTCACCGAGAACCTTCCATGATGTTATGGGATTGCTTCATCTAATGGTAAATGGTGCATGGAGATCAGTCCAAAAGCAGGAAGGGACTACAGAACTACTTCATTGATTCTCCAACAACAATCTTGCATAAGATCCGACTTGGGGGTGGATTTCTTCGAGAGAACCATCAGGTAGATGATGCAATGGTGCAAATACCACCTCGCGATGGCAGCCATCACCACCAACCCAACGTCCGTTCGGATGGAATGCGAAGCGGTGATAGGCAATAATCCATTCATCGGTACCCGGAATGTTCACGATATTGTGGTGTCCAGTGCCGTACAAATGCAGCGTGGGATCCTGTTGCACGAGAATGCAAGGCTTGCTCCACGGACCGTCTAGAGATGTTGCAGACGAGTATTTCACACAATATTCGGGATCCCGCGTGTCATTTTCAGACCAGCTCGCATAGTAAATGCCTTTTCTTTTGTGGATCCATATTGCTTCTCTGAAATTTCCTGGAATCCAACTGAATGCTTGGCTTGCGTCAAAGGTGGTGCAATCGTCCGAGAATGGCGCAATCCAAGCTCTGCCGTTGCCCCATAGAAAATATGAGGTACCATCATCGTCCATGAAAACACCGGGGTCGATGGTGTGGCAGTTGAAAGTGCCTTGCCTCACTAGTGGTTCAGGAAATGGAGAGAAAGGTCCATATGGGCTATTCGCGACAGCAGCACCGATTTGGGAATCAGCAACGAAAAAGAAGACGTACCGTCCATCGGCGTTGCGGACAATCGAAGGAGCCCAAGCTCCGCCTTCCCCTTTCCACCAAGGAACGTCGTGTAAATCCAATGCGGGGTATCGTTGCCAAGAGGCTAAATCGTCAGAAACATACACGCTGAATGTGGTAGAACTCCATTCGTCGAGACCATCATCCGTGCAGTAGAGAAAGTATCGGTTATCGAAGATAGCCAGGTTCGGATCTGAGCAATATCGCCTCAAAGGATTGGTATGTAGAACGGTATTGTTTTCCCGTCGAGGGATATTAGACTGCTGCCCAACGTGGTTCGCGCTCGTATGTTTATCCGTTTGACTGGTGATTTCCACTTTGTGGGATAGCTTACCTGCCCCTGCTCGGTTTGTTGTTCTAGGGAACTCGATATCTCCACCAGAGTCAGGTTTCATTAATCCCTGTATATTCATAATTCAATCCTTCACGTGTTAGCCCTTAACGGAGCCGGCAATCAGACCGGAAACAATCCATTTCTGGCAGAAAATGAAGAATATAAACACTGGGAGCAGTGCGAGCACAGTAATGGTCATAAAGCTCGGCCAGTCCGTCGAGAACTGTCCTACTGCGTTATAAACCTGCAGCACTATGGTCCGAAGTTCTGAAGAACTGATAAAGATATTTGCATTCATAAAGTCATTCCATGTGCCCATGGTTTGGAAGACAATGACTGTGGTGAGAATAGGCTTTATGAGTGGCATGACGATATTCCAGAAAATCCTCAATGGTCCGGCTCCATCGATGCGTGCTGCTTCAATAAGCTCAAAGGGCAATGAACGCATATATCCGACAATCAGGAAGTAGCAAAATACTGCACCACCCAAGTAGATGAGGATCAGACCGGCAAATGTGTTGACCAAATGTAAATTGGCTTCCATACGGTAGAGCGGAATCAGTGTGGATTGTGCTGGCACGACGAATGCGATCATCAGTATTGCACCAATTGCTGCGGTGAATCTGGATTTGCGGAGGATCATGCCGTATGCGGCAAGGGCTCCGACGATTACTTGGATGGCAACGCCAAAGAATGTCACGATGGCCGTATTCCATAGTGAGCGGAGAATAGGGACAGTCTTGAACGCCTTGATGTAATTATCAAGTGTCCATTCTTTAGGTAGGCCGAGTGGGTTGGTGTTCATATCGGCAATGGTTTTAAACGTATTTATGACTATGTACCAAAGAGGAATCGAACACAGTAATGTAAGCGCAATCATGATGATGCTGGTCGCTGCGGATCCCAATCGTTTGCGTGATTTTGGCGTAAGGCCGTGTGCGTGCTGAGACATTATTGGAATCTCCTCGAGATCAAATTGGAAAAACTTATTTGCAGGAAAACAACAATTCCTGTTGCGATAAAGAACAAGACCGCCAATGCCGAACCGATGCCATACTGAGATTGGCCAATGCCTTGTTGAATGATGGATTGAGTGACCGTATAAGTGGAATATCCTGGTCCGCCTTTGGTCATCGTGTATGGGAGATCATATACTTTCAATCCGCCTGACATCAGTAAGAATGTTGAAGTTACTATTCCCGGAGTCAGTTGAGGCAAAGTTATATGGACAAACTGTTGCAACTTATTTGCGCCATCAACTGTCGCTTGTTCGTATAAGTCAGAGGGGATCGCCTGCAGGAAAGCCAGATATAGCGTTGCATGCCAGCCAATTTGTGCCCAAATAGCGATGAAAATGACACAGAATTTGGCGAGTGCGTTATTGCTAAGCCAAGGGATTGGGTCGATGCCTATGAGTGAAAGCACTGAATTCGCGACACCCGTTTTCATGGGGGAGAATATGTATTTCCATACCATGCCCATGATTGCCAGAGAAGGCACGGAAAAGAAGAAAAATATCGATCGTACAAAGTTGCGGCCGACAAATTTTCTGTTGAGCACCGCAGCTAGGGGAATGGCAAGGACCGTGACACCGGTCATTACTACGACGGCATACAGAATCGTGAAGCCAAGACCTTGAAGGGTCGAAGAGTCCGTGAATACCTTCCTATAGTTTTCTAGGCCAACCCAATGCATATCCATGCTATAGCCGTTGAAATCAGTGAATGAATAATAGAGCGTCCGGAGCAGTGGTATAAGAAAAAGTGCCACAAAGAGTGCAAGGATTGGGAGTAGAAACCACAATGATGTGATGTCATCGTGGATTGCACGTGATCTGCGGCGCTTTCGGTATGTGGATTCATCTAATTGCGGCAATTGTTGTACCGCGGTCGCAGTGTTCATGGCTAAGCCCTCCCTTTTCGGGCATAATAATGAGGCGGATGTGTTTTGAAAGACCGGTGCGTAGCCCGCATCCCTGCTATTGCCCGTTGGGGTGAGGGGAGGCAAGGATGCGGGGCTGATAAGTTGTTAGATGCTACTGTGCAGATGCCATTTTTGCGTCAACGTTATTCGCCCATTGATCGACCGCGATGCTTCCTTGGACCAGCTGCTGTATCTCGGCGGTATTAGTTGAAATCAATACATCCGGATTTGAATAGAAGTTGGTCATAAGGAAATATTTACCTGTTTTGACGTTATTTTCGTAGACATCTTTGTACTGCTCGGATACGTCAGAGGTGAATCCTTCGACGGTTACGGCATCGCCATTGTTGCTTCTTTGGTTCAGAGCCCAATCGGAAACCATAAAGTCAAGGAATTTTTCAGCTGCCGTGAGCTTATCGCCAGTGAGTTTGGAATATATTGCAAGGCCGGGGGATGGCGGCCCTTGTGCATATTGCTCATGGTCGGAATCAAGTGCGGGAATTGGCGCGAATCCCCAATCGAAGCCAGCTTGTTCAAAGGATGAGAAGTCCCAAGCGCCTGTGGTGTACATAGCCACTTGTCCGCTAGCGAACTGACTCTTTGCATCATCGCCGCTTACTCCCACATTGTCGCGAGATGCGTAGCCTTGCTCGTACACCTTCATCCAGGCAGCTATGCCTTCTTTTTCGTGCTCTCCAGGAGTTTGTGGATTCTCAGATGCAAGTGTGGTGACGCCGATACCCTGTTTTGCGAGTATTGCGCCCGTGAACGAATCAGGGATGCGGTCTGCGCCATCGCCAATTGCTTCAATATAGGGGCTGATTCCTGCATCTTGAAGCTTCTTGCAAAGATCCAAGAATTCGTCCCAAGTTGATGGAACAGTGTCGTAGCCCACTTGTTGCAGGAGTTCCTTGTTGTACGCTATGCCTGCCGCCCAAGATGAAGTGGATTGGCCGTAGAGTTTTCCGTCTCTTGAAACGAAATCCATATTTGCTTGCGACAGCTTTTCCGTATATGACTTTCCAGTCATATCCAGTACGTAGCCATTGTCGATCAGATCGTCCTTATTTTCAGAAGTGATGATGAACACATCTGGAGCTTGATTTCCCACCAATCTTGTCTGCAGTGTTTGAATATATTCGGCAGTGGGAGGGGCGTAGCTGAAATCTATGCTTATATCTGGGTTTCCCTTTTCAAATTCTTCGATGAATGGTTGCATTATTTGTTCGTTATCCCAGCTTAGAAAACTGATTTTTGTTTTGCCTGAGTCAGAGGAGCTTCCGCATGCAGCAAGTGGAAGCAGTATTGATGCAGCAGCAGCGGCTGCGATGATTTGTTTGATGCGTTTTGTGAGGTTCATGTCGCTCTCCTTGGGGTTATGTCGTCTGTGACTGTTGTGTGACCATTACCTCGTTCGATATGGCTGCGATGCCAATCTATTTTGAATCGATTTATTGACACGATTCAAAAGGTGTATGTTTGTTATACACCCAAAAGTTGAATCGTGTCAAATCCTTTTGTACACTGAATGCGACACATCGAGGACTTGGTGGAAGGCGATGATGCGGAATCCAAATCGCGATGGGTGCGTTGCTGCTATGTAGTAAGGGGTCGAAATGGTCACGATGAGTGATGTGGCGAAAGCAGCGGGAGTGTCGAGAGCCACGGCATCGTATGCGTTGCGCGGAGATCCTCGTATAGTGCCGCAGACTGCTGCCAAGGTTCGGGAAGCTGCGAGGGCGCTGCACTATACGGCGAATCTGTCTGCCAGATCACTGAGATCAGGTCGTAATGGAGTGATTGGTCTGGCTATTTTTGAGTTGGACCGTGCATATCCTTCTGAGATGGGCGCCGCCATATCTCGCGAGGCAAACCGCCACGGTTTGCAGACAATAGTCCAAGAGACCTCGAACTCCAAAGAGGGTGAAATAGCCATTTTGCAAAAAGTAACTAGTCAGCTTTGTGATGGGATGATTTTTAGCCCCGGCAATGTGAACGATGAGGAGCTCCGTCAGCTCTCGGGAGGAAAGCCGATGGTGTTGCTTGATGATATTTCACCGGATCCGGTGTTTGATACGGTTAATACTCCGTGTGAAGCAGGTTCACAAGCTGCGATAGATCATCTCATTGAGATTGGGTGCAAAAATATATTGGCTGTGGGCGCACACTACGAAAGCCTGACCGAGGATTTGCAGAGCACATCTGTTTCGGCACGGCGCTTATATGGATGCTTGAAATCCTTTGATGAGCATGACATTGAAGTCGAGCCGGAGAATTTTCTTCATGTGCTCTGGAATCCCGAAGAAGCCCGAGATCTTGCCCACCGAGTTGCGAAATCTGGGCGACGGTATGACGGCGTATTTTGCATGACTGATACTATTGCCATGGGTTTCATACGAGGTCTCGCAGATTGTGGAATTAGTGTTCCGAAAGATATGGCGGTTGTCGGGTTTGATGGCATTAATGAAACCGAATATTTCATACCGTCGATCACCACAGTAAGCACAGATTTGTCCGATTTGGCAAGCAAAGCGGTAAATCTGTTGCTGCGACGGATTGAAGAAGATGGTGAAATCTCTGAACCTCAGAGATTGACAGCAGATTTTAAGCTTGTGAAACGGTCTTCGACGGAGAGAAGCGATTTGCGCATTACATTGTAGGCAAAGGGCAAAAGCCCATTGTTGAGTTGCGGATGGGAATTCGATATGGCCGGAATTAGTCGAAAAGTGTTCATAATTTGGAATTAAGAACCTTGATATTTGTGACTTTGCTCACAATCTGGAATGAAATTGATCAAATATCAAATATGAAGCATGCTGAGCTGGCAATTACATTGGAACCGCCTCATAAATCGGTGAGATTTCAAGATATACGGGATATCGATACTGATTTCGTCGAACCTGTTCAATTTTCATTTATGTAATCGGAAGCAGCGTTCAACAATGTCCGTGAGTTTGACACCCCCCCCCCCTACTCCGCTTTATAGTTTCTGCTGACCGAAAAGGTGAGTTATGCCCGCAGTGGAAGGTGTGGGCTCTTACCAGGTAGTGAAAGGGGATGTAAAAGTGCAAATACCAACACGAAAGCTGGCTGCCGTTCTGGTAACCGGCGCCATGTTGTTGGGCGGCAGCGTCGGTGGCGTTGCCTTGGCTCAAGACACGGATGGCCAGGATGCTTCTGCAGCATCGACGGCCACTTCCGATCGTTCCACTGTGGACGAGACCAATGCGACTGTGATCGAAGCTGATGCAATTGCTGATGGCTGGATTAAGGGTGTTACGGATGCATCGAACGCAAGGAATACGCTCTCTGGTGCAGCATACGTGACTGATTATGGACGTCCTAGCTCGTTCTCCAGTGGTTTGAGTGCCGTTCCTGATGGCACAACCGTTTATATGCAATGGATTGATACCGACAATGCGGTGTCCCCTATCTACAAAACAGTCACCCACGATGACGTCGATGCCAATGGTGATGGCAGACCGGGTGACTATGGCTTCGATTTGAGAGCTGGATGGACTGATGCAGCTGGTACGAAGCATCTGTATCACGCTGTGGCTGGTCAGTACTACCGCCTGTGGATCCAGGATTATCAGGACGAAAGTGGTAACACCGTAACTATGTTCCGCCAAGCGGGCGGCATGTTCCCGGGTAGCCTTGTAAATTCCGTAACCGGCAGCAATCTTGGACAGTTCCCGCTGCTTGGAACCAATATGCAGAAGACTGCAGTCTTCATGTATGTGATGCCGAAGACGGGTGTCATGACCAAGCCTGAGGCAGAGTGGATTGATGGGACCAACAACCAATCTACGCTGACGGGCAATCGCATAATAAAGGGTCGGGTATGGCTTGAAACCGGCGACGGTGATTATGCAAACTCCGCAACCGGCGTTGGCAAGAACAGCGGTGATCCGGCAGCTGTCGGTTACAAGGTGGTGTTCTCATCACTGACCGCTGAAGGTGCGGCCGCTTACAAGTCTCAGGTTGAATCGCAGCCACAGGCAAAGCAATCTGCTGTAGCTGCAACACTGTTGACCGAGCATCCTGAATATATCGCTGCAACCGTGTACACCACGACCGACAGCGACGGAAACTATCAGCTCGCATTCCCTGAAGGTACATGGAGCAATGGCAACTACTTCTACGGTTTCGTAATGAACCCTGAAGGCGATGTTGTGGAAAGTTATTCTTCTTACACAGCTCCGTTGTTCCGCGCTCCAAACAGCACAACGTTTGCAACCAACCCAGTTGCAGCACCGCTGATTAGCGCATGGTACAACGTAGGTTTTGGTCTGATTCTCGGAACTGCAGTAAACCTGAACATCACCAACTACGATGTCACCGATAATCCTGCAACCAATGGAGACACTGCGAAGCTCAAGCTCACCGGCGTTGCGCTATCTCCTCTGTACAACAAGATTGAATGGCGCGACAGCAAGGGCAAGGTGCTAGCGACCTGCGATGCAGATGGCAAGGGCTTGACCTCTTTGACCGAAGCTGATTCATGCACGTACACCGTTCCAGATGATATTGCTGACGGCTCTGTCATCACCGCAGTTCTGGTTTCCGGCGGCAATGACGTATCCGCAGATTCCTTCATCGTGTTGAAGGATACTGATCACGATGGCGACCCAGATGCAACGGATCCTGACAACAACAATGACGGCACTCCTGACGATCCGGACCACACCGCTGATTACCAGCATGTGACCCAGGGCGTCAAGATTGACGGCACTGTTGTTGAGTCCAACGGCGATAGCACTGACGGTGGTTCGGAGCTCCCCGCGGATCTGCGCGGTCTTACCGTGACCCTCACTGCAAAGTCCGATATGACTTACACGAATAACCAAGGTGTGCAGGTAACCGTTCCTGCAGGCACAGTGTTTAATGCTGGCGATGCATCCAATTGGCTTGGCGCCAAGGACTATCCAGTTGTGCACAACTTCGGTCTGGCTACCTTCCCGAAGGGTGATTACACCGTAAGCATTTTAAATTACGGCACGGATTACAGCATTGCTGATGACAGCCAGCTGAAGGATGGCGAAACCGTTTCCATTACCGGAAACACCGCCAGCCTCTTCGTGAACTTCAAGAAGGCTGAAATCACCGACAACAACACCCCTGTCTACGGAGGACCTAACCGTGTTCCTCAGGGTGGAACTACCACCATTGCTGCGCCGACATTCCAGAATGCTGCAGGCGAGACCACAACTCCTGAGTTGGCTGACTCAGACGCATTCGTTCAGGATGGACAGGTCACTCTGCCTGATGGAACTCGGGGTGACTTCCCTGGAACCATCACGGTGAATGAAGATGGTTCTATCGTTGTTACCGCGAATGATGACGCAACTACCGGTGATTACAAGATCCCCATCAAGGTGACCTACAAGGACGGTTCTACCGACACTGTGTCTGTCCCAGTCACGGTAACTGACCAGGACGAGGACAAAGACGGCGACGGCGTGGATGACGACAAGGATAAGTGCGCCAACACTCCTGAAGGTGCAAAAGTTGACGAAAACGGTTGCTCCGTGGCTCCGTCCGTTGCTGGTGGCTCTGCCCCAGCAGTGAATGGTATCGTCGGCACTCCAATCACTCCTATCGAGGTTCCGATCAGCAATCTTGGTAAGGCCACCATCACTGACTGCAAGGTCAACGATCTGCCAGCGGGTTTGACTGCTTCCTTCGCGGATGGTAAGTGCACCATCTCCGGTACTCCTACCGAAGAGGGAACCGGCAACTACACGGTGACCATTAGCTACACGCCAGCCGATGGCGCAGCAGCAACCACCGATCCTGCAACCGGTACCTATACCATCAGCCCGGCCGAGTCCAAGGATGACGATGGTGACGGCGTTCCGAATGACAAGGATCAGTGCGCCAACACTCCTGAAGGTGCAACTGTTGATGGAAATGGATGCACAATCGCCCCGTCAGTAACTGATGACGATGCACCAACTATCACGGGAACTGTCGGCAGTCCGATCACCCCTGTTGAGGTTCCGATCAGCAACCCAGGCAAGGCCGATATTACCGGTTGCACAGTAACCGGTCTGCCAGCAGGTCTGACTGCCTCCTATGAGGACGGCAAGTGCGTCATCTCCGGTACCCCAACCGAAGCAGTGACCGATCAGCCATATCAGGTAGTCATCAACTACAACCAGCCTGATGGCGACAAGACCACCGGCAAGACCACCGATCCTGCTGAAGGCAAGGCCACCATCAACCCAGCTGAATCGACTCCGACCTTCAATCCGGATGGCAAGGATCCGAACGGCAACCCGTTCGTTGTGAACCCATCAGCGGATGACCCGGCTAACTGCGCAGTGGCACCTTATGTGACTCTGCCTAGCGACACCGGTGTGGTCTACACTGTGACCGACTCGAAGGGCAACACCATCACCGCGGATGCTAACGGACACTACGTCTACGCATACGGCGAAGAAGTGACCGTCACCGCAACCCCGGCTGCTGGTTACCAGTTCTCCGGCGATCAGAAGATCGAGTGGAAGTTCAAGTCCATGGCAGCGGCTTCCTGCTTGCCGGACTGGAATGACGGAACCACCAAGCCTGGTGTTCCTGTCACCCTGCCAAACACCAATGACGGCACCAAGGTTCCTGAAGGTTCCACGGTCACCGTTGACGGTCCCGGCACGGCAACCTTGAACCCTGATGGTTCCATCACGGTCACTCCGAATGGTGACGCCAAGCCTGGCGATACCATTACCGTGACCGTCAAGGATCCGTATGGCAACACCGTTGATACCGTGACTGTCACCGTCACCGAGCCTGACAAGGGTCCGGATTGGAATGATGGCACGGTAACCCCTGGCGGTTCCACCACGATCCCGAATAACGGCGGCAAGGTGCCTGACGGCTCCACTGTCACCGTTGATGGACCAGGCAAGGCAACGCTGAATCCTGACGGATCCATCACCGTTGTCACCGACGATGATGCCAAGCCTGGCGACAAGATCACCGTGACTGTCAAGGATGGCAACGGCAACGTGATTGATCAGTTCACGATCACCGTTGGTGGTGTCTCCAAGGCACAGATCAAGCGCGGCGCCAAGCTGGCAAAGACCGGTTCTGACATGGCTGCAGCAGCAGTCGTGGCTGTGATGGGTCTTGCAGCAGGCATCGCCGGTGTGATCGCAGTCAACAGGCGTCGTAAGTCAGACGAGCGCTGAGCCTGTGTGTCTGATCTTACCGGGTTGCGGCCTCCATTGAGGGACAATACTTGGCAAGATCAGATGCCATAAGGCATAAGCATTGCTAGAGCGATGGGCGTTGGTTATGACTAACGCGTATGAAGCGGGGCAGGCACTTTTTGGGGGTCGGTCCCGCTTCAGCATATTTGCATTCCTTCTTTGATGAATATACTTTCATCGACATTGCCTACAGCGAAAGAACACCGTCGTTCATGAATTGAATTTCGTAGTATTGCAATTGCTGACATTATTTCAGGCTGCGCGAGAAGCCCGACCAATCGTTGAATGGAGACAATATGGCAAAGAAGCTCGAGCTGTTTTACAAGGACGATTGTCCGTATTGCCACAAAGTCATGGACTTTATGGATGAGCATGGCATAAGCGTGGAAATGTGCAATGTCATCACTGATCCTGCCAATCGTGAGCGTTTGCTTGCTGTTGGCGGCAAGGGTCAGGTTCCTTGCCTGTTCATCGACGGAGAGCCATTGTATGAATCAATGGACATCATCGACTTTTTGGCCAAGGAATTTTCCGTTGACACCACCAATGGCGGTGCAAGCATAGGTGCTGGAATCGGTGGTGGCGAAGCAGGCGGTGCCTGCAGCATCGATGGTGACTGCCACTGAGCGCACTATAAGTATTAGTCCATTGTATTTTCTCAAAAATATCCCTTGATAAGCGGCTTCGCTGTTCTAGTTTGGAGAGCGGAGCCGTAAGTATGTGGGAGTGGCAATAACAGCCTCAATTATCATGATGCAATGCTTCGAATACGTACTCAGTGAATGCTGATGCTGCGGGAGCAAGGATGCGTCCGCGTCGCCAGGCAAGTAGGCAAGTAGTTTCGACAGGCGGATTCAAGGGGATATTCTTAGTGCCGTAAACCTCATGGCCCATATCAAAACCGATACGCATTCCAAGCCCCGCGGCGACCATCAGATTGCCGTTGAGATTGAAATTGCATGTGCCGGCAATGCTGATGCTATCGGCATAGGTACCCAGCCAATTCATCACTTCACGCTGCACCTCAGGTCTTGCAGGCAACAATAGCGTTTGGCCTGAGAGGTGCTTCGGTTCAATATGATCTAGTTGCGCCAAAGGACTGGATTCAGGTACGGTAACGCACCATATGTCATGCTTGTTCAGACGAATGTAGTCATAATTTTCAACTGATACGGGTTCAACCAATATGGCAAGGTCAAGAATGCCTTGGTCCAGCTGAGCTTTGGCAATATCGGCAGTGTATGTGAGGACGCTAAATTGCACATTTGGGTTGATCTTACGGAAGGACGCCATTCGATCCAGGACCCAGGGCAGATTACGGGTTTCTCCGCAGGCAAGAGTCACTGTTCCGGATAATCCACCTTGGGCGCTATGAACATCCTGAACCGTCTTATCGGCTAAAGCGACTAGTGTTTTGGCGCGGTCGTAGAGCAGACGTCCCTCAGCAGTAAGCGTCATTGCATGAGTGCTGCGATCAAATAAACGAACGCCGAGGGAACGTTCCATGCCGCGCAATTGCCGAGACAATGTGGGCTGTGAGATTTGCAATAAATCCGCTGCCCATGTGATATTGCCTTCCTCTGCGACTGCAATGAAATAACGCAGAACACGCAAATCAAGTCCGGTTCGGTTGTTGCCTCGTGATGTAGAGGCCATGTTTGACCTTCTCTCTGGGTAGTGCCTGCCCGGCTGCGGTCTTGTGGGCTGCGGCTTTCAGGTACTTTCCATACTATCGCGCGATGGAAACAGCGGGCAGATCGTTTGCCTGCAACAAAGCAGCGGGGTCCGGACACTGGAATTGCCGGACCCCGCTGGTTTATGGTGATTGGGAAATTCGGGAGGAGAGTCGCCGAGAATCCCAAGAATAGGTGAGAGGGAGTTCATGCCATGTTGGACAGGGATTGACGCTCCCTCTCTATCGAATCGTGCGATCCGAATGGATATTTATTTGTGGCTACTGGGCGGAGGATACTTCTACCGTTTTCTTGCGGCGGGAGAGGAATCGCTTGACTGCGAGTACTTCCAATCCTGCCAACAGCAATCCGAGCACAACGCCGGTGGTGATTGCTGCAACCTTCCAAGCTGCCATCGACTCGGTCGGCTCGCCATCGGCATAGCGCCAGCTGTTCACAGTGGTGTAGAGGATATTGTGAGCCGCTGTGCGCATGGCCTTCACTGAGGTCGCCGACTTATCGGTGATGTGGTTGGTGGTGCTGGTGGTTGCCAACATTGCATCGGTGCCGCCGCGGATTGCCTGATCTCCGGTCTGGTAGCCGTAGTTGGTGCCGGAGAAGTAATCGGTTTCCACGAATCCGCGGAAGCCCCATTCGCCGCGCAATACGGTGTTATTCAATCCGGTATGAGCCGAGGCGTAAAGGTTGCCGATGTAGTTGAATGCGCCCATCATGGCCTGCGCATCACCATCGGCTTTGACGATGGTCTCGAATGGGCGCAGGTAGATCTCGCGGATTGCCTGTTCGTCGGCCCAAGTGCACAGCTGTCCATTGCGCTGGGTTTCCTGCTCATTCAAGGCGAAGTGCTTGGTGAAGGAGTAGACGCCACGATCGTCAGCGCCAAGTACTTGTTGTACAGCAAGATCACCTGTCAGCACTGGATCTTCGGAGAAATACTCGAAGTTACGGCCGCCAAATGCGGAACGGTGGATATTCACCGAAGGTGCGTACCAACCGGAAACCTGCATCTCATGAGCCATATCGCCGATATTCTGTCCGAATTCGCGAGCGAGATCCTTGTTCCAAGAGCAGGCGAGCACAATATTCGAAGGCAGGCCGATTGAGCTCACTCCGGTGAAATTATCCTTGAGCGCTGCCGGGCCATCCACATCGGAAAGGCGAATCTTGCCGATGGACTTGATGGCGGCATTCTGATAACCGGCGTTGGCGATAAGCGTATCCATCTCGTCGAATGTGAGTTCGTCAAGCAAGGAATCCCACTGAGGATCGTCGTAGGATTTGCCTCGCAAGTCGATGAGACGCACGCCGTTTTTGGCGCCTGTGGTCGGCATTTCATCCGAAGCGTTGTTGGACTTTGTCGGGTCGTAGTTGCCGTTATTGGTGAAGGTGGCCTTCACGTCATCTGGCATGGAGTAGTTCGTCGGAGCCGCGGTCGCCTCGGCGTAGTTGGCGAACTGGTTGGCGCGGCTCAAATAGTTCACGTCTCCATTGGCTTCGTCAAACACGTTGGTGGCCACGGTTTTGTCGCCGTTATGAGTATTGCTGTCGGTGTCGTAGGTCACGGTATCCGATACGGTGATGTTCTTCGAATCGATCACGTGGTGTGAATCCGAGCGGATGGAGATGCCATAGTCGCCGGCTTCCAGCACGTAGGCCTTGGCGTTCTTGTAGTCGTAGGATGCCAAAACATCGTCATCGAAGGAGATGGATATGGTTTGCGATTCTCCAGGGTTCAGGGACTTGGTCTTCTCGAAGGTGACCAGATTGGCAGAAGCCTTTTCGATGCCGCCATTGGTGTATGGAGGATTGGAATAGACCTCGACCACATCCTTGCCTGCCTTATTGCCGGTATTGGTTACCGTTACGTCTAAGGAAACCTTGCCGTCATTGTAGGTCACGTCGCCCATGGACTGGCTGAACGAGGTGTAGCTCAGACCATATCCGAAGGGGTATTGCACGGTTTCGTCGTAGTTGATCAGGCCTTCATCCGCGGCGGTTTCGTAGAAACGGTACCCCACATAGATGCCTTCGACATAGTTCACGAATCGAGGCGAGCGGACGCCACGGGCGGACTCGACTTCAAATTCCTGCACGTTGTCATAGGGGAAGTTGCCGAAGTTATTCCAACTAGGAGTGTTGGTCAGATCATTGAGGAAGGTGTCCGAAGTCTTGCCTGAGGGGTTGACCTCGCCATTCAAGACCTCGCCAAGAGCCTGGAAGCCGGCCTGACCAGGGTGCGGAGCCCATACCACAGACTTGATCTGCGGATAATCATTGACGAAATTCAGCTCAAAAGCGTTGGCGCCGTTGTATACGAGTACCACATTGTCAAAGTTGGAGGTGACCAGGTCGATCATATCGCGTTCGGACTGGCTGAGCTCCAGATAATGGGTCCCTTCCGGGAAATCCTTGTAATCGCTGGAGTTTTCGTTATATGTGGTGCCCTCGGCATTCATATCGGTGGGAAGGTCAAGACCTTCGCCGCCGATACGACCGATGACGATCATTGCGCTATCTGAGAAGTCCTTGGCATCCTGCACGAGGCTGTCGCCATATGTTTGAGCAGGAGGTTCGGGCAGCGTCCAATCGGCTGAGGTGACTGTTATGGCACCGCGTTCGGTCGAATAGTCGGTGTAGAACTTGGTCAGCTCGTCATTGGTTTTGAATCCGGCGTCGTGCAGGCTGTCGAGAATTGACGTTGTGTCATAAGCGTCGGAGAGTGCTCCGGAGCCGGTTCCGCCGTAAATGGGGTTCGTGGAAGCCCAGACGAACACATTGAGATTGCCGGGATTGCTGATCGGCAGCATATCGTCATTGTTTTGCAAAAGCGTGATGCCTTCGCGTTCGATATTGACTGCCAGCTCATTGGTGGAGTTGATGGTATCCTGTGACAGCTCGTGTTTGGTGGCTGTGGCCATGGTAATCATGCTATTCAGTGGGCCTGCGAGCATAAGCGCCACGGCCACTATTGCGGCAATGCCTACTGCGACCCAGCTGGTTGAGTGGATGAGTTTGCGGTTTGCCGTGTTTGCGACGGTGTGCTTGTTCACTGCGATAGTGATCACGATGCCCAAAACCACTGCAACGGCAATGGCGATGAGCTGCGGTGTTATGGATTGGATGACTGCAATGACGTCATCCATATTGATTTCTAACATCGTCGGTCCTTCCTTGCAATGCCGATCGCTGCCGTGCGGGGCGTTGCATTCGCTTCCTTACTGTCAGGTGTCCGCTGCCATGCGGGCCTTGGAGTGGTTTCATTGTGATGTCAAGGAATGCGACCAACCAATGTCCCATCATTCATAATTGCTATGCCTTGTAGGCATGGTTGTGGTGTCGGGAGCGCAGAAAAGATTGGAATGGTGCGAAAATTGCAAGAGTGGACCTGCGCTCTTTCGGTGACGTATATGCGTGTTGTAAGGCCTGCGTGGTCAC
The DNA here is from genome assembly GCF_000741765.1 of Bifidobacterium tsurumiense. Classification (GTDB taxonomy): domain Bacteria; phylum Actinomycetota; class Actinomycetes; order Actinomycetales; family Bifidobacteriaceae; genus Bifidobacterium; species Bifidobacterium tsurumiense. The sequence continues at coordinate 16,086 of NZ_JGZU01000018.1, forward strand.
TTTGATGGCATGAATGGTCACTGTGGACACGCTGGATGGGATGATATGAGATATGGCAATGACCCGACAACAGTCAGTGGAGAGCTCGAAGCCATGGGTATTTATTGAATGCTTGGTCCAATAGTTTGTAAGGCGATTGACGGCTTCCTTCCAATTTTAATAAAGCGCTAAAGCGGATTGAGAAGTCCCAAGAAGTACACGGCTGCTGACTGAAGTGTGCAAAAAGCGCAAGCATGCCATTTGTACAGTTTCCAAGTATTCATTTCAGCAATAACTTGACCTGTAAAAGTTGGCTATTTAGGTATTTGACATTTTGGTACACCGGAGTATCATCATTTTTGTGGTACACAGATGTATCACCTGAAATGTAGGTGATGATGCTGCCGTCGGACTCATCGATAACGGTATCGATCAAAGTTTGAATGCGACATATTGAGAGATCGCAATGGCGGCGTCGGAAGGAGACCATATGCAAAACGCGACAAAGATTCTCGCTGCAACAGCTTCAATAGCTATGTTGGCTAGCTTGGCGGCCTGCGGTGGTTCGGATGCGTCGGCATCTGCAGGAGATGCCAATAAAGCGGAATTGGTGTTCTGGGGCTGGGATTCTGGCAATACCATGAAGGATCTGATAGCCGATTTCGAGAAAGCGAATCCTGGAATCACGGTCAAATTCAACAACACCGGCACTGCGTCGGACACCCAAACGGCTTTGACTAACGCGATTGCAGCGGGAAGCGGTGCACCTGATGTAGTAATGCTTGAAGATCCGACTGTAACCCAATTTGCGGTAACCGGCGATTTGGTGAGTTTGAGTGATATGGGCGCCGCCGATTATGCCAATGATTTCGCAGCAGGCCCTTGGAATAAGTTGCAATATAATGGCCAAACCTTCGCATTGCCTATCGATTCGGGTCCAGAAGTGTTTTTCTATAACAAGGTAGTATTCGACAAGGCAGGAGTTGATGGTGACTCCATCAAAACTTGGGATGATTATTATGAGGCTGCTAAGAAAATCCGTGCGATCGGCTCATATATTACCAATAATTCCGGTTCTTCGATGGAATACCAACCCTTCACCGCGCAGGCTTGGCAAGCAGGTGCGCAGCCGTGGAAAGTTGATGGCGAAAGTATCACTATCGATATGACCAAGGATGCTGGAATGAAGCGATATATTGAATTCCAGCAGAAGTTGATCGATGAGGACCTCATTGATACTAATATTGCCAACTGGTCAGACGATTGGAACCGCTCCCTTAATGACGGTACCTTGGCTTCTTTAACCATTGGCGCTTGGATGCCGGTGAATCTTATGAATGGTGCTCCTGATCAAGCAGGAAACTGGAGGGTGGCTCAGCTTCCTCAATGGGAGGAAGGCCAGGAGATTTCCGCCGAAGACGGTGGTTCTGCTTTGGCAATTGTAAAGCAGTCGAAGCAACAGGCCGCAGCATATAAGTTCATCGATTATCTCACTCATGGTGCAGGTGCGGAGACCATGGCTGAGACCGGTACTTTCCCAAGCTTGAAGAAAATTCTGGAGTCTTCATCCTTCACCGATCCCACCTCTGAAGCCAATAAAAAGGTGAATGACTTCTTTGGCGGACAAAACGTTAACGAAGTGCTTTCTGAGGCGGCACAGCGCAAAGTCACCGACTTTCAGTACTTGCCTTATAACCCCTATGCCCAGACCACCTTTGGTGATCAGATTTCCAAGGCATATACCAAGGAAATTACGCTGAGTGAGGCGTTTGCTAATTACAGCAAGGCATTGGCTGAGCACGGTCAGCAACAGGGATACAGCGTCACCGATAACGACTAAAGGTGTGTGGGCTGATTGCTCAGATGTAGTCATCGCGGGGCAGTGACGAGCATTGATGACATGTATTTTGTCTCGCCACCGCCTTGCGAGCTGCATACCCCCTAAGGCTTTCAAAGTCGAATAAGTAATACGTGAATGGAGAACACAATGTCAGGGCAAGCGAAGCTGGTCGCGCAGGGCGGCTTGAGCATCTCCCTCTCAGCACAACGAGATGCGACGAAACAAGCTAGGGTAGATGTCCCGCTCAATGCGCATCGACGCGATTGGCGTGGGTGGAAGTTTATTGGACCATTTGCGGCTGTTTTCGTATTGGTCTTCATTGTGCCAGTGCTGTATGCGATTTGGATATCTTTTTTCCAAAACAGGATGATAGGCGGCAATCGATTTGTTGGTTTGGCTAATTATCAACGCCTTTTCGCAGATGGACAATTCTGGAGTGCAGTAGGTCGCGTGGCCATATTCACAGTTGTGCAGGTACCAATTATGCTTTTCTTGGCAGCTGCCATGGCATTGGCAATTGACTCGATGAAATTGCACGGTACCAAATTCTTCCGTATTGCAACCTTCCTGCCTTATGCAGTGCCAGCCGTGGTCTCGACTCTGATTTGGGGATTCGTATACGGCTCGAAATATGGCTTGGTTGGCTCGATGAATTCTTGGTTCGGCTGGCAGGTGGATGTACTCTCGCCATCGGTATTACTCGCATCCATCGGCAATATTGTCACTTGGGGATATACGGGATACAACATGTTGATTTTCTATAGCTCACTTTCCACAATTCCGCATTCGCTATATGAGGCAGCATCGATTGACGGAGCCTCTGAATGGCAGGTGATTAAGAGCATCAAATTGCCGGAACTGCGTGGATCGTTGGCAATTACGGTGATTTTCTCAATCATTGGTTCTTTCCAACTCTTCAATGAGCCGAGTATTTTGCAGAATATGGTGCCAGGCAATGCGGTAACCACCTACTACACGCCCAATATGTATGCATACAATTTGAGCTTCTCTGGCAACCAAAGTAATTATGCGGCTGCGCTTGCGATTGTTATGGCATTGATCACCATGGCGGTTGCATATGCGGTCCAATTGCGCGGAATGAAGGAGCAGATGAAATGAGGGAAAATCTGTCGGTGCATGAGGGGGATTACAGCCTCGGATTTGCAAATATATCCGCCGAAGTAAGTATTCGCACAATAATGAAAGAGATGGTCTGAAATGTCGATGGTCACCGCTGAAGAGCGTCTCAGTGCACGCGAGCTCCGAGAATTGGAACGCGCATCGAGAAGGGCCGAAAAAGAACGTACCAAGCGAGTGGCGCATGATGAGTCCGAGGAACGTCGCCGTTCGGAACGCAGTGGGTTCGTGAATGTGGCCAATCCTAGGCGCAGCAAACTGCTGACACTCCTATGCGCATTATTCGCAGCGTACTGCCTGTTCCCATTCATCTATTTGATGATTAATGCCACCAAAACGCAGGCTGATTTCACATCGACCTTCGGACTTGGGCCAGGTCGCAGTTTTGCGCTCTGGGACAATATCGTCACCGTTTTCACTTATCAGGACGGTATATTCTCGCGCTGGTTGCTGAATACCTTGTTCTATGTCGTTGTGGGAGCGGGAGGAGCGACACTGCTTGCCATTATGGGCGGCTACGGGTTGGCCAAATTCAGGTTTCCAGGGCGTAAGGCAATATTCGCAATCATAATCGGATCGATCAGCGTGCCCGGTATCGCATTGGCAGTCCCTCAATTCTTGCTCTTTGCCAAACTGGGGTTGACGAATACGCCATGGTCCATGATCATACCCTCACTGATTTCGCCTTTTGGACTGTATTTGATGTGGGTGTTCTCCGACCAAGCTGTGCCGACGGAATTGCTCGAAGCAGCTCGAGTAGATGGTGCGGGAGAGCTGCGTACATTCTTCCAGGTTTCATTACCGCTGCTGGCCCCCGGTATTGTAACCACGGCCTTGTTCACAATCGTGGCAACGTGGAATAACTATTTCCTTCCGCTCATCATGCTGAAGGATGCTGATTGGTACCCACTCACCATTGGCTTGAACCAATGGAAAGACCAAGCAAGCATTGCAGGAGGTCAAGCAATTCAGAATCTTGTCATTACAGGCTCATTAATTACCATAATCCCATTGGTCATAGCCTTCTTAATGCTGCAACGATACTGGCAGTCAGGGCTGGCCGCTGGAGCCGTCAAAGAATAAACATGTACTGGTCTCATAATTAACAACCAGTATCGCAATATATCGGTTTCCCAGAATGCACGCTTCACACAAGCCAGCTTTTGGGAGCCGAATACCAAAGGAACTCATTATGTCTATGCAACGCAAACACACTTGGCCATCACTGCTTACGGCAAACGGCAAAGGAATCGCCTTTGGCGGCGACTACAACCCTGACCAGTGGCCTGAAGAAGTGTGGGACGAAGATATCCGACTGATGAAACAAGCCAAGGTCAATGTCGTTGCGCTGGGGATATTCAGCTGGGATCGTATTCAACCGGCTGAGGGCGAATGGGATTTCGCATGGCTGGATCGAATAATCAACAAGCTGGGTGATGCGGGCATATCCGTGGATTTGGCATCGGCTACCGCGTCTGCACCCATATGGCTGTATAACAAGTATCCGGAGGTGCTGCCGCAAGACAAATACGGTCACGTAATCAATGCCGGTTCGCGTCAATCCTGGAGACCTACCAGCCCGGTATTCAAACGATTCGCATTGGCTTTATGCAAAGCTTTGGCAGAACGATATGCCGATAATCCAACGGTTACGGCATGGCATATCGGCAATGAATATGGTTGGAATAACCGTGAGGACTACTCGGATGATGCTTTGCGTGAGTTCCGCCTGTGGTGCGCTCGCAAATATGGCAGCATCGATGCATTGAATAAGGCTTGGGGCTCGAGTTTCTGGTCGCAGGAAGTGCACAGTTTCGATGACGTGCTTTTGCCGCGTCATATGGGTCCTGATTCCATGGTGAATCCATCGCAGCAGCTGGACTTTGAACGCTTCGGTAATGATATGCTCTTGGAATTCTATAAAGCCGAGCGTGATGTTATTGCCGAAATCAGCCCGGACAAGCCTTGCACCACCAATTTCATGATTTCGACTGATCAGTGCGCAATGGATTATGCGCAATGGGGTAGGGAAGTTGATTTCGTCTCCAATGATCATTACTTCCATGAAGGTGAATCCCACCTGGATGAATTGGCCTGCTCGGATTCCTTGGTCAGTTCGATTGCCGAACGCAATCCGTGGTATTTGATGGAACACTCCACTTCTGCAGTGCAGTGGAAGCCGCTCAATGCGCGCAAAAGGCATGGAGAGCTATTGCGTGATTCATTGGCTCATGTGGCTATGGGCGCCGATGCGATTAATTTTTTCCAATGGAGACAATCCGCTTTCGGCGCCGAGGCATTCCATTCAGCTATGCTTCCACACGCTGGTGAGCACAGCAAACTCTTTGAGCGCGTATGTGAATTGGGCGAAGCCTTGGATATGCTCAGTTCTGCGGGCGTTCCCGGAAGTACACTCGTATCATCCGGCACGGCCATTCTCTTCAGCGCCCAATCCGAATGGGCGACGCGTTGCCAAACTCTGCCAAGCAATAAACTCAATCACTGGCATGATGTTAGGGACTGGTATCGGGCATTCCTAGATGCGGGTTCTCGTGCCGATGTGGTGCCGCTTTCCGCACATTGGGAGGGCTATTCGACGGTTGTGCTGCCTACCATGCTTGTGCTTTCCAATGAGGATGCGTATAGGCTGAAAACGTTTGCAGCTGCGGGCGGCACAGTCATAGTCGGTTATGCATCCGGTCTGGTGGATGAACAATTCCATGTGGGATTGGGTGGATATCCAGGTGCCGGTGATGGAGTACTCCGTGACATGCTCGGCATTCGTGGTGAAGAATTCAATATTCTCGGAGACGAGGCACAAGGTGAAACACGTGAAATATCGCTTTCCAACGGCATGGTGACACGTCTGTGGCAAAACGATATCGATGTTGTTCCTGACGCAGATGTGCTGGCCACATATGAAGGCGAAGGTGCAGAGGAATGGGAGTTACAGGGAGTCCCTGCCATAACCAGTCATGCATATGGCGATGGAAAGGCAATATTCGTTGGGTGCGATTTGAAATGCGAGGATATCGCTCGATTAATCTCCAAAGAACTCAGCGAAGTATTGACGAATACATCCTCGAGCATTGATTATGCGACTTCTGAGTTTGAGGATATTGACGCCGGAGCAAACCGTTCTGTCAATAATGCGATATTGCACACCGTGCGCAAAGGAGAGAACGGCATATTCGATTTTTATATTGTGCGCGGCAACAGCCCTGTTGAAGTTTCTGTGGAAGCTGGAACAGTGCTGGTTGCTCAGCATTGCACGCAAGCCGATTCAAGTGCGCAGCCGGATCACCAGACTCGGTATGCATTGCAGCGCAATGGTATTCTGATTACGAAGCGGCAAGCATGATGACGATTGGTGTGTCGCTGGCGACCGATGAGAAAAACTGTGATCCGGTTCCAATAACGATCGGCGGTTAAAGCATGTGAGCGGCATATGAGCGGCAACCTGCCATTGCGCGGGCATCCGGCAGCTCTTGCCAGATGCTGACACCGCCGAGCAAGCGGAGGAGAGTCGGTGTATGGATGGAGCGAACCAAGAGCGTAAACGTGTTACGTTGCGCGATGTAGCTCAGGAAGCTGGTGTATCGCTCAAAACTGCTTCCAATGTAATCAACGGTTCAGGCAGAATGTCCGAGCAGACCCGTTTGCGTGTGCAAGAAGTCATTGAACGGCTGGGATATCGAGTCAACATGGCCGCCCGAAATCTCAGCCGAAATCATACTGGTTTTATCACTCTCGCTGTGCCCAGCCTGACTCCTCCATATCTTGCTGAATTGGCCAATCGAGTAATTGATACAGCAAGGCAGAAGGATTATTCGGTATATGTAACCACATATGCAGAAGGTTCGGCACAAGGTGCAAAAAAACTATTGGAAGACTTCAATACCACCGTTTCAGACGGCATGATTCTCTCCATGAGCGAGGTGGAAGATTTCAAGCCGGAATATCTGAAGACAAGCTATCCACTGGTATGCGTTGGCGCAAGAACAACATGGGGCATAGCGGACCATGTGACCCCGGATGATGTGAGGGCGGCAGCGCTTGCAGCAGGGTACTTGTTCGATCATGGTGCACAGCATTTGGCGGTGGTTGGCGTGCGCGATGACCGACATGATTTAGTTACTATGGCGAAGGCTTCAGAGGGGAATGCCCAGCTACGTCTGCGCGGCATAATCGAGGAATGTCACCGGCGTGGAGTTGAGCTTGATGAGCGGCTTTTGGGCAGGACCGGTCAGGACTGGTCCATAGGTTCGGGATATCGGGTTACTGAGCGATTGATTTCAGGGAATATTCCTTTTGACGGTATCGTGGCGCTCAACGATCAGCTGGCCATCGGCGCGATTTCGGCGCTGAGTGCGTATGGAATCGAAATACCTGAGCAGGTGCAGGTTATCGGCTTCGACAATATTGAAGAAGCCGAATACCTGCAGACACCTTTAACTACTATGGATTCACGATTGGAATGGACTGCACCCACTGCTGTGGATCGTATTTTGGGGCGCATTCGTGGGACGATTACGGAACCTGAACTTATTACCGTGGAATCACGGGTTATTGCAAGGGCAAGCACGCGCTAGATTGCGGCGTTGCGTGCGGTATTCCAGTTATCTGGTGTCCCGGAAAGAATAGTATGCTGCGAAGTCGCGTAACGTCCTGATTTTGTGCCTTGTTTACAGTTCCGATAGGAAATCCATATGCTCGATGAGTGCATCGGCAAGAATCACATAGCCATGCGCAGAAGGATGGAAACCATCAAGAAGCCCAGAATTCCTCGTTGATATCGAGAGGAGCGTGGGCCATATCAATGTATGCAATATTGCGCGAGGCGCAGAGTTGCTTAGACATCTCCGTTTGCTTGTCAATGCGGCGCAAAATCTCTTCGCTAAGCATGCCCGGAATTCTGGGGGAGCGGAATGCTTGCGCAGAGGAAGCCACCAGTACTCGTTTTGCTTTGGTTGATGCGATATCAAGTACTGCGGAGAGGTCATCGCGCCAATCATCCAAGTTGCGACGGGCGAGCACATCATTGGTTCCGGCGCACAGGAATAGCAGGTCGATGTCGTCCTCAAGCTCATCCATAAAGCGGTACCTCACTCGACGCATTGTTGAGCCAAGCTTGGCGTGAGTGCTCCACTGAACCGATTTGCCGGTCGCATTCGCTATTCGTTGTGCCATAAGCGGTGTGAGGCCAAGTGATTGGTCGGTGACCCCTGAGCTGCCGATAAGGGAATCGCCCACGGCGACAAACCGGATGGCTGAGGTCGATGGTTTGGTCATTTCTCCTTCAGGATTGATGATTCCATCCCGATCCCCTTGAGGTTCCGGCAGCAGATGCACGGTTTTCGCGACCCAAGCTGCTTGTGCGAGCAACATCCCTCTCTTTGCAATATTCATGCTTATTACCTTAGGTAGGTTGCGAGACTACCGGTATTCTGTGCTTTTGGAATGAGCGCAATCTTATAGGTTTCGCTGGTTCAGGTGACAGTGTGGATGTATCTGAAGAACTATATGCAAGGATAATGCGGACTTACGCAAGGATATTGAGTTTATTCTGATCGCCGCCTGAAATGCAGCCGGCATCCTAGGCGGCCATATAATGTCCTCATGGATTTTGACGCGGTACTGGCAATGGTGCAGGCACATGCTGATGAGCGCAAAGCACAGGGTATGCGTGCGTATATGCGAGATCAATTTGAGTTCTTAGGGGTTGCTACTCCGGTACGCAGAGCATCGACCAGGCCAGTGCTGAGGGAAGCGCGCAATGACGGCCGTTCTCGTGGGAACGAGGCTGTGGATTGGCTCTTCATTCACAAATGTTGGGATTGCGAATATCGGGAGCTTCAATATGTTGCCATAGATTACTTATTGGCTATGGTGAAGTGGCTGGATGCCGACGATCTGGATCGCGTAGCTGAAATGGCGAAGGTTAAGCGTGGTGGGATACGGTTGATGGACTCGCAGGGGGTTGTGAGTCGGGTGGTGCGTGCGCATCGGGATTTTTCGGAGAAGATGGTTACGTGGAGCGTTGACGAGAATATGTGGGTGCGACGCATGGCGATTGAGCATCAGTTGGGATATAAAGCCGAAACCGATGAGGCGCTGTTGGAACGTATCATCCTTGACAATGTCGGAGGATCTGAATTCTTCATCAACAAGGCGATAGGTTGGGCTTTGCGTGATTATTCCAAGACGAATCCAGCGTGGGTGAGTGCGTTTATTGAGCGGCACGGTGACAAGCTTGCTGCGCTTAGCATTCGAGAAGGTAGCAAATATGTGTGACCGTCGCACGCAAAATGGCCTCTGCTTCATGTGATGCAGAGGCCATTGAATTATGCGCGATTAGCCAAATTGAGGCTGTTGTTATCAGCGGTCAGCAGACTCGCGCTTCTTGTTCACAACCGTCAGAGCGATACCTGCAATGGCGAGCATGATGCCGGCTGCTACCGGCATGGCAAGAGCCGAGCCAGTGCGAGCCAAGGACTTCTCGGCATGAGGCTTCTTAGTCGGCTTGGCGGCGGGCTTGTTGTTGCTCGTAGTGTCATCGCCCTTTGGCGTTTCAGGAGTGCCTGAATTGCCGTTGTTGCCAGAGTTGTTGGTGTTGCAGCTTTCGGCCTTTTGGGCGGTGAAGGTGCGGGTTGCCGTGGTGCCTTCGGGGAAGGCGTAGCCGTCATTGGCGGTGGCGGTCACGGTCACGGTGTCGCCGTACTGGTAGTTGTAGCGTCCCTGGCTGTCGGCGGTGAGGTCGTTGCCCTTGGAGTCGGTGACGGTGTAGGTGACGCCTTCGGTTGTGGCGGTCTTGACGTACGGGTTGTCTGCGCAGTCTGCGGGGTCGGAGGCCTCGGGTTCGATCTTCCACGGGTCCACGACGGTGGGCTCGGGCTCAGTCACATTGAACGTGTAAGAGATCTGGTTCGGCTTTGCGGCATCGGCTCCGGCATCACGGCCTTCGTCGCTTTGCTTTGCAGCGAAGAACATATATGTACGATCGCCATTGTCGGTATTGCTGGTCAGCTCTTCTTCGCTATTTGCTCGTGCCTGATCATAGATACCTGCAGCGGTTCCTCGAATAGTGATTGGGCTTTCTGTGCTTGCATCATCGGCAACAGACAGACCTGTAATGGATACTTGGACATTGCTCAAATCCAGAGAATTCACTTCGGTGACCCGGTCGCGTATCTTTTCGATACCACCGTGATTATCCATGCGGATATTTACCAAGAGTTTGCTGCCATTGTCTGTCAGCGAAGTAGTTGCCGTAAACCCTGGCAGGCCGGTAAGCGTTGCCTGAGGTAGCGGGTCAGACACCGTAACGCCTTCCGGTATATCCACAGTCAATGCAATTTGTGCATCCGCCTTTATCAACTTGGTGTCAGCATAATTCTCAGCCTGTTCTTCGGTTGGTGTACCCATTCGAAGTCCCAGCATGGTATTTGCGTTGAAATATCTCTTGAAAGCAGTGGCATTCAACGAGAATGTAAGATCGATAGGAGCTCCGGATGTGTAGTCTCCGACTGTTGTGGAGTCATCACTTTCTGAGGATTTCAAATCGCCGAAAATCGTGAACGCATTTTCTGCATCGCCTAATTCGGCTTTTGTGGGCAGTTGATCTTGCGCAAAGCCAAATGGATTGTAGTCCAAGTACGTGCCGGTTCCCGTATGATACGTATACCTATCCACAGTCACGCCGCCAGGGTCAGGCATGTAATTGTATGATGGCCACACATTATTCGTCACAATACCGGAACTCGGGGTGGTGTTAGTCCCCGTGACGGTGTTCTGAATGTTTGCAATGTCTGTCTGGTCAGGCGTAAGCAAGTGCTGGGGGAGAAGACCGGTATATGTTCTAGAAATAGGTTTCGTTCCCGATACTGTGAACTTCTGTAGATCAGTCCAATAGTCTGCGCTTTGGGTCTGGTCATACAACTGTCCTGTGGGCATACCGTTTGTGCCATATGAATACAGATAGGGCAGATAAATATCATCGGTTGCATCTGCCGCCGAAGCCGGAATTGACATCGCCATCAGTAGTGTGGCGGCAGTACCGAGGGACAATAATCCTCGAATGTATTGTTTACCTTTCATTTTCACTCCTGAACCTTGAGCACGTCGATGGATACATCGGATGCGGTAACCGAAATTATTTCTGCGCCGTTGTACCAGTTACCGCCCTTATACAGACTGCAGCTTCCTGAGCCGATTACCGTCCCGAGAGATTGTGATGCGCTATCAGAAGAGACAGTGTATGGCACGTTGACAGTAATGCGATGTCCCGTTTGTCCGGCCTCTTTGGCGACTAGAGCAAAGAAACCTTTGTAATCATTCCAGTTTCCGAGGTAGAAAGTAAACGTTACGGAATTATTGGCGGTATCTATGTCAGATTTGCTGATTTTACTGATTGTGTCTGTGTTTTCAGAAAATGTTATTGCATCAGCATTGATCTTGAACCCGGTGGGGAATTTCAGGGTATAAGTGAAGTACGGGAAATCAAGTTTGTTGTTGGCTTTCGAGTACATGACTAAGTTCTCGACCGGAGCCCCGCCCCAGACCCCTTTTTGCATGCTTTCCGTATACATTTTATACGCTCCGGCAAAGAGATCGGCTGCTTCGACTGTGCCAGTGACCACTCCTGCATAAGTATCCGAGCTTCCCTCTACCTGCTGTGCCTGTGACGGTTCTATGGTGCCACTGAGGTCAACAGTGCCGCTTGCGGTGAAAGGTGGGGTGAATATGCTGGTCCCAGCTTTGTATGAATAGTTGCTAACAACCTTGTAATCAGAAGGTTGCATTTCATCTGCCTGTGCGGTTGTTGCAATGCCGGCAAATGCTGCAGCGGTCAATGCGACGGTTGACAGCAGGGCAACACAACGCTTGATGGTTGCGGAAATAGACATAACGTCTCCTTCGTCAATTTCTCTTAAATCTGAACAATATTGCTTGTGAAATCAGCATGAACGAGTCAGTGCTGGATTGAGTCACAAGACCAAATCCTTTATGGGCGTCAATGTCCCTGATGAGACAGAGCTAGTCCGTCATCAATGTCAGAGGCTCCCCCATTTGGTCAAATAATTGGTTCAGTATTCTCTGCAATGTATGGATGCGAAAATGATCTCTCCCCTCAACAAGTTATGCGTGTGGGCATCAATCTCAACGACGTTGCTGAACGCTTTACTGGCAGGCGGACAGGATGCAACAACAGTGTGCACAATCCCCAAATCGTCCGTCTTCTTCATGCCATGCCTCGCTGGAATGATAAACCCAATGCACAGCCTACCACCGCATCCTAGAGATATAGACGCTGTGTCAACAAAAAACGCTTGGTTTGCAGTGTTTATGAGCAAACCAAGCGTTTGGATTGTATTAGGGCAGGATAAGTGAATCTGAGTTCAATGAGAATTCACTTCTCGTTTTCCTCCAGTTTTGGCAGAAGATTCGCGTAGCCTTCTTCTGCCATATGAGATTTCGGCACGAATCGCAAGGACGCGGAATTCATGCAGAAGCGCAATCCGCCACGGTCGCGGGGACCATCGTCAAATACATGACCAAGGTGAATTTGAGTATCGGCTGTGCGGATTTCGATTCTCGGGCGACCAGGGATGGTGTAATCCTCATGGGCGGTCAGTGTTGAATTATCAATGGGTTTGGAGAAAGACGGCCAACCGCATCCGGAATCGAATTTGTCCGTGGAAAGAAACAGAGGCTCCCCGCTGACGATATCAACATAGACACCTGGTTCGAAGTTCTGATCATATTCATTGGAAAATGGTCGTTCAGTTGCAGCTTCTTGGGTGACTGCGTATTGCTCGGGGGAGAGATCCCATATGCGATCGATATATTTCTGGCGGTGAGACACGTTGGCTATTGCGGCAAATGGTATGTGGCAGTAGCCTCCAGGATTCTTTTCGAGATAATCCTGATGGTCGTCTTCTGCAGGATAGAAATTGCGCAAAGACTCCAGTGCAACGGCTGGGCTCTGTCCCGTACGATGCTGGAGCTGCTCGAGGGCCTTCGCAAACACAGATTTTTGATCTTCATTGAGCCAGAATAGGCCGGAGCGGTATTGGCGTCCTCGGTCGGCGCCCTGCTGATTTACGGAGAATGGATCAATAACGTCGAGGAAGAGCAGAGTCAAAGTGCGGAGTGAAACAACTTGAGAGTCAAAATCCACACGCACGGTCTCGGCGGCATCCGGCTCTCCGGAACAAACTAGTGCATATGAAGGATTCGGCATGGTGGATTGAGCATATCCCACAGTGGTGTCGACTACGCCATTCACGCCTTGGAAATACCTCTCTAATCCCCAGAAACAGCCGCCTGCAAAATATGCGGTTTCGTGTGGTTCGGCGTTTGATCGAGAAGATGTTGATGGCGTGGTTGCCGGTGTGGTGGTGGAGTTTGCGACCCCAGCATCTTCAAATTTGGCGTTGCTATTGTGGTCAATCTGTTCACTCATATGCCAAGTATGGCACTGCCGTTTGCAAAAGTCAGTGAATTGGGCTTGAGGCATATGTTATGGCTTAGTTCATTGGGCTAGTAGGGCAACGTCGTGTGCTCCCTCTATACAAAGGAGTTATTGACCAGCATGAATTTTGCTGCAGCCAAAAAGAAAGTTCTAGGTATATAGGTTATGGAACTCGATCCAGACTGCTCTTGTGATGCTGATATTGAAGCCCCTGATACTGCTGTTGAGGCAGAGACTTTCTTGGCGGTGCATAAAACCGGAAGGTTTACCACTGGGCATGATCTGATTGAGGCTGCAATGGAATGACTGCGGTTCGTCTTTGCGAGAGTATAAACCCCGCATTCATCTGGTGAACAAGATTCACATATCTTTGTTGCCACGGCTGAATGCGGGGTATCGTATTTGGTTCTTACGTATTAGTGTTATTCGTCAGACATGTGCAAACGCCTAGCGCTAACGGTTATCACTGATACAGCGGCACAGATCAATGCCAGTGCAGCGATACCGGCGATACTAGAACCTGTTTTGGCGAGTTCAGTGGATTGTTTCTTCCCCTTCGCCGTTGTCTGAGGCTGTCCTCCGTTATCGCCAGAGATTTCAGTATTTGCAATGGGGCAACTTGATGCGGGCAGATTGGTAACATCTGCACTTTGTGTCTCGTCTGACTCTTCGTGAGCGACAGCAATTTTGCCTTCATGTTCAGTTGTGATACTGACATCAGAGGCATTGCCAGTATCAGTATTGGCGTTTGCTTGATTGAGGGTTCCCTGTGCTACAGAATCGTCCTCGGCGTTGCCTGAGTTAGGCGAGACCTTCAGATTACTGACAGCAAAAGTGATGTCGTCGGTTTCCGGGTTCCACTGATTTGAAGCGAATACGATTTCCTTCATTGAAACGAGATCACTTGCAGTCATGGGGGTTCCCTTATTGCTGTTATCCGGCCATGTCTGAGTCAATTCAGCATTGTCGAGCAAAGCGATATCGAAATGCCTCCAGCCGGTAAAGTCCAGCTTGATATCGTGCTGGAAATAGGTGCCGGTCGAGGTGCCCAATTGCAACGATAGGGCGTTGCCGGAGCCGTCGCCTTGCACATCCAGACTCAGAGTGCGCTGATCGGACCAGTTGCTAAGAGTCTCGTCATTCGCGAGATATCTAGCCACATCGAGCCAGCCACCGCCAGAAAAATCGTATGAAAATCGCATGGATTTTTCATTTTCTGAAGGTCCTTCCGCCAGGCTCAGAACATCTGTATGTGATCGGTTGCTCCAGGCGCTTCGCAATTCTTCAGTGTCTGTATAGGAAGTGAAGTCATCGATATTGATTGGTTCAGCGTCCTCGCTTGGAGTTGGAGTCGGAGTCCCCTCTGCGGAGTATGGGTCACGTTCGCCTGTGAGTGAGACGGAATCGATAATCAGCGCTCCAGAGCGGGGAAGTTCTGCACCATTATCGTTGACATACAAAGCAAATGATCCAACATTGCTGAGCAACTGCTGATTGAGTTTTCGACCTGCATTCGCCGTATCCCATGAAGCGGAGGAGAAATCGCTGCCGTTGCCGTCAGCGTCTCCAAAGTTGAGTGTCAGTTCTTGAGAATCCGTGTTTTGCAAGGAAGGATACGCTTCGAAAGTAACGCCACCGGCATTGATCTGCACCACGAATTTGTGGTTTGATCCATCTGCCTGAAGAACCATCGACATGGCGGAATAGGCGGACCAATCTCGTTGTGGAGAAAATGCGCGTGCGAAGCCGTTGTAGCCCGGGTATGAAGGGAAATCATAATTCAACTGCAGTGCTTGGCCTTCGCCTTTCCCAGGTGCATTGGTCAGGCTGATATTCGCGCGAGTGGTGTTGTTGGGTGAATAGGTATTGCGCAAATCCTCATCCGAATCGTAAGTATCAAATGTGTCGATGACATTGGCATCATCTTGAGGTTTGTCTCCCAATTTCACTGTTATGCTTCCACTTTCGCCGATGAGCGGAGATATGGCTGTGCCATCCAGAGTGGCGAATTGCGGAGTCAAAGTGAGCGATGTCTGGTCAAGAGCAATGCCGTAATCTGCGAGGTTTATTGTGCCGTTGAAATAGCCATTGCATGAATAAGTCATCGGGACGGATGCGACGGTGGTTCCTTCGTGGATAATGCTTACCGAAGCGGTATCCATATTGATGGATGATATTTGGACATCGTCTACTTTTACCCGGATTTGGAGGGGCGTAGACGTAATGCGAGATCCGGTCACTGGCGTCACTATTCGGGCGCTGCCGGTGCGTGATACGGCAGAAGTGGTTGCGCTGTAATCAACATTTTCGGGTGATGCCATAAGGCTGTCATCGCTGTTGGCAAATGCCACGAATTCGCTTCCGCCATCGGACCCCTTCCACGGTGTGTATGACTGGAATGATGTGCCTGATCCACCGAAATTAGCCCACGTCATCATATAGGCGATGTTCGGCACAGATTGGATCAATGCCTTGCACAAGGCATCATAGAAGTCGTAGTTGCCGTAGTCTTTGCCACTTTGGGGGATATTCTTTCTGCCGAATTCCGTGAAAGCCGCGATTTTTCCTCTACTCTTTGCTTCATTGCCGACCATGGTCATATCAGTGACAACTGCATTGATCCAGGGAGGAATATCGTCTGCATAATCGTCGTATCCGAGTACATCCACCCACTGGTCGCCTGGATATGTGGCTAAATAATCCGTTGAATCCCCATTGAACTTGCCTCCTGGCGAGTAGGCATACAGCAGGTTGTGCACACCTTTGATATCGCGTAAATAGTTGACGATATATCGGTAGAGTTCTTTGTATTCGGCCGCTGTGGCGTGGGTGGCGCCCCACCAGAACCATGAACCGTTGTTTTCGTGGAGGGGACGGAAGATGATTGGGATCAGTGTTCCGTCAGAGCGTTTGGCCTGAAGAGCGGTTTGCGCAATGCCGTCGAGCATGGCATTGAATGTTGCAGAGTGGGAGCCGCCAGGCAATATGTTTGCAACCGTTTCTGTTGTGTCGTTGAAGCTGCCGCCTGTTGTTGGATTGTACCAATGCGCTGACAGGGTGACGATCGCTCCTTTGGAATCGGCGTCTTGTATTGCATTGGCGAGTGCCGTGGCGTTTGCACTCTGATCTGATCCGGAGCCTGGTTTTTCGTCACCGCGTAACGCGAGTCCTGCGTCGAAGCCGAATACGGCAGGGTATTTCCCCGTCATATCAAAGACATCGCCTTGCGTGGCATCCGCGCCGATTGCTTCATCGGTCGCATGTTGTTGCCCGAAACGGATATGCTCGGTTGGAGTGTCCCGAAGATTCGCGAATAATGCGCGGGTTTCTGCCGTTGCTTGTGCATCGCTGATATTGACATCGGATGTCTGTTGTGCTGAATCTTGAGCCGCTGATGCGGTGAGAGCCGCCGAGCCAAACAGTACCGACAAGGCGAGGCCAGAAGCCAGTGCGGTGAGATATCTTCTTTTCATTTCTTCCTTGAATTCTTCTTGACCAATGTGGTTTTGAATGGTCCCCAATCATCTGCGATTGCGGGAGCCATGGTTGTGAACCGTACTAGCTTAAACGGTTAAGTACAACAGGGCGTGTATATGAAATGTTCAGTGCTGCTTGCGGGGAGCGGTGACTGTCGAAGTGGCAAGATGGGAGGCGAGTATCGTCATTGCAGGTGATTGGACATGCAATTTGGCCAGCGGTCCCGCAATATGCGTGAGTTGCTAAACCTGCTTGTGGTGAGTTTATGGCGAAGGAGCCGAAATGCTCACTGTGAAAGCGGATTTCAATGGGAAGTATTGCATTTTTAGTACATTTTCGCGTCTTGGCGAGATATGAAAAATCCCAAAACCTTGATATTTCAACGGTTTCGGGATTCAAAATATGGTGCGAGCGGGGGGACTTGAACCCCCACGAGCATACGCTCACTGCCACCTGAAGACAGCGCGTCTACCATTCCGCCACGCTCGCAGACAAAGGACTAAACTACCATCTGGCGTAATATCGCGCAAATCGGCGTGTTGTCCAAGGGCAGGTCGGAATCGTGCGGAATATGCCACTGCCAATTGGTATATTCGACATGTTGCAACGGGGACGGCAATATCTATGTAAGCAGATTGAAGCAATGAGATTGCACTACCGACCCATGTAGGCATAAACGCCCATTAGCCAGCCGTTAAGTCAATTAGAGCGCTGCTCTCCACTGCACGTCTACGCCGGCACCAATCTCAAAGTGATATCGTGCGCAACCAGCACCAACGGCAGCGAATAACTCATCGGCAAGCTCCGTGCTCACAGTGCCATCTTCGTGCAATACGAATGTGAAGGGCTGCTTTCCAAGCGAGGATGGTGCCAGCATTGCCGCTTCCATACCTTTGCGGAACCATTCCGGCATGGGTACGCCGCCTTCAATCCGGCATAACTCTTCCATCGGTTTGCTGCGGTGTTTGCCAATGATCCTTGAAGCATGTCCAAATGTGACCAACCAGATGGCCTGCTCATCGGGAAGAAGATCCCACCAACCTTCAGCCGTATCGTCGAGCACAACCCATGAAGTGGACAGCCCCATTTGCACCATGCGCAAGAGCAGACGTTCGCCGTAATATCCGACTTTCAATTGCAGTGGAATATCCTGCCGTGCAGTCGCAGCTTGCCCGCCTAGGATCACGGCGGCATTATGGGCTTCTTTGAACCGACCATAATGGGTTTCATATCCGCAGAATGCATCTTCCAAACCGCTGCCCAACTGAAGGCGTAGGCCTGACTCTTGATTGATGGCATCGATTTCGGAACGCAGCACATCCAACACTGCCTCTTCAACCGGCTCGTCGGTATACATCCTGACGGAATGTCGTGCCTGCATCGCCTCAACAAGATTCATTGCCTTAGGCCTCCTAATCACGCAGCCTGTCTTGCCTTCGCATTCAACGCTTGTGCCTATTGTATCCGCGTGACCGCTTATCACTTGCATTATCGCGAAGCGGCATGCGTCCGCGCGGCAGTGAGAGGGAACCAGTAAACACGAAAATCGGCAGCAATCATGAGAGCCGGCAATCAAGCGCCCACGGTCACATTCCTAGGCTTCATCCACGAGATCCGTTGGCATAGAAGCGTGCGAGGGTGGCATCTCGGAATTCGTCGAAATATCCGCCATCAATGGAAGCGCGAATGTCATCCAGCAACTTGATGAAGAAATGCTCGTTGTGGATGGTCGCAAGCGTGAATCCGTTGAATTCTCGGGCTCTGAGCAGATGATCCACATATGCGCGCGAGTAATCCTTGCAGGTGTAGCACTCGCAACCTTCTTCCAGTGGGCGGAAGTCGTGCTTGAACTCGGCTCGTTTGACGTTGTATCGGCCATCGCGCGTGAAAATAGCGCCATTGCGGCCACAGCGAGCAGGAGCAACGCAATCGAAGGTGTCGCCGCCGTTCTCCACACATGCGAAAATATCGTCGACAGCAGCAATGCCCAGCACATGTCGTGGCCTGCTCTCTGGCATGGCATCACAAATCCATGCACAGATATCCCCGATAATGCGCTTTTCCATGGCGCCACCGATGCCTACGCCATCGAAATCCAATGACGCGATTTGTTCGGCGGCATGACGCCTGAGGTCTTCATAGTTGGCGCCTTGCACCACTCCATACAAAGCCTGATATGGCTTGCCGATACGCTCTTCCGTGAGGCGCTTATGCTCAGCAACGCAACGCTGGGCCCAGCGGAATGTGCGCTCGACGGATTCTTCTTGATATCCTCGCGTATTCATAAGCGTAGTGAGTTCGTCAAAGGCAAACATGATATCCGCGCCGATATTGTGCTGGATGCGCATGGATATTTCTGCAGAGAAGCGATGCAAAGAACCATTCAGCGGAGATTTGAAGGTTACGCCATCCTCATCCACAAAGGCCATGCGCTCCTTGCCTTCGGCTATCACGTCATCGGATTTCATGCCGGAGACATCCATCGCCAGGGTCTTTTTGAATCCGGCACCTAGGGAGAGCACCTGGAATCCGCCTGAATCGGTGAAAGTGGGGCCGTCCCAGTTCATGAAATGAGCCAATCCGCCAGCTTCGTTGAGTACCTCTTCGCCTGGGCGCTCATAGAGGTGGAAAGCGTTGGAAAGCAGGCATTGTGCACCGGCTTCTCGCATGGTTTCAGGCAGAACGGCTTTCATGGCTCCTTGTGTGGCGACAGGAACGAAGGCCGGAGTGCGAATATCTCCATGTGGAGTATGCAATATGCCTGTTCGTCCGTATCGAGCGCCTCCTCGACCCTTACCATCAGCTGAATCAGGCAGTCTAGTGATGGTTTCAAAGGAAAACGCGCCGCGGTCTCCGGGTTTGCCGGGCTCGGCGCCTCGGGGATGATCGATTAGGCCAGCTGGGGCAGTGCCGATATGTGCGTGCTGCACGCCGGTGGTCTCTGCACTGTCGGATGTCATTCCTGCGCCTCCTTATATAAGCTCATGATTACTCTTCGTATGTGGCTGTTGTATCGGTTCGCTAAGACTTAT
The DNA here is from genome assembly GCF_000741765.1 of Bifidobacterium tsurumiense. Classification (GTDB taxonomy): domain Bacteria; phylum Actinomycetota; class Actinomycetes; order Actinomycetales; family Bifidobacteriaceae; genus Bifidobacterium; species Bifidobacterium tsurumiense. The sequence goes on from NZ_JGZU01000018.1 coordinate 36,025, forward strand.
CGCTTGGTTTCTACTGTATGTGAAACCACTTCTTTGACGTGAATACGCATATTCCTATGCCTAAGATGAAGCCGCTGCCGTGGTGAAGTGTGCCGGTGGTTCCATTATGTATAAGGAGCCTTTCTCATGTTGAGATGCTGTGCATTTGGTGGGGAAAGTCACAGAATGTGATATTTCCCCTTAAAATTCGGCTAACCCGAGGAATATTAATGCGTAGCTTCCAATAAACATTCAGGAAATGTACAGAATGGGTATCTTTACTCTTAATTGCACATAGAAAGTGGTGGCGGCGGAATGATGATGCTACCACATGAGTAAAAGGAGTATCGATGGCTGAGACCAATAACGGTTTCTGGAATAACCAGTCCGGACAGCTTGATGATGCGCATGAGGATAAGGCTGACGGAGTCGTGGCGGGGAACTCCGTTGAGAATGACGAGACGCAAGCAGAACAAGATGCAGGCACCAATAATGCTGCAGGAGAGCAAGTTCAGGAACAGCCGCAGGAAGCTGCCACTGAGTCGCTTGACCCGCTGACATTCCCGTCTGGACATGCCCAGGAATCGCAAAGCGCTCATGATGAGCACAATGATCAGGACGGCGTCTCTGCAACGCAGGAAACGGCACCTTTGTATCGTCCCGCACCAGAATACGGAGCATATGGGCCGACGCCAACCTCGACAAGCGCAAATGGCGAAGAAACTGGAACGCAGACGCAGCCTATGGGATCCGCAACACAGCCTTTGCCGGTTTGGACGGGTGCACAAGGCTCGCAATATGGACAGGGTGCAAACGCTCAATATCCACAGGATCACAACCCTTATGCCTTCCCCGGCGCTGATTCCTCAGCGAGTGACGGGCGATCGACGAATGGTGCAGGTGCGGCGGGAGCTGCCGGCGGTGCGTACGGAGCATATGGGGCAGGAGCCTCAAATGATGCACGGAATTCTGGTGTGAATCCCTTCGCCAACCCTGCTGCCGGTTCGACAAATGCAGCGAATGGCAATGCAGGAAATGGCGGCGGTAACGGTAATGGCAACGGTCCCCAGGGGCCGGGTATGCCGCCTTTCGGCAATGGCGGAATGCCTCCGGCAGGTCGTCCAGGTGTGGCGACTCAGCGCAGGACGGCAAGCAATGTCGTGGTGGCAGTGGTTGCGGCAGTTATTTCCGCGGCTCTGTGCTTGGGATTGGGATATGCCGCTTTGACCAATGGCTGGGTGACCGTTCCGGGATCCAGCTCCTTGTCTAGCGTTTCTTCCAATACCTCCGGATCCGGCACTGCCAAGGCTGAAAGCGGGCAGGCTGTTGATTGGACCACGGTTTCCAAGAACGTTTCCGGTTCAGTGGTGTCCATCCAGACTCAGCTGAGCAACGGCACAGCAAAGGGATCCGGCGCCATTGTTGATGCAAGTGGATATGTCGTCACCAATAACCACGTGATTTCCGGTGCGCAGTCCATTCAGGTCACCTTGTCAAACGGGCAGATCTACTCGGCATCCGTTGTGGGTACTGATACCACAACTGATTTGGCAGTGATCAAGATTGATAACCCGCCAAGCGATTTGAAGGCCGTTGAATTCGCCGATTCAGACAATCTGGCAGTCGGCGAGGCCGTAATGGCCATCGGTAACCCACTGGGTTATGACGATACGGCGACTACCGGTATCGTATCCGCATTGAACCGTCCTGTTTCGGTTGTGGATGATAATAATTCGGAAATCGTGACCAATGCAGTGCAGATTGATGCTGCCATCAATCCAGGTAACTCTGGTGGCCCGACCTTCAATGGTGCCGGACAGGTGATCGGTATCAATTCCTCGATCGCCTCGACAAGCACCTCTTCCGATTCTTCGACATCGGGATCTATCGGCATCGGCTTTGCTATCCCCTCGAATCTCGTCAAGCGCGTGGTTGAGGAGATTATGAAGGATGGCTCAGTCAAGCATGTGGCTCTGGGCGTGAGGATTCAGAGCACCACGGTTGAAGCGGATGGCGTCACCCGCGGCGGTGCGCAGGTGGTTTCGGTTGTCTCCGGAAGCGCAGCCGAGAAGGCTGGTCTGAAGGTCAACGATACCATCGTGGCATTCAACGGAAACTCGGTGACCAACAACTACGCACTGTTGGGATTCGTGAGAGCCGCTGCGCTTGGCGATACGGCGAAACTGACAGTGGTGCGCGATGGCAAGACCATTGAAATCGACGTAACACTCGATCAGGAGGAATCCAATACGAGCAGTTCAAGCAGCGGTAACAGCCAAAACGATAACCAGAACAACGACAATGACAGTGGCAACGGATTCAGCGATCCATTCGGATTGTGGTAAATCCTGACTGCAGTTGACTGGGGACGCGGGGCTTTGGCTCTGCATTCCCCGCAATTTCCCGGTCAGCTGCAATGCCTTCGCGTAACGGGCCTGTCCATCATCAAGATGGTGCAGGCCCGTTATTTTGCTTTGTAGAGGCAGTTACTGCAGTTACTACGGTTATTGCATTGCGCTCCGTGAATTCGCTGGCCATTGCTTAGGGTGAAACGCCACGCATTGGAGTGCATGGGTCTGACATAACCGGTACAATGGGAGTTCTTCAGGAAGACCTCGTGGGAATCCTCAATAACTGAACAACATAACTGAATATTCATTGAAATCTTTTTACGCCGTGTATCGAGCATGTCACGCCGCAAGGCAGCGCAGCCGATGGGTTAACAAGGCGTGAATGTACTTGGTTTGTGGGGTGCCGCAAACCGGTATGCGAGCGTAAGGAGATCTGATGAGCCGTTTCATCAATCTTTGTAAAGAACACACCACCCTCATAGTCGTGCTGGCTGCCGCCCTGTGCATGGCGCTCTTCGGTTCCTGGCGCCCATGGGGTGACGCAATATCCTTGCCGTTGCTTGGCAATCCAGGAGTTGGGCAGTGGCTGGTCATCATTCTTGTGCTGTATATGGTGATCGTCACTGTCAAGAGCATCATCGACGATATCCGCGAAGGCAAAATGGGCGTCGACCTGCTTGCGGTATTGGCCATGCTGGCAACGCTTTCGGTTGGAGAGCTGTGGGCGAGCTGGGCCGTGGTGCTTATGGTGGTTTCCGGTGAGGTCATTGAAAATTATGCGCAAAATAAGGCCGAGGGCAATATCAGCGAACTCTTGAAAGCGTCACCTCAGGAAGCCCATATTTCCAATCTGCCTGGCATAGGGCGAGAACAGGTCGCGCGTGAGGAGGCAGAAGCCGCTCAAGAGGCCGCGCAGGAAGCCGCCGAGCCTGCAGAAGGTGCTGGTCTTGATAACGCGAATGCAGCGTCCAATCAGTCTGGGCGTGCAGTGCCTTCGAGCCGATCGCAGTTCAGGCGTGTGGCAAATCCGGAGCATAGCCCGAATACCAATGCTATGAAAGCCAGCAGCCGATTCCACACAGTGCCCGTTGAGGATGTGCAGATCGGTGATGTGGTTGTCGTTTTGCCGGGTGAGCGGGTGCCTGTCGATGGCGAATTGCTCTCGGGGTCGGCCACACTGGATCTCAGCGCGATCAACGGCGAACCGATGCCTCGCGAGGTGTATGCCGGCGCTCGCATCGTTTCAGGAGCGGTCAACGGTTCTGCCGTATTGCTTATGCGTGCCACGGCCTTGGCCCAGGACTCTCAATACCAGCGCATTGTGCAGTTAGTGAGCGCTGCACGCGATTCTCGAGGTGCGGCGGTTCGCGCAGCCGATGTGATGGCAGTCCCATTCACTGTGTTGTCATTGATCATCGCCGCAGCGGCTTGGATTGTCAGTGGCGTGCCTCTGCGGTTTGCGCAGGTATTGGTGCTGGCAACGCCTTGTCCTTTGTTGATCGCAGTTCCCGTGGCTTTCGTCGCAGGTGCGGGGCGGTTGGCCAAGGCCGGCATAGTGGTGAAGACGCAAACGGTTTTGGAAAGCCTGGCTCGGGTCAGCCATATGTTCTTCGACAAGACCGGCACACTCACCGTGAAACAGCCTCAGGTTATTCGTGTCGATATGTTGCCTGATACCAAGCAGCATTTCGATGAGGATCATATTTTGATGATGGCAGGCGTTGTGGAGACCTATTCGGTCCATATTCTCGCCAAAGGCATCGCCAAGGCCGGCGGCGAGGCATACGGTCGTCTTCGCAATGATTGCCACGTTGACCATCGTGGAAAAACAGGCACGGCCACGGCTCGATTCCGCCATGAATACCCTGTGGTTTCCAATATCAACGAACAAGCAGGAAAAGGCGTGAGTGGAGTAGTGGACGGGTACTCCATACGAGTGGGTCGCTTGGGATTTGCCAATGATAAGGCTGATGGTTTCCAACCGGTGGTGAGCAAGGTTGGAAGCAGTCAAGGCACTGGGTCGGCCAATTCCGCGCGGTCGGCGCGTAGCCGCTTTGCCGCCTTGAGTCCAGATGAAATGGCGTCATATGTTTCGGTCAATGGGGAAATCGTGGCACGCATAGTATTGCGTGATGTGCCACGACCCAATGCCGCACAAACCTTGCAAACCCTGCGTGATCTTGGGGTGCAGAACATCACCATGCTTACTGGCGACAAGGCTGCATCGGCGCAAATCGTCGCAAGGGAAGTCGGTATTGATGATGTCAGGGCGGAGCTCTTCCCCGAAGATAAGGTGAGTGCGGTTCGTGAGGTGCGCGATGCCGCACACGCTGCAGCCGAAGCATTGCCGGCATGGCGTCGGCAGTGGGATGCCGCTTTCAGCTCCCGCCGCGATATCACCATGATGGTAGGCGATGGCGTCAATGATGCCCCGGTGCTTGCAGCAGCCGATATCGGCGTCGCCATAAGCGATGGAACATCCACCGCGGCAAGTGAATCCGCCGAAATGGTGATTATGAATGATGATATCGGCGCGGTTTCTCAAGCGGTAAGGATCGCTCGGCGCACCAGACGAGTGATGTTGCAGTCGGTGCTCATCGGCTTGGGGCTGGCTCTCGCCTGCATGATTGCCGCCGCTTTCAATCTCATTCCTGTGGTGGTCGGAGCCTTCGTGCAAGAAGCAATCGATGTAATCTCCATCCTCTGGTCTCTATTGGTCCTGGTGGAACGCCCAGGAGATGGCAAGTGAAGAGTTGCTGCTGAATGCCTAGGCAAAGATCAAGGTTGAAGTGTCCCTATGCGCCATCAAAGGAGGTCACATAGGGACACTTCAACGGGCGGCAACACGTGGAGCTGTGGTGAATCACAGCCTTCGCACTCTGTCACATTTGCCGGGTTTGCGTTAGTGTGGAACGCATGGCTGAGCAACAAGAGCAAAATACGAAAGAACTGCGGATTGCAGTAATAGGATCGGGCCCTGCAGGAGTGTATTCCTCGGATATATTCCTGCGTCAACTGCGCAAAACCGGTGAGGAACTGGGATTGGGCACCAAGGCTCGCATCGATATATTTGAAAAGCTTCCGGTGCCATTTGGACTGGTTCGCTATGGCGTGGCCCCTGACCACCCAAGCATCAAATTCATCGCAGATGCCTTGGAAAAGACATTGGATAATCCGGATATTCACCTCTATGCCGATGTCGAATTCGGCAAGGATGTGATGTTGGAAGACCTGCTTGCACGCTATGATGCCGTGCTTTTCGCAACAGGTGCAGTGGAAGACAATCCGCTTATGCTTCCGGGCGCGGATCTCGAAGGTGTACATGGCGCTGCCAAATTCGTGGAATGGTATGACGGTTATCCAACCGGCGCTCGCGAATGGCCTTTGGATGCCGAGTCGGTTGCCGTTATCGGCGGCGGTAATGTGGCCATGGATGTGGCGCGTGAGCTTGTGCGCAATGCCGACGATTTGAAAGAGCGTACCGATATTCCAGACAACGTGTACGAAGGAATCGGCAAGAATCAGGCCAAGGAATTGCATCTGTTCATCCGTCGTGGCGTGGCGCAGGCCAAGTTCTCGGTGCAGGAATTGCGTGAGATGGAGAAGCTCCCGGGCGTGCAACTCATCATCAACGAAGAGGATTTCGAGCTTGATGAGGAGACCATCGAAGAGGCCGGCAAGGATAAGCTCACCCGTCAGATGGTTGAAGAGCTCTTTGTCATCCGCGAAATGGCCGAAGATATGGAAGATAACGGCGATGTTGACTTTGAAGGCAACCCTGCCGACCGCAGATACTACATTCATTTCAATGCCGCCCCTGTGGAAGTCCTCGGCGAAGACGGCAAAGTGACCGCTCTTCGTGTTGAGCGCACGCATACCGATGCGGATGGAACCATGCACCGAACCGGCGAATTCGAGGAATTCCCCGTTCAGGCCGTCTATCACGCCATAGGCTACAAGCCCGCCTCGGCGCTTGGTATTGCCTATGATGAACGCCGCACCACATTGGCCAATGAAGACGGGCGCATTTTGACCTCCGCAGAGAATGGCGAGGTGCGAGAGCGCTTGTATTCCACTGGTTGGGCGAAACGCGGTCCTGTTGGTTTGATCGGATCCACCAAATCGGATGCCTTGCTTATCGTGACCAATATGCTGGGCGACCTCGCCAAGGCAGCAGAGGGCGGTCGTGTGGCTGCCGATCGTGATCCGCAATCCATTGATCGCCTGCTGGCAGAGCGTGGCGTTAAGCCCATCGATTTCGCCGGATGGAAGCGAATCGATGCTTTCGAGCGTTCCGAAGGCGCGAAGGAAGGCCGCGAACACAAGAAGGTTGTTGAGCCTGATCAGATGCGCAGCCTCGCCTTTGGAGAGTGATTGTGTTTTGAGGCTTCTTGGCGAGCCGCAGTCTTCGTAGCTCACTTATGTGGCGCACAATCACGGCTTGAATAGAGGGCTAATGAGTCTTTAATCAGCCTCTGATCTGCGAAAATGGTTTATTCCGGTGATGCACATGTATTTTGCATGGATGCATCACCGGGATTTTGTATTGTGCAGCACAACAGGCGAATGACAGATGGCTGACAGGCAACTGCTCGGTATGATCTTTCTTCGTTCATCTTCCAAACCGCACATGTTGCATTCATGCTGTGTGAATCGGGCTAACACGAATGTCTCAAACGCGGTTTCTTCATCTTGTGCGGTTATTGCGACTGCGTTTAACCGTTCAGGAAATCGCACGCCTCCACCTTAATCCTTGCGGGCACTCTGCATCTATGCATTCGGCGCGGTTATGCCGAATATTTGATCCGTATGCATCGCGTTCTCTATCGGCGTATCGAATGATTGCATTCCAATGGTTGGAATCAGCGGAAAATAGCGGATGCACTAACGGTATATAAATTATTCAGATAGCGTGTCGGCCAAGTTGCGGTAGACCCTATGTCTAGTATTGCCCCAGAGGCCGCGAGGCCGTGTGTATCGAGATGAAAGGAATGAGGTGGATTGGTCATTCGTAACTCAATACGGACCATATTTCGTCAATGCCGCCTATATGACGGTATTCATCTCGTTTTGGGGGGTTGTGCTGGCCATTGCGGTCGGCCTTTTGTGTGCTGCTGTTGAAGTTGGGAGAATTCCGGTCGTACACGGCATCGTCAGGGCTTATATAGAGCTTTCTCGCAATACGCCTTTATTGGTGCAATTGTATTTCCTGTATTTTGGGTTGCCCAAGCTGGGTGTGGTGTTGTCATCTCCGGCCTGCGCAATCGTGGGTTTGGCTTTTCTTGGTGGATCATATATGTCAGAAGCACTTCGTGGAGGATTCGAAGCTGTGCCGCGCGTGCAGCTTGAATCGGCGCATGTGCTGGGACTGACCCGGGTGCAGACCTTCTCTCATGTGATCCTTCCCCAGGCGCTAAGCACGGCAATTCCAGGTGTGGTCGCTAATATCATCTTCCTCATCAAGGAATCTTCTGTGGTATCGGCCATCGCACTTGCCGACGTGATGTATGTGACCAAGGACCTGATGGGCATGTATTACGACACCTATGAAGCTTTGGTCTTGCTGGTCATCACCTATTTGGTGATACTGCTACCGATCTCCATAATCGGTACTGTGCTGGAGAGGCGGTTTGACTATGCAAGGCGCTGAAATTCTTCTGCAACCCGGCGTCTGGCCAAGGCTCTTCCAAGGCCTATGGGTCACCATATGGATTGCCGGTGTATCCGTGCTGTTGTCGATTCCGGTTGGCTTGGCAGTGGGTTGGCTCATGACATTGCGCAATCCCATTGTGCGATTCATCATGCGGCTCTATCTGGATTTCATCCGAATAATGCCTCAGCTGGCCCTGCTCTTCATCGTGTTCTACGGATTCGCCAGAGCATGGAATCTCAATCTGGATGCCACGTCATCCAGTTTGCTGGTCTTCGTGCTGTGGGGTGGTGCCGAACTTGGCGATTTGGTGCGAGGAGCCTTGGAATCCATTCCGCGTTCGCAATATGAGTCCTCATATGTGCTGGGATTGAGTTCATGGCAGACCTTCACGAGGGTCATCTTGCCGCAGGCTATTCGCCGAATGCTGCCGGCCAGTGTGAATCTGGCAACCCGTATTGTGAAAACCACGTCTTTGGTCGTGTTGTTGGGTGTCGTAGAAGTGATCAAAGTCGGCCAGCAGATCATCGATGCGAATCGCTTCCAATTCCCGACTGGTACGTTGTGGATATACGGCGTGATTTTCTTTATGTATTTCTTCGTGTGCTGGCCGCTGTCCATCGTGGCTCGTCGTTTGGAAAAGAGGTGGGCGCATGACTGAGCGTCTCAATGTGGCCGTGGCATCGGCTGAGGCAAACCGCCCGGAGTTAGAAATTCGCCATCTGTTGAAGCAATATGACAATGCCGATAAGCCGGTATTGAACGATATCTCCTTCAGCGTGCCCAAAGGCAAAGTCTTTGTTGTGCTGGGACCTTCTGGATCCGGCAAATCCACCTTGTTGCGCACTATTGCAGGTCTTGAGCCCATTCAGGGTGGCGAGATCGTTCTGGGCGATGAGGTGATTGGCCAAGGCGATCCCGCATCCGGCAAATCGCGTCGTGCGGGAGCTGCCGGAGTCGCAGGTCAATCCAGAAGCAGTGAACTGCGCACCCGAGTGGGCATGGTGTTCCAAAGCTACGACCTGTTTCCCAACAAAACGGTGCTTGGCAATGTGATGATGGCCCCGACCTTGGTGCAGAAGCGCAACAAGGAAGAGGTCAAGCGAGAGGCTATCGAGCTGTTGGAGCGCGTTGGTCTGGCGGACCGTCAGGATGCCTGGCCGCACGAGCTATCCGGTGGACAGCGCCAGAGAGTGGCCATTTGCCGCGCCTTGATCCTTCACCCGCAGATCATGCTCTTCGATGAGGTCACGGCTGCTCTGGATCCGGAAATGGTGCGCGAAGTGCTTGACGTTATTGTGGAACTCGCCGATCAAGGCTTGACCATGATGATCGTGACGCATGAGATGGCATTCGCTCGAGCCATCGCAGATCACATTTTGTTGCTGGATGGTGGCAAAATCGTTGAAGAGTCAGACGATGCGGAAGCATTCTTCGAACATCCTGAGACCGAACGTGCTCAGCAGTTCCTGAAGACCTTCTCGTATTCGCGTAACCGGCAGGAAGGCGACCGGTAGTTCATGGTTTTGAGGCTGCGCATATTCCAGTGTCTCGGCTGAGCCGCCGAGACGAATAAGCATGCCCTTTGGGGCATATAAGGAATATTCGCTTCGAGATCAGTTATGTGCAAGCCCTCGAAGTGTACATTGTGCAAGCCATATATGTAAGAACAAATAAGGAGAGGATTATGGCAACGACTCTAATTGGTCGCGTAACTCGCTTGGTGGCATCGTTGGGTGCTGCAGTCATGATGGTGGCAACGGTTGCTGCATGCGGACCGACCGCCGCAACCCCGAGCGAGGATCAGTCTTCATCCAATAGCGGTTCGACCGCAACGGCTACAGCCCGTTCTTTGGATGAGATCAAGAAGTCAGGCAAGCTCAAAGTCGCAGTGTTCTCGGATAAGGCACCATTCGGCTATGTGGATCAGGACGGCAAATATCAGGGATATGATGTCTACTTTGCTGAGCGTCTGGCCAAGGATTTGGGTGTTGAGCCTGAATACACTGCCGTTGACCCGGCTGCCCGTGTGGATGTGCTGGTGAGCAATAAGGTCGATGTTGTTCTTGCCAATTTCACGGTCACCGATGAGCGTGCTCAGAAGGTTGACTTTGCCAAGCCATATATGAAGGTGGCATTGGGTGTGGTTTCCCCGACTTCAGCGGAGATCACCGATGTGGACCAGCTCAAGGGCAAGACCTTGATTATTGCCAAGGGCACCACGGCTGAGACCTACTTCGAGCAGAACCACCCCGAGGTGACATTGCAGAAGTACGACCAATACGCTGATGCATACAACGCATTGTTGGACGGCCGTGGAGACGCATTCAGCACCGATAACACCGAGGTGTTGGCATGGGCCAAGGCCAACAAGGGCTTCACTGTGGGCATCACCGAGTTGGGCGATACCGATACCATCGCACCTGCTGTGCAGAAGGGCAATACTGAGCTGCTGAACTTCATCAACGACGAAATCGTGAAGCTCGGCCAGGAACAGTTCTTCCACAAGGATTACGAAGAGACACTGAAGCCTGTCTACGGCGATGAGGTCAACCCCGATGAGATCGTGGTCGAAGGTGGCGAGCTCTGATTCTCGATCGGGATTGATGTAGCTGATGCTGATGTGTGTGCTGCGTTTCGGTAGGATCATCAACTAAGACTTCCAACCATTAGAGTGATGGCGGTTGTGCGTGTGCATGGCCGCCATTTTTCTTGCCTTGATTAGTTTGAGTCGTCTTGGAAGACGGTTTGTCGCACATATGGCTATTCCGGTATTCCGGCATTCTGGTATTCAGGCAATCCTCTTTGCCGTTATCCTGGCATTGCAGCATTGCAGCATTGCAGATTCCTGGTTTTCCGTTTTTCCGGTTGGCTGGCATCGCAATATTGTCAGCACAGGCCCTATATATTCGAATTCCACAGCCCGTACGCGAGACCAGTGTTTGAGCTGTATGCATATAAGCCTTATTTGCTTAGCGACTGAACATCAGTGAACCGGGATAAGCATGGTGAGCACAAACCAGTGGTTATCGGTTTTCACATTGACTTCGCCGTCATATTGGCGAACAATATGGCGAATTGATTTGACGCCGAAACCATGAGAACGGGTGTCGTTTCGTTTCGTGGTACGCAGATTGCCGGCGCCGTCTTTGCGCAGTTTTGAATCGAAGAAATTCTCAACGCGGATCACAATGAAATGCTGCTGTTGATACAGCGCCAATTTGATTTGTCGTTGCGCGGGATCGGGTAGTTTTTCCGTAGCTTCTATGGCGTTGTCCAAAGCGTTGCCGAAAAGCGTTGCGATATCCATAGAAGACATGGATTTCAAGAGGCTGCCATCTGCCACCGCGGTGAGTGTTATGCCTTTATCGGCACAACTTCTGGATTTGGCGGTCAAAATAACATCCAGAACCGGATTGCCGGTATGATTCTGCGCACTGTATCGCTGGACGGATGCTTCCAGATCGGCAAATCCCTGTGCCTTTTGTTCAGGGTCGAGCTCGGCACGCAAGGCCATGATCTGGTGCTTGAGATCGTGAGCCATACGCCGGATGGCCTCGATATTGTCTTTGGATTGCAGATATTCCTGATGCTGGCTTGCGAGATGCGCTTCAATCGAAACGAGTTCGGCATTGGCCTCAAGACGACGAGCCTGTTCCTGCTGGGCGTAGAGCAACGCGAATCCGCACAAGTCCACCAGCGTGCGGATATAAAACACCTCATATCCCATGCGACTGGAAAATGGCGTATTCGTGGTGACAAAGCTCAGGTTGCTCATGGCGAAGGTGACGATGGTGATAATCACCGTCGATGTGGTGAGGGACACCGTCGTTTCAGTTGCCTCAGTACTGCTGAAATTCGACCGCTCAGTCAAATACGCCAAGGCAAAGCATGCGCCGTATGTGCCCACAAGAATCGATGCCGAAAGCCATGGGTGATTCAGCGGGAGCTGATTGGTGCCAGTGAAAGTGACCAGTTGCCAGTGCAACGAAGCCACCAGCTCTCCGAGCACGAAGGCACGGGCGGAAATATACAACCCTTCGCGTTTGCCGCAACCGGTGCTCAAAACTATGAGCACGAACATCCCACCAAAGGCCATCAGCATTCCAAAAATCCACAAGGATATGGGCATGGACCCCGCAGCGTATTGGATGCCGATCATCGCCATCAAGCCTATTGCTGCGGTGATAAAGGTGCGATGCAAGGGAATGCGGCGATATATCGCGGCGACATACACCATGCAAGCAAGCCATTCGCATATGGCTGTGTAAAGCCTTGGGATATCAGGCAGGGCGTTGGTTATCATCGTGCACCACCGACATTATGGATTGGCAAAGGCATCGTTGCATAAACTCACTTTCCATGCGTTATGTGGAGAGTATAGTCGAGGGGCTGGCTGGCGGTGCGAGAGATTTCGAGGGTGGGGTTTGATGCGAGCCTGGGGGAGACCGGCGTTGGTGCAGCTGAACTGGCGGTGAATGCGTGCAGGATTTGTCTGATGCTGGTATTCGTTGGTTCGACACAGGGGATGCGAAACTTGGGAAAGCCTTCGCAGTTGCTGTCGATTTGCTCACAGCAGAACATACTTTATGTTGCGTTCCTGGGTGAGGAATGCCGCTGAGCTGTTCTTGCGTATGAGCTCGGAGCAGGTGAAATGCCTTGCGGCAACCGATTGACAAAATATCTGAGTGTTTTGTTTGACGGAATGAGGTAACCGTGTATAGTGGGACATGGCTCAACGAAGAGAACCTTCAATGGACCGAACAACAAGTAAACGCTGAAGCTTGCGGTTTTCCGATGTCGGGACGCTACGAGTGAACGCGAACCCTTCACAACGGATCGTTCGGCACGTACCTGCCGATGAAAGGATGTCAATCATGGCAGAAGTTGTATTCGACCATGTCACTCGTATCTACCCGGGCAACGATAAGCCTCTGTGGATGATTTGAATATGGAAATCAAGGATGGTGAGTTCCTTGTGCTCGTTGGCCCTTCAGGCTGCGGCAAGTCCACCACCCTCCGCATGCTCGCAGGCCTCGAAGAGGTCAACAAGGGCCGTATCCTCATCGGTGGCAAGGATGTCACCACGATGCAGCCTAAGGACCGCGACATTGCAATGGTCTTCCAGAACTACGCACTGTACCCGCACATGACCGTTGCCGATAACATGGGCTTCGCTCTGAAGATCGCAGGTACTCCTAAGGATGAGATTCGCAAGCGCGTCGAGAAGGCCGCTGAGATCCTCGATCTGACCGAGTATCTGGATCGTAAGCCGAAGGCTCTGTCCGGTGGTCAGCGTCAGCGCGTGGCCATGGGCCGTGCAATCGTTCGTGAGCCAAAGGTCTTCCTCATGGATGAGCCGCTCTCGAACTTGGATGCAAAGCTCCGTGTGCAGACCCGTACTCAGATCGCTGCTCTGCAGCGCCAGCTGGGCGTCACCACCCTGTATGTGACCCACGATCAGACCGAGGCTCTGACGATGGGCGATCGCATCGCCGTCATCAAGCTCGGCATCCTGCAGCAGGTCGGCGCTCCGACCGAGCTGTACGATCGTCCGGCCAACGTCTTCGTCGCTGGATTCATCGGCTCTCCGTCGATGAACATCAACACCCACCCGGTGGTTGATGGCAAGGCGAAGATCGGTGAGGACACCATCTCACTGCCTGCAGAGGCTGTGAACAAGCTGACCGCAGAGGACAACGGCCAGATCGTCGTTGGTTTCCGCCCCGAAGATGCGAGCTTGGCCACTTCCGATGACCCGAACGCCTTCTCCCTGAAGGTCGTGAATGTCGAGGATCTGGGCTCCGATGGATTCATCTACGGCAACATCCTCACCGATGGCTCGGCTGCAGAAGCCTCCACGATGATGTCCGACCAGAACAAGCTCACCACGATTCGTGTGAATCCGCGTGCGCTGCCAAAGGTCGGCGATGTCGTCAAGATCAAGATCGATCCATCCAAGATGCACCTGTTCGCTCCGTCGACCGAGTTGCGTCTGAACTAGTAACACTTGGCGGAGCTTCACGGCTCCGTCAACTATTAAACGAGGCGATCTCTTCCTCTCTTATGGCCTCGTTGGAAGAACCCCGCGTAGGTGCGGGGTTCTTTTTTATATACAGCACATCACGTTATCCCTATTCGGGAAACGTGCATATGAACGGGTACATTAGAGCATATGGAATTAACTGATATGCCGCAGCTGGATCCGCGTGCTGCGAAGGCCACCTCGGTGCAGGCTCAGGACGAGGGTGTTTCTGCTGAGCCACAGGCGTTGAAGATTACAGCGGCTAGTTCGAATCCTAAGATGTTCACTTTGCCATGGAGCAAGCCGCTTGCAACCTGGCCTGAAGAGCTGCTTGCCAATCTTCCTCGAGGCATCTCTCGTCACGTGGTGCGCTTCGTCCATGTTGGTGACGAAGTCTATGCCATGAAGGAAATCACTCGGCCTGTTGCTGAGCGAGAATATGAGCTTCTGCGTCGTTTGAAGAAACTTGATTTGCCAACGGTCACTCCGATTGCCGTGGTTACCGGACGCCATGATGACAATGGCGAGCCGCTCGAGGCGATTTTGGTCACCAAGCATTTGAAGTTCTCACTGCCGTACCGCGCACTCTTTGCCCGCAATCTGCGCCCTGACACCGCTGGGCGACTGATCGATGCATTGGCGGTATTGATGGTGCGTTTGCACTTGACTGGTTTCTACTGGGGTGATGTCTCGCTTTCCAACGTATTGTTCCTGCGTGATGCAGACGCGTTCTCGGCATTCTTGGTCGATGCCGAAACCGGTGATTTGCATATGAATTTGACCGAGGGACAGCGCGAATACGATATCGATTTGGCTCGCACGAATATCATCGGTGAATTGATGGATCTGAGCTCAGGTCAGCTTTTGCCTGGCGAGGTCGATGAAATTGAGATCGGCAACCGTTTGGTCGAGCGTTATCACTCGCTGTGGAGCACATTGACTGATGTGGATAGCTTCAAGCCCGATGAGATGTGGAAGATCGAAAAGCGCGTCAATAAGCTCAATGAGCTGGGCTTCTATGTCGATGAACTTGAGATGAAGACCTCTGATGATGGCAATAGGCTTATGGTGCGTCCTCGCGTGGTGGATGCTGGCTATGCTTCGCATAAGCTGCTGCGTCTGACAGGTCTTGATGTTCAGGAGAATCAAGCCCGGCGCCTCCTCAATGATCTCGATGCTTATCGTGCTTCGACATGGCGTCAGGATGAGGATCTGGAGATTGTGGCTACGGACTGGATGCGCGAGCAATTCGAGCCAACAGTGCGCATGATCCCGCGTGAATATCGCACGCAAATTGAGCCGGCGCAGTTCTTCCACGAGATTCTCGACCATCGTTGGTTCCTTGCGGAAAAGGCAGGTCACGACGTGCCTATGGGCGAAGCCGTGGCCAGCTATATCGAGAATGTGCTGCCTCAATACAAAATCGACCGCAAGGCTATGGATGCAATCATTGCTGATGCAGACGCTGGCGTGGTGGATGATGAGTACACCTACGGCGATGATGTGATCTCCGATGATCCTGATGCTGCGGTGTGGAGTCACTAGGGTGCGCATTACGCATTAAGCTACGATACGGAAATGCCCTTGGGCTTGGCAGGTTATCGATATTCAATTCCTGTTCTGCCCAAGGGCATTTCCATATTCGGCACTCGGCGCTCGACGCGAACCTATGCGGTCTGTTACGCTGACCGTCCGCCTTCAGCCTGTTCGGATTCACAGTAGAGTGCAGGAGCAGGATGACAGGCTCATGGCTTGAGGACTGTTGACTCGCGTCTAATCAAGACAGCGAATAGCCTTCGCTACTCGGCCTGCTCCCCAGCTTTGCGCCTTGCATTTGCCACAGCATACAGGCTGATGCCTGCGGCAACAGAAGCATTCAAGGATTCCACGCTATTGGAAATCGGGATACCCGCAATGGCATCGCAGCTTTCGCGCACCAAACGGCTCAAACCCTTGCCTTCAGAACCCAATACCACCACGAGTGGGTCCGTTTCAAAGCCGGTTTCGCCGACCAGTTTGTCGCCGCCGCCATCGAGGCCGACCGCATAATAGCCGCGCTCTTTCAGGCCTTCTATGGCCTTGGTGAGGTTGACCACACGAGCCACAGGAAGGTGTGCAGCAGCGCCTGCTGACACTTTCCACGCTGCGGCGGTTACCGAAGCGGAACGTCGTTCTGGCAGAATGATGCCGTTTGCACCGAATGCGGCTGCGGATCGAATAACTGCACCGAGATTCTGAGGGTCAGTAACGCCATCCAATGCGATGAACAAGGGTTTCGCGGCGATGCGTGCAGCCGTTGAGTTGGCAGCTTCCATGGCGCGGGACTTCTTGTCTGCGCGTTCGGCCAAATCCTGCAAGGAGTAGTACTCGTATGGATCTACCTTGAGAATGACGCCTTGGTGATTGCCGGATCGTGCGATACGGTCCATCTCCAGACGGTCAGCCTCTAAGAGGTGCAAGCCCTGGGCGCCTGCCATACGAACAATATCGCGCGTACGATCATCGTGTTCCAGTCGTGTGGAGATATAGAGCTGGGAACTCGGCACCCCGACCTTCAATGCCTCGAGCACTGCATTCCTGCCGATTACCAAATCTGTGGAATCGGAAACGAATTTTGTTGCGCGGCGACGTGCAGCCAGTCTTGGATCGGACATTTTACGTCGATCTGCCGCCTTCTTTTCGCGGTATGCCTTGTGATACACGCGATCTTCAGCCTTCGGGGTCGGTCCCTTGCCCCTAAGCTTATTGCGATGCTTTCCTCCCGACCCCTTGGTCGGACCTTTCTTCAATGCCATATCCGATATTGTCCCAGCACCCCCCAACCAATAGGATGCAGGGAATAAGGCGTGAAGCGGGCAGCATAACGTCGATATGCCAATATGGACCGATCTTGAGTGAATATCGTTGTTTGACATCGCAAAGCGTACGAGAACCGGCCAGTCATATTGCGAAAGAATTTCCCAGCATGATAAATATGTCATGTTGTATTATCCGCTGTATTACTGTATTGTAGCGCTATAATAATATTGTGTGGAAATGAGATGTGAATCGCGCAGGCAAAGTGCGCATAAAGCGGTCGCATGGATTGAAGTCGAGTCGCTTCAGCACATGCCCGATGAAGGGCACCATACAAGGCGGCTTGCCAACGCAACGTTGTGACTAGGAGGAAATATGCTTCGCAAGATTCACCGATTCCCCGACCGCGATGTGACGCTGCTTCCGGGAAGCGAATATGCGGATGCACAGGATGCGGGAGCCGCATATGTGTTGTCGTTGGATCCTGAACGTTTGCTTGCCCCATATCGTCAGGAAAGCGGGGTCTCTGGCGAAGCGAAACCGTATCCGAATTGGGAAAGCATGGGCATGGGCGGTCATATCGGTGGCCATTACCTTTCTGCTCTTGCAGGATATTGGGGCATAACGGAAGGTCTGGAATTTCTTGAACGAGCTGAACGGATGACCAGGGGATTGCTGGAATGTCAGACTGCCGGCAAAAATGGTTATGTGGGTGGAATTCCACAGAGCAGAGAGCTGTTTGCAGAGCTTGCAAATGGTGATATTCGTGCGCAATCCTTCGATCTGAATGGCAGTTGGGTGCCGCTGTATAACCTCCATAAGCTGTTTGCGGGCTTGATTGATTGCTGGACGGCCTTTGCGCCGCAGAATAGTGAACAAGGCGATGCTGATCTCGAGATGCGCCGGACTCCAGTCATGCCGGATGTGGTTTCTCGGGCACAAGCGGTGAGTGAGAGAGCGAAGGCCATCGTGCTCAACCTCGCGCATTGGTGGTGCGAGCTCTTCGATCGTGTAAGCGATGAGGCATTTCAGCGCATGCTGACCTGCGAATTTGGTGGCATGAATGAGTCCTTCGCGCAACTCTATGAGCTCACCGGAAAGCAACGATATCTTGAGGAAGCCAAGCGATTTACCGATGCAGTGTTTTTTGATCCCCTGGCCGATGGCAAAGATGAGTTGACAGGCTTTCATGCCAATACGCAAATCCCCAAAGTATTGGGTTACGAGCGTATTGCCGAAATAGAGGATGACTCTCGATACAGCAATGCGGTAGCAACATTCTGGAATTCGGTAACCGGCAGACGGTCCGTGTCGATTGGTGCGCATTCGGTGGCGGAGCATTTCCATGCGGTCGATGACTTCGGCGAGATGATGTCATCCAGACAAGGTGTGGAGACTTGCAATAGCTACAATATGAGCAAACTTGCCGAGCGATTGTTCATGCAGACGGGTGAGAGTCGATATTTGGATTTCTATGAGAGGGTATTGGAAAACCACCTGGTATCGACCATTGGTGTGCATGAAAAGGGATTCGTGTATTTCACTCCGATGAGACCGCAGCATTATCGAGTGTATTCGTCGGCGCAGGAGTGCTTCTGGTGTTGCGTGGGCTCGGGTCTGGAAAATCATGCGCGATATGGCCGGTTGATTTATGCGTATGAGGACAGGCAAAATGACGATGCGCAATATGGTGAGAATGAATTGTCGGTCAATCTATTCATGGATTCACAGCTCTTGTGGCGTTCTCAGGGGATGACGGTGGTCCAACGGTATGCTCCTCGTCAAGGCCAGTGCAATGAAGGCATGCTGAGCTTCACGAGCGAGTATGCGGGTGAGCATTTGATAACAGTGCATATTCGTCGACCTTGGTGGTGCCAGAAGACAGAATACGCTTTCGAAGGTTGCGAAGGTGCCGTGACAATGGGAACCGAATCGCATGCAGAACATGATGGTTATCAAGTGGCGAAACATACCGGACCTGTGCGTTATGACACCGTGCGATTGCAGTGGCAGGGTAAGGGCGCGGCTCGGGTGATTGTGCGTCACTGCGTGGCGGTGTCGTTTGAGCCGCTACCCGATGGCTCGGCGTGGGCAAGCGTGCTGCGCGGTCCGAAAGTCATGGCATTTCGTGGTGATGATATGGATTTGGATGGATTGGTCAGCGACTCCTCTCGCGCTGGTCATATTGCCTCAGGCCCGATGCGTCCGATGAGTGGATTGCCTGTGATATCAGGCTCAGGTGAAGAGGTTGTTGCTCCGCAATCGCGATCGGATGGAACGGTTGATGTGCGAGCTGTGCAGCGGGACCTTCTCGCGGGTGCGATGAAAAACCGTGTGCTCCGCTTAGTGCCGTTCAGTTCAATCGAGGCGTCCCGATATTCGGTGTACCTTCCTTGGGCGAAGAATGGGGATGTACAATCTGTCATGCAAAATCTTCAGGAGATTGACGCCGCGGAATCCTCCGAGGAGCTTTTGATATGCGATGAAGTGCGTTGTGGCGAGCAGCAATCCGAAGTCGATCACCAATATCAGGGAGAGCATGACGAGCAAGGGCATCAAGGGCAAATCCGCTATCGAAAAGCGCTGTCTAGTGGTCATTTCTCATATATGCTGCGAGATTGGGAACGGCGTGGTGACTCGATCCGAGTGCGATGGATGGCTGGATCCGGAAGCGTTGCGGATGCGGATAGTGAACGTGTCGGCAATGAATACAAGCTGTTCATCAACGATAATCTCATGAGGCGCACGGAACGGGTGAAGGAGAACGGCGTAACTGTTGACAGATATGCCATTGAGCGCGGGAACGTCGGTCGAGGAGAGGAAATGGCTTCCCGTATTCGCATTGAAGCAGTAGATGCGGCAACCCCGCTTTTCATATCCGTTGCCGTGATGAAAAGCGAAGCGTGAATATGCCCGCATCCTGAGTGTTGGAACCGGAGAACCGTGACGTTCGCAAGAACGTCGAATTATCGAGTGCTGCTGTCGCGCACAATGAGTCCGTAGGGTAAAGTCACCTGTTCGCGAGGGCCGTCATTCATTCGATTGGTCAGCAGCCTTAGGCATTGAGCGGCCACGGTTTGGACGTCAACCGCAATTGTGCTGAGCGGTGGATTGGTGAAGCGGGATTCCTCGAGACCGTCAAATCCAATCACCGCCACATCTTGTGGAATGCGGATGCCTCGTTGTTGCAAAGCCAGCATTGCTCCTATTGCAACCACGTCGGTTATGCAATAGATTCCGTCGATTTCTAAATCAGGATGCGAGTCCAACCAATCATTCAATGCCTGATATCCATCTTCGTATTTCCAGGAACAGGCTTGAACATACTCCATGGATAGCTTCAAGCCGTGTTTATCCATGGCTCGGATGGCTCCTCGAAGGCGAAGTGACCCGTTGTCAGCATTATGGTTCAGTGCCGCTTCGTCACCGGATTGAGCGCCAAGCACAAGAATATGCCTGCATCCTTGCGAAATCAGGTGTTCGACAGCGGCGATACTGCCTTCTTCGCTAGGGCTGAGCACGCTGTCCACTTCACCATTGAGATCAGGGCCGTCGAATATCACCAGAGGGTAATGCTGGTTGAGTTCTATGATGTGGCTCACCGGCAAAGTGGGCGCGGCAAGAATGGTGCCATCGCAAAATTGCGTAGAAATTTCCGACATCATGGACATTTCGGTGCGGAATTCGTGTCTGGTCTGCTGGATAAGCGTTTGGTAACCCATCGCCAGTGCCTGGTCTGATATCGCTGCTGCGAGATCGGCGGAAAATGGCGAATAATCAAGTTCAACGGTGGAAAAGCCTATGACATTTGTTTTGCCGGAACTCAGCTGCCTCGCGGCCAGATTGGGGCGGTACTTGAGCTGCCGGGCAGCTTGGAGCACCTTTTCCGCCGTTTCGGGTCGAACATACGATTTTCCGCGTAATGCATTGGACGCGGTCATCCGCGATACGCCGGCCAGTCGTGCAACATCGTCAAGCGTGGGCATCATAACCCCTTACTGTCTAAAGCCAATAGCTTCGATTATACGGGTGGCATCAAGCATGAGACGTTGCTGGAATGAGCTTCGATGCGTAGATCGAAGCGTGATATTCCCGGTTCAAGTATTCTCATTCGAGATTCACGGTATGCATAATTTCGCGAATTCCGCCAACTACAAAACTTCGTCAAATCCGCGTATTTCGTTTGTGGCTTATGGAATAATGGGTCAAGTACGCACCGGTGGGACCGGTGTCGGAACGTCCATAACCGCGCAGTCAAAGCAATGTGAGAAGCGTTGCGAGGGCTGACTACTCCGCGGCTGACTGAGGAGAATACCATTATGGTTGATCAGAATCTTGATCAATCCACTTCGCCCGATGAGCAGGCAGCATTGCTGGCCAATGCCGATCCTTCGCTCACTGATTCCCAAGATGTTGCCAAGGCGCTGAATGTTGATCCTGCGCGTGGCTTGAGCTCAGAGGAAGCAGCTCGTCGTCTTGAGAAATTTGGGCCTAATCAGCTTGCAGGCGCGCCGCCTGTTCCGAAGTGGAAGAAATTCCTGCAACAATTCCAAGATCCGCTGGTGTATCTGTTGCTGGCGGCTACCGGCATTTCATTAGTGGCATGGTTCATTGAACGTGCCAATGCGCAACCCGGCGCAGAGGGTGGGGAAGCGCTTCCCTTTGACGCCATCGTCATTGTGCTTATTCTTATCGTCAATGCTGTTCTGGGCTACATCCAGGAAGCAAGGGCGGAGCAAGCCGTCGATGCTCTGGCACGAATGACCGCGCCGCAAACATCCGTTTTGCGCGACGACAAAGTGGAACGCATTGACACTTCACAGATCGTTCCCGGCGATATTCTCGTGCTTGCCGAAGGTGATTCGGTTTCAGCGGATGGCCGTTTATTTGCTGCCGCTTCATTGCGCATTGCCGAAGCGAGCTTGACAGGTGAATCCGTTGCAGTGGGTAAGAAGCCTGAAACCTTGGCAGAAGCTAAAGCTCTTGGTGACCGTGCCAATATGGTGTTCAACGGTACTTCGGTCACTCAAGGAACCGGCCGCGCAATCGTAACCGGCACGGGCATGAGCACTCAGGTCGGCAAGATCGCCGATATGCTTTCCCAAACGGAGGATGAAGCCACACCGCTGCAGAAGGAAATGATCCGAGTTTCCAAGATCCTCGGTATTGCCGTCTGCATTATTGCAGTGGTTGTGCTTGCCGCTCTGGCAATCCTCGAGGGCTTCCATAGTGTTCACGATATTATCGACTCCCTGCTGTTGTCAGTGTCTTTGGCCGTGGCGGCGGTGCCTGAAGGTCTTGCCGCTATTCTTACTGTGGTACTTGCCCTGGGCGTGCAGCGCATGGCTCAGCACAATGCCATCGTCAAGAAGCTGTCATCGGTGGAAACCCTGGGATCTGCTTCTGTTATCTGCTCCGATAAGACCGGCACCTTGACCCGTAATGAGATGACGGTCGAGCGCGTGGTTACCGCCAGTGGTGAAGTGCAGATCACCGGTACAGGTTATGAACCAAGCGGCCATATGGTGGCTCCCAATGCCGATGAGCAGGGCGAAGTTCATGTGCCCACTAATATCCGTACCGAGGTCATCGCCACTTTGGGTGCCGGTGCTCTGGCAAATGATGGCGAATTGCGTCAGGACGCGGAAGGCATGTGGGAAAGCGTCGGTGATCCGACGGAAGTCTCGCTTATCGTTGCCGCTCGCAAGACCAAGGCTGATCGCAGCCACGCCCACTTCACCCGTGTGGCTGAAGTGCCATTTACTTCCGAACGCAAGCGTATGTCCATAATCGCCAAGGACGAAAGCGACGCAGGCAACCTGAGCGTCTTTGCCAAGGGTGCGCCAGATGTGCTGCTCTCTTACTGTACGCGCATTTTGGTCAATGATGCAGTTCGCCCAATGACCGAGGGAGATCGTCAGTCGATTCTGGCTTCTGTGGAGCGCTTGTCCAATGAAGCGTATCGAACCTTGGGTCAGGCATATCGTCCGCTGGAGGTGAATTCGCTCGCGCAAATACCGGGCATTATGTCCAATGCCGCCGGTCAAGTCACTGATATCGCCGACCAAAGCGAAACCATCGAATCTGACCTGATCTGGGCCGGTATGGTAGGCATTATCGATCCTCCACGTACCGAGGTTCGTGACAGCGTTGCAGAATCGCACCGCGCGGGTATCCGCACCGTAATGATCACCGGCGACCACCCGCTTACCGCGGCTCGTATCGCCACTGATTTGGGCATTATCGACAAGGGCGGCAAGGCCCTGACCGGTGACCAATTGGATGCGCTGACCGACAAGGATGCCTTCGATAAGGCGACTTCTGAAGTCTCCGTGTATGCACGAGTGGCTCCTGAGCACAAGCTGCGCATTGTTGAATCCCTGCAGCGTCAAGGCAATATCGTGGCCATGACCGGTGACGGCGTCAACGATGCACCGGCTGTGAAATCCGCCGATATCGGCGTCGCCATGGGCATTACCGGAACCGAGGTGACGAAGGAATCGGCCAAGATGATTCTGGCTGATGATAACTTCTCCACAATCGTTGCGGCAGTGCGTGAAGGACGCGGTATCTTCGACAACATCCGTAAGTTCCTGCGGTACCTGCTCAGCTCGAATGTGGGCGAGGTATTCACCGTGTTCTTCGGCGTTGTGCTCGCTGGATTCTTGGGCATTACCCAACCGGGAACCGTAGGCGTGACGGTGCCGCTGTTGGCGACTCAGCTGCTATGGATCAACCTGCTCACCGATGCGGCACCTGCATTGGCAATGGGCGTGGATCCGCAAACCGACGATGTGATGAACCGCAAGCCGCGAGGCGTGAACGATCGAGTGATCGACCGCGAAATGTGGGGAGATATCATCTTCATCGGCATCATTATGGCTGTGGTGACCTTGATTGGCATGGATCTGCACTTGGCAGGTGGCTTGTTCACAGACCGTTCTGTGGAAGCAATTGGCCATGAGGCGCAAATGGTCGAGGCGCGTACCATGGGCTTTACCATTCTGGTATTCGCTCAGATGTTCAATGCATTGTCCTCACGTTCTCACTTGCAAAGCGTGTTCGTCGGCCTGTTCTCCAACAAGTGGCTATGGGGAGCGATCGGCTTGTCGACGCTACTGCAGGTTGTGGTGATTTATGTGCCATTCCTGAACGAGGCATTCGGCACCACTCCGTTGCCGGGTTGGGCTTGGCTTGAGTGCATCGACTTGGCGCTATTCGTACTGATTGCATCCGAATTGCGAAAGGTCGTGCTCAGGGCAATGGCTAAGAACAAGGCATAAGCGCTGATATGGCATGAGTCATCGTCTCGGTGACATAAATGGCTGAAGGCCTCTACGGTGAATTCCGTGGAGGCCTTCAGCCATTTATGAGATTGCAATCATACCGAAGCAAGGACATTATCTGGGTATTGCTGCAGCTTCGATACCATCGCGATACCCAACAGAGCGTTTGTATAAACAGTTCGGCCAGCATGACGAATAATCATGCTGGCCGAATAATATTAGTCACGAATTTCAGCGCGATAGAAATTCTCATAGCTGCGGCTCGGAGTCGGTCCGCGTTGGCCTTGATAATGCGAGCCGGTGCCCTGCGAGCCATAAGGATGCTCTGCAGGGGAGCTCAGCTTGAAGAAGCACATCTGACCGATTTTCATGCCAGGCCAGAGTTTCACTGGCAAAGTGCTCACATTTGACAGTTCCAAAGTGATGTGACCTTCAAACCCCGGGTCAATGAAACCGGCAGTGGAATGCGTCAGAATGCCCAAACGTCCCAAAGAGCTCTTGCCTTCAAGTCGTGCGGCGATAGACGCATCAAGTTTCACATATTCCCACGTGGAACCCAAAGCGAATTCTCCGGGGTGCAAAATCCAAGGCTCATCAGGCGCGACCTCGAACTGCTCAGTGAGAGCACCCTGATTCTCTGCCGGATCCACATAGGTATATGCGTGGTTATTGAAGAGTCGGAAGAAACGATCCAAACGAACATCGATTGACGCTGGCTGCACCATCTCAGGGGTCCACGGATCAAGCGAAATATGACCGTCTGCTTGTGCGGCAAGAATATCGCGGTCGGATAGCAGCATGGCATCTCCTTGGTTGACGGCTTTCGCGCCGTCTTGGCTGGTTTTCATTGAGGACTAACTATTGTTCAGTCTAGCAAGAAGTAGTTCGATACGAGCATCGCAAGGAAAACAATCACAGAGTTGAAGTTGCACGGGGGTTGCACATGAAAGGAATGCAACGATTGAGAACGACCCTGAATATATGGACAAATGCAATTGCCGACATGGAAAATCCAACGACAGGGAACGACTTCAAGCCAATGAAATCATTTCCAGAGAACCTCTCGCATGCATCCCTCGTACGATTGAGGGATAATACAAAAGGACGGCATTGAAGCAATCCTCCCAAATCGCTTCAATGCCGTCCGGATTGCGTATTGCGCAATCATCGGGAATACGGTGGGTTCAGCGCTGTAGCCTTACCTCGATCAACGTGCGCTCTGGACAAGTCCGTTGTCGAATGCGAAGCCTGTGCACTCCTCGTATTCCCGAACCATCTGATTCCAGGAATCTTCGATATTGTCGGTGAGACCGAACAGGCCGCTCCTCCCGATGACATACACATCGGGGTTGGCGTCGGAAATCATCTTCCAATGGGCTTTGTTGGTCGAGCCGTCCATCTCGATTTCATAGCCGTAACCATGCTCTTCGCGCATCTTGCGTAATTCCACGATCTTGCGCAGTGTGCCTTCGAGGAAGCGCTGACCGGCAAAACCTGGATCGATGGTCATAATGGTGACCTTATCGAGCAAATCAATGTATGGCTCAATCATGCTGATCGGGGTTTCTGGATTCAGTACGGCACCAGCCTTTAGGCCTGCGGCATGAATATCGTCAATCATGCTGAACGCCACACCGTTGGCGACCTCAGACGGGAAGCAGATGTAATCGCACTTCACCTTGATGAGTTCCTTGACCCAGAAGGGAGCGTCATTCACCATCATATGGGCGGAAAGGGGAGTGTCGGAAATCTTGCGAACCTGCTCCACAAACCAAGGAGAAAGCGTGATATTCGGCACGAAATGGCCGTCCATAATGTCGATATGGTAGGAATTCACTCGTGAATTGAGGAAGGTGATCTGCTCCTTGAATTGATCAAGGTCCATCGTCATCAATGACGGGGACAGAGATATTTGGCGATTCATCGTCGATGTCCTTTCAGTATGGATTTGAGTTGGTTGAAGAGATACGCTCTATTGAGCGCGGGATCACATGACTTGGATATCGTCCAGATCGAGTTCCTCTTCGGCATCGGCTGCATTGACGGCTACTGGTGCCTCGTTTTCCGGAACATTCTTCTTGATGATTGCGTACACGGTGCCGGTTACCAAGATGTTGGCGGCGATGGCCACAAGGCCGACCCACCAATTGGCGCCCATGGTTGGCAGCATCAGGAATCCGCCGAATGGAACGGTTGCGCCGTCACCGTTGGCCAAGCCCATCAACAGAGCGCCTTCAACCACGCCGCCGCAGGCTGCTGCAACGATGCCGCGAACCAGATCGTTCATCACGATCGGGATGGCACCTTCGACGATATTGACCACGCCCATGGGCACTGCTGACTTCAGGGTCTCGCGCTCCTCATGGGTGAAGATATTCTTACGCATCAGTTTTGCGACGAAATAGGCGAAACCGAATCCGATTGGGGTGGCGGTGTTGGTCAGCTGCAAAGCGGTTACCGGACCGTTGATGCCCTGTGCCTGCAAGGTGAGAGAGAAAGCATACATGGTCTTGTTGATTGGCCCTCCGAAGTCGACGATGCTCAGACCGCCGACGATTGCACCGAATACTGCATTGGAGGTTCCGCTCAGGCTGGTGAGCACACCGGTCAGCCATTCGGTGAACCATGCGACAGGAGTGCCGATGATGTACACCATGATGAGACCGGAACCAAGTGAAGCAAGGAATGGCACGATCAGAGTAGGCATCAAGCCCTTGGCCCAGCTAGGAACCTTGACATAGTGCAGAACTGCAAAGGCTAGCCAACCGCCAATATAACCGCCGAGGATGCCGCCGATGAAGCCGGCGCTAATGGCGATTGCACCCAGTCCGGAGATAAAACCCGGTGCGATACCGGGCTTTCCTGCGATGGAGAAGGCGATGCCCGTAGCGATAATCACTGGGAGCATGCCCAACGCCTTGCCGCCGAGCGTTGCCAACGCCTGCCAGAAGCTGAATTGGCCGAAAACAAGCGTATCCATTGCGGTGCCGGAGAATGCCATGCCGATGGCAATGATGAAACCGCCTCCACACACGATAGGAATCATGTATGAAATGGAGGTGAGCAAATGGCCCTTAAAATTGGCTTTCTTCCAAAAGTCTTTCATGGTTGTTCTTTCTTCTTTGAAATTGGTGGATGCTTATTGGCTCTTTACTTGCCAGCGATCTCGTGGAGCTTGGCAATCAACTTATTCGGTGACTTGATGGCGGTTTCAGTGGATACCTTGACCACCTTCTTGCCTTCGAAGCGCTCGTCGCCTGCAATCTTGATATCGACGGCAAGAATGATGATGTCTGCGCGCTCAATGTCTTCTGCGGTCAGAGCGTTTTCGATGCCGATCGTGCCCTGGGTTTCGATTTTGATATCGTCACCAGCAGCCTTGGCGGCGTCCTCGAGCTTCTGCTGAGCCATATAGGTGTGTGCGATGCCGACGGTGCATGCGCTGACTCCTGCAATAAACATGGTGATACTCCTTTGTAGTGGTGTGCAGTTTGATAATTGGGGTTGTTAAATGTGGATTGAATATGGCCGAATCTTCGACAGCAACGTCGTGAAATCAGTCTTGGAAGGCTTCTATGACCTCATCAATGGAAGTCGCCTGCTGCAATGCGGTGACAACCTCCGCCTTCGCCATCTTGCGTGCGAATAGCGAAAGCAGACGCAAGTGGTCATTGGATCCTTCTCCGCTGGCGCCCACGGTGAAGAGCACGACGATTTTGGCACCGGTGTCATCCAGTGATTCCCACGGAATCTCATGGTTGAGAATCGCGATGGCCACGCCGTTCTTGGTCACGGTTTCACTGCGGCCGTGTGGAATGGCAATATGACCGCCTATGCCGGTGGCTCCCTCCTTTTCACGGTTATGCACTGCTTCGGTGAACTCATCGATAGAGCCGATATAGCCCTGATCGAAAAGGCGTTGAATGAGGATATTGAATACTTCCTCTTTACTCTCTGCATGGACGTCCGTAAGGATCGTTGAGCGATCCAGCACGTCATTCAGGGTGAGTTCGGGCATGGTTCTTCCTTTCTTTTGCTAAACAATCTGTAAAATTCGAGGCTTTTTCATGTGGAAAGAGGACTGGGGCGGTGGATTTAGGTCAGTAGTTCCAGCACCTGTTCTTCATCGCATTCACCAAGTGCTTCGGCAACGTCATCATCGGCAAGACGTATGAAGAAATCTCGTATGGCATAGGCATCGCCACGATCCGGTGCTTCAGGCAGGAAAGTAAAGATGAATCGTGATGCCGATTGCCAATCTGCTATGGGATCTTCGGTGGCGACATACACTATCGCAGCCTTGGTTATTGCCTCGCTTTGTGCATGTGGAATGGCAAGGCGTTCGGTAAGCAGCGTGCTTCCCAAGTTCTCGCGTTCGTGCAGCAAAGTAATGATTTCAGCAGAATCAGTGACCAAGCCACGACTTTCGAGTTCTTGCACGACCTTACGCAGCAGTTCAGCCTTAGTATGTGCCGGCTTTGGATGCCATAGGATAATGCGTTCCATCACAGCATCGCCCCCTGCCTTACGCGGTCGGCCTCTTCCTCGAGACGCTCCTGATCTTCGATGGTAAGCATGGCGCTTACCACGACGGTTGGCTTGGTCACGGTTTCAGGCAGACGGATGGTGGATATCACCATATCCACATGCGGATACCTCGCAATTTCACTATCAAGATTGCGGGCTGCAAGTGTTTCGACCACATGGAAACTCGGTAAGCGTTTCTCGATTTTGGAGCGGAGCAACTGCGCAGTACCCAAGCCCGTGGTGCATACGAGCAGCACATTCAGTGGGGCTGCGCTGGTTTCCACGGCTTGAGCAAAATACACAGTGATGAAGCCAATTTCTTCATCATCGATGGTTGCCAAGTGGAAATGTTCCGACAGTTGGACCGTCGCCTTGGTGACCGCATTGAACAAGTGGGAATATTCAAGCTTGATCTGCTCGAGCAATGCGTTATTGACCTTGATATTGTTCTCCAAACGGTTCATCAATGGCTTCATATGCTTTGACAGGCTGATAAGCAGGCTCTGACGATTAATGTAGCGATATTCCGGATCCTCAATGACCTTGTCGATAAGGAATTCGGTGACAACGCGCACTTGGTCGGTGATTTCATGCGAGTCTGCATTATGGTGATGAATTCTGGAGGAAGTCAGGTATTGATAGAGGAAATACACTTCCACAGCTGGCAAAGTCGTTCCCAGATAAGTGCTGAGATTTTCAACGACCTTCTCACACACTTCGCGGATAGACGGGTGCTCTTCCATCTGTGACCGCATTGCTTCGGTGAATTCGCCATCGGAAAGAGCCACTGAATTACGGAAGCGTTCAATAAGAATGTACAGATGGGTGAACAGGTTGACGCTGTAAGGATAGGGAATATCCGCGTGCATCATGCGTTCCACCAAATCCAATTGCATAGTGACGAAAGAAGCGTCACGCTGTTTGATGGTTTGATTTGGCTGGAGGAAACGATCGGTGGCAACATCGTCCGTTTTCACCAATTGCGCGATGGCTCGACGCACATCGGTTTCCGTTCCTTCTATCCAAACGCGGTCGCCAACGCGGTTGAGTGTGAGGCGGAACTTGTCCAGCATGACTCTCAGAGCACGCATATCCGAAGCGATGGCAGAGTCACTGAGATAGAACTTTCCCCAGATATCATCCATCCTGTATTGCTGAGGAGAAGTGATCAACAGTCGCTTGATGATTTCATCTCGTCGCTCGGCGGAAGTGATGCCGCCCATGCCTTCAGGTCGACGCATATTGTCGCGCTGGCTGAAATAGTTTTGGAAGTTCAATCGGTATCCGCGTCCGCGTTGAGATTCGATTATGGTCACATCTCCGGCGGATTCATTGGCCTGTTTTACCGCGCGTGCAATGGTCTTTGTGGAAACATTGAGTACCTGTGCAAGTTCTTGGCCGGACACGAAATCGCGACGGTTCAACAGGTAGTTCACCATCGAGTCCATGTAGTCGTTCGTCATTGCCGTGCCTCCTTGCATATTCCATGCTAATGTGGCGCGGCGGAGAAAAGCCTGTCCTTTGCACATGAAAAAGTCCGTTGGCAACGGACAATGGCAACATATCCGGTGAACCCGAACATTCGATGAAAGATGCCAATGCTGGGATATCCAATACTATGAATATTGGGATTACGCATCAAACTCGATATGTGTGAGTGGATTCTTGGGGCAGCTGATTCGTGTACTCTATGGCTGTTGAAGTGTGCTGATATATTCAATCGGATGCCTCTTATCAAATAAATATGCTGGATGTTGAGGCAGCAATCTAGATTCTCAGGAATTTATCAGATAACACTCTATTGTCGTCAAGGAATGGGTGATTATATTAAGACATCAGCACAAGCTGACCGGAAGCAGCAGCAGTTTCCGACAATTGAACCCTTCTTCTCTCCTTTCTCTACCCCGGCGGCAACCCCGTCGGGGTTTTGCTTTTCGATCCTTCGTAACGTCGTCTCAGTGGTGTTAATGGACAATGTAGCCTATAGGAACTTTTGTGGTGCTTTAGGCTGATTTTCGAGGTTAATGGACAAAATGTGTGTCTAATGCGGCGTGTCAGTATGCTTGTCCCGCTCATCCTATTCTGATGCCGAAACCGCCTTCCCGTGCATCGATCCCGAGCGCGACGAGCGGTAAAGAAGGTCTTAGGTCGATGCAGATGAGATGGTCGAGAACTATTGCTGCGCATAGAGAACCCCAACCGAAGAGGGTAAGGTTATTGAGGACGCATGAATCCAAAGCTGATGAATAGCTTGAGTCCCGGCGAAAGGTCTGCATATGGCTCGCTCAAATGATGTGCATGGGGAAAGCAACTACGATTTCTTTGAAAATCAGCCCACTCAAGGTTACGCCCCGACTGCGCAGGGTTATGCCCCGGCTCCGGGCGGCGGGCAGCCTGTCAGCTCCGCTGCTCGTTGGATCGGTCGTTTTGCCACGCTGTTCGGCTGGCTGAGTGTGGCAGGTGTAGTCGTCATCGGCATACTGCTGCTTGCACCGGGAATGGTGCCAGCATTGGAACAGGGGTCGACTTTGGCATGGACTGTTGCTGCCATAGTCTGCTGGGCAGCGTCTTTGCTGCTCACGATCGTGGCCAAAGTGATGGGACGTCGTAGGATCGGCAGAAGGGCAGTCGCCTCCGGTGCTGTGGTAGCTCTGGTATTCGCGGCTGTGCTATCGGGCGGAGTGGCTTTGGCGTCGAATATGTTCCCCGATGGCATTGTGACTCCAAGTGTCCGTGACGAAGCGCCCGCGGATGATGATTCATCCATGCAGCAAGGCTTGGAACAGGTAGCGGGAGCAACCTGCAGCACATGGCAGGAGCAGAATGTCAGCGGCTATCCGGGAGTCAAATCAGTGGCCTTGTGCACTGACGCCAAAGTGGCATATGTGACCTTCGATACCGTCGCGGCTGCGAGCATGTACCGAAGCTTGGTGATATCGCAGGTCCAGAACCTGCTTTCGCAGAATGCCGATAACGCAGAGGCGCAAGGCGAATGGAGCGTAGTGAACGGCGATACCTGGATGGTCGTCGGCCAACGTGATGTGATGGAAAAGCTCCAAGAACAGTGGGGTGGCACGCTGGAGGACATCCAGTAGACGTTTCCTGACGCTATTGGCGAATAACGGCAAAACACTTGGCGCAGGTTTGACCATACCCGAACAAAGTGCACAATCGTGCCGTATATTGTGGGTATGAATGAAGCTGGAGATTTCCTCGGTCGCGAGTCCACTGTGGTTCCGGGGCGTTTTGGTGAGCCGTTAGAGGTCACGTATGCCTACATGTCGCCCAAAGATGGCGGGGCATACCCTCAGCGGCCCATATTCCTGTGCCTGCACGGATGGGGATCCAATGAGGATGATATCGCGCAGATTATGCGATATGTCGCTCCTTTCAACGATTTTGCTTCGCTTCGTGCGCCTTTGGTATTGCAGGAACAGGGCATCATGCCGGGGGCATATAGCTGGTTCCATGATTCAGTCCCTGTCGGAGAGGATCTGGATCGAGATATGTATGCCGCCGCCGTCGCCATCGACGAGTGGGTTGATGCGCATATTGCCAAAGACCGTGATGTGGTTCCTTTGGGATTCTCGCAAGGCGGCGCTTTGGCGGTTCACCTGCTCAGGGTGAATCCTCAACGGTATCGCGCGGCGGTGAGCCTGTCAGGATTTCTGGCTCCGGGGATGGTCAAGGGCGCCGCGCCTGCCGATCAGAAGCTCGAAGAACTGGAAATACCCGTATTCTATGGATATGGCGAGGCCGATGCGGTCATTCCTCGATATGAACTCAACGCCGCTGCGGCATGGTTGGAGGAGCATACGTGGCTGACCATGAAGACGTACCGTCATCTGGACCATGCCGTAAGTGTGCCGGAATTCAACGATATTAAGCAGTGGCTTATTATGAATAACATCTCTTCAGGCGTTATCTAACGGAACGATTGGCCTGAGGAATATTGCCCTCGCACGCATGGATAGTGTGGGAAGTTCATGGCAATACACGTCGCTTGCAGACGCTTGCCGTCACATATGCTGGTTGTGCGGAGAAAAAGTACTTAGCTTAACGATTCGTATGCAGACGCGTGCCATCGCGTATGTAGGTTGTGCGGGCAAGGCTCTTGACATAACGGTTCGCATGCAGCGCTTCCCGTTGCGAGATAGTAATGGGCTGCCGTCCATAGGCGTATGCCCCGCGGCGACTATGCTTCTGAATCGGCATCCACCTGCATCACATAGACGTTCTTGCGCAGCTCCTTGGCTTGCAATCGCGTGATATCGCCGTTATCAAGCATGTCTCGAATAACGCTGAGCTCAATGGCATAGCTTTCACGCTTGACCTCTTCTATCTGTGCGATGGCGGCAGCGCTTTCGCCGACATCCGGCAGCATACGCAGAGAGGCTTCTGCGCGACGGTAATCCAGGATCAGAGCCGAGCAGTATTCGGTGCTGTATTCATTGCGTCCCATTTCTTCATACAATCTGTCGATCACATAATCCATGGTTTCGATCTGGGTTCGACGAATGTATGCAAAAATCTGATCTTCGGTTACCAAAGGAGTGGTGCGTCGAATCTTGGCGCTGACCCGTCTGGCGAGTAACGTGATACGCCGTTGTACGGCACGTAGACGGCCGCGAACTTGGGAAACGGTCTTCCCATACGAGCGGATGGCGCTGATATGCCGCAAAGTGTTCATGAGCTGATCGAGCATGCGCTCGCAGGCCTCAATGCGCAATTCGCGGTCAACCGTTCCTTCTGGCAGCTGTTTTGCTTGGGTCAGTCGTTCCTTGAGATAGTCCTTCTCCCAGTGCAACGCTTCTATCTGCAGCCGTTCCAAGGATTGAGGGTCAATGTCATCGCCTACGAGATGCTTCAGGCGCGTAATGCGTTTGGTATAGGAATCGATAACCCTGAGAATGGCACGCCTGTTCTCCTGAGTCACACGGCTGGTCAGTTCTTCGATAGTGCGCCGAAGCACGGTTATCGTGATGGAATTGACTTCTTTGGCGCTGACGTTGTCGGTATTTGGCGCCAATAGCGGCAACAGGAAATTGGCCAATAACAACGTCACCAGAATGACGCCGGATGCGACGAAAATGAGTTCGTCACGCAAGGGGAAGGCTTCGCCCGATGCGATGGTGTAGGGGATGGTGAACATCAAAGACAGGGTGATGGTGCCTTTGGGGCCGCCGAAAGTCATCACGGCAGCGGAGATCCAGCGCCCTTTGGTCATGGGCCGGCGCTTTCTGGTTGTGGCGTCCTTGGTCAGTTTCAACGTGGCAGCCACCCATGCGAACCGCATAAGTATCACCACTGCCGAAACGATCAGGATGATCATCACCAGCAGTTTGTTGCTCACGCTCGGGTCTCCCCAGCTGGCATTGGTCACGCGGGGCAATTGCATCCCCAAGAGCACGAAAACCATGCCGTTCAGACTGAATGACAGCACAGACCATACGCTGCTGGCCACAATATTGGTGCGGGCCACATTAGGACCAATGCCTGTGCGGTCGAATTGCGTGATCAATCCTGTGGCAACTACGGCAAGAATGCCGGAAACATGCGCGATATTTTCCGCATCGATATAAATAAGGAAGGGGAGGAAGAGCTCCATAAGCACTCGGCTGGTTGTGGTTTCCCAACCCAAGGATCTCATGGTCTCAAAAACCCAGTTGATAATGATGCCGACCACAAGGCCTAATGCAATGCCGCCAATAAAAGCAGAGGCGAATTCTTCTGCGGCCTCGGTAAGTGAGAATACGCCGGTGACGGCTGCGGCTATGGAAAACTGGAATCCCACGATGCCTGAAGCGTCATTGAACAGGGATTCGCCTTGCAATACGCTATGCTGCCTCTTCGTCAGCGAGGCTTCATTGCTGAGTGATGTCACCGCAACCGCATCGGTGGGGCCGAGTGCTGCGCCCAGGGCGAAAGCCGCGGCCAAAGGGACCATTGGCCACACGGCATGCAGAACGAAACCGACTGCAAATAAAGTGGCCAACGCAAGCCCGATGGCAAGAGAGAGGGATACCTTCAGGGTCTTCAGCAGGCTGGATTTATCGATTTCTCGAGCTTCCAGATAGAGCAGCGGAGCAATGAATAACTCCATGAACAACGTAGGATCAAGCTCGACACTGGAGAAAATGGGCAGTTGGGTAACCAATGCTCCCAGTGCGATTTGCACAAGCGGGGTGGAGATTCTGGGAATGAAGCGGCTGAGAAATGAGGAAACCACGACAGCGCCGATAATGCACAGCACCAGATTGAATACTTCCACGCACAAACCTCCCGCCAGGCCCAGTTTGCATTATATTGCCGGGTCAGTAAGACGGATTCGATTACGCTGTTATCGATGCCCGCATACCATAATGCGTATATGGATAGGAGGTTCGCATGAACGTGGCTGAGGCTATGGAAAAGGCAATGCATTTGGCCGATGAGGCGGCCTCATATGGAGAGGTTCCCGTAGGAGCCGTAGTCCTGGACGCTCAGGGCAAAGTGACTGGCACCGGTCGCAATCGTCGCGAAGCGCAACATGATCCGCTGGCTCATGCAGAGGTTGAGGCAATGCGCACGGCAGCAGCGCATCATCATAGTTGGAATTTGCAGGATTGCACTCTGGTAGTGACTCTGGAACCTTGCCCGATGTGCGCAGGAGCAGTGTTGCAAGCGCATGTGGGACGTGTGGTATTCGGTGCATGGGATGCCAAGCTAGGGGCTTGTGGCTCGGTATGGGATTTGCTTCGGGACCCTCATATCGGACACAGCGCTGAAGTGATAGGCGGCGTGCACGAAGGTGCTTGCAGCAGGCAATTGGCAGAGTTTTTTGCCCAACGACGCAAGTAATGCAATAGAGCAAGCAATACGCAGGCTTCCCAAAATCGTGATAGCGCAATCATGCCGTTATTTCTTGCCTGAAATGCAAACACGCTTGCCTCGGTCAATAAAAGATCGCATGGATATGCTGGCTCTTAGTTACAAGTTCACGCTTGTACCGAAAAAGAATCCATAATGAGGAGCAAGGATGCGCCCATGACAATACATGCAGCAACATTGAACCAGTATGAAGCGGTCGCAGCTGACGGTACCGCATTACAAGCTTTTTATATCGAACGTGCGGATGTTCAAGTGGCATTTGCTTTGGTTTTTGCGGGGAATAAGCTTCCTCACATCGTGCATTGGGGACGGCCTCTGGCTGACAGCTCAACCATTGTGAATTTGTATGATGCCTTGCGCCCTCAACGAGTGTCAGGTGCATTGGATGAAACCCCATGGCCCAGTGTGCTCCCCACCCAGGCGGAATCCTGGATCGGCGCACCGCGACTGGAACTTCGCCGTAACGGCATCGAAGCATTCTGCTCCTTTGAAGTAAAGGACATCCGCATTGATCCTGACAATGCGCGGATCAGTGTAGACGCGCTGGACGTGGAGCAGGGCGTTGCTCTGCAATGGGAATGTGAACTGGATCCTTCCGGCTTGGTACGCCAGCATGCCACGATCCAGAATCGCGAGGCAGGAGAACTACAGGTCGGCAAAGTCGAGCTCGGTTTCCCAGTGCCGGCAAATGCCGTGGAAATCATGACTACAACCGGTCATCATCTGCGTGAGCGCTCGCCGCAGCGCCAGATGCTCAATGTCGGCCGTTTTGAGAAACCGACGATGGTCGGACGTCCTGATTTTGACGCATCGTTGCTGCTCAGCGCAGGCGCACCGGGTTTCGGTTTTGAGCATGGAGATGTGTATTCCGTGCATGTGGGGTGGAGTGGCAATAGCGTGCTGTCAGCAGAGCGACTTCCATACACCCAAGGACTTATCGGTGGCGGAGAGGTGCTGCGTCGGTGGGAAATAGTCCTGAATTCCGCAGATGATGCATACACGACTCCATGGGTGTACGGATCCTATGGCGAAGGCCTGAACGAAGTGGCAGCTCGCTTCCACTCCTATTTGCGCCGCGTACATGAAGAAGAACGTGCAAGATTGGGTATTGCAGCTAAGCCCCGGCCTGTAATTCTCAACACGTGGGAAGCTGTGTATTTCGACCACGACTATGCCACATTGGTGGCGCTTGCCGATAAGGCCGTGGAAAGCGGTGTTGAGCGTTTCGTAGTGGATGACGGATGGTTCGGCTCCCGCCGAGATGATAGTTCGGGTCTGGGCGACTGGTGGGTTGCTCAGGATGCCTGGCCTGATGGCGAGCGCAGCCTCAAGTCCTTGGCCGAATATGTGCATGGTCGTGGCATGGAGTTTGGCCTGTGGTTTGAGCCGGAAATGATCAATCCTGATTCCGATACCTATCGTGCCCACCCTGATTGGGTGCTCAAGCCCACCGCTAGCCGTCTGCCTATGCAGGGCCGTATGCAGCAGGTTCTGGATTTGACGAATCCTGAGGCTTTTGCATACATATATGGGGCAATGGATGCTTTGGTCAGCGATTTAGGAATCGATTACATCAAGTGGGATCACAATAAGCTGGTTACCGAAGCGGTGTCTCCTTATTCCGGCCGTCCTGCGGTGCATAACCAGACCTTGGCAGTGTATAAGATATTCCGCGATTTGAAGGCTGCACATCCCGGATTGGAAATCGAGAGCTGCTCCTCAGGTGGCGGTCGCGTGGATCTGGGCATTCTGGCGGTTGCTGATCGTATCTGGGCTTCGGATTGCGTTGATCCTGTGGAACGCGCCGATATTCAGCGGTATACCTCGCTTCTAGTTCCACCGGAGATGATTGGTGAACATGTGGGTGCAAGCCCTGCGCAC
This sequence comes from Bifidobacterium tsurumiense, assembly GCF_000741765.1. Taxonomy (GTDB): domain Bacteria; phylum Actinomycetota; class Actinomycetes; order Actinomycetales; family Bifidobacteriaceae; genus Bifidobacterium; species Bifidobacterium tsurumiense. The sequence goes on from NZ_JGZU01000018.1 coordinate 73,390, forward strand.
TCGACCCATCGTGCCACGAGCCAGGAAATGCGCATGGCCATGACGTTCTTCGGACATATGGGCATTGAGTGGAACCTGCTCAAGGAGCCACAGGCCAATATCGACAAACTCCATACATGGGTGGATGCGTATAAGCAGTATCGTTCCGACTTTGCCGCAGGTACTGCCGTGCATGCCGATTGCGCCGATCCTTCAGTGCGTGTGGACGGTGTGGTGAGCGAGGATGGCAGCCGCGCTGTGTATCGCTTTACCCAGTTGACCACATCGGTGAGCTATCCTGCTGCACCGGTGCGATTGCCAGGTCTGCAAGCTCAGGCGACCTACAAAATCGTGCCTTTGTCTGTGAATATCGATCTGGAAGCGAGCGGTATTGCGAATGGACAAACCCCGCTGGGGTGGTGGAATGAGTCTGGCACCGTCCTGTCAGGCGCAACATTGCAATCGTATGGTGTTCGCTTGCCAAGTTTGCATCCGGCTCAGGCGGTGTTGTTCAGCGTTGAGCGCGTGTAAGCTTCACTGTGCTTTGCGGGATTGTGCAAAGCGGGGATGAGTAGCCTTCCCTTGGTGGGATGAGTGACTGTCCCGGGCGGACATAACCCTCACGCGCGAAGTGACCGTCATTGCAGTGCATCCGTGCATGCGGTGACGGTCACTTCATATATGCGAAAAGTCAGCCGATATATCTTGCTATCGCACGAGCTGCCGCAGCTTCAGCCCAGTCCGCCCAATCAAAATCCAATATCTCGAAATCGATTTTGGCGGCCTGGCTGGGACGGTACCAACTGATTCCATTGCGGATGGATTCCGTATTCAGCCGTGCCAAGAATGAGGATTCGCCGCTAATCAATACCTTGGAAGGCATGGCGAAATTCGATGCGGTTGCGATCAGGGTTCCCAGGCGGAAGCACAGCTTATTCACCAATTGCTTCGCTTGTGCCTCACCGGCCATGGCGTCGTCGGCAAATTGCTGGAAGCTGGCAAGATGTCCGATCATGGTCGAATATTCCTCCGCGAGGGAATCATTCGTAAGGCATTGCGAGCATCCGATATGCCCTGCATAGCAACGCGGTCCTTCGGGATCCAGTGGCACATGTCCTGCCAGACCATAGCTTTTATCCGGATAGTCGACTGGTCGCCCATTTTCCGAGAGCGAGTACCCGACGCCGGAACCAATGGTGACCACGCAAAACGAGACAGGCCTACTCCTTCGCCAAACCAGCTCTCATGGAACAGCAGAGAATCCAGATCATTGAAAATAGCGCACGGAATCCCGCCATATTCCTCCATCATGCCACCCAGATCGATGCTGCCATCCCAATGCAAAAGGCGCATAGGTGACGAAACGATCCTTATCGGCATGCCCGCCGATGCTCAGCCCCATGGCTACCGGACTGGGATCGATTCCAGCACTGCATCGCCTCGCGAGATCGCTCAGCTGCTGTGCCACATCATTTGGCTTGGTGGAAGTCAAGGCTTCGGTTATGCATTCGCATAGCGGATTGCACAGGGCGTCGGTCACGATCATGCTGATATCGCTGCCGTGGATATTCGCGCCTATGAAAGATCGTTGTTCCGCACGCAGACGCAAGGCGGTTTGCGGCCTGCCTCTGCGTTCCGTGGATTCCTTGGCCGTGAATCCGGCGGGGAGTTTGTTTGAAGTATTGGGCTGAGATGGCGTCTCTTCTATGACATCGGCATAAATCAGATCGCTGGTTATTCTGGAAAGCGCTCCTTGCGAAAGCCCGAGAAGCTGCGAGAGCGTGGTGCGTGCAATAGGACCATATTGTGCAATGGCTTGAGCCACGCGGTGTGTGTATTCGGAACCGGTGAACCATTGTGGTGTTGACTGCTCGCTCATAGGATCCTTTCCGCGACAGGGTGCAATATGACGGCCCATTCCGAACATATCCTTGATTCCACAGGGAATCATGCATCTTGTGCGACGAGTTTCTGCTAATTTCTTTCCTCAATATAAAAAATACCTGCATTTTCTTGCTGGGGCTACTGGACTCGCAGATGGTGGGAATGAAATGTGCGAAGCGTTACCCTCGAAGAGCCAACGAAATACAGCGAGGATGCTGTAGACAAGGAGAGGCAAAGGAGTCTATGAAATGACAGCAGATTCCCATATTGGGCGCCGTCCGATAACGCGGATGTTGCGCCGAGCGGTGACGGCCATATGCGCAGCTGCCATCGGGATCGGCATCGCGGGATGCGGTGCTTCAAGCGCTCAGGTGGTGACCTTGGACTTCTTCCAGTTCAAGGCTGAAGCCGCCGACCAGTTCAAGCAGATGGCTCAGGAGTTTGAGGCTCAAAACCCCGGCATCCGCATCAATGTCAACAACTCCGCCAATGCGCAGACGGATTTGAGAACACGGTTTGTGAAGAACCGAGTGCCTGATGTGATCACCTTCAATGGCGATATCAATTTCGGCATGTTCGCCGCTTCTGGAGTGTTCCACGATTTCACTGACGATCCCATCGTCGACGAACTCAACCCAGGCATGGTGCAGATCGCCAAGAATCTGGTCCAAACTACCGACACTTCAAAGAAGCGTTTGTATGGTTTGCCATTTGCCGGAAATGCTTCGGGATATATCTACAACAAGGCATTGTGGAGGCAAGCAGGAGTCGATCCAGACAATCCTCCGCAAACTTGGAGCGAATTTATTGCCATGTTGCAGAAATTCCGTGACGCCGGCATCAATCCGGTGCAAGCCACTTTGGCTGATGCTTGGACGACTCAGGCGCCGCTGTCTTCTTTGGCAGGAACCTTGGTGCCCGAAAGCGAATACACCAAGCTGAAAACAGGTGAAACCAATTTCGAAACCATCTGGACCGACACCATAGAAAAAGAGATCGAACTCTACACCTATGCCGACAACGAGAAGGGCGTTACCTACCAGCAGGGCACACAGAACTTCGCCAAGGGCGAGGCCGCCATCATTCCGCTCGGCACCTACGCCATTCCGCAGATAACGCTGATCAATCCCGATATTGAAATAGGATTCGCGCAGATGCCGGCCACCGATGATGCCAGCGAACAGATGCTCACCGCAGGCGATGATGTCATGCTCACCATGGGTGCGAATACCAAGCACCCTGAGGAAGCCATGAAGTTCATCAAGTTCCTCATGCAAAAAGAGCAGCTGGACGCATACGCCGATGCACAGTACGCCATCACTCCATTGAAGGACACATATTTCGGCGGCGAGGCTCTTGAAGGCGTGCGTCCCTTCTTTGAAGAGAGCCGCGTGGTTGATTTCTGCGATCACTACATTCCCGCATCCATCAATATCGGCGGATATCTGCAGAGTGCGGTGACCAGTGGCAATGTGCAGCAGTTCATCAACTCAATGCAGTCCGAATGGGACAAAGTCCAGGCCAGGACGTTCTGAGAGCAAGGGAAGGAGAATACCATGTCAAGTGCCAACACCACACGTGCCAAGAAAAAGCGCGTGTCCACGTTCTCGAACCGAAAAGTTGACCGTGCATACTACTGGATGGCTGTTCCAGCCGCTGTAATCTTTGCCATCTTCCTGTATGTGCCATTCATCCAAGGCGTTGCATATTCCTTTACGAATTCGCAAGGATATGGCGATTTCAAGTGGATCGGATTCAATAATTACATCGCATTATTCCAGGATGATCGAGTCGGGAATGCGTATATTTTCACCTTCTTCATCGCAATCCTCATAACAGTGCTGATCAATGTCATAGCAATGTTCCTTGCTGTGGCGTTGAATGGGAAAATAGCATTCAAGAATGGATTCCGAGCCATATTCTTCGTGCCATACACCTTGGCGGTACTGGTTATCGGCTATGTGTTCAAATACATCTTCATGACACCGTTGCCGGCTTTGGGCAAGGCCTTGAATATCAGTTGGCTTTCCGAATCATTGCTCACCAGTGAGCAGTATTCCTGGGTGCCGATTGTGTTCTTGGCAGTATGGCAAGGCGTTGCATACTCGGTGCTGATTTATCTGGCAGGTCTGCAAACCATTGATTCGGAAATCTATGAGGCCGCTGCCATTGACGGCGTCAATCCTTGGCAGAATTTCTGGAAGATCACCTTCCCCCTGATCGGGCCGTTCTTCACGATCAACCTTGTGTTGACAATGAAGAATGCATTGGGAACCTTCGATCAGGTGGTCGCTTTGACCGATGGAGGTCCCAATTCAAAGACGGAGACGGTGACCTATCTGATTTGGAAGGGCGGCCTTACCGGCGGCGAATACGCCTATCAAACGGCCAACGCAGTGTTGTTCTTCATCGTATTGGCGATTATCGCCTTCGTACAGCTGAAGTTCTTCGGTAGCAAGGAAAAGGTGTGATAACGATGTCCGCTGCAATAACATCCACTCGTCCGGTGAAGAAATATCGTAAGGACCGCAATATCAATTGGTGGCTTACCGCCGCCGTGGCAGTGCTGTCGCTTACGGTTCTGGTTCCACTGTATTTCACCATAGTCACCGCTTTGAAGACACCAGCCGAAGCTGGAACCTTCAGTCTGCCCACAGCTTGGCAATGGCATAATTTCGCCGATGCTTCCGCAAAGGTGAACTATCCGAAAGCGGCCCTGAATTCGGCCATCATCACGGTGGCGGCAGTCGTGCTCACCCTGCTGACGAACACCTTCGTGGCCTATGCCGTGGCAAGGAATATGGATAAGCGATTCTTCCGCTTCCTCTATTATTTCTTCATCGCGGCCATGTTCGTGCCGTTCCCCGTGGTCATGCTGCCGATTGCCAAGCAGATGGGGTCGTGGCATCTGGATAACCAGCTTGGTTTGATACTGCTTTACATGACACTCGGCCTGGGAACCAACTTGTTCATCGCCACAGGATTCATCCGCTCGATTCCGATTTCATTGGAAGAGGCAGCGCGAATTGACGGAGCGAGCACATGGCGCATCTTCTGGAAGATTATCTTCCCATTGATGAGCCCCATCAACGCCACGATCGCCATTCTGACGGCGTTGTGGGCATGGAACGACTTCCTGTTGCCATTGATTATCCTGACCGATCAATCAAGCCAGACCATTCCTTTGGCACAGTATGTGTTCAGCTCGCAGTTCGCCACGAATTATCCGATGGCTTTCGCTAGCTATCTCATGGCAATGGCTCCTGTGCTCGTCGTCTATGTCCTCGCACAGAAGTGGGTGATTGGCGGCGTTATGCGCGGCGCTGTGAAGTAATGGTTCCGCAATAGTAATGGTTCCGAAATGAGGCTTTCGAGTCTCAACAATATGACTACGGGTCGCGGCTGGTGTCGCGACCCGTTTTCATTACGGCAGGCAATTCATCAAACGCACACATACTTTGTTTCCATTCTGGGTGGGCTCGCCCGAAATGGGAATATAAACATGAGTTTCTTAGCATAAGAGCAGCAAGCAAAGGGGCAGAGCCCCGCCGATGGCATGTTGTGCATTAGCGATGATGCAACGCAGCTGATCAGCGGCACAAGAAATTGGCGAAAGGAATACTCATGGTTACTGCACAACGCATTCTCATATCCAACGCCGTCCGCACCAATGGTGCGACCCCCAATCCATGGTGGTCGAATGCGGTGGTGTATCAGGTGTATCCACGGAGTTTCCAGGATACGAATGGAGATGGTTTCGGCGATATCAAAGGCATCACCAGCCGTTTGGATTATTTGGCTGATTTGGGTGTCGATGTGGTCTGGCTGAGCCCGGTTTTCAAATCGCCGCAGGATGACAATGGTTATGATATTTCCGATTATCAGGATATCGACCCGATGTTCGGCACCCTGGAAGATATGGATGAGCTCCTTGCCGAGGCTCATAAGCGCGGCATCAAAATAATCATGGATCTCGTTGTGAATCACACTTCGGATGAACACGTATGGTTCCAAGCCAGCCGTGACTCTGACGATCCTCATGCGGATTGGTACTGGTGGCGGCCGGCGAAGTCGGGCCATGAGCCTGGAACGCCGGGGGCGGAGCCAAATCAATGGGGTTCGTACTTCGGTGGCTCGGCTTGGGAATACGACCCCAAGCGCGGCGAGTATTTCTTCCACCAGTATTCCAAGAAGCAGCCTGATCTCAACTGGGAGAATCCTGAGGTGCGCAAGGCTGTGTACGCGATGATGAACTGGTGGATGGATCGTGGCATCGATGGTTTCCGCATGGATGTCATAACCCAGATCTCGAAGGTTATCGACGAGAATGGGAAGCTGCCAGGCGAGGAAGGAAGCCTTATTGCGGATGAGCCGGTCGGCCCTGAAGGCTATTCCAGCCCATTCCCCTTCTGCTCAGACGGTCCTCGTGTGGATGAATTCCTCGCTGAAATGAGGCGAGAGGTATTCGAGAATCGCGAAGGATATCTCAATGTGGGCGAAGCTCCGGGAGTTACTCCATCGCGTAATGAGCATATTACAGATCCTGCAAACAAGGAGCTGGATATGCTGTTCCAGTTCAATCATGTCGGCGTTGATCAGGTCGGATCCAAATGGGATACCGTGCCCTTTGAGGTGAAGAATCTGCGACGCGAAATGAGTGAACAACAGAAGGCTGTCGCGAATGCGGGTTGGGCGAGCTTGTTCTTCTGCAACCACGATCAGCCACGTGTGGTTTCGCGTTGGGGCGACGACTCGACCGAGGAAAGTCGCGCTGCCTCTGCCAAGGCATTCGCTTTGCTGTTGCATATGCACCGTGGCACGCCGTATGTGTATCAGGGAGAGGAATTGGGCATGACCAATGCTCATTTCACGACACTTGACCAATATCGTGACCTCGAGGCATTGAACGCATATCGGCAGCGCGTAGAAGAGGCGAAGGTGCAGAGCGAAGAATCCATGATGGATGCCTTGGCTCTGATCGGGCGCGATAATGCACGTACTCCTATGCAATGGGATGGCTCAAAGTATGCAGGATTTACTGATGCTCAAGCGCACAGAGAGCCTTGGATCAGTGTCAATCCAAATCATGTGGATATCAATGCTGCAGCCGAATTCGATGATCCGGATTCCGTCTATTCCTTCTACAAGCAGCTAATAGAACTGCGCCACACCAATCAAGTGGTCGCGGCAGGCGATTGGCAGGTTATCGACGAACAGGCGGAACGCGTGTATGCCTTCACCCGCAGCCTTGGAGACGAACGATTGCTGGTAATGGTCAATCTTTCGGGCAAAGAAGCGGAAGTGCCCGCACAAAGCGCAGCCTTGATTGAAGGTCTCGAACGCGGTGATTTCGAGCGGCAAACGCTTATCGGTACGCACGGAACGGTCCATGCCGCGGCATCTCTTGCCAAGCTCGGTCTTTCTCCTTGGGAAGGCGTTGCCGTCCGGTTGTGACCGGAGAATTGCTCCGCGATACAAAAGGCCGTTGCTGATTTGGGCGACGGCCTTTTGCGTATGGTGTACACGGCTTATTTGAGGTATTTCGCTCAAAACTCAAGTAATAATCACTCGTTACCGTAATGAATGCGCGATGAAACTCATTCATATGTTCCACATGTGGTCATCCGATGCAAAGCGGGTGGATAGGCTCATACAATGCTGAACATGGAGCAACAAGAAGTCTTGCGCGCATTGCAGCGCGATCATAGCGCCGAATTAAAGCTTGCCGCTGAGCGTTTGAGCGGTACTGCACGTCATACCAATATCATTCGTTCCGACACTTTATCGGCGATGACTGGTTATGAAGTGCTGCTCAAGCCGGAGAACCTGCAGGTGACGGGATCCTTCAAAATCCGCGGCGCATACAACAAAATCGCATCGCTTTCTGAAGATGAACTTTCACGAGGCATCGTCACCGCTTCGGCCGGAAATCATGCACAAGGCGTGGCCTACGCGGCACGGGAGCGTGGGGCTCAAGCCACCATCGTTATGCCGCAGAGCACTCCACCTCTGAAGGTGGATGCCACCAAGCATACGGTGCCAATGTGGTGCTGCATGGCGATGTCTTCGATGAATCGGCTGCATATGCCGCCCCAGCTGAGCGAGCAACAGAATATGGTGTACGTGCCGCCTTTCGACGACTATGAGGTGTTGTGCGGCCAAGGCACGATCGGCTTGGAAATCTTGGATGACGTTCCCGATGTCACCGATGTTGTGGTGCCGTTGGGTGGCGGAGGACTGGGTGCAGGCGTGGCGCTTGCCATCAAAATGTTCCGTCCGGCAGTGCGGGTAATCGGCGCTATCCCCGAAGGATCTCCGGCATTCAAGGATTCATTCGCAGCTGGTCGGGTAGTCCCTGCGGATCATGTTCTGACATCTGCGGAAGGCGTGGCAGTCAAGCGACCAGGCGATCTGACCTTTGCAATCCTGAATGAATTCCTTGATGATCTGGTCACTGTCAGCGAGCGCGATATCAACGAGATGATTCTGCTGATGCTCGAGAAGCACAAGATGGTTGTTGAGGCGGCTGGTGCCGTGTCCCTGGCTGCTTTGGAGCATTTGAGCCTGCGTTCGCGTAAATTTGCGGCGGCTCAGGGCAAGCATGTGGTGGTGCCGATTATGTCAGGTGGCAATATTGACACGGTTACCATCGGCGCTGTGATTCAGAAGGGCATGATCGCACGCGGACGCATTATGAACTTTGAAGTGGAGCTGCCGGATGTGCCAGGCCAATTGGTGAAGGTGGCAACATTGTTGGCCGAACAGCGTGCAAATGTCATCGAGTTGGATCACGATCAGTTCAAGGCTTCGGGGCACTATACGAATGCGGTGTCTCTGGGCGTGACCGTGGAAACCAACGGCCCAGAGCATATTGATCGCATACTCAAGGCCTTGGTTGATGCTGGATTCCAACCAAAGCGCATATATTAATTGGGCTGGCGGCACGAAATAAGTATCATAACTTCAAACTGCGTCGGGGCGGCGCGGGAATGACTTTCCACGCCGCCCTTAAGGGTCGCCGAATCTGCGTTGTTTCTGTCCGTCGATCAGATACAAGCCAACATCGTCCCGTCGCTTGTTGCTTTGAAATGCCCCATGCGCTCACCGCAGGATCATTGCATAGTTGCGGAGTCGTTTAAGGCCACGCCGATTTCGGCGCTGGTTGCTGCCTTCGGATTACTGTTGATTTCCATATCGTTGCACGGTTTCCTCAACAAGTCGAGGCAAAGCGACCGCAATATCCTCATGAATCAGATTGGTGGCAAGGCGGTCATATTGCGTGCTGCCCATATTCATGATGGTTATGGGTACCCCAGCCTGCGCAGCCACCGGTACGATTGATGCCGCAGGGAACACTTCGAGTGTCGAGCCGATGACCCACAATTCGTCTGCCTTTGCCGCTGCACTCATTGAACGTTCCATGGCACCTTCAGGAAGTGCTTCACCGAAATACACCACATCGGTTTTTATCAAGCCATTGCAAGGCATATTGCTTTTGTAAGGCAACTTTCGACGGCAATGGGGATCCGGCTCGTTATCCAGATTCGCCATAATGTCCGCGGTGTCGTATTTGGCATGGCAGGACATGCAGTGCGAAGTGCCGATTGTGCCGTGAAGGTTAACGATGAGATCCGGATTATTTCCGGCCTTCTCATGCAAGGCGTCGAAATTCTGCGTCGCCAATAATGACAGCATCCCAGCATTCTCTAAATCAACCAATGCTTTATGCGCAACCCCTGGCTGTGCATTCCACACAGGAGATTCCTTCTGCCAACGCCATGAATATTCACGGGCTTCTTGGTCGTAAAGGAAAGCATCAATATCGTAGACGCTTGTTTGTTCGGGATGCTTGGTCCATACGCCATCCGGACCACGAAAATCAGGAATGCCGGCCGAAGTTGAAATGCCTGCTCCGGTAAGAACAACAATAGATCTGCTCATAAGTACAGGCTTACCACGAATTGCAAAGAAGGACGTCGTAACTCAATTCTCCAAACCGATTCTCCAACCAGATCCGTGGAGCGCGTTGTGGATATGCGCATCAGTTGACTCGCGTCTGACCAGAGTGCATTCCACAGTTGTGGTGCCTTGGCGGGTTTTGCCGTGGATCTTGTCTAAGAGCAGCTGCGCAGATTTGCGGCCGACAAGTTCAATATTGTTATCAAATGTTGTCAAAGTCGGATGCGCATTCAGGCATACGTACTCCCCAGTTGTCATGGCCAAGAACGGCGATATCTTGCGGCACGGAAAAACCGAAGGCTGCCAAGCTCGCGCGCAGCCACGGGCGATCTCATCGCTGAGGCAATACACGGCATCCAGCTCTTCGTATCGTTCGATCAATAGCCGTGCGGCGCGCTCGCCCCATTCCTCGCTCCAATAATCACTAAGCATGCATAAAGGCTGCAAACCCGCCAATCGGAAGGCATCCAAAGCCCCGCGACTTCTGTCTTGGACTGCGCGGAAGGAGTCGTTGCCGCCAATTACGGCAATATTGCTGCGTCCCATTCCGATCAAATACTCAATCGCTTGTCTGCCAGCACCCACATTGTCGCAAACAACGCTGCAATCCTCAGGGTTTACAGAAGCTTCATACGCATACACAACATGCAGCTGATTGGTTATTTCATTAGCTAGGGGAGCGCGGATATTTCCGGTATCGCCTGCCAATATCAGGCCCTCAACACCTTGTGCAATAAGTCGGTCGATATGGCTGCGTTCAATGGCTGGCACGCCTTGGGAAAGCATAAGCAAAGCGGCACGGTGAGAAGCCCTCAGAGTGCGTTCCGCCCCTGACAGCATGGGGAGTGCGAAACGGCCATTGTGGTCACTCGTGATTATGCCGATGAGACCACTTCGTTGGGAAGCATTGCGGGATGGGGCGCTTTGATTCGCTGATACGTTGTTGCTTTTGCGATATCCAAGCTCGCGCGCCGCTTGTTGTACGCGATTACGTGTGGTCTGACTCAGCCTGCCACTGTCATTGAGTGCTTTGGACGCGGAAGATAGCGATACGTGTGCTACCCGAGCCACATCAGACAAGGTTATTTTGTTCCGCATGATTTCATAGTAGTGGGGAAATTTTCCCACCCTCAATGCGTGGTGAATGCTCGCCGGAAATCGACATAGCCTAAAGCCAAGGAAGTCGATTTGGCAATAAGGCGGCGAAAGGCGGAAATATGTCAGCCATAACCATTCAATCCCCATTTTGGAAGCGCTATCGCGACAGTGTGGCCCATGATATGGTTCCCTATCAATGGGAAGTCATCAACGATGAACGGGCTGTTGAGCTTCCATTCGAATCAGCCGGGAATGAAGGCGGCGAAAGTGAGGGGATGTCGCGTCAATGGAGTCATGCCGTGCGCAATCTCCGAGTGGCCGCAGGGGAGGAACAGGCCGTTTTCAATGGCATGGTGTTCCAGGATTCCGATGTGTATAAGTGGCTAGAAGAGGCGGCATATGTGCTCGCATATGAGCCCAATGTGCAATTGCAAACACTGTGCGACGGACTGGTTGAGCTCATTGCCCGGGCCCAGGCAGAAGACGGGTATCTGGATACGCCATACCAGATCAAAACCGGTGAATATGAAAATAGGGAACGATTCGGCCAGCTCCAGCAAAGTCACGAAATGTATGTGATGGGGCACTATATCGAAGCGGCAGTTGCATATTGGCAGGTGACCCGCAATGAAAAGGCGCTAGATGTGGCCCGACGCATGGCGGATTGCCTTGACCAATATTTTGGTGATGAGCCGGGGAAGATTCCCGGGGCGGACGGCCATCCCGAAATCGAGCTTGCGCTCGCGAGACTGTTCGAGGCGACTCAAGAGCAGCGATATCTGAACCTTGCGAAGTATTTTATTGATGTTCGAGGCAAGGATCCGCAATTTTATGTCAAGCAAAATACTCAGCTTCACGCCAACGGAGCAACTTCGATATTTCCCGGAATGGACAATTGGAGCAGCGAATACACCCTCTCGGCGCGGCCTATTCAGCAGCAACAAACGGCGGAAGGTCATGCCGTTCGCGTGGTGTATCTGATTGCCGGCATCATGCATGTGGCTCGATTGAGTGGTGATGAAGAACTTGCACAGACAGCTCAGCGGCTATGGGACAATATCGTGCAAACCAGGATGTATATCACCGGCGGTATCGGCTCGACGCATATTGGCGAAGCATTCACCTATGACTATGACTTGCCGAATGGCACCGCGTATGCGGAGAGCTGTGCTTCGGTGGGTATGTGTTTTGTGGCTCGGGAGATGCTTGAGCACGAGATTCGTGGCGAATATGCCGATGTTTTGGAAAAAGAGCTGTTCAATGGTGCGATTTCGGGCATCGCACTGGATGGCAAGCATTTCTTCTATGTGAATGCTCTGGAGGTTGATCCAGACGCGAGTGAGCGTAATCCAGATCGGCATCATGTGCTCAGTGAACGTGCCGAATGGTTCGGTTGTGCTTGCTGTCCGGCCAATATCGCGCGGCTGATCGCTTCTGTGGACCAGTATTTGTACACCGTTCGCGAATCTGAGCGTGTTATTGCGGCGCATCAGTTCATTGCCAATGACGCTGAGCTGCTTGACGGCGTACATGTGAGGCAGGAATCCGATTTCCCCAATAGCGGTGAGATTCGATTCGCCATAGACGTGCCGGAAGGCTCGCGCCCTGTGACCTTTATGATCCGCATACCATCGTGGTGCTATGGCTCGTATTCATTGTTGGTCAATGGCGTCGATATGAAGGATGCTGTGCAGCCTGTTGACGGCTTCGTGGCCATTCCTGTGCAGCAGACTGCCGTTATCACATTGTCCTTGGATATGTCAGTGCGTCTGATGAGAGCACATACGTCAGTACGACATGATGCAGGCAAGATTGCGGTTATGAGGGGTCCTGTGGTCTACTGCGCCGAAGGAACTGATAATTATGAGCCATTGTGGAATTACCGCATCGATAGGAATCTTGAAGAAGATATCCAGGTTGAAGGCGGCGCAGGAATTCTTGACGGATTGAAGGTTCTGAGGGTCCCAGCCGTTCGCCGGGTTGATGACGATGCGCAGGCTCCGTTATATGCGCTGGCCAATGAACGTTTCAATGCGGTTGAACAGCATACGAGGTTGACGATGATCCCATATCAGGCTTGGGCAAACCGAGGGAAGAATGCGATGCAGGTGTGGTTCGATGAGATGCATTGAACTCTGAAGCATTGTTGCTGAAATATGGGTTGGACTCGCGTGCTAAACAATGCATAGCATTTGCCGCCTAACCGGTAATAGTGATGAATACTGATATTGCAGGAATGTCGAACATTGCAGGAATTAATGTCGGAATGAATGCGGGTTCCGCTGTAATGATCGAGTGCTATGCCCACAAGATCGGTTTCGCTCCGGAGGGAAGATTCCGGAACGGAACCGACCTTGTCATGCAGACTGCATGTCGATTCTCAAAGAAACATACACACTGTGACTGGTGAACTGCCTTTGTGAGGCCTCATTTTCAAACTTGCTCTGTTGTTTTGGGTGTGAGCGCGATATTCGGTGTGTTGGGCTTTTTTTGTTGGCTTTTGGTGGTGTTCCCGTGTGTGCGACACGCCGGTGGGTTGTGTTGGGTGGGGGTGGTGGTGTAGGTTGTTCTCTTGCTGCCGCTGAGCGGGTGGGCCGGACGGGGTCCGGTTGTTTCGCTCTTGTGTGTGGTGGTGGTTTGAGAACTCAAGAGCGTGTTGTACTACGTTTTACGCGGATGGCTTCGCATTTTGGTGCGTTGTCCGTCCGGTCAATTTTTTTGATTGCCAGTCCGATGC
>NZ_JGZU01000019.1 GCF_000741765.1 Bifidobacterium tsurumiense
GCTGCGAGTGGGTGCTTTACATGAAGACCGCGGATCCGAGGCCGGAACGATTCGTCACCCCGGAGCTATGGGGGCGGGCGACTGCCGAACTGGCACGGCATCCCGTCGCCCGCACGGACCATACCGAAGTGCAACGGCCGGCACCCGGAATCGATGCATGGGAAGGAGGTTTCGGCATCAGAAAGGGATGGGCAGGACGACCACTCTGACACGCCGTATTAGACACACATTTTGTCCATTAACCCACGTTTTCAACGGTTTGCAGTAATTGCAATGGGTATGAAAAAAGCCGGCCCTCGCGGTACCGGCTCTGCCATGTGCCCCCCCAGGGATTCGAACCCTGAACCCACGACTTAAAAGGACGCTGCTCTAACCGTTGAGCTAGAGGGGCAACAAATGGATATTCTACATCAACCTTTGACAAGGCGCGTGCATAATTCGCGCAACGCAATGCTTGCCCACTCTAGCAGCCCGAAGGACACAGAATGTCGAATGGTCCAAGTTTTTCAGTCGCGCAAAAGACCTGAGACCGCACCCGCATCGATCAAAGACCAACAAATCCAGCTGCGACCCCAATCTCGTTCCATTTCACAACAGAGATGCGGAAGCGGAGACCACAAGCTTCCAGCTGCGACCCCAATCTAACTCCATTTCACAACAGAGTTATCGAGAACGAACGCTCATCCATCTTGCCCGGCTCAAGAATGGTGATGTTGTCTCGGTGTTCAAGCACATCATCATCCGTGTCTGTCGCAGCATGACCAGTCCACGGTTCCAAGGCAATAAACGGCGCATCGGGCTGCGCGGACCAAATGCCAATAAAATCGAATCCGGGGAAGTCGACCTGCACTCCGCGTCCTCTTTTCATCCCTTGCAAAGTTACGGTATTGCTAGGCACATCGCGCAACACTATGGTGTCAAAATCGAAGCAGGACCGGTTTATGCGCACAGTGTCTGAGTTCTCGACAACCGGGAATGGGTCGGCATAAGAGAGCAGCCCGCCTTCGACAACCTTTGGTGAGGAAGCGGTCCAAGGCTCGGCAAAATGAAGTTCGTAATCTTCGAAGGTCTCGCCATCTGTCCCAGGCATAGGAACGTTGAAAGCCGGATGCCCGCCAACTGAAAATGGCATGGGCTCGGAACCAGTATTTTCCACACGGAAGGTCTGCGACAGCGTAGAAGGTCCGGTAATCGCGTAGGTCATACGCAAGGTAAATGCATAAGGGTAGATTTCCCGGGTCGAAGGGGAATCGCTGAGTTCGTAGGTCACGGCATCGCCTGCAGCGGCGACCTCAACAATATGGTGCTCAAAATCCCGAGCGAAACCGTGTTTGGGGATTCGGCTCTCTCCGGCCGCAGAGCGCTGAACTGCTGAGCCAGGTGCCCCGACAGCAGGAAACAGCACAGGAGCTGATCTGTCCCACCACTTCGGATCGCCCTGCCACAGATATTCCTTGCCATCTTTGGCGAGGCTGACCAACTGAGCCCCGTCTGAGTCGATTGTGGCACTCAAAGACCCGTTGCTGATTACTGTGCGTTGCGACATGACGAGACCTTTCTCGATTGACAGGTTATTGGTAATAAGCGCACACCCATTCTACAGTTCAGGCAAATCCGGGCGGTGTGCCTGAAAGCGAACAATAACTAATGGCGGCCAGCGGCGGCAGACAAAGGCCAACAATGGCTGAACATGCATAGTGTAGGCACCGCAATGCGTGGCCGCTAGGCGACTAGGCCACTAGCGAGAGCCTATATATCACCAGCACTCATGAGATTATGCAACATATATACAAGTGGTGGCGGCAACCGTTTTCAGTTGTCGCCACCACTTCAGGCAATCAGTGCTCGAAACTAGCCAGACTGCCCAAAACGAAAATATTCAGCCGAGATATAACCCAGCCAGATTGCTCGCTGCCTAAGCTTCGAAAACTACTGCAACATGCCGAGGGCTTCGAGCTTATTCTTGATATCGGTTGCGGAAGGCTCCACGAAGTGGGTTCCGTCAGCAAAAAGCACCACTGGGATATGCTTTTGACCGCTGATCTCCACTGCCTTTTCTGCAGCGCCATCTTCGGATTCGATATCGTGCCATACGTAGTCGGCACCGTAAGTCTTCAATGCTGCCTTGGCGCGGGTGCAGTCGCCGCACCAATCAGCTCCATACACATGGATTTCGTTATTGTTCACTGCGGTCTCTGCCATGCGAGCCTCCTTATGATCGTGCTTCAATCATCGCTTGGCTATATGCAACTGCATATTCGCCGCGACGATCACCTCAATGAATGTATCGTATTTGGCGACTATGCGCTTCAAGAGAACGCAGGAATATTATTGTGACACATCCTCCATTGGATGGATGGTATTCCGTATTCAATTCGTTGTTAAACACAAGAAGGGCGGCCGGAAATGGATTCCAGTCGCCTATACGTTGTCGCCTATACGTTATTCATGCGGTGCTTTATATGTGCACATGTGGTCGGACTCAATGCGCAGACTCACGAATCGGCCGCGCACAAGATAGCGCAATATTAGAAACTTGCATTCAACCTGCGCTCGCACCAATGCTGCAACCATGTGAGCACCGTGCTGAAGAGCAGATATATCAAGCCGACTTCGACATACAACACCAGTGGCTCGTAATACACGGCGACGATTCGTTGTGCCGACATGAACATCTCCACCACAGTGATATTGGCAGCCAGCGAAGTATCTTTCACCAAACCGATAAACGTATTGAATAGCGCGGGGAATGCGGATCGAAAGGCTTGCGGAAGCACGATGCGCCGCATAATCGTCAAATACGGCATATTGACGGTGTATCCCGCTTCAAACTGTCCTTGCGGAACGGCAAGAATCGCGCCACGCAAAGTTTCTGAAGCATATGCGCCCACATTAAGCGAGAATGCTATCACCGCCGCTGGGAAGGCGGGAAGCGTAATGCCTATGGAAGGCAGGCCAAAGAAGATGACAAAAAGTTGCACAAGCAGTGGCGTGCCACGGAAAACCCATACATAAAACTGCACAATCTGCTTGACCACAGGCACATTGGTGACTTGCACGAGTGCCGCGGCAATGGCGATAAGCATGCCTATGGCGAATGAAATCAAGGTAAGGGGAATGGTTACCGTGATGCCTGGGATTATCAGCTTGCCAAAGGATTCAATGATGATATTCCATATGCGAGCATCCATAGGCTCCCACCTCCATACAATGTTTCGAACGCTGTTTCTGTGCCATCATAGGCATATCAATCGGCGCAATCAGGCGATATCGCCAAGGTTGTATGCGTATTGCGTTTATAGCTGAATGCTGACGGATTCCAGTGGTTTCGACAGGATAAACAAGGCATGGTGGATGGAGATCCTGCGAGGTAATCCTTAGCTGACCCCATCCACCATTTCACTTCTGTTGTACTGGTGCGCCGAGCCTTTGCTCGACCCGGCCCTGTCGCTCAGTCAATGTCTTACTGAGCCTTGGAAACATCCTCTCCGAAGTAGGTTTCGGAGATCTTCGCAAGCGTTCCGTCCTGCTGCAGCTTGGCGATGGCGTCATTGACGGCCTTGACCAGATCGTCACTGCCCTTGCGGAACGGCAGATAACCGGATGCCACGCTTTCGGACTTCACGGCAGCCTTGATGTCCGCGTCGGGCTTCTGCTTCATATAGTCGAGGAATGCGAGTCCGTCATTCACCGTGGCGTCGGCGCGACCCGAAGTGATGGTATCAACTGCCTGGCTGAAATCATTGACCTGAACGATTTCAGCACCGTACTTCTGAGCGGTTGCATTCCAATTGCTGGTCATGGTTTCAGCAGCCTTCTTGCCGGTGAGGTCTTCGAAGGATGTGATGGAGTTGTTGTCCTTGGTGGTGACGATCACGCCATACGAATATGAATACGGATCGCTGAAATCGTACTTCTGCTTGCGTTCATCCGAAGTGCCGATTTCATTGGCTACAGTGTCATACTTCTTGGTATCCAAGCCTGCCAGCAAGGAGTCGAAGTTGGCTTCTTCAAACTTTGCAGTGACGCCGAGTTCCTTGGCAATGGCTTTCATGACATCGACATCGTAGCCGGTGAGTTCATTGGTTGAAGAATCATGATAGGTGAAAGGCGCATAGGTACCTTCGGTGCCTACGACGATCTCGCCCTTGCTCTTGATTTCTTCCAAAGCGCTTTGCGAGCTATTGGTGCTGCTGCAGCCGGCGATGGCGACGAGGGCGGCTGCGCTGGCTACGACCGCTACTGACGAGCGGAACAGTGAACTTAGTGACATGTGTCTTCTCCTTGTTATTTCCAACAAATTGTCAGGTGTGTTGATATTGGTAAGTATTGGTTTTATGTGGTTCAGCAGCCTGCATCCACGTTTTTGCAATTCTGCTGCGCTGTCCTCTCAGACAGCGTTGCGGTTCTGCACGATTTGTTCTGGAACAAGTCACGCAGAACCATGAGTGAACGGGCTGTACGGCAGTCGCGGTAGCAGTCGCATGCACACCGTCTCATGATCGCGTGTCCGATTGGGCTCGCCGACCAAGGCAATCATTCCGCAAACCCAGCATTACTGCCGAGATGCGATAGCAATGCTCGTGGTACGAAGAGCCATCCGAGACGAGCAAGCTGCACTGTGAGTGCGGCGGCTCATACTCGTTGGATCAACAACCGGGGACTCCGCCCACTTGCACGAAGGACGATAGGAATTCTGCGGTTCGTGGATGTTCAGGGTGATCGAAGAGTTGTTCAGGCGACCCCTGTTCAACAATGCGCCCATGCTCAACGAACACCATGTGATGAGACGCATCTCGGGCGAATCGCATTTCATGGGTAGCCATCAACATCGTCATGCCTTCATGGGCAAGTTGTGCGATGGTTTGCAGGACACCTCCAACCATCTCGGGATCAAGTGCAGATGTCGGCTCGTCCAGAACCAGCAGATCAGGATCCAAGGCAATGGCCCGTGCGATGCCGACTCGTTGTTGTTGTCCGCCGGAAAGCGTGCTGGGATGACGATCCGCAAAATCCGCCATGCCCACGCGGTCAAGCTGCTCAAGTGCCAGCTTGTTCGCCTGTGATTTGCTCATGCCCTGCGCATAGATCAGGCCTTCGGTGACATTTTGCAGAACGGTCTTATTGGCAAAAAGATTGTAATTCTGGAACACAAATCCAACTCGAGAGCGCAATTGCTTGATTTCTCTGGCGCTCGCATTCGCTAAATCCACTTCAAGCGGGCTATGAGACGTGTCGGAGCCCTGAGCGGCCTCGCCTTTGGCGCGAGAATTGTCTCCTGTAAAACGGATGCTGCCAGCTTCGGGACGCTCGAGACCGTCGATTATGCGCAATAACGTGGATTTGCCTGAACCAGAGGGGCCAATGATGGTGACAATATGACGGTCGGTGATGTCAAGATCAAGTCCATCGAGCACCGTGGTGCCGTCGAATCGCTTGGTGATTCCCCGTAGCTCTATCATATTCCGTCCCTGTGCCGCGTGGCTTGCCGCCACATGACGTTGTCGTGACCACCGCGGTCGCGATAGGCGAGTGCGCCCACTTCGATCCGGCCATCCGGTTTGTGATTCGTCGTTTACTTTACCGTGTTTTACACCTCTGCTCTTAGAGTGAACATCATGTCATGCACAACAATTCTTGTAGGAAAATCCGCTTCGTACGATGGCTCGACGATTGTCGCCCGGAATGATGACTCCGGAAGTGGCAAATATGATCCAAAGCGCTTTGTCGCAGTGCTCCCTGAGGATCAGACCCGACATTACCGCAGCACGCTCAGCCATGTTTCGATAGAGCTACCGGATAATCCTTGCTCGTACAGCATCGTTCCGAACGCACTGCCAAATCGTGGCATCCTTGCCGAATGTGGTATTAGTGAGCGCAATGTGGGCATGAGTGCCACGGAGACCATTGCCGTCAATGAGCGCGTCCTGGCCGCAGATCCCATGGTTGCCTTGAAAACTGCGCAGGGCGAGCCCGGAGACGAGGGATATCTTCCTGAGCAGGCAGGTGGCATCGGTGAGGAAGATTTCATTACTCTTGTTCTTCCATATGTGCACACAGCACGAGAAGGCGTTGAGCGTCTTGGCAAACTGTTGGAAGAGTACGGAACTTATGAGGCCAACGGCATCATCTTGAGTGATGTGAATGATATTTGGTATGTGGAAACCATAGGCGGTCATCATTGGATTGCCCGACGCTTGCCTGATGATTGTTATGCCGCTATTCCCAATCAGCTTGGATTGGATGATTTCGATGTGCGGGATGCCCTGGGCGAGCAGCGGGAACATATGTGCAGCGCCGACTTGTTGGAATTCATAGAAGAACACCATCTGGATCGTACGATGAGCGATGATCCTGAACATGTGAAACATTTGAATCCACGGGATTTATTCGGTACTCGCACCACCAAAGACCATATTTATAACACCCCGCGCGCGTGGTATATGCAGCGGTACTTGAATCCCAGCGAAGATTGGGACTCTCCGCAAGCTCGATATACGCCGATTTCCGATGATCTGCCTTGGTGTCGCAGGCCGGAAGTCAAGATAAGCATTGAAGATGTGGACTTCCTCATGAGTTCGCATTATGAGGATACGCCATATGATCCGTACGGAACCCAAGGAACCGCGGAAACCCGGCATCGTTATCGTCCTATCGGTATCAATCGCAATGGTCAGCTGGGTGTGCTGCAGATCCGTCCATATGCACCGGAGGCATGGCGTTCGGTTATGTGGATTTCATACGGTTCGAATCCATTCACCTCGGTTGCGCCGTTCTATACCAATGTGCGGAGCACGCCGGAATATCTCAGCAATACCACTGCTGAGGTGAGCACTGCATCCTTCTACTGGACGAACCGTATCATTGCTGCGCTCGCGGACTCGCATTATATGGACACGAGCAATTTCATTGAGCAATATCGAGAAAATGTGCTGTCGTTCGGGCATGCACTAGTTCATGACACCGATGCCGCGATGCGCAGTAGTGAAGCATCCTCTCGGGATGAAAAAGCCGATGCCAGTGAGGTTATGGAATCCGCTAACCAGCAGATGAGTGACTATTTGCAGCGTGAGACCGGCGACCTGCTGGCAAAGGTGCTGTATACCGTCAGCAACAATATGCATAATTCCTTTGCCATGTCAGATCGTTGGAATGACTGAGCTGCGGCATGTGCAGTGATATCTGATTCTTTGGGAAGCGGAATTCAAGGGGTGCGGCTGTGTGGTCGCACCCCTTGAATTGTTTTGCTGCACAGCTGGTAATGCTGACGGTTCTCGCATGTGTGTGATGTTGACTCTCTTCCTTGATTCATCTGATCACACCTTTGGCGATGGGAACATCATCTACAGGATGCGCGGATTTAGAGGCTATTATTGGCTTCCTTCAATTTGTCTCTTATGCATGTTCCACATGTTCGGATTTGTTCGACACAATTGAAAAATGAGTTGACACAACTGACTGCTCACTTTAATATTATTAATATAATTTTATCTTTATTAAAGAAAGGGAGTGGTATGAAGCATCTGCCGGAGTGGCTAGCGAATCTGGCGGACGAGGATATAGCCTTTATCAAGAATTTTATGTTGGCATCTGGCTCCTTGAAACGAATGGCACAGCTTTACCAAGTCTCATACCCAACGATGAGAGTCCGGCTTGATAAGCTCATCGACAAAATCCGCCTAAACGATAGCGGAGACGAAGATCCATTTGTCTTACTTGTAAAAAGTCTTGCAATTGACGAGAAATATGACGTTGACACGGCTCGCGTGCTCATAGAAGAGTACAGGAAAAGGAAGGATGAATGATGAGTGCCGCAGTTTTTGCCCCGATAATTACGATTTTGCTGGTGGCTGTCGCATGCGCTTTAGTCTATTTTGCCGGCAGAAGCTTGATCCGCTATTCACAAGCTGCAAGGAAAGGAGATGTGTCACAAAAAAAGAATCGTGAGAATAAGAAAATAACTCTTCATGATCTGTGAGGTTCTCCTCATTTACACCGAGGTCAATGAGGGGGACGGCTGCCAGGTACTCGGAACTATTGCAACAATTGCCCGCATATTGTGTATGCAGGTTCGCTTGAGCGCAGACCTTGATGTGGCATTTCGTGGATTTCCAATAGGGTGGACCGCTTTGATGCAGATAAACGTCACTGGCGATATAACGCATGGATAAGTAACAACTGAGGTTGGGATTAGTCTTTGCCTACTCCCTGAAACCGTTGGGTTGGGAGCGGGCAAAAACTGACTGCGATATGAGCGGCAGTAGACGGCGATTCCTATGGATTGTCGCTGAAAAGATATGCGAAATATTAATTAAAGCCAATCACATCATTCGCGATGTGATAGCCGCAGCGAATAATGAAACGGCCGACGCTGCCGGGCAGATTCAATAGGCGTGAAATCATTTTGCGTCGCACATCTCTTCCAATGGCTGGGGATGCCTTGTCGATTTCATCCCACATGGCGTCTTTTGCTGCATAATTTTCCGGCTTGCGCGAAAGAATCAAAAAGACGGAAGTCACGGAGCTCTGGATTGCCAGGAAGTGAATCATGTATCGATATAAGCCGTCAGGAACGGTTCCCGGTTCCGGTGTTGCCTCAACCATACGACGATTCACCAGCCGTAGCTGATCGACGCGACGGACCATGACATCCGTTTGAACGGACTGACCGTCACGCCCTATGAAGTAGTGATAAAGCGGCGTATCCAAATAGGTGAGCGTCTTCACCCATGGGAATGGCTGATATGAATAAATAAAGTCCACATAGAAGGTGTGTTCCGGCAATTGCATGCCGGAGTCGCGCACCACCTGGGTGCGGAATATCAGCGTATGCATAATCATGTATTGGGCTATGCCGAAACGCTTCAAATCATCCCAGCTCAGCACGGTGTCCGAATCCATAACCCTGTTGAATCGCACCACATGTTTGCGGCGTTTGCCGACCTTGTCGTACACATAATCGGTGATGATCAAATCCAGGGGAGTTTCTGCGTCGATTTGCGCACGCAACGTGTCCATAACCCTGCTCAGGGATTCTGGACCCACCCAATCATCGGCATCCACAACCTTGACATACATGCCTCGTGCCTGCGCGACGCCAGTATTCACGGCTCCGCCGTGTCCCTTATTGGGTTGGTGAATAACCCGAACCACTTCGGGCATACGGTTTGCATAGGAATCGGCCAATTTGGCCGTACCGTCAGAAGAACCGTCGTCAACGATGATCACTTCAATGTCGTCAGTGCGTTGTGTTGACAGCAACGAATTCACGCAGCGTTCAAGGTATTCTTCCATATTGAAAGCAGGAACCACGAACGTGAGTGTTTTGGCAGTTTCCATGACTAGGGTCTTTCCTCATCTGTTGGCCGTCAAGCTACATATACGCTTATACAGCACAAACCTAGCATCAAAGTATGGGATTGCACGGAAAATATGCATATTGGGTCGGGATATGAGCATGATATGCGTGATTAACCTTGGCAAATCAGTGAACAACTGCCAATGATTTCATTGAAATGGGAATTGATTGGCGATGCATGTGCGGGTGGACGATATCCGTTCGATTTGTCGCCTTCTCGGCTATGCGCGCTCACTTGGACGCGCAATGGAGTTTTTGGGGTGGGGGCTGCCGCGGCGACTTAATCGACCGCCTTCGTTGTTTCTGTTGCGCTTTGATTCAGATCTCCCGGGTGTTCTTGCTGGGGCTCTTGTTCGCCTGCAACATCAGGGGATTTGGTGGATTGCTTGTGTTCCTGCGCGGCTTGCTTGGCTGCTTCCTTCTTGGCCTTTGCGCTCTCAAATCGAAGTTCAGGTTTGGCCTGCAGCCGAGACAGACCATTCCATGCGAGATTGACGATATGCGCTGCCAGCTGCTCTTTGTTCACTTTGGGTTGGTCTGCCCAGTACTGACCGGTGAATACCGTCATGCCCACCAGCATTTGCGCATAATACGGCACGCCTTTGGTCGGGAGTTTGCTGCGTTTGAAAGAATCGGCCAGCAGTCTTTCCACTCGCAAGCTCACATCGCCGAGCAGTGAGCTGAACGATCCGTCTGGATCGGTGCTGGGGGAGTCTCGTACCAGGACTTGGAAGCCTTCGGCATGCTCCTCTATATATGTGAGCAGACCCAGGGCGGCGCGTTCCACGATTTGCCTCGGATGGGCTTCGGGGTCTGACAAGGCGGCAATAAGCGCATCAGTGAGTGTGCGCATCTCGCGATCCACGACGACTGCGTACAAGCCCTCTTTGCCTCCGAAATGTTCATAGACAATGGGCTTGCTGACTTTCGCATTCGCGGCAATCTCTTCAACGCTGACGGCTTCGAATCCTTTGGCTGCGAACAAAGCACGTCCGACGGCGATGAGTTGTTCACGGCGCTGAAAAGAAGTCATTCTGGACGCAGTACTCATATGACTAGTCTGTCATGGATGCCGGATAGACAAGAAAGTTCGCTGTCCTTTGACATCCATACGCTTGAGGTATGGATATGAATGTGATAATCGGCATCGTGGCAGGTATCGTCGCCATTGCTGTTATTGTCGGAGTAATTTTTGCAGTGCGGTCCAGCAGGCGCCGCAATCAGCGTGATATTCAGGACGGTTCTCGAATTGGTGGCGGTGCAGAGGCCGCTGGTTCCGAAGGTGGCGAAGGCGCAGCTCGTCAAAGTCAATATTCTGCCGCCCGTGGTGCTGCAGGAGATACGGAAGTACCATCCCAAGCCCAGTCTGCTGGAGCGAATGCTGCGCAAGCCTCCGCTGAATCCGAGAAGCCAGCAAGAAGTCCATTGGATGCTCCGGAATCCGCGACTTCCAGAATCAGCAGATTGAAAGCGCGTCTTGCCAAGAGTTCGAATCCTTTTGGCAAGGCTTTGTTTAATATTTTGGCAAAGGATCAGCTCGCCGAATCCGATTGGGAAGATGTCGAAGACACTTTGTTGCTTGCTGATGTCGGAGCGCAGGCAAGTGGCGAGTTGGTTGAGGAATTGCGTCGCGATGCTCGCATTGTTGGCGAATCCGATCCGGCTCAGGTGCGCACTGCCTTGCGCGGCAAGTTGCTGGATTTGGTCGGGCGCGATACTGATCGAAGTCTGAATGCCGATAGGGCAGATGCCAATACGCCGAGTGTCATCATTATGGTGGGCGTGAACGGTACCGGAAAAACCACAACTGCGGGAAAGTTGGCCCGTCTCTTCGTTGCAGGGGGCAAGAAAGTGGTGCTTGGGGCCGCTGATACCTTCCGTGCTGCAGCTGCTGACCAGTTGGAAACCTGGGGTGCTCGCGTAGGTGTCCCTGTGGTTCGTTCTGACAAGGACGGCGCAGACCCTGCCTCGGTGGCATTCGAAGCCGCCCAGCGCGCCAAGGACGAACAGGCTGATGTGCTGATTATCGATACCGCAGGCCGCTTGCAGAACAAAGCCAATCTCATGGATGAGCTCGGCAAGATCCGTCGCGTTACCGAGAAAAATCTCCCTGTGGACGAGGTTCTTTTGGTATTGGATGCAACAACCGGGCAAAACGGAATGGCTCAGGCCAAGGTATTCGCCGAAGCCATCGGCATCACCGGCGTCGTGTTGACCAAGCTGGACGGTTCGGCTCGAGGAGGCATTGTGATTTCGGTGCAGCGTGAGCTTGGTGTGCCTGTGAAGCTGGTCGGTCTGGGAGAAGGCCCTGATGACTTGGCGCCTTTTGATCCTGAAGGGTTCGTTGACGGCATTCTGGCGTAGCGTTTGAGTGCAGTTCCGCCTAGTGATGAGAAGACAGCATAGGGCGGTGTTTGTGATGATCTACTGTGCCGGGATCCGGTTCGCATGTGTCATGCATAGTCAATGAAGAATTCCGCATTCTGAACAAATGCTCATTATGTGAGATGTTCTGATCCGGGCTCATGCTCATTCGCAGGCATAAGGCCAAAACAAAGGCTCATCCCTGACTTAAGGCCGATATCAGGGTGCATGCACTAGAATGTTGTGCACGAAGAACCGAACGTCTGTAACGCGGCTGTAACTTGCCGTAATGATCACGAAAAAATGAACGACGTTCCATGACAGTGTCGACTTTGCGGAAAGTTGGCGAGAATAAACGAAACTCGATGGCATTGCGCCACGTAATGTGGCCGATGCATACGGGTAAGGAGGGTAGGCATGGATTCAGGAAATGCCGCTTGGTTATTGATATCCGCGTCCTTGGTGTTCTTGATGACGCCGGCACTGGCGTTTTTCTACGGGGGCATGGTTCGTTCCAAAGCCATTTTAAATATGTTGATGATGTCCGCTGGTGCAATTGCGGTCACCACCGTGGTATGGACCTTGTGGGGCTGGTCAATCGCCTACGCAGGCCGTGATATTGCGGGCATCTTCGGAGATCCGGCTACGGGATTCCTGCTCAAGGACTCCATGGTCTCAGACGGAGGCGTGTTCACATCTGCGGCTACTGACAGCAACGGTGTTCCGGTGAGCATCAATGTTGCATTCCAGGCTGCATTTGCCATGATCACCGTGGCGCTGATTTCAGGCGCTTTGGCGGAACGAGTCAAGTACAGCACCTGGATGCTTTTCGTCGCATTGTGGATCACTTTTGTGTACGCTCCAATGGCTCATATGGTGTGGAATGGCGGCATTCTGTCGTCCACAGGCGCAATCTCTCAGGCAATCGGTGCTGCCGCGCACGATTTCGCAGGTGGCACAGTAGTGCATATCAACGCGGCAGTGGCGGCTCTTATCGTGGTGCTCATAATCGGTAAGCGCAAGGGCTTTGGCACCCAGCCGTTCCGTCCGCATAATGTGCCATTCGTGATGCTCGGCGCTTTCTTGCTGTGGTTCGGATGGTTCGGTTTCAACGCGGGTTCCGCATTCCAGGCAAATGGAACCGCTGGATACGCATGGGTGAGCACGGCTTTGGCTTCTGCCTCGGCCATGTTGGCTTGGGGATTCACCGAGAAGATTCGTTCCGGTCACTACACAGCCATAGGTGCCGCATCCGGTATTGTGGCGGGTTTGGTGGCCATCACCCCTGCGGCCGATGTGGTATCTCCTTTGTGGGCGATCGTTATTGGCATTATCGCAGGTATTGTGTGCTGCCTCGCCTGCAGTCTCAAGTTCAAGTTTGGTTTCGATGACTCTCTGGACGTCGTGGGCATTCATGGCGTTGGCGGTCTTATCGGCACATTGCTGGTGGGTCTGTTTGCGGCCGGAGCTGGTTTGTTGGCCGGAGGCGATTGGAAGCAGTTGGCTGTGCAGGTATGCGTGGTCATTGTCGCTGTTCTGTATTCGGCAGTTGTCACCGCAATCATCGCTTTCGCTTTGGAGAAAACGCTGGGATGGCGCGTTTCTGAGAATCAGGAGATCGGCGGCATCGATTTGGCTGATCAAGGTGAACGTGGCTATGATTTCGCCGGTAGCAACGGGTTCTCGTTGAAGGAGGCCAAGTGATGAAACTGATTACGGCTATTATCCAGCCCCATAAGCTCGATGATGTCAAAGAAGCGCTTGCGGCTGCGGGTGTGCACGGTTTGACTGTGTCCGCCGCCAGTGGTTACGGACGCCAGCGCGGCCACACCGAGGTTTATCGCGGTTCTCATTACACCGTTGATCTTATTGAAAAGATCCGCTTGGAAGTGCTCGCCGATGATGTGGACACAGAGAATCTGGTGTCAGTTATCGTAAAATCCGCCGGAACCGGAAGCATCGGCGACGGGAAGGTGTGGGTCACCTCGCTGGATTCGGTAACTCGCGTGCGCACTGGTGAAACGGGTTCCGCAGCTATCTAAGGTTGCAGACAAGCTGTGTGAATGAACGGCTCCATATCAATATGGTATGGAGCCGTTTGCATACCTGTGTCCCTCTGTTCCTCTTGCACAATTTGCATAATATTGCGGGATTCTCAATGGCTGCGGGATTCCTAGAAAGCTGCCGGATTTGTGGTGGCCGCTGTGATTCTCGGCTCCCTGCGATACATCGCCTCTATCAATCGTCTGAATTGTTTCTGCACAAGAATCAGAACGCCTACGAACGCCATGCAAGGCGACATGCCTGAAGAACAGACTGTTTAGGCACGCGCCTCCATCCAGGCGTCGCCCCGTATGCGTAGGCCATTGAAAACAGCGCGTCCGCCGATATATGCCACATTGATAATCGTCCATAGCAATACTGTGCGTAATGAATTGCTCAGGCCCAAAGTCGTTTCTGCCCATGAGGTGAGCGCGAGAATGGGCACATACATAATGGCGACCAGTGAGCAGGTGGTAGCAAGATATCGGTAATCGCCTGCGCCGATAAGGATGCCGTCAAGAGCCCACATCCAACCGTCAAGCGGAAGGAATATGCCCTGCACGATCATGCCCAGTGTAATCAGCCATTGGATTTGCTGTGTAGGGCTGAACAACGACGAGCCGAACAAGCCAAAAACAATCATGCCTATGCCGATAATCAAGCCGCCTATCATTCCAAATCGTGCGCTGGCTCGTGCCAGAGTAGAAGCATTATCGCGACGCTGTGCACCGAGTTCGGTTGCAACCATGGATTGGCCTGCAATGCCGATAGCGTCAAGCATATTCAGCACCACATTCCAATTCGAGTTCACGACTTGATAGGAAGCCAGAACATGGGTTCCCATACTTGTCGCCAACATCACCGTGGCAACCATCGAGCTGCGCAGCGCCAAGGTGCGGATAAACAAGGGGACACTGCTTTTCGCGGTGTGGGCAATTCCCGAGAGCCTTGGCGACCAACGCGCGCCTTCATCCTTGGCCCATTTCAGCGCCGGAATGATAAGGAATAAGGCCATGCACCATTGGGCGATGAACGTTGCGAAGCCAGATCCGGCAATTCCCCAGTGCAGGCCGAAAACAAAAAGTACATCCAGAATGGTGTTGATTACAGCACCGACAACGGCTGCAATCAAGGTCATTTTCACTCTGCCCAGTCCGCGGAATATGCCATTGACTGCATAGACCAGCAACATGCCGGGCAGGCCGAAGGCGAGTGCTCGGACATAGATTACGGCATTTGCGAGGACATCGCCTCGCGCGCCCAAGGCTGCGCACAATGGTTCGCTTCCGAAGAAGATGACAACGCTCACCACAATGCCGATAATCAAGGCCAGCCACAAGCCGTCAATGCCTGTTTCCAGCCCCTCTCGGCGCCTGCCCGCTCCCATGAGTCGAGCTACTTGAGAAGTTGTGCCATATGCCAGGAATACGCATAACCCCACTGTTGTGAGAATTATGGTCGATCCCACTGATAGGCCTGCCAAGCGGAATCGCCAATATGTCCGACTATTGCAGTGTCGATGAGGATGAATGCTGGTTCAGCGATGAGCTGTCCGAAAGTGGGTACAGCCAAGGTAAGCAGGCGGCGATTGATCGCGGCTCTGGAGAGGTGCTGCGGTCCAGAATCAGAGCGTCTGTTGGTGGATATGCTGTGCGATTGTAATGGGGACTCTGACTTCACCATGGCTTCAGAATAACAAGATGGAATGCCTGCCTGAAGTGTGAATTACGCTGAAATGCACATATTGGATGTGAGATTTGCGACACTGTAGCGCTCTATCACGAGAAGAAGGAATGAGCAAATCGCAATTTGGCGTCACAGGGCGCAGTACACAGCTATCCCCAAGTTATACACAAAGTTATCCCCAATATGTGCATAACCATGTGCACTATGCACAGAGTTTTCCCCAAAAAGTGGATAACTCAACTTTTTTATACACATTTCAGCCTTTCCGCGTGTCGGGAAGGTAAACTCCATGCGAACCCGGGGAAGCAAGATGTGAATAATCACTGGCATTGTGCATGGTGTTGTCTGGCACAATCAAAGAGCGAACCGAATATCAAGGAGCGGATCGAATATGGCCAATTCAATACGGAGCAGAGTCGGGATGCGCTTTCTATGAAGATAGTTCGTTCGCGGGAATTGCTATGAGGATGACGCTTTCACGAGAATGGCTATGAGTATGGCGCTTTCACGAGAATGGCTATGAGTATGGCGCTTTCGTGAGAATGCTCTTTTCATGCGGATGGCCAGCCCAGAAGGATTGGATGAACCTTGTATGAGGATATGCGTTCGCCATGGGCGCTTTCCTGAGCCGTCCTTATACTCGAGATTATGGCAGATGAAGATTCGTGGCTCGACAGATCGTCGCAATCTCATGGGGAAAGGTCCGGCGATTCGTCGACAACAGGCTCATCCATAGGGCGTGATGTGATTTTCGATCGGGTTCCTCCGCATGATGACGCGGCTGAAATGGCAGTGCTTGGTGGCATGCTCATGAGTAAGGATGCCATCGGTGAAGTATCTCAGATGATTGATGTCACCGATTTTTATCAACCCAAGCATCAGACGATCTACGAAGCCATAATTGACTTGTTCTCGGCTTCGGAGCCCGTTGACATCGTTTTGGTCGCCAATGCGCTGATCAAGGCCGGCGATCTCGATAAGGTGGGTGGAACGGATTATCTGCATAGTCTGGTCGCATCAGTGCCGACAGCGGCAAATGCCACATATTATGCAGAAATCGTGCATCAGCGTGCGATTTTGCGCAATGTCATTGCCACTGGAACCAAAATCGCTCAATTGGGCTATTCGGCAGAGGGATCACAAGCCGAAGACGTGGTCAATCTTGCGCAGGCCGAAGTCTATGAAATGAGCGTGGGCAAGGTTCGTCAGGACTATGCCGCTATCGGTCCGGTTGTGCAGGATGCGCTGTCGCAGTTGGACAAATTGCAAAATGGTGAAATCGAACAAGGCGTACCTACCGGTTTCAGGGATATCGATGATCTGACCCAAGGTCTGCAGCCAGGGCAGATGATCGTGGTGGCGGGTCGTCCTGCAATGGGTAAGTCCACATTCGCAGTGGATTTTGCTCGTTCGGCTTCCTTGAAGCACGGTATGACCTCCATTATCTTCAATTTGGAAATGAGCAAGGTGGAAGTAGCGAAGCGCATTATTTCCGCCGAAAGCGGTATTCCTTTGTCAGTGCTCAATCATGCCGACCAAATAACGCCTGAACGTTGGAATATGCTCAATGACTGTTGGAACCGTGTGCAAGAGGCGCCGTTGTTCATTGATGACAGCCCGAATATGAGCCTTATGGAGATACGTGCCAAATGCCGCAGATTGAAACAGACCAATGACTTGAAATTGGTGATTATCGATTACTTGCAGCTGATGAGCTCCGGAAAACGGGTGGAGAGCAGGCAACAGGAAGTCTCTGAGTTTTCTCGAGCCCTCAAATTGTTGGCAAAGGAATTGGAAGTGCCGGTTGTGGCGCTGAGCCAGTTGAACCGTGGCCCGGAAATGCGCAATGACCGCAAGCCGCAACTTTCTGATCTGCGTGAATCCGGTTCTATCGAGCAGGATGCCGATGTGGTGTTCCTGGTGCATCGCCCTGATTATTACGACAAGGAAGACCGTCCGGGAGAGGCCGATATCATCATGGCCAAGCATCGTAATGGTCCCACAGAAACCTTCGCTCTGGCATTCCAGGGTGCAACTTCGCGATTCCAGGATATGGCTCCGGATTATTCGCAGGGAGTGTGATATGAGCCAGCAAAATACTCCATGGCATGCTTTTGCCACGCCTATTTTGGGCAAGTCGGTACGTGCTGCGGCCCGTATTCTCAAGCATGGTGGCAGCGCTCTGCCCGGTCAGGTGGTTGAAAAAGTCGATCCGGGATTTTTGGCGCGTACTCTTGGGCAGTTGAAATATGGTGTGGTGCTGGTGTCGGGAACCAATGGCAAAACCACCACCACGCGCATGGTCACCGCCATGTTGCGTGATATGGGACTGAAAGTGTTCTCCAATCCAACCGGTTCCAATTTCACCAGAGGTGTGGTATCCGCGCTGCTGAATGAAGTCAGTGTGAGTGGTCGTTTGGATGCCGATATTGCAGTGCTGGAACTCGATGAGGCGTATGCCGTGCATTTTGTGCAGCAGGTGCGTCCTCAGTTCAGCCTGCTACTCAATGTGATGCGCGATCAGCTGGATCGTTTCGGAGAAATAGACAATACGGCGAATTTGCTGGCAAAGGTGGCTCAATCCACAACCGGTACGGTCATTCTCAACAGAGAAGACCGGAGGATTGCCGCATTGGCCGATCAGGTTCGCCCGGGTGTGGCGGTGAAGTATTTCGGGCTGGATGCAAGCCTTCGCGCAATATTCCCCAATGATGATGCACTCCATGCCGAGTCCACAGGCGCGGCTGAGGCTGAAGCTGATGCTACTCGAGGCTCGTTTGCGCAACCCGTGACGGCGGATGTGACGGATCAAGAAGGACATCCTGAACGTATTCCTGCAGATGTGGTACTGACCCGAATTGGGGACCATCAGGGTGAATTCCTCATTGATGGCAGCAATATATCGGTCGCATTGCAGCTCGAAGGCATCTACAACATCTTCAATGCCGCTGCGGCGGCTGCCACGGTGCGTGCCGTGATGGCGCACACCGAATTGGGGAGGGCGGATAACGCAAGCTTGGCCAAGGCAATGGGGCAAGTCACCCCGGCCTTTGGCCGCGGAGAGGTTATCGATGTCAACGGTGTGCCCGTCGAGTTGCTGCTGGTCAAAAATCCTATGGGATTCCGCATGTCATTGGCATCTTTCCCTCCGCAGGGTCATGAAACCATGATCGCCATATGCGATGAATATGCGGATGGACGCGATATGAGTTGGTTGTGGGATGTTGATTTCACATCTTTGCGCGAGACCGGCGTCGCCATGGTATCCGGAACCCGCGCCTGGGATATGGCATTGCGTCTGGAATATGACGGCGTGCAAGTGGATACCACCGATGTGGAATTGGAAGCCGCAGTGGAACGGTTCGTTACCAGCAATCCTGAGGTTCCCAAGCATATGTATTGCACATATACGGCAATGCTGAGGGCGCGTGCGCAGCTTGCCAAAATGACAGAGGTTCCTGATGCGGGAGTGGGTCGTTAATTATGGAAAATGCGCAAATCACTACTCAACAGCCATCGGATGCGGCCGATGAGACGGCAGTCCATAACAATGACGCCAGTTCGGGTGCTCAATCACGAAGGCTTGATATTGTTTCGCTGTATCCCAAGGATATGAATATCTATGGGGATTACGGCAATGTGCTCACGGTCAGCCGGCGCGCGGCGTTGTATGGCTATGAGCCGGTAGTTCACCAATATAATCAGGGTGATCAGTGGCCTGAGCATGTCGATATCGTGCTTGGGGGCGGCGGACAGGATAACGGCCAGAAAAAGATCGTTGATGATTTGTTCGAGCGGGCCGACACTCTCCGTGATCTTGCTCGGCAAGGCGTGCCCATGCTGATGATCTGCGGCATGTATCAGTTGTTTGGCCAGTATTTTGAGACCATCGACGGCACCCGCCTCGAAGGCATCGGCATTATGGGTGTGCATACCGTGGGGCAGGATGTGCGCATGATCGGCAATCTGACCGAGACTTCTGAAGAATTCGACAAGATCATCGGATACGAAAACCACTCTGGGCAGACCTTCTTGCACGAAGGTACCGAGCCACTGGGGCGCGTGGAGTTCGACGGTACGGGAAATAATGGCGAGGACCACACCGAGGGTGCTCGTGTGCACAATGTCATTGGCACATATATGCATGGCTCCTTGCTGCCGAAGAACCCGAAAATTGCGGACTTCCTGATTCGGACGGCCGCCGAGCGACGCTATGGAGTATTTGAACCCATCCAAAATGATCAGATGCGCAATGAATTGGCTCGAATTGACCGCATAGCGGATCGTGCCAGGGCTGTGGCGAAAAATAGGCCTCGATAAGCCCTCTCGATTCAGTCGGTCGAGCTTAGGCCGGAGCAGGTGATTCATCAGTGAAGGCCGAATTGGAAGTATGGCCTTATGACGAAACGGCTTCTCGCTGTGTGCATGTGATGGTACAGTGAAGACACCAGTGACCCGAGGAGGTAGTCATGGCTGATTTTGATTTGGGTGAAGGTCTGCGCAAGGTATTTCTCGCCGGAGTCGGTGCTATTGCAGTGACGGTTGAAAAAGGGCAGGAAGTAATCGACGACTTGGTTCGTAAGGGCGAATTGACTGTGGAGCAGGGCAAGGCGCTGAATACCGAGTTGAAGCGGAATATGGCAAAGGCTTCTCAGGAAGACAAGACCTCTGCTGACGACAGCGATTCAGACCGTTAGCGTTCGTATGGCGCGTTTGCCCAGGCAGGCGCGTCATGAGGTGTACTATGTCTGAATTCAACACCGGTTCCGCTGCACAGCATGAAACCATAGGGATTTTCGGCGCGAAGAGTGCTTCATTTTCCAGCAAATATCATCTGACCAGGCGCGATAAGTTGAAGCGTTTGGGGCAGATTGCCGGAATTGCCAAGCAGTTTGACATTATGCGCGGTCTTACCCCTGTAAAGATGCGTCTTATGTTTGAGGCACTGGGGCCAACCTTTGTCAAGGTCGGGCAAATCCTTTCCATGCGCTCTGAGATATTGCCGCAGTCCTTCTGCGACGAGTTGGCAAAGCTTCGGGCCGATGCCGACCCAATGCCATATCAGACGGTGCTCGACACCTTGGAAGCGGAATGCAAGCGACCAGTGCGCGAGATTTTCAGCAGCATCGATCCGACTCCTCTCGGATCGGCGTCTTTGGCGCAGGTGCACCGCGCCACACTGATAAGCGGCGAGGATGTCGCTGTCAAAGTGCAAAGGCCCGGAGTGCGTGAAACCATGGCACTGGATGTTTCCATAATGCGTTCCATTGCTCAGACGGCCAGCAAATTCGTCTCCAGTGCTCAGGTAGTTGATCTGCGTGGTGTGGTGAATGAATTGTGGGATACCTTCGCTTCGGAAACGGATTTCCTCGTCGAGGCGCGAAATCTGAGCGAATTCAAGCGCTTTTGCGATGACTACGCATATATCGACTGTCCTAAGCCATATAACGAATTATGCACCGAACATGTGCTTGTCATGGATTATGTGGACGGCATACCGGTGGAAAACACGAAAGTGTTGCAGGATGCCGGATATGACCTGAGAGAAATAGGCACCAAATTGGTGGATAACTATGCCACGCAGGTCTTGGATGCCGGATTCTTCCACGCAGATCCTCATCCTGGCAATATCATCATCGCAGGTGGGCAGATAGTGCTTATTGACTTAGGCATGACCGGGCGGTTGAATGCGCAGACAAGATCGGTTATGCGCGAAATGATAGGAGCCGTTGCCAAGCAGGATTCCCCGGGATTGGCAGACGGGTTATTGCGCTTCGCAGGCACGCAGGCAGATCAGGAGGATTATCCGGCGTTGCTTGCTGATTTGGATGTTATTGTCAAAGAATACGGCACAGTCGGTCTGGCAGATCTGGATATCGCCGCATTCATCACCTCGCTGACGCAGATGGCCCAACGCCATGGAATAGCTGTGCCGTCCAGCGTCACCACAGTCGCCCGGGCATTGGTGACTCTGGAAGGGCTATTGGATGAATTCATCCCCGATGTGAATATGATCGAGATAATTTCGCAGCATATCGCTACTGACAAGGCAGTGGACCGTGTGATACGAGATGAGACCAAAGCCTTGGGTATTGAAGGATATCAAGCCTTGCATGGCTTGTTCGGCATGCTGTCGGAATCCAAGGTTGCGGCAAGGATGCTCACTCGTGGACAACTTAAGGTCAATATGGAATTGGTGGGTTCCACAGAGCCATTTCAGATGCTCTCCGATATGGTGAACCGGCTGACCATGGCCCTTATTGTGGTTGGTCTTTTTGTGGGGTCGTCCATCGTGTATTTCGCCGGCATGAAGCCTGTGGTCTTTGGTATTCCGGTTATCGGCTTCCTGGGATATGTCATCGCTTTTCTACTCTCGCTCTGGATTGTCTTTGATATATATCGCAAAGGCAATCCTCAGAAGAAACGGTAGCATTGGCAGGTGGGTTCCCGCGTGGGAAACCCGATATTCGTTCCTCTGTTTCCTCTGTGATTTGACGTAGATATGCGATAGTCTCGGAAGGGAATCAAGGAGGAATTCATGGCATCCAACATGGTGAAGAAAGTGCTGCTCGGCGGTTTGGCAGCAGCAGGTGCAGCAGCGTGGGCGATTGCTCCACGTCGTTCCAGCGACAAGCACCGTCACGCGGTTCAGCCGGTTCCTGATGTGTGGTACGCCCATCGCGGATTGCATGATGCAGGGTCCGGACTCAATGAGCAGTATGCGGCCGAAAGCGGAGAATATGTGGCACTCGCTCGACGCATGGCCATGAAGGCCGGTTATGGGACTCCTGAGGTTACCGGTCCCATAGCGCCGGAGAATTCATTGGCGTCATTCGCAGCCGCTTGTGAAGCAGGTTTCGGTATTGAGCTGGATATTCAGATGACGGCCGATGGTCGGATTGTGGTGGTCCATGACA
Source organism: Bifidobacterium tsurumiense (assembly GCF_000741765.1). Lineage (GTDB taxonomy): Bacteria > Actinomycetota > Actinomycetes > Actinomycetales > Bifidobacteriaceae > Bifidobacterium > Bifidobacterium tsurumiense. The sequence continues at coordinate 22,369 of NZ_JGZU01000019.1, forward strand.
ACGATTTGATGAGGGTTGCTGGAGATCCCCGTCGTATCGCTGATCTGACCTATGATGAGCTGACGAGGATTCCGCTGTTCCCAAGCCCATCCAAACCGGGCGACGCCAGGAGTGCTCAGGCTGGCGACGGAGAGCCGGCGCAGGTTCCTCAGGGATATTATCAGCATGTTCCGCTCTTCTCCGATGTGCTCAAGGTCGTGAATGGTCGCGTCCCGATCATTGTGGAATACAAATTTGAAACGAATAGGTATTGGGATGAACGCGATGAAGAGTTCATGGATCTAGGCGATGCCCTGCTCAGTGCCTATGACGGAACATACGTTATGGAATCCTTCCATCCGGGCGCTGTGGCATGGTATCGCAAGCATCGTCCGACGTATGCCGTGGGCAGTTGGCCGAGGCGGAGTAGCTTCGGCAATGGCGTATTGCCTTGGGCGGCAGGTTCGCTTGGATTCAACTTCCTCGGACGCCCTGATTTTGTGGCGTATGACTGGCATGGAGGCAATTTGCCGCAGGTTCGTGCAGCGCGTGCCATGGGAGCCACGGCAGTGTCTTGGACGGTTCGCAGCAGTGACGAATATGCAATCTGCGATGATTGGTTCGATAGGCATATCTTTGAAAGCTTCGTTCCGCAGTATCGCTGAACGGTGAAACGACTGCTCGAGACATGATAAGGGCGTGAACACAGATCGGTTCTGGTGTTCACGCCCTCATCATGTCTCAGGAAGATATGCGGTGACGAGGGCAACGCGCGTGGACGGTTTTGCCTTGCGCAATGCCCTTTTTGGTCAATGACTAGTCAATGAGTCCGTACAAACGATCACCCGCATCACCCAGGCCGGGCACGATATACGCCTGATCATTGAGCTTCTCATCGATTGCGCAGACGACCACCTTGAAATCGATGCTGGGATCGATATCGCGCTTGAGGCGTTCCAAACCTTCTGGAGCGGCGAGAATGTTGATGGCGGTCACATCCTTGGCGCCGCGTTCGGCCAAATAGTGCGTGGCTGCAACCAGTGTGCCGCCGGTTGCCAGCATTGGATCCAAGAGGAAGCACTGACGGCCGGTGAGATCGTCCGGGAGACGGTTGGCATAGGTGACGATGTCCAGTGTCGCTTCGTCGCGCTTCATGCCGAGGAATCCCACTTCGGCTGTGGGAAGCAAGCGGGTCATACCGTCGAGCATGCCCAGTCCGGCACGCAAAATCGGCACCACCATAGGCCTCGGAGAGGCAATATGCTTGCCAACCATCGGGCAAATAGGCGTTTCGATTTCGCGGTCGACGATTTCAAGATTGCGTGTAGCCTCATAAGCTTCGAGCATGACAAGCTCGGAGACCAGCTCGCGGAAGGTGTTTGAAGGGGTGTTCTTATCGCGCAGCACAGTAAGTTTGTGCTCCACCAAAGGATGATCCAAAACGTGAAGTTCCATGATTCCTAGAGTAACCCCTTGTACGGGCATGTGGCTACCCGGGTTGAGGGGTACCTATCAAAATATGGGATGCTGCCGAAAAGCACGTGGTCGTGGTGAGAGACTCACAAATCAAAACGAGACGGACTTGCAAGAAAAGTGGCTCGTGTGATTCGGGATGAGACCAAAGCCTTGGGTATTGAACAGACTTGCAAGAGAAGCCCTCTTACAGGAGAAACAAACTTGCGAGAGAAATAGACTTGCAAGAGAAACAGACTTGCAAGAGAAGCCCGCTTGCAGGAGAAACAAACTTGCGGGAGAAACAGGCTTGCGAGAGAAGAAGAGAAGCGCCGAACCGTGAAAGCGCCTGTCGGCGCAAACGCCGCTCGCAGCGGCAACAAATGGAGCCCGGGGCTTAAGCACGGCCCGACGCATCAACCAAGTATAACCATTGACGGCATTTACTCAATGCCGCCTACGCGAAGAGCGTGATATGTTCCCGTGCAGGCGGCGTGTTGATAGTGGCTTTCATCGCTCAAAGACAGTTGGAAATAACCATGCCGTTTGCGCGATTGATTAAGGAATATCGTGGATTCCGAGACCCGAGTTCTTCTAGGTGTTATTCCAGCTTGCCCTGTCTCCACAACCGAGCTCCAGCGGTGAATACTTTGGCGGTATTGGCCAGATTGGCTGCATTATGAAGCAAGCGCGCTGCTGTGGTATTGGCATCTTTGGATGGCTTGTTGCCACTTGTACCAGAGGCGTTGCCGTCGGCGCTTTCAATGCTGAAATCGTTGGAGGATGCTGAATCAGAAGTGGAAGCTCCTGCTCCGGAGGTATTGCCATGTGCGATGCGGCGGGCTTCGATATGCAATCCAAGCACAATGACCTCGGTGAAGCTGGCTGCACGCTCCAAGGCGACTGCGAAATCACCTGTGAAGGCGCCGGAGAGAATGGCATCCGCTGTGCGGGCAATATCTTCCTCATGCGGAATTTCAGTAATGCCGGCTATGGCAGATGCTGATGTCGCCTCGGGCTCGGCAACGCTCCAAAGCTGTGCAATGGATCGTGAATTGCGGCGCATCCAGGTGCGCAGCAAATACAGCCTCCAAAGAATGCCTGGCAGGGATTCCGGATCTGCTTGGCTCCATAGCTCCGCGATAATATCCACGCCTTCGCGGTCAACCAGAGTCAGCACCCGATCGACTACTGCCGGATCTTCGCTGTGATGAACGCGATCTAACAGAGCCGCTGCCGAGGTGTGGCTGATCTCGCTCAGCGTTTCCGGATCCATTCCACCAGCCATATGATCCACAATGGCAGAATCGAGCTGGGCAGGTCGTGCAGGCCTGTTGCTTCCAGTCCGAGCCGGGGCAAAACCGGAACCGCTGGAGTGGATGGAACCTGAGCTGTACTGCATGGAACTAGTAGACAAGTGGCGTCACTTTCTGGATATCGACAACAGATGGGCCTTGCGGCGTTTGCACAATGAACAGAGCTATTGCGGTGCCTGTGGGCATATATGGCGAAGAAGGAACTAGCTGCCTTGCCACTGCTTTGGACACGCACATATCCCGCAGGTGGTTAACCATACCACCTATAACAGGGCGATGCATGCAAATAGCAGTGGTTTCGCTAGATGCGAGAGCCGATTCGACCTCTTTCAGGAAGCAATCCCACGATTCCTCAGGCTGTTCATCGAAAGCATCCTCGGTAAGGGCTTCGGCAAATTGCATGGGTATTCCGGTTTGCCAGGACAACACCTGCAAGGTCTGAGCGCATCGCACCCACGGGGAGGTGACCAGACGAGTGGGGTTGAAACAAGCCAGCTCCCTGTTCAGAGCATAAGCTGCTGCAGCACCTTTCGGGGTAATTGGGCGGTCGGCATCAGTGCCGGCCCACTGCTTGCGAGATTCCGCCTTGCCGTGACGCACCATCAGTACGCACTCGCTTTCGACCGCGCCTTCTTCGATGCGATCAACAAAGAGGTCAAGAATATCGCGGTCAAGAGGATGCGACAGCAATTTGCGTGCCTGACGAATCGAAACCCAGGCCACTTCGTCGATTTCGCTGATATCAGCGGGCAATACTGGTCCCAAAGCGGCGAAACGACGGCTATTTGACGCCTCATCGATAGGACGGGCCATCCAATACACCACATGCTTGGTTTTGCCGGTTTTCCCCCCAGAACGACGGACGTGCCTGCCTTCGCTGTCCATAGGGTATTCAATGGCGCCCAGTATCGGGCCGAGAACCACAGGTACGCCGGTCTCCTCGCCCATCTCACGAACAGCGGCATGACGATGCGTCTCATTGGGTTCGAGCTTGCCCTTTGGCCAGCTCCAATCGTCGTATTTGGGACGGTGCACGACGCATAATTCGATGCGGTCAGCAAGAGACTGCTCAACGCTGTCAGAAGGTTGATACCAGTTATGATGACGGAGAATCGGCGTTGGCATCTGTGCAGAGTATTGCGAAGAATATTGCGGATGAGTTGTTTCAGATGAGTTTGAGTCATGCTCTTCCTCTGAGTCGAGCCCGGTGGCGGTATTGGGCGTGGGCGATATGTCCGCGATTTGCGAAGAATCACCTGTGCTCGCCGCCGATTCTCGGTCTATGACGTCTGTGTCATGAGTGGTGAGCATATTGATATCGTCGGCATTGTCGGAATCTGCGGTGTTGGAGGCGCTGGTGGCAGCGTTGTCATTGGTGGCATTTGCATAACCATCAATGGATGCGTTCGCATTGTGCTGTTGTATGCGGGGATTCGATTCAGGAAGCGTTACGGAATCAAGAATTGGCGTTTGCGGTGTATTGGCGTATGGGCGGATTCGATACACGATTCCGCCGGCGGCTTCGATGGTGCGAGACATGGTAACTTCCTCTCGGTAATGGCCGCATGCGTGGGGCGTATGTGACTGCTGCTCAGCATAATGCCGGCACTCAATCGTATGGAAAGAATGCCGGCATTGCGCGCTAGGGATTATTAATTATTCGTGCTTGGACGACGCTGATGGGTTTTGATGAGGTATTCCTGGCTGTCGACCAAAGGACGTCCCTCTTCATCTCGTGAATGCAATACATAAGACCCGTCCGGTTCCATATGCCAGGAGACTGTGGTGTCATCCATTTGCATATCCACATAGCGGATCAATTCGTTGATCTGTTCAGAATCGGTGATGCGTACCAACGCCTCGACACGACGGTCCAGATTGCGGTGCATCAAATCGGCCGAACCAATCCACACCTCAGGACCGGTTGCAGGACCTTCGCCGATCTGCGGGCCGTCGGTATTGGCGAAGGCATATATGCGGCTGTGTTCCAAGAAACGGCCGAGCACGGAGCGCACTCGGATGTTCTCGCTCATTCCCGGAACTCCAGGCTTCAAAGCGCAGATGCCTCGCTCGACGATATCAATGGAGACTCCTGCTTGGCTTGCGCGATACAAGGCGTCAATCGTTTTCTCGTCAACGATTGAGTTGACCTTGATCTTGATCCAAGCTTCCTTGCCTGCACGAGCGGCCTCTTCCTCGCGCTGAATGCGTTGGATCAGGCCGGTGCGCACGGTGCGAGGAGCAACCAAAAGGCGATGGAAGCTGGAGTTCGGAGCATATCCGGAAAGCTGGTTGAACAGTCTGGTCAAATCCTGACCCACAACCGGATCCACGGTGAGTAGACCAAGGTCGGTGTACAAACGGGCGGTCTTCGGGTTGTAATTACCGGTGCCGACGTGGCAGTACCTGCGCAGACCACCGGCCTCTTGGCGCACCACCAAAGAGAGCTTGCAGTGGGTCTTCAGACCGACGATGCCGTACACCACGTGCACGCCTGCGCGCTCAAGCTTACGAGCCCAGGCGATATTGGCATCCTCGTCAAAACGAGCCTTGATTTCCACCAATGCCAGCACCTGCTTGCCTGCATGCGCTGCATCGATAAGGGCATCGATAATAGGCGAATTGCTTGAGGTACGGTACAGCGTCTGCTTGATGGCCAGAACGCGAGGGTCTGCGGCTGCTTGAGCCAGGAATGCCTGGACCGAAGTCGAGAAGGAATCATACGGGTGATGCAGCAGGATATCGTGCTCACGAATGGATGCGAAGATATCTTGTGCATGGCTGGATTCGACTTCTGCGATCTGCCTGTTGGTTATGGGGATGAACGGGCGATACTTCAGATCCGGGCGGTCAAGTCCCTGCAGTTCGAAGAGTACGGTCATGTCCAGCGGGGCGGGGAGGCGATAGACCTCATCGTCGCTCACACGCAACTGGCTTGCGAGCAATTGCGAGAGGAACGGGCTTGTGGCATCAGAGATTTCCAGACGAATAGGCGGTCCGAAGCGTCGGCGCAGCAATTCCTTCTCCATGGCGTTGAGCAGGTTCTCGGCGTCGTCTTCTTCGACGTCGATATCCTCATTGCGCGTGACGCGGAAGGAACGTGCTTCTTTGATGATCATTCCGGGGAACAGCGATTCCAGGTGAGCGATGATCAGGTTCTCCATGGTGATGAAACCGTATCGCTCTTCGCGGGTTTCCTCATCGGTGAGATCATCGACCGGTACCAAACGATTGATATTATCTGGAATCTTAACACGTGCGAAATGTGATTTTCCGGAAGCCGGATTTTCCACGAGAACTGCAAGATTCAGCGAGTTTCCTGAGATGTATGGGAAGGGGTGTGCAGGATCCACTGCGAGTGGAGTGAGCACAGGGAAGATCTGTTGACGGTAGTACTTGGAAAGGCGCTCCTGCTCGGGCGCGGTGAGTTTATCCCAGCTCAGCAGCATGATGCGCTCTTCGGCGAGAGCTGGCAGAATGTGCTCGATAATGTAATGCGCATGCTCATCTTGGAGGCGATGCGCCTGCTCGCTGATGGCGCGCAGCTGTTGGCGCGGGCTCAATCCAGAGGCTGCTGTGACGGCGATGCCCGAATCGATGCGGCGCTTGAGTCCAGCGACGCGCACCATGAAGAATTCGTCGAGATTCGAAGCGAATATAGCGCCGAAATTTGCACGTTCCAGCAATGGAAGGTCGTTGCTTTCGGCAAGTTCTAACACACGTTTGTTGAATTTCAGCCAGCTGAGTTCACGGTCAAAGAACCGGTCCTCAGGCAAGGGGGATTCATCGGGTCGGTCGCGCTTGTCGACCTTGTCGGTTTCGGCGATATGTTCTGCGATTTGACTACGCAGAATCGCCTTCGAGGGTGCGTCAAAAATCTGTGCCATACCACTACTCTATGCGGTACGCTCCACCAGACACGTGATTATTGAGCAAAATTTAGATGCTGTTTACAAAAGAGGTGTTGTGGTAGGCGGGTTGCGGTGTGCGAACTGCGGTGAATGGGCTGCGGTGAATGGGCTGCGGTGATTGGGCTGCAGTGAATGAGCTGCGGTGAATGGATATGGTTGGCGGGAATTAGGTGTTTGATGTTTGGATAGCGCTGTTGTGAATCGGCGAGGTCTTAAGATATGCATTTGGCTTTGTGAGAGGACTGGAAGTCCTTTGAGAATACCCGTGGACGCAGGGCTCAGCACGGTACGTATGCGATTGGCTATGCTCTTTAGGGCGGCGAGGAGAGAGTGTGTTTATAGAGAGCCGCAAGGGGTGTTCACTATAGGGGAACGACACGCCGTTTAATGTTCGATGTGACAAGGAAATGCACATATAACCGGTTCGATTTGCACGTCTGCGGACATGAACTCGATGCGATATCTCATATTGCTACATTTGCGAAAATAAGAGCACATAGCAGGTGCGAAACTTGCAGGCCGGCGATGACTGAGCATAATGTGTAACTACAAGGACAACTTAACAGAGCAGAAGCCCACAAAGGTGTATGGTCACGAGGACTGGTACGTTGAACGGGCATTGGAAAGACTTACCGTTACGACGATGATGTTGTGAAGCGATTCTGCTCGAGTTGGACTTGTAGGGAGGCTCGCATTGCGGGCCTCCTTTTTCGTCTCAGACCAAAGTGAGCCGCATCGCTCTTGTCCGCTAACCCACGTTTAGCGTTCTGTATGCCTAGATGTGAGCACGCGCAAGCCTCCGACCACATTGTCTGAATGCACTGCCTCATTCGTGATCAGCACGGTTCAATGGTCGTATGACCCAGGAAATAGGCAACGAGCGTTTTGTGGCAATGGACTCGCAACATGGTGGCATTCGGCATGGTGGGAGCAATGTGCCGCCTGAAAAGTACTACACCGCAGATACCGATGACTCGTTGCCGTCGTTCGGGGTGACTTATGAAGGCGAAGGACAATATCGAGAGCATCTTCCCCAAGCGCTTGCAGGGAAGGTACATCAGCGTGAAATCGATGACACTTTACATGGATTCGAGTCGAATAATCGTAGTGCCGCAGTTGAACATCCGTTCTCAAATAAGGGCGGCAGCTCCCCGGTGCGTCAAGCATATGAGGAAGACGGCGAGCGCGGTTTTCGTGGACGTGTGATTCTGTTCAGTGCGCCGAATGGCGGAATAGGCTTGAGCACCCTGCTTGCAATGGTGGCATGGTATTTGACTCGGCATGGGTCGGAATGCGCAATTGTCGATGGCGATCTCCGCGCGGGCGGAATCGATGTGCTGCTCGGGCTGGAACATGATGAGGGGCTGCGAATGAGCGATATCGAGGCACCTTTTGGACGATTGAATAGCGAAGCGCTTCAACGCGATCTTGTGCAATGGGAAGGGATCGGCGTATTGCCTTGTAATCCTTGGAAAGGAAAACGGACTGAATGGTGGGAATTGAAAGCCGCTGTGCGGGCGTTGCAAGAGCATAATGATATCGTTCTCGTCGATTGCGGTCTGGGCAATGAGGAACTGGTTCAGGCGCATTTAGGAGCTGAACTCCACATTGTCGCAGCAGAATTATCGGTATTGGGATTGGCCCGTGCACAAGCATATTGCGATGGTGCGGGCCCTGCTTTGGGAGTGGGAACCGAAGATGCTGTCGACATTCCTATGTCTGTGATCGGCATGATGCCCCGGGGTGCTCCGCATACGGTAGGGTCTGTGAGCGCAGAGGAAGCAGAAGCATATTTGCGTTTGCCTGTATTGGGTGTCATCGACCATGATCGAAAACTGTGTGCCGATATCAGATCCGGATTGGGTGTGCGGCGCATTGCAAGATCCAACCGTTCCTCAATAGAAGCTATTGCAGAGGCCATTGAGCATCCTCAGGAGGCGGTGCGGCAATCAAGCGGTGAGGAGAGGAAGCGAAAAGGCCGCGGCAGACACGTCAAGAACAGATAGGTAGAGGCGTTTATGGGATTTCATTACAAGTCGACACGGATCTTGCGAGCGGGCGTACCAACAACACTCATATGAAGAGCAGGTCTGAGGGTAAGAAGGGCGGGTTTGAAGAATGGGCGCAGTAGATGACCCATATGAGGGCGAAATGGATCTAGGTCCTTTGCAAGGGATTGCTGATCGGCACGGAGTCACCGATATTGTGGTGACATGCGATGGCAAGGTATGGGCTGATTGGGGAAGTGGACTGCGCCAACACATTCCGCAGATCCCGTTCCGGACTCCTCATATTGTGCGGGAATATGCCACACAATTATGTGCTCAGCTCGGCAGGCGTTTGGATGATGCCTGCCCCATAGCGGATGCCTCGACTGTGGGCGGAGTGCGTGTGCATGCGGTTATTGCACCGTTAGTGCCCTATGGTGCTGCAATTTCCATTCGTTTTCCTCAACGGGGAGGTTTGCATCTGGAACAACTTCAGGCACTTGGTATGTTTCCAAGGGATTGGCTCGATCTGCTGCGTTCGTTGGTGCGACGTCGTGCAAGCATTCTGATCACTGGGGGAACAGGGGCAGGCAAGACAACCCTGTTGAGGGCATTGTTGCGGCAATGCCCTGAAGAGGAACGCATTGTCAGCGTAGAAGAAGTGCGTGAGCTCGGTGATATCGGACATGCTGATTATGTGTCGTTGGCAACGCGCGAAGCCAATGTTGAAGGCGCTGGGGCAGTAGGTCTTCCTGAACTCGTCAAAGCGACTTTGCGCATGCGTCCCGATCGTGTGGTGCTTGGAGAATGCCGTGGCGAGGAACTGGCGGATGTATTGCGCGCTTTCAGTTCAGGTCATCGAGGTGGCTTGGTGACGCTTCATGCGGATTGTGTGGAGCGTGTCCCCGCGCGAATGATTGCATTGGGATTGCTGTCGGGTTTGTCAGCGCCGGCAGTAACGGCTTTGGCTCCGGACTCGTTTGATGTTGTTATTCATTTGCAGCGACATCGAGGTGTTCGACGCATAGCGCAAGTGGGGTATTTAACCGTGAAAGAGGGCAGTTTGACGGGCATAAGCGTGGCTCGGTGGGATGGACGGAATGCGATCGAACTGTCATCCGGGTGGCGAGATTTCAGCAAACGCTGGGAGTGAGGAGTTTTGGGGTCGATACAGGATCGCGGGAATCCGGATGCACAGAGACATGGGGCGGATTCGCATACGGGCCACATGGTGCAGTGCTCCAATACATGTTCGATGGCGGGGAATGCCGCGTGAAAGGAAGCGCTATGGGAATTGGATTGGTATTGGCAATACTCGCGGCTTGCGCCTATGTATGGCAAACACAAGCCACGTGCGGGCTGACTGTATGGAGATTGCGTACTATGGCGTATGCATACGATTCGAGTGTCCAAATGCAACGGCCAATTGGCATTTCTGCAATGTTGGCCGCCTTGCATGCACATGTCAAAGCAGGGGCAAGCGTTCACGAAGCACATGCGCGAATTGCTCAAGGTATTCGCATTACGCATTCGCACAACTCTTTGCAGGATGTTGATATTCAAATGATGGTGCACGACTGCGCAACCGATCGGGAAGAACGGGAGGGACATGGAGAGGCTGTCGCCGCGGAATTGGGAATGGCCTATCGATTGAGCACAACGCTGGGGTGCGGAGCTGCGAAGTGTTTTGCTGCAGTATCTGCATCATATAAACGCCTATGCATTGTGGAAGATCTGCGACGTAATGCTTTTGCAATGCCTCGTTCCACCGTGACGCTTCTTTCCGTCCTGCCTTTTGCAACGGTGGCATTGGGATATGTACTAGGAGCTCACCCGTTGGAATTCCTAGTTGGCTCGCGGTTGGGTTGGGTATTTCTTGGAATGGGAGCAGTCGCATACGGAATAGGTATGCTCTGGATGCAACACCTGCTTTGCGGCGCAGGAGATACGCATTTGGCTTTGGCAATGCAAGAGGCCGGGGATTGACGAAGGGGTTGGCATGCTGAATGCGTTTTCTCTTGCGGCAGCGCTCGCCGCCTCGTTCGCGTACTGGCTATCTGTCAGCAGGAAGGCTAGGAGTCTTCAACATATCCAGACAGATCATCATGCGGCGCCGAATGAAGACATGCCTGCGGTAACTACGGTTCTTGAAATGATCGCCGTGGCGGTAAGGCAGGGGGCTTCGGTGCCAAAGGCCGTTTGGGCAGTGGGTAAGTCGGTTGGCGGTGAATTGGGGGAATGCCTGTGCAATTCCGCTCAATCACTCAGGCACGGGTATGCGTGGGACGAGGCTTGGAGAGCAGCAAGGCCTGATGACATTGACCATAGTGGGTCAAAAACCACATCCGACTCAGCCAAGAGTGCCATAGAAGGGATGTATCGGGATATAGAAGATGCGCTCGCAGACGCCTGGAATATGGGAGTTTCTCCTGTGGGACGCCTCGAAGCGGCGATAGAGCGTGCCGATGCTGCTGAACGCTCTGCTATTGAGCAAAGTGCTGCGCGTCTGACAGTGCGCCTGTTGTTGCCCACAGGACTTTGCTTTTTGCCTGCTTTTCTGTGTATCGCAGTGATTCCGTCTATAGCGTCATTCGTGATGTAGCCACGATGGAGTTGCCATATGCATCTGGAGTATGACGGAACAATGCGAGCGTCTGTATTGCATCGACACGCCTGAAATGTGGATAACTGAGAGCCTCCGACCACAATGGTGTAATTTTCGGAGCCAATCGCGTGACATCAGGCACACTGAGAGCATCCCAGACGGGATGCAATTGGAAAAGAAAGGGAATGTCATGGACTACACACTGAATGCAGATGGACATCGTGGGAACGCTCTTGATCGGGCCTGGGAGGCGGCTCAGACCTGGCGAAACGCCATGCGCATACCTGACGCGAATATGCGCAAACGATTGGAGGTTCTGTTGGAAAATCCGGAGCAGGGCGCCGTTACCGCTGAGTACGCAGTGGTGCTTATTGCCGCTACGGGCTTTGCGGCTTTGCTGGTGGTGATTTTGAAATCTGATGCCATACGGGAAGTGCTCAACGATTTGGTCAAACAAGCGCTCAACGTTGGCTAGCTGCGGTTCGCCTGCGATCGTGTTTCATACGCGTTCCGAAGCAGGGATGTTGATGGCGAGGGGCATTGATACCGATGAAAGTAACCAGCAAGGCCGTAGACAGTGTGTCGGCTGTTGTACGCAAGTGTTCGCAATATTGTTTCGCAACGAAGCATTCGATTTGGTTCAAAGCTGATGCAGGTTCGGCTACTGCCGAATTTTCAATAGTATTACCTGCAGTTCTTGTGGTTGCCGCAGTATTGCTGTCGCTGTGCCGAGCGGTTGTGGTGACTATGGATTGCCAAGATGCTGCATCAGCAGCGGCCCGCGCCATGATGCTATCCGCAGATCAACAGGAGGCGAGGATGGCGGCACGAACCACTGCAGGGGAGCATGTGCAGGTTTCCATAACAGATGTAGGGAACAGGTACGAGGTCTTGGTAAAATGTACTGCCATGCCGGGCCCTCTTCATGTTATTCCCGCAATGGTCGAGGCTCATGCTGCCGTGGTCAAACAGTGATGGGATGTGGAAGTCTGAGATCCAGCTGTCTTTGGCAATGGCTGGCGATTGATCCATCTTCAATCGAATGCTAGGGCGGCCTAGGAAGAATTCCGCGCAGCGCCTGAGGGTCCTGCCGATGTTTGCAGCGCCGGAATGCAATCCGCAACTCACCATAAGGCTATTCACAACTCGCAAGATGCAGTCTTTGGGCTGCTAGACGAGTCCCAGGGCAGGAATCTTCCAAAGTCGTGCCCAGAGTATTGCCGAGGGTGCAAATCAACGAGTGGGAGTAATTATGGAGCCGATACAACGCTCTGGCTGCAAAAAACAATTGTGGTGCAGCAATCATCGCATAAGGCCAGGGATGCACATGTCCGTGACTGCAATGCATAAAACGCGGAGACATCATCGAATCAAACCGCAGGGAAGGGTGATGCATTGCGCTCGTAGTTTCATGGAAGTAGCAACTGCCAAAGATGAGGGATCTGGAACGATGGCAGGTGTTGCCTTGATTGCACTGGTGGCAATCTTGGCCCTGGTTGCGGCATCGGCCGGTCAGCTGTTGATAAAACAGCGACAAGCGCGGACGGCGGCCGATTTATCGGCATTGTCTGCGGCTGTGCAGATCCGTGCCTTCGACGATTCGCCCTGTGGCACTGCCCGTGAAATCGGCAAGGCGAATGGGGCGTCGGTGGTGCACTGCTTCATCGAAGACGAGGATTCCATCGTGGAAACGGCTGTGCCCGTGTCCTTGCCATTTATCGATGAGGTGTGGCGCACCTCAAGAGCCGGGCCGGTGCAGTGTGGGGCTGAGGTCGGCGGCAGTGCGCATTCTGTCGGGACTTTGACGAGGCAGTGTGTCAGATCACCTTAAGCTCCTGACAAACGGCATTGGGTCAAGCTAATGTGAACGATATGGAAAAAGAGCGTAGGACCGTGGCGGTAGTGGGTAATCCGACCTCCGATAAAGGCAAAGCAGGAGAGACATATACTCACGTTCACGCCATGCTCCTCGAAGCCGGCAATGAACATGGTTTTGAGGTTGTTGATCTTACGGGCGAGAATTACGGGGATTCCCTGCAGAAGGTTCGTGATGCCATTGACGATCTCGATTACGTCATCGTCGTCGGTGGCGATGGAATGGTGTCGTTGGGTGTGAATGCCCTTGGGCATAGCGGTAAGCCCTTGGGAATAGTCGCCATAGGATCGGGCAATGATTTTGCTCGGTCCATGGGGCTCCCCATTGACCGTGTGCAGATTGCAGTCGAAGGAATTATCGGAGCGATTGTGCGTGGATCCCATATTGAAGTGGATATGGGTCATGTGACCTCTTTGGCGTCGGCTGTGCGGCAGGATGCACATGTCAATCCGGAACAGGCGGAGAATCTTCATGAATCCGTTTCTCATGAGGCAAACGCGCAGGAAGACCAGCCGGATTCCATGAAGGTTGACAAATATTATGCGGGCATGCTGTCATGCGGCATGGATGCGAGCGTGAATAATCGAGCCAACCACTCCAGGCTGCCCAATGGCACATTGCGGTATTTCGCGGCATTGATGACTGAATTGACCAGGCTTAAGCCATATGGATACCATTTGCGCGCCGTGCTTGAAGATGGTTCGGTGGACGAGCGTGATGTGCTCAGTCCTTTGCTGACTGTGGCGAATTCGCGATATGTCGGTGGTGGCATATTCATGTCGCCACAGTCTCAACTGGATGATGGCTTGCTTGATGTAATCTGGCTGGAAGGAATGCCTTCGCTTGCTCAATGCATCACAGCAGTAGCCAATGCATACAACGGGAAAATACTTGACCAACCAATATTCCACACCCAACGTGTGAAGTCGATTGAAATCAGTCATTATGCAGAGGGCGCCGAGCCACCGGCATTGATGGCGGACGGCGAGTATGTGGGACAGCTTCCAGTGAAGGTGACTGCGCAAGAGCATTCGCTGCAGGTTCTCGTTCCTCCTGCAGTGGCTGAGTACCACGGTATGGAGAAATCGTATGAAGGGGAGAGCCGCTGAATTCGTTTAACGCGATATCGCCAAGGAAGAATGCCTCACAAGCAGATCGTTCATTCGGATGTTATCGCAAAGCGGCTCTTTGATCGCTGTGTCTGAATCGCGCAATTCCCTGAGCTTTACGTGAACTACAGGTATCTCTCCAGATGCAGGGTTTGCGCGGTGATTTGCTTGAGCACAACATCGTCAATGGTCGGATTCAGTCTCAGCACTGCAATCAGGCCGGGAATGAGCATGTGGAAGGTTTCTCGCACGTAGGCGATCGGGATATTGTGCAATTCGGCGAAATCCTGGACTGTGGTGTTGCACAAGTAGTCGGTGACCCGTTCAGTCACGCGGTCGATGAAATCGATGTATAACTTTGCATTGCCTGACTGAACGATATGCTGTCCAAAAGGCCCGCTCTCAACGATGATTGATTTGGCGAGCTGAACAAAATCTTCAAGAGCCTTGGCGATATTGCCTACCTCGCGTTGTTCGTCCCACGCCTTCACCCTCACCAACATATCGTCGATAATCGAATCAAGTGCGGCGTTGGCAGCTGATTCCTTATCAGCGAAATAGTGGTAGAACAGCGAACGAGTGACCTGCGCACGTTGAGTGATGCTGCTTACGGAAACCCGAGTAAAACCATCTGACTGCAGGATGGCTTTGGTTGCCAAAACAATCGCTTGCCGTGTGTTTTTCGGCTTTGCAGATGCGGACTGAGAATGGCTTGAATCGGACATCTCCGAAATACTCCTTGGGTGACAACTCGTCATCTTCGGGCAATCATACGACATATCTGCACAGCATAAATGTCATAACAATGCTGACAGCGAATTTTACCGTCTAACCGGGTGCATGGGCGCGAAGGTATTGAGGTTGTGAGGTGCGAGCGGATGCGAAGTGAGGTGTGAGTGGATACGGAGAAAGGACCGTCGTGGAGAGAGAAGAATAGATGAGAGGGGGCGGGGTGACGTAGGGGCGAAGAAAGATGAGATGGGGCACAGGAGCATGGGAAGCAAGGAGAAGACGAGATGAGTGCGAGGGAACGGGGGAGGCAAAGGGATGGTGAGATAGGTCAGGGGTGTGGCTTGGGGTGTAAGGAGATGATGTGAGAGGGCAGGGACTGCGTGGAGAGCGAGGCGATGATGGGAGAGCAGGGGGGGGCGATTTGGGGGTCAAAGGAGATGCCAAGAATGGACAGGGGACGTGGGGACTGAGGAGATGCTGGGAGAAGGAATGAGAGAATGCGTGGGGCGTCAGGAAAGACAAGAGGAAATAGCAGGGAATGCGTGGAAGAGAACAGTCGAATGTGCCGTCATTAGCGTGTTGTTCGGCAAAGCCGAGGAAATACTTATGTTGTGCTATGCAATACGGATCGAGGACAAGACGATGAGGTAGGTTGGAAGGTATGGCATTAGCACTGTATCGACGATATCGTCCCGACACATTTGACGGGGTTGTAGGGCAGGATCAGGTCACGGTTCCCTTGTCCCGAGCGCTCGATGAGGGCAAATTAACGCATGCCTATCTGTTTTCCGGTCCGCGTGGCTGCGGCAAAACCAGTTCCGCGCGGATTCTGGCACGTTGCGTCAATTGTGCGAAAGGTCCTACTTCTCATCCATGTGGAGAGTGCGAGAGCTGCAAGGATTTGGCAACCGGTGGGCCAGGTTCGATTGATGTTGTGGAGATCGACGCAGCCAGCCATAACGGCGTTGAGGATGCCAGGGAGCTGCGCGAACGAGCTGGATTCGCGCCGGCTCGAGATCGATATAAAATCTTCATTCTCGACGAAGCCCATATGGTGACCCAACAGGGATTCAACGCATTGCTGAAAATCGTGGAAGAGCCACCGGAACATGTGATGTTCATCTTCGCCACTACCGAACCCGAAAAGGTTATCGGCACGATTCGTTCGCGCACCCACCATTATCCATTCCGCTTGGTGCCGTCTGAGGTGATGGGGCCATATCTGGAAGATGTGTGCAAGAAGGAACATATCGCAGCTGAGCCGGGAGTGCTCAAGCTCGCCATGCGAGCCGGTGGCGGTTCTATGCGCGACACTCTTTCGGTTTTGGATCAGCTTATGGTCGGAGCCGTCGATGGGGTTATCGGTTACGATTCTGCAGTGGCTCTGCTCGGATTTACACCGGAGGCGCTAATCGGTGATGCGATTGATGCCGTGATCAATCGCGATGGCGAAGCCCTTTACGCAGTTGTGCAAAAGGTCGTGGTAGGGGGCTTTGATCCGCGCCGCTTTGTGGAAGATATGCTCGCGCGGGTTCGGGATCTCCTCGTGCTCAGTCTGGGTGGTCAAGGTGCGGAACGTGCCTTGAGCGATGATGCCGCAGCAGAAGATATGGATGTGCTGCGCCGTCAAGCATCCGCACTTGGCTTAGCCACTCTCGCAGGCATGGCGGAGACGATGAACAGCACTCTGGGCAGCATGACCGGAGCCATCTCCCCCCGCATGCGGCTTGAGCTGCTCGCTGCACGATTATTGGCGGGCATGGAGTCCGGTTTCGGTTCGGTCGGCGCCAATCAAGGGGATCGGGCGCTTCCTCCGACTGGTTCGGGAAGCCAGCAGAGACAACAAGCTTCGGCGCAACATGGTCCTCGTGTAGGGTTTATTGGAGCGTCAAGATTCCAGCAACAGCGCAATACCAGCGCGCATCAGTCCGCACAGTCCGTGCAACCGGTCGCTGGAAATGCTCAGCAATCGCAAAGCTTCGGTGCATCGGGAACCCAGCGGTCAGCTGCCGCATCCAATACGGCGCAACATAATGTGCAGAGCCAAGAGTGGGCAGCATCGCCAGCAGCAGGGCAAGCTCAAGTCCAAGGCGATGCACCAAGCAATCAGTTTGCACATACGGCAGGGCCCAATAATATTGCCGCAAATATCACGGGTACGCGGGGCGAGGCAGCGGCAGATGCCTCTGTAGGAGCTGCCAATGCCACGCCGCCACAGGGCAATGCTGTGAATTCTGCGGCTGTGGACTTAGGCTCCTTTGCAGATGGCCGAAGCGTAGATGAACGTTGGGATGCCGTTGTTGCAGCGCTGCCCAGCGACATACGTGAATATGTTTCACGTGAAAGCGTGCCCACTGTAGAGCTGCTGCCTGTTGCCCCAGGCAAGATGCATCTATCCATGACCTTCGCAAATGCACTCAGCCAGCATGCGTTCGCCTTGGCGGTATCCTCCGACGCGGCACATAGCGGGATGCGAGCACAGCAAATCGTTTTGGATGCGGTATTTACCGAATTCGGATCCAATACGAAGATCGCTCCAACCAAGGTTGCGGCAAACGGTGAGCGAGTATTCCCTGTCAGCAGACTGTCAAGCGATCAACTCGCACAAGTAAAAAAGCAGATTGCGCTCGCCAAAATGGGCAAGGCGGTCGGAATGACCATGCCAACCCCCAGAGCCTCATCCACACAGCAGGATGCCGCGCAGGATACGTCTTCTGTGAACAATGATGGCGACAGCGATGATTCAAGTCATCGAGGAAACGGCAATGGAACGGGTGCACCAGTCCTAGGCGCTTCCTCGCAAGGGGCGATCGGATCGCCGAACGCCTCGGACGCCTCGGACGCTTCGAACACAGAGGAAACGGCAAATGCGCAGACTCCTTCGCTGAATGAGGATCCAGACAGCCTCTCGACGCAGGGAGGTTCGGATGCCGTTGCAGCGAATGAGGATGATGCAGACGATGACCCGTGGCTGCATCCTTTGCCAATACCAGGGCAAGATGCCTCATCGTCGCAGTCATCCGCGGGGGTCTCAGACGCACTGCAACAACCAGCAGAGCATGTTCCTCACAAGCATGTGGCAGTGCCTGATATCAGCGATGGCATAGATCCATGGGCTGTGGATGTCGCAAGCACACCCACAGCCCATGGGGATGGCACAAGCGGACGACCGGACGGGCGTTCTGATCAGCAATCAGCGCGACCGAATGGGCATTCAATCGGACAGTACGGCGACCATACCGCTTCAAGTGGCACAGGAATTGCGTATGGATCGGTAGCCCATGCAGCCGGATCTGCTGAGAATGACAGTTTCGATGCATCTGCCGATAATATGCAAACCGGAAGGCATCCAATCGCACCGAGAGCAGAACAAGACTTGACGCCAAGGCCGGACGCGGGTAGGAATAATCAGTCCAATCCTGTCGTTTCAGACGATGATCCGTGGAGTCATCAGCCGCCAGCCAACGGCATGCCAGCGCATTCCGAGCCGCAGGTTGCTGCTGAAGAGGATGAATATTCCATGGATGACCAGTCCTTGGGGGATGCAAACGCCATGGATTTGGAAGAATTGGAACGATTGTTTGACGTGAAACACATTGAGGATTTCGCAGCTGATGATCCACGGAATCCCAAGAATGCGCAGTCACATCACAAACTGCAGGAAGGCTAGTACATGGCACTGGCATATGATGGCGCCATCCAGCGAGTCATTGACGCGTTCTCTAGGTTGCCGGGCATAGGTCCCAAAGGTGCGCAACGCATAGCGTTTTATATTCTTTCCGCACCACAAGATGAAGCGCAGGAACTTGCCGAAGCAATCGCCGAGGTCAAGGAACAGGTGACTTTCTGTGATATTTGCGGGAATGTGTGCGAGAGCAGCCCGTGCCCGATATGTGCGGATCCGAGGCGTGATCATACGAAGATATGCGTTGTGGAAGAGCCCAAGGATGTGATGAGCATTGAGCGCACGCGCGAATATCGCGGCACATATCATGTGCTCGGCGGAGCA
This sequence comes from Bifidobacterium tsurumiense, assembly GCF_000741765.1. Taxonomy (GTDB): domain Bacteria; phylum Actinomycetota; class Actinomycetes; order Actinomycetales; family Bifidobacteriaceae; genus Bifidobacterium; species Bifidobacterium tsurumiense. The sequence goes on from NZ_JGZU01000019.1 coordinate 41,346, forward strand.
ATCAATCCCATGTCGAATATCGGGCCGGCTGATCTGAATATTCCCAAGCTGCTTGAGCGTTTGAAGGACGCGCAGGTTCAGGAAGTCATACTCGCGCTTGACCCCAATATCGAAGGCGAAGCCACCACGACCTATATGAGTAGGCTGCTTTCACCGTTGGGGATCACCGTTACGCGTTTGGCGAGCGGATTGCCAGTCGGATCGGATCTGGAATATGCCGATGAGATCACTCTGGGCCGTGCGCTCGCAGGGCGTAGGGAAGTCTGAAACAGTCGCAATATTGATCACCGTTGGTGTGCTCCAGAGCGCGTCGTTGGTGTTCGCTGAGCGGGAGCAATCTCTCCTGCTGAAACCGCGAATCCTATAATCGTGCCGACTGCGTAGAATGTGCAGAACGCTGTTGCATCCCGAATGATTGGATAATCGTGGCACTTATCGTCCAAAAATACGGTGGTTCTTCCGTGGCAGACACGGATTCGATTAAGCGCGTCGCCAAACGCATTGTAGAGACCAAGAATGCCGGCAATGATGTGGCCGTGGTGGTGTCTGCGATGGGTGACACCACAGACGATCTCATCGATCAGGCCATGAGCATCGATTCCAATCCTCCTGCACGAGAGATGGATATGCTCATGACCGCAGGTGAACGCATCTCCATGAGCCTGCTGGCAATGGCAATACACGCCGAAGGTTCGCATGCGTATTCCTTCACCGGTTCGCAGGCAGGATTCATGACCGATGCCCGATTCGGAGCCGCCCATATCAAGGCGGTGAAGCCGGATCGCGTACGCCGTGCCTTAGGCAAGGGAAGCGTTGCCATAGTGGCTGGTTTCCAAGGAATTAACGAAGGCGGAGATGCCACGACTTTGGGACGTGGTGGCTCTGATACTTCTGCAGTGGCCCTGGCGGTGGCTTTAGGTGCAGACGTATGTGAGATTTATACGGATGTGGATGGTGTATTCACTGCGGATCCCCGTATTGTTCCCACCGCGCGACGTATCGAATCCATAGGCTATGAAGAGATGCTGGAAATGTCGTCATGCGGCTCGAAGGTATTGGCTCTGCGGTGCGTAGAATACGCGCAGCGCTTTAATATGCCGTTGCATGTGCGCAGCTCGTTCTCGCACCGTCGAGGCACGGTTATCGTGCCCAACCAAGTCGATCCGCGTTCCTTGCCGAATTTGGAATAGCGGGTAATGATGCTCATTCACCAAGGCGGTGTGCATAAGCCATGCGAAAGACTGTGTGGCTCGAGTGACGCGACTGCATACGAATAGGTGGATGGGTTGAGAAAGTTTCAGCCGGAATCCGGCGAATTGATAAGTTCAATTGCAGAATATCAACGATAAGGCGGCATTATGAGTGACCAAGACAATGTGTCCATGGGAGATCTGTTTCCCGATCTAGGGCCTGAAAATCCAGTTATTTACGGAGTTGCGCACGACAGCAGCGAAACGCTCGTGACACTGCGTGGAGTTCCGGATGAGCCGGGCATGGCTGCGAAGGTGTTCACTACTCTCGCCGAGGTCGGCGTCAATGTGGACATGATTGTGCAGGCGAGCGCTTCCATTGGCACTGCCGATATTTCCTTCACATTCCCCGGTTTGAATGCCAAAAGGGTTGAGGATGTATTGCAGGAGCGCCAGGACGAAATCGGCTATCACTCCTTCGATATGGATACCAATGTGGGCAAGGTGGCAGTAGTGGGTGTGGGCATGAAGACCCATTCCGGGCTGGCTGCTCGTTTCTTCACTGCTCTGAGTGAAAAGGGCATCAATGTGCTGATGATCTCCACTTCGGAAATCCGCATCGCAGCCTTGGTACCTTTGGAGCAGCTCAACGATGCCGTGCGTGCGCTGCATACGGCATATGGTTTGGATGCCGATAGCGTGGAAGCTGTGGTGTATGGCGGCACCGGCCGCTGATTGAAGACATTCTCGGCTATTTTGGGTCGAAATGCGTCGGCAAACCACTGATTGGGCATGAATCCAGAAGCCATCAACGACATCACAGGTTGAAGTGGTTTGGCAAACCATTTGGATGGGTGTGAATCCGGAAGCCACCAATGAGACTACAAGTTGAAGTGTGTCAGCGATACCAGCGGATGCGCATAATCGAGCGGTCCCCATCTGACCATGCACTCGGTTCGTTGTATGAATCATTTGCGATGGTGATTGATAGCGGGAATGCCCGGCTATGCAAGGGCAATCGGCGACGGGAATGTCCTATTCCAAGTTGGCAATGCACGTCGAGAACGCCGTGCCGCATTGCTGGCCGGTTGCCGCATGATATGTTGCCTCACCAATAACGCCTATCTCGTCTGCAAATGTCCGAAAGATGGAGATAACAAGGCTTTTGGCCGCAAGGTATGCAGAATGGTAGGGTACCTCATAACTCGGGTGAGTGGTTTCACAATGCTGTTTGAAGGAGCTCCGCATGGTGCAGATAAGTGAACGTGGCGTCAATGTTGCTGTTTTGGGCGCAACTGGTCAAGTCGGTATGGTGATGCGCCGCGTTCTCGATGAGAGAGATTTCCCGGTAAAGGATCTGAGGTTCCTGGCCTCGGCTCATTCCGCAGGTCAGGTGCTGTCTTGGCGAGGTCATGACATCACCGTTGAGGATGTGGCAACCGCCGATCTGTCCGGTATCGATATCGCTATTTTCTCTGCGGGCGGCGGCACTTCCAAGGTTTGGGCTCCTCGCTTCGCCGAGGCAGGCGCATATGTTATCGATAATTCTTCGCAGTGGCGTATGCATGACAATGTTCCTCTGGTCGTTGCAGAGGTGAATCCGCAAGATTTGGATGATGTTCCGGATCGCATTATCGCCAACCCGAATTGCACAACCATGGCAATCATGCCAGTCGTCAAGCCCTTGGCCGATGCCTTTGGATTAAAGCGCCTTATTGTGAGCTCGTATCAGGCAGTTTCCGGCGCGGGTCGCGCTGGGGTTGAGCAGTTGATGAACGAAGCGAAGGCTGCCGTCGAGCAGGGCGCGGATAAATTGGTATTCGGGGGCGATGCGATTGACTTCCCAGAGCCGACCAAGGTGGTGCGCACCATTGCCTTCAATGAAGTTCCTATGATCGGCGCCATTGTTGATGACGGTTCTGAAGAGACTGACGAGGAGCAGAAGCTGCGCAATGAAAGCCGCAAGATTCTGCACTTGCCTGAGCTGAAAGCTTCCTGCACCTGCGTGCGTGTCGGGGTATTCACGGCCCACGGCATGAGCGTGAATGCGGAGTTTGAGCAGGACGCCACCCCGGATGCCGCTCGAGAAGTGCTCAGCAAGGCCCAGGCAGTTGAATTGGTGGATATTCCCACTGCTCAATTGGCTGCAGGCAAGACTCCGAGTTTTGTCGGGCGCATTCGCCAGGATCAGGCCGTTGACGGCAAGAAGGGCCTGGCTTTCTTCGTGACCAATGACAATCTGCGTAAGGGAGCCGCTTTGAATGCGGTTCAGCTTGCTGAATTGGTGGCGAGCAAGCATTTTGCGGATCGTTTGTAAACGCTCGTAAACGTGTGGAATAGCCGTTGACTGACGGCATGCAGGGCAGTCAACTTCGGTCACGCAATGAATCCTCCGGCGGATGAGTGCGGAAGCACGTACACTGGAACTATGTCAAAGGCATCAGTAGAGGCGCAGCAGCAGTTGGATCGTATTGTGGCTTTGGGTTACCCTGATGTCGCCGATATGAGCGACGCGGCATTCCGTGCATTGGCCCAGCCGTTGATCGAAGAGCTCGAGCATAGCGATTTGGGCTCGAATATCTTGCTTATTCCAACTCGAGAGTTGGTCTCTCCTGAATCCTTGATTGCACGAACCAGTATCAATCGTATGGCGGGTTTTACCACAATGCCTCCGCGTGATATCGCCAGCTTCATGCCGCAGGATGGCTTTGAGCCTCCTGAGGGCCCTTTCTACCTGGTCATTGAGCCTCATACTGGAACATGCTATGTGAACCGCGAGCCGGATGTGGCAAGAAAGCTCATCGATTCCGATGAGAGGACGCCGTTGACTTTGGAAGAGGGCCTGGCTATTGCCACGCAACATCCTGAATGGCTTCTGGAAAAGAATGGCTTCAATCTACTTGGTTCGCGCAGTGCCGACGGACGAGTGCCAAGTATTTGGATGAGTCAGAATGCGCCGAGACTAGGGTCGGTATGGCCGAACTCACGCCATACCTGGCTTGGCAATGCCTATTGCGTTTCTCGTCGAGGACTCAGTTTGTTCTATTAAACAGACGGACTGCCAATTCGGTATTGCACAATTCGTGATGTATGAACGTGCCGTAACAAGTCGGTCATATTACGGATGGCATGAATCATGCCGGTTACAGTGCAAACCGCAACGCTCTAGCGTTTGCGACGAACTAGGCGTTTCAGCACGCACATCATCCCCAAGGCGCCGAGAGATATCGCAATAGCTGTGCGGGGACGTCTGAGCATATTCCGCCATGCCGTTGCGCTTATCGGCAGATCTTCAAGGCACATACGCAATGCCGGACTCGGGCGGTGCCCTACAAGCTCAGCCCATGTGAGTACTCGAGTTGTGTAGTTTTGAGGGTTGCTTTCATGGAATTCAAATAGACGTACGCCTCGGGTGGAAGCCGATGGTCCGTAGCTGGCAAAACCGCATGTGGGCGCGTATCCAAAATCCATCCCACCGATATGCGAGACGAAGGCATTCTTATGATCATGTCCGCAGAACAGCGCGAAATATGAACCTGCTCTGCGCAACGCCTGAACCATGCCGGCATTGCTGTCTGGACAGCTTATTCCCTCGCCCAGGATCCCGCCGGATTTAAGGGCGTCTTGGTTCAATACAAAACTATGTCCAGAGAACGGCCCCGACCCATCGACCGCATACGGAGTCCATGTGGGGACCTCGGTCAGGCAGTCGTAGAACTCCTGCGGCGGAATATGCTGGAAAGCTATGGAAGGCACGGATTTTCCGCCGTTCATTCTGCGTAATGCATATTGCACTGATTCCAGCCAAGCCACTGCCTGAGACGTTGGATTGCCGTAACTTTCTGCGTCTTCCAGATCCATATGGGTTGTTGTGGAAGAGTCGGGTTGCGAGATTGATGGTGTGGAAAGACTTTCATAATCGCCTGAATTCACCAGCACAACGCTCATGGCAATGCGTTTCCCGTCGGCTGATCGTATGGGCAAAGCGAATGTGCCGGGTTCTAATGCGAGCTCATCCGATGAAGTGCGTGACCGGGTCTCGTCATATTCATGATTGCGCGAATCAGCGCGGGAACGATCGGAGGAGAGTGCCTTGCTCGCGTCGAAGAAGGTTGCCCTGCTCGATGTGGAAGGCACCGCCGAATAAGCGAATCCGGTTGTGTCATCCTCAGATGTGTCCGCAATAGTCAAATCAGAGCGAGTTGTGGAATATGCCCCACCGGGTGCCGCAGGATTGAGGCAGCCTGGAAATTCTCGATACAACTCATCCTGTTCATCGGGGAGGATTCCGCATTGAAAATCATGATTGCCGTAGGTGGCTGCAAAAGGTATGCCGGCGTGAGTGATTGGTTCGAGGAATGCGGCGAAAGCGGAACGCACCTGATGCTTGGCTTTTTCGAGGAGTGCCGTATGAGCGGAGCCGCTGGCGGTGGGTCTGCGATCGCGAAGTGAGCCACGGCCTTGTAGGAACGATTCAATCTTGGTCACCAACCGTATGTGTTTGCCGATATCGTCATGCCGTCTCGATCGGAAGGTGTCAATAAAGGCCGGATCATACCCGCGAATCTGATCACCGGTCAGTACCACCAAATCAGGTTGAACGGAATCGATGGCGGCGGTTATCAGACGCGCGGTATTCGCATTGAGATCAGGGCCATCTTGGATGTCGGCAAGCTGGAGAACTCGAAAGGTGCCGTCTTCGCGGAATCGCAGGTTCATGGACACCACTGTATGGCGTTATGCGGCGTGATGCCAAGGAAGGACGCGAAGATCGACAGCTATTCATTCCCCGTTCATCTGATGCCGTGAGGCGAGACGAGTCCCGTTCAATCGCCCATGACATGTGATCGGCGGCTGTGGTATTTCGTGTGTGCCCAATGCAAGGCATACCATAAAAGGGAAAACCATATCGTGAAACCATTCCGGCGCAATAATGCCGGTATCGATAGTATGAGCTGCACGATGCCGCGTCGCTCACACAGTGCTGCCATGCGGTGTACCAGACTCATACAACAAAGCAAAGGAGGAGTGATGGGTCAGGATCAATCATCAGTGTTTGATCTCGCGGCTGTTGCCGCAGCGTCCAACGGAGGGAACAACAGCCCACTACTGCCTCCGGCCCGATTCGTAGGCGAGGCGCAAAAGCCAAGCCCTATGCCATACAACAAATACGTTGCATACAACAAGCAGGTGCCCTTTGACAATCCGGACCGCACTTGGCCAGGCAAGCTTTTGGAACGGGCTCCGCGCTGGTGTTCTGTGGATTTGCGCGATGGTAATCAGGCTTTGGTGAATCCTATGGACGCAGAACGCAAACTGCGGTTTTGGAATCTTCTGGTATCCATGGGATTCAAGGAAATCGAGGTCGGTTTCCCCAGCGCGTCGGAAACCGATTATGACTTCATTCGTATGCTTATTGAGCGCGAGCTGATTCCTGACGATGTGACCATTGTCGTATTGACCCAGGCTCGCGAGCATCTTATTCGTCGCACATATGAGTGCCTCAAGGGTGCCAAGCGTGCTGTGGTGCATTTCTATAACTCGGTGTCCGTGCTTCAGCGGGAAGTCGTGTTCCGCAAGGATCGCGCGGGTATCAAGCAGCTTGCTGTGGATGCGGCCGAGTTGTGCAAGGAGCTTGAAGGCGCGGCGCAGGGCATCGACCTCTACTATGAGTATTCCCCGGAATCATTCACCGGAACCGAGCCGGAATATGCGGTTGAGGTGTGCAATGCGGTTATTGATGTCATCAAGCCGACACCTGAGCACAAAATGATTATCAATCTGCCGGCAACGGTGGAAATGACATCGCCCAACGTATTTGCAGACGAGGTGGAATTCGTGTCGAATCGCTTGACGGACCGCGATTCCATCGTGCTTTCTCTGCATCCGCATAATGATTGCGGCATGGGCGTTGCAGCTGCCGAACTGGGTATTCTCGCCGGCGCAGACCGCATCGAAGGCTGCCTGTTGGGCAATGGCGAGCGTACCGGCAATGTGGATCTGGTGACTTTGGCGCTGAATATGCTGACTCAGGGCATCGATCCGCAAATCGATTGCTCCAATGTGCCTGAGATCCGCAAGACGGTGGAATATTGCAATCAGATCAAGATTTCCGAGCGCCATCCATATGCCGGAAGCTTTGTGTTCACGGCCTTCTCCGGTTCTCATCAGGACGCCATCAAAAAGGGCTTGGAAGCTCGACAGGTTGCCGCCGGCCGCGCCGGTGCCGACCTCGACAGCTTCGTGTGGTTGGTGCCGTATCTGCCGATTGATCCCAAGGATATCGGCCGCACGTATGAAGCGATTATCCGTGTCAATTCCCAGTCCGGCAAAGGTGGCATGGCATATCTGCTCAAGACCAATCACAATCTTGATTTGCCCAAGCGTTTGCAGGTCGAATTCGACAAAATCGTGCAGGCCTACGCCGACGAAACCAAGAAGGAAGTCAAGGACGAGGATATCTGGCGTCTCTTCAAGGACGAGTATCTGCCGGTGGAAGAGGGCGGAGCCACTGCAGCCGGAGCCATCGTCGGTGACCACCATGATGACGGTCTGGAACAGTGGGGACGCCTGAAGCTGCTCAAGGTCTCCATTTCCTCCGGTGAGGATGGTTCTGATACCGTTCTCAAGATGCGTTTGCTTGATCGTGGAGTCACGCCGGATGCCCAGCCTGTTGAACGGGAGCTTTCCGGCATTGGCAACGGCCCCATCGCAGCCTTCATCAATGCATTGCACAATTTGGGCGTGACCGTCTCCGTGATGGATTACGTGGAGCATACGATGACGGCCAGCACGGATGCAATGGCGGCCTCCTATGTGGAATGCCAGATCGGCGAGGATCCCGAAACTCAGATTATCTGGGGCGTGGGCATCGATTCGTCGATTATCACCAGCTCCTTGAAGGCCATTATCTCGGCGATCAACCGTTCGCAGCGGTAATAAGTCGATCTGACGGGGCGGTGTGCATACTGATTGTGATGCACACCGCCCCTGTTCGTAGGCGTTCGTTGTATGCGCCTGACATTGTGTCTGACATTGCTGGGCATTGTGCACGGTCAGGCGCATATAGCCAGACTCGTGCCTATTTCTGAGAACCCCAGACGCAGAGATTATTGCCTAGTGCACTGAAGGTCATTACCTCTTTGCGGTCGAGATCTCTTGGCAGCTTGTCAAAAGCGCCGGTGTATTCGGTGCCGTCAACGGTTATGGTCATGGCATTGGAGCCATCTTGGTGCGTCCATGAACCAGTGGCATCACCGCTTACCGATCCGTCGACGTTCAAGGTTATCGTGATGGGCCTGTTGACGCCGCGATAATCGGTGCTGTTCTTATCAGTGACTTTCCTGGGCCCCTTGAACGATGTCTTCGGGTCATGGATCACGAATTCATAGGTGCCGGCAAGCTCCTTGGCGTCATATCCCTTTGTATCAGCTTTGGTGCCGGTGTATTCATATGGCGCTGCAACCAGCCATCCATCTGATGTAGGCAGCAACTGACGCACACGGACTTCATGTTCCTCTCCACGTCCTGAGAACCGTGTGTGATACACGATGTAATCCGTGCCGTCATCATCGGCCAATGCTGAATTGTGACCTTGGGCCACTTCGATATTCGCATTGTCATTGCCGCTCCATTGGATAGAGCTCATCAGGCGAATGCCGTTGTCGCTCTGCCAGTTATTGCCGATGGCACGTTCTGATACCGCAGGGTGTCCTGCCTGATCAACATATGGGCCGGTTATGGACTGCGAGCGATACATGCGGATTTGGTATCCCTTGGTTTGCTCCAAGCCGCCATACGAAGCGAAGAGATACCAATATCCGTTGGTATGCAGGAGATAGGAACCCTCGCCGGAATTGCCGTAACCCCCGCCGAGCTTGATGCCATAATACGCATCGGATTTGTTGGTCTCGGTCTGATATGTGGTGCTATAATCTCTCAAGCCGGTGGCGGGATCGAGCTTGAACATCCACATGCCGCCGAACCATGAGCCGAAGGTCATCCACATATCTCCATTGTCATCGGTTGCGATGCTGGGGTCGATTGCATTGATGCCGGTGTCGGTCTGCGATTGGTAGCGGGTAAGATCCGCGTCTTCTCCAAGCACTTTGGGCACGTCAGTGTGTGATGCATTGACTTTTGTGAACCCTGAATACACGACCGGCCCCACATAGGTCCAGTCGCCTTCAATATCGTCTGCTGTGAGCAGGACGATAACGGATCGGTAGTTGGCGCCGTTAACCGACATATACATGCACCACTTCTTCATGGTGGGATTCCAGTGCACGTCGGGAGCCCACATATTGCCGGTTATGTCTGGATTCGAGGATTGCTTGGCCCAGTTTTCCCAAATATCGCCCAGCATGGTGGCATAGTCGGTGTTGATGTTATTGGTGAAAGTCGTCCAATTCACCATGTCGTCGCTTTTCGCCCATGCTCGATGAGAGCCGAAGACATAGTATTTTCCGTTGGCCTTGACGATGGACGGGTCGTGCACCGAAACGCGGGAGATGGAATTCGTGTCGTTGCTTTCGCCGTTCGCTGACGCAGAGTTGCCTGAGCCGGTCGTTCCGCAAGCGGCGAGCAGATTAATCGAAGTGAATGCGGCGATTATCGACACGGCAGCGCGTCGCGCAAAGGCTGAAAATGTCATTTCCGTAGCTCCTCAATGAGACTGGTGTTCAAATCTCGCGATTTGTACAACGATGTAATACGATATACTATACAACGATGTAAAACGATGGCACAACCTGCCGATTCACAGCATGACAAAGGACTGATATGGCGCGCACATACTCACTGATGAGTTATACACGTAAGCCCACTGGCCGCGAATATGCCAATAACGAAGATATTGCCGCCAGTATGCATCTGGCAATCCGTTCCTCGGTTGACGGTGACTGGACCGCTCTCAACGACAATTACGGCATTCTATTCGCCGCAGCGGTTCCTAGCGATGAGCTCTCCGACAACATGCGATCGGCATGCACGGCAGCGCAGGTATTCGCAGGGGAGACTTTGCCTGAAGGGCGTGCTCTCAGTAATGCGCCACAATATGGCGCTGTTATGCCCGGAAATGACGTGGAATTGAAGAGCTTGCGCGATCCGTTCATATTCAGGTATCACCATGGCGGTTTCGCAATAGCAGCGACGCGAACGGCGAGGGGTGGCGAGCCTGATGGTTCAGAGCGCTCGTCTTTCTTGTTGGTGCTCAGTCAGAATCTGACGTCCTTCACGCAATTGGGATTGGTCCATTTGGACACCGATTCCGGCGTGCATGGTGTGCAGGTTTCTGTGCACGGTGCGTCTCCTCGATATGTGATGACGTGGCTAGACGATAGCGGAAGGCTGATGTCTTCTAGGACGGATGATCTTGAGTCTGTGGTCAGAGAAGCCCAAGTCTTGCCGGTGCAGGCTGTGGACGAGCAGACGGCAATGCCGACCAAGCCAATCATGCGTTATGATGCATCGGTTGCGCAGCTCTCGACTTCGGCGTTGCCCGATGATGCAATAGTGGGCAATATCATCACCATCAGCGATGAAGAGGCCCGGACTTTGATAGGCCGTTTTGGCCGCGTGTATAACACAGGGGTGAGCGTTCCTCAGCAGAGGCTGCAGGCATGTGATGCCGAGGGTGAAGATGCACTGCGTACGCGCCTGAATGAGATAACTCAGACCAAGGCAATATTGGATTATTCTGACGGTTCCCAGGCTCGGCGCAAGGTGGATTGGGATAAGGCTCAGATCGAGCACATTGTGCAGAAGGCCGCGAAGGGCACGATCTGCAAAGGCGATGTGGTGACTCTCAGCGGTCGCGTTCGCCAAGCAACCTATCCTGTGCCCTTTGCTGTGGAACGTGCGGATCCTTCGGTGTTTGCGTGGAACTGGAATGGCGAGCCGATGTTCATGTTCATCGCCACTGAGGATGAGGATGGCAACTGCATCGATCCTCGTGGAGGAAGGACGCATATGCCTTTGCGCGTAGCCTCATCCATCGCCGAACTATCGGATGAATCGGGCGGGCGAAGCGCAGAAATCGACCTGTTGAAGCGCGGAGATCGCAATAGCGAAGGACGTGAAATGACGGGCTGCTTCTGGGCGCCTGAATTGCATGTTATTGGCGGTGCGCTATCGATACTGTTTATGCCTTGCTTTGACGGGGAGCGGGTGAATCCTGACGGAAGTCCCAATGACAGGGCAGGCAAGCCTGATATGTGGACCGGCAGCTGTCACATCATGCAATTGCGAAAGGATGAGGACGGCAAGGATCTTGATCCGCGCGAGCCAAAGAATTGGAGCGTGCCTGATCCGATCCTGGATCCGGAAGGCAAGGCGCTGAATCCTGTGCAACGCATCAGCCTTGACATGACGGTTTTCGAGGATTCGGGAACGTGGTATTACGCCTGGCAACAAGTGGGCAGCGTATGGATTGCGAGCTTTGATCCTGAGCGCCCAACGCGATTGACCAGCGCGCCTTCGCAACTGATCGTCCCTGAATTCGCATGGGATAACCTGATTGCCGAAGGGCCGAATGTCACCGTCCATGACGGCGTCATTTTCATGATCTATTCCGGATCGTTGGTGGGCATTGACTACACCACTGGATTGGTGACCGCGCCTGCTGGCAAGGGAGTGGATTTGCTGGATCCCACCAATTGGGTCAAGCAGGACTATCCTTTGCAAAAGTCCGGGATGTACAACGGTGAATGGCAACTGGGAACCGGCCACGGCATGTGGTCGCATGATGAAGATGGCAATCTGATCTACGTATTCCATAATGCCGAATACAACGAAGGGCGGTATGGCGGCCGCGATGCACAAGTGCGCCGAGTACACTGGTCGGCAGAAGGTATGCCGATTTTGGATATGCAGGCGCATGAGGAACTTGATCCGGCATATGCCTGCACAACGATGAACATCACCGTGGTGTGACGGGAACCAATGGAGCGAACATGGCGAGAAAAGCGAGCGGCAGGGGTGGCGAACAAGTCGTCACTATGAAAGAGGTTGCCAAGGAAGCTGGTGTCTCGATTAAGACGGTTTCCAATGTGGTGAATGATTATCAGTTCGTATCAGATGCCACACGCAACAAGGTCAATGCTGCAATAGAGAAACTCGGTTATGTCATCAACGTTTCGGCGCGTAACCTGCGCACTGGCTCGACAGGCATAATCGCTTTGGTGGTACCGGATCTGCAGATGCCATATTTTGCGCAGTTGTCATCTTTGGTTATCGAAGAGGCGAAGAAACTTGGACTTCGGGTAATCGTGGAGCCGACCCTGTATTCGCGCGATGGCGAGATAGAGGCGCTTCACGGTTCGCAGCAAGCCATGTTGGATGGTGTGATCTACAGCCCGCTTGAGCTCGGTCAAGAGGATGTCGACCAACTGAACGTCGATTATCCGCTGGTGTTAGTCGGAGAACGCATGTTCACCGACCAGGTCGATCATGTGGCCACGGAGAATGTCGAGGGAGCCAAGAGGGCGACTTCATATCTGTTGCAGACCGGATGCAAGCGTATCGCCGTATTGGGTGTGCATCCTGGTGAGCAGGTTGGATCGGCCGGATTGCGTTTTCGGGGATATCGAGAAGCCTTGGATGAAGCTGGCGTACCGTTTGACGAGCGGCTGGTGGCTCCCACTGGAAAATGGCATCGTATCGACGGCGTGAACGCGATGAATGAGATGTTGGATACTGGTGTCGTTCCCGATGGTGTGGTTGCGTTGAACGATATGCTGGCGTCCGGCGCCATGCATGCCATCCAGATGCGGGGGTTGCGGATTCCTGAAGATGTCTCGGTTATCGGATTCGATAACTCGGATGATTCGCAGTATCTCTCTCCTGCCCTGACAACCATTTCGCCTGGTTTGGATGCGGTTGCTCGCATGTCGGTAAAGGTGCTGAAGGATCGCATCGATAGAGTGGCTCCCTTTGATGTGTCTGAAGGGGAGTCGGTATTCCGCAAGGTGAGTTCAAAGCTCGTCGTACGTCAATCGACAAAACCCTTGAATATGGCGACGATGGTGTAAAACCGGCGTAAGAGCTTAAGAAAGCGACTGTTACGGGGGTCTGCTGGTGAGGCGGCCCCCGTTTTCATATGAAGCATGCCGAAGCCAGCTGTGATGTCGCCGTAGACAAGCTTGTCAGGGGAGTATTGCTTCGCGCATATCGCTGTCGGAAATGGATTCGAAGATCCCGTATGGCTTGCAGAGCGCACAGTTTTGGCTTGGATTGTTGAGAGTAATTGGAAGTCTGTTGCTCTAATCGGACTCGCCGTCTTGTTTCAACGTTGTAAAGCTGATATATTCAACGTTGTAAATCTTGAACCACTTGGCTTGAAGAGGTTGGTAAACATGGTTGTTTATAACAATCCCGTCGTGCTTCAGCGCGCTGATCCCTGGGTGCTGAAAGTCGGCGATGAATACTATTTCACTGGTTCGGATCCGGAGTACAACACCATTGCCATACGGCATGCCTCCTCGATCAATGAACTGCAGGCCGCGCCTGAAACCGTGGTATGGCGCAAACATGAATCCGGACCGATGAGCAAATACATCTGGGCTCCTGAGCTCCATCGAGTGAATGATGCATGGTACATCTATTTCGCCGCTGCCGAGCGCGAATTCGAGGAGTCCGGACTTCCTACGCATCGCATGTATGTTTTGGAAAACAAGGACGATGACCCGACCAGCGATCACTGGGAGGAGAAGGGGCAAATCAAGACTCCTATCGACTCGTTCTCTTTGGACGCCACCACTGAGGTCATTGACGGCGTGCAGTACCTTATCTGGGCGCAGAAAGATCCCGCAATTGCAGGCAATTCAAATCTGTATATCGCTGCCATGGAGAATCCGTGGACGCTGGCCGGAGACCCTGTGATGCTGAGCAAGCCTGAATATGACTGGGAATGCGTTGATTTCCTAGTGAATGAAGGACCGGCGGTATTGCGGCACGGCGAGGATATTTATATTGCTTACTCGGCGTCAGGCACCGGCGTTCCATATGCAGTCGGCCTGCTTGCGGCAAAGCATGGCAGCGATCTTCTCGATCCGAAGTCGTGGGTCAAGAGTCCGGTGCCAGTATTCAAAACATGCGAAAAGAACGGGCAGTACGGTCCGGGGCATAATTCATTCGTCAAGGCTGAGGATGGAGTCACTGATTTGATGATCTATCATGCCCGCAACTACACGGAAATTAAGGGTGACCCCTTGTTTGACCCCAATCGCCATGCTCGTGTGGGCGTGGTCCGGTGGACAGAGGCAGGCCCCGACTTCGGCGTCCCAGAGCCGGATGTGGTCTGGTCGCCTTCGACTACCGAAGTGCTTCCTGCGGATGGCGGTCCTCAGGCTGGCACAAAGTTGTGAGGTGAATAGGAGGAAAACGTCGGGTAATATCGGCGTGTCCTTCATTTGTACAACGATAGAAAACACGATATAATTTCAATTACAACGTTGCAAATGAGCGGTGACGCTCACGGACAACCAGCAATGACGTTGATATGCACCACCTGCTGCCCGCAGAGCGGCGAATGGCAGGAATATCGAGGTTGCCGATTTGCGACGAATGGGATTGCGGTGGTTCCGTGGTCTGGAAGCAATAAGGAGAGATCCATGAAATTTAAGAAAAGCTTGATGGCTGCCGCGGCGGCGACGCTTGCCCTTGCGATGGGCTTGGCGGGATGCGGTTCTTCATCCAATGACGCTGAAACAACTGCTGACGGCAAAGTGAAAATCACCATGTGGCACGGCTTCTCCGAAGCTGATGGCAAGACCTTGCAGTCCATCGTCGATGGGTTCAATAAGTCCCAGGACAAGTATGAAATTGACGCACAGCTCCAGCCTTGGAGCACCATTGGCGAGACCATGGTAACCAAGGTCACCTCGGGTGACGGTCCAGATTTCGTCACCACCGGCGCAGACAACGGACAGGGCTGGTCGCTGGATGGAACATTCCAGTGCGTCAGCGATTTCTATGACAATAAGGACAACGAAACCGATAATTACATCGAAAACGTTGTCGACCAGATTACTTTCAATGTCGACGGCAATGAAGAAAAGTGCGCAGTGCCAATGGGCTACGCACCGACTGCCGTCTGGTACAACACCGATATGTGGCAGGCCGCAGGCTTGACCGACGCTGATATCCCGCAGACCTGGGATCAGCTGCTCGAAGTGGCCAAGAAGCTCACGAAGTCCGATGGTTCTCAGTATGGCATCGCTCTCGCTGATGCGGGTTGGGCTCCGTTCATGAAGGGCAACGGCACCGGCCTGTACACCACAGATGGCAAGGTCTCCATCAATTCCGAGGAGAATAAGGCATTCCTCGAGAAGATGCGTGGATTCTACAAGGGTGGATATACCGTTCCCGGTATGGATGACACCGCAGCGCGTGAGTCCTTCGAATCCGGTCAGTCCGCAATGGTGATCGTCGGACCGTGGGAAGACCAGGCCGCAACCGACAAGGGCATCAACCACGATCTCTTCCCGGTTCCGGATGGCTCCGGTTCCTACACCTATCCTGACGGCACCAAGGGTTCCAACATCGGTTCGACCGGCCTGTACTGGTGGGTCACTTCCCAGGTTGGCGACAGTGCAAAGAAGGACGGCATCTATGAGTTCTTCAAGTATTACAACAACCACGACAATCAGGTGAAGTGGTCTCTGGGCTCCGCATATCCGCCGAACAACACCACAGTAACCGCTGACGAGCTTTCTGAGCGTCCTTTGATCGCCAAGATCTCCGAGAATACCAGCAAGTCCTTCATCGGCATCGCAGGCCTGAAGGGTGGCTTCGGTGACATCGCTGCCACCTTGGATACGCTGACCACGAATACCACTCGTACGGATGACGATATTCAGTCTCTGCTGGATGAGGCGCAGTCCAAGATCCAGGGATATCTGGACGAGTACGCTGAAAACTAAAATTCCGGCTGACGGGTCGCCGATCAGCTAACCCAAACGGCCGCATCAGGCAGTCCGCCTCGTGCGGCCGTTGCTACGACCCACAGCTACCGGTATTTGGAGGAAACCATGTCTGCTGCAACGCACGAAGCGCACAAGGTTGCCAAGGAGAACAAGAAAGCCATATCGCGTCGTGATATGCGAACCGGCATTCTGTTCACGGCACCTGCGCTCATCATTCTCGCAATCTTCGTCTTCTATCCAGCCGTAAAGACTTTCCTGACATCACTGACCACTGACCGTATCAATCGATCAGGCAAGTTTGTCGGCCTTGATAATTACCTCAAGCTTTTCCAAAACCAAGATTTCTGGACTGATATCAAGAACACCTTGGTGTACGCGGTGCTCTATGCCCCGATTGTCGTCATTGTGGCGCTCGCTTTTGCACTGCTGCTCAATCGCAAGGATCTGAAGTTTGTCGGATTCTTCCGCACCTGCATGTTCCTGCCCTTCGTGATCTCCTTGACCGTTGCGGCCATAGCATGGCAGTTTATCCTTTCTCCTTCGCTTGGCCTGGTCCCGTATTGGTTCCAGCAGCTCACGGGTGTGGCGCATCTCAATCTGTTGGGAACCCGCGAAACCGCAATGGCGACGATCGTATTCATTACGGTATGGAAGAATTTCGGATACTTTATGGTGATCTTCCTTGCGGGTCTGCAGGGAATCTCGCAGGAATTGTATGAAGCGGCTTCTTTGGATGGTGCTTCGGCATGGCAGAAGTTCCGTTATATTACGCTTCCCGCACTGCGTCCAACCTTCAACTATGTGGTGATTTTCGGTTTGATCGGTTCCTTCCAGGTCTTCGATCAGGTGTTCATCCTGACATCCGGCGGCCCTGATCGCGCGACGGAAACCATTGTGTACCGCATTTACACCGAAGCCTTCGGTAACGGCAAGCTTGGATATGCATCTGCTCTGTCGTATGTATTGCTGATTATGACCCTGATCGTGGGCCTGATCCAGCTGTACACCAATGCCAAGCATGAAAAGGAGGAAATCGCATGAGTGCAGCAACAAAGACGGCTTCCAGCGAGAGCCTCGAAGAGATGAATGCTCGAATCAACGAAGAAAATGCGCGCCTACGCAAGAAGGCCACGACCCGTCGCCGCATAGGCTTGTTCTGGTCGTACTTCGCCTTGGTGCTCATCACCATTCTTATGGTGTTCCCGCTGATTATCGTGCTGCTTGTGTCATTTACGCCAAATGCCGTTACGCAGACATGGCCTCCTAAGGTTATTCCGTCCGCGTTCACCTTGGAAAACTACACCTCGCTGTTCCAAAGGCTTCCTGTCGGACGCGAAATGTTGAACACGGTGGTCTTCGCAGGCGTGGTCACCATAGTGTCGGTGTTCTTCGATTCCTTGGCCGCATACGGACTCTCTCGTGTGGATTTCAAGGGTCGCGGCCTTTTGCTCGGTGTGCTTATTGCAACCATGATGATTCCTGGCATGGCACTGCTTATCCCTGTCTATAAGCTGCTTGCTGGCATGGGTTTGGTGAACAGCTACTGGGGCATCATCATCCCTCGTATGGCTGATGTTGGCGGCATCTTCCTGTTGCGTCAGTTCTTCATCTCCATTCCCAAGGATTTGGACAATGCGGCTCGTATTGACGGCGCCGGTGAATTCCGCATCTTCGCTCAGATCATTCTGCCCAATGCAATTCCTGCAATTTTGACCGTGGGAATGTTCAACTTCATGGGTAACTGGAATGACCTGCTGTGGCCTTTGATCATGACATCCAAGCCGGAAACCAGAACCATTACGGCAGGTTTGGCAATGCTGACCGGTCATGGTTCTTCTGTGACCCCGTACGGCGTGGTTATGGCCGGTGCCTTATTTCCGCTCTGCCTTTGCTGGTGGTGTTCTTCTTCGTGCAAAAGCGATTCGTTGAAGGCATTGCCATGACGGGTATGAAGTAAAGCTGCCTATTCCAATAGGCATGGTGGGGATACGTCCCTTTCCTCCTACGCAGCGCTGATCGGGCGCTGCTCAAGGTGCGGCCAAAGTGCGTCATGGCCGCACCTTTTTCTTTGCTTGGTATGTGACATATCACGGTGCTCGCTGATTTGCGAGCTTCGATGCACGGGTTATCCAAGAGTGCTTCCGTAAGAGGTTCTATCTGATATTGCGGCGCATTGTGTTGCTGACATGACGGGCTAACGGCGTTGCGTAAACGTTGTACTGATAGAGTTAATGCGGCAAAAATATGTAGCGGTTACTTTGGAAGGCTTATGCAAGCGGCAATCGTTGCATGGGTTTTCTGCCGGATTGACGGTCTTTCGCCATAAGGCAGCATTCGTGATCGCGTGAACGGTGTGTGGACTTCGGTATTGAAGTCGGCCTCGGCCTCGCCGGGAAGGAGTGAGCGTGTCAGTGGATCAGTTGGGTGATATTAAGGTTTCGTCTCAAGATGACGAAGCATATGGTTACGTTCTCGTACATTTCCGCGAAGATCCCCAAGGGTATGCGGAACGCATATATCTGGACATCTCGGATGGCGACAATCCGCGTAAATGGCTCCCGCTCAAAGGCGGTGAGCCGATTCTGACTTCCGATATCGGAACCACAGGGGTGCGCGATCCGCATATCATCCGAAATCCTGAGAGCGGAGTGTGGACGATTCTTGCCACGGATCTGCGTGTATTCGGCGGCGAACGCGGCACTGAGCGTGGCGGAAATTGGTATGAATGGTCTCATCATGGCAGCACTTCACTGATTGTGTGGCAGTCAGAGGATCTGGTGCATTGGAGTGAGCCGCATATGCTGGATATGGCAATGCTTCCTGACGGTTCGCGTCTGGAACTGGGCATGGCTTGGGCGTGTGAGTGCCTGTGGGTGCCGGATTATTATCCAGTCGGACACGAGGGCGGACGAGGCGCCTTTGTGCTCTATTGGTCTTCCAAGATGTTTGCGGCAGATGATCCTGGGCATAAGGATGAGACGGTTGTCGATAAGGTTCTCTGGGGGGTGACCACCGATTTTTCGCAGCAAAGCTATGAATTTGGTGGAGTGTTTATCGATACCGGAGGCAATTCCATCGATACCACCATGATTCAGCGTCCGCTTCCGGATGGGGGAGTACGCACCTATCGCATCACCAAAGACAATAGCTTCGGCAATGGCATTTGGATGGATTCGACGGACGAGCCGCGATGGTGGGAGCCGAAGACGCAATGGCGGCGTGTGCAAACCAATATCGGTGATGAATACGAAGTAGGACACGGAGTGGAAGGCCCTGCGGTTTTCGCTGCACATCCAACTGCTGACGGTCGGCAACTGTGGTATTTATTCGTGGATGTCATCCCCTCGGTCGGGTACCGTCCTATGGTCGCCGATGATTTGGATCGTGGATGGCGGCCTTTGCGTGATGAAACATTCTCCCTGCGGGAACATACCAAACATGGTGGTGTGGCGTCGTTGACGCGAGCCGAATACGAGCGCTTGAGGGCATTGCTGTGAACAGGTTCCTCGTGGTGTCGGAGTGATTGTTGTGAAGCGCGCCTAGGCAATATCGCAAGCGGCCGATCTATATGAAGCTGGCACTGTTCGCGGCGCGTTGTTGTGAGCACTGAAATCGATATGTATACTGTCCTTTATAACGATAAAGTACAAGGTTGTACTAGCTGTCATTCTGCCAATGACCGGTTGTGCAGCATAAGGTCTGCATTGCATCTGAATGGAGCAATGCGCCACGAGTAACACCGCGCGGCAAGCCGTGCAGAAAGGAAATGCAATGAGTGACGTTGCGCCATCGCCTCAATCGGTTGAGGCCTCTCTGGTCGTTGATAACGCATTCGTGGTGGATAAGGTGAATCCCCGTCTCTTCGGTTCCTTTGTGGAACACCTCGGTCGCTGCGTATACGAAGGGATTTACGAGCCGGGTCATCCGAAGGCGGACGAAGAAGGATTCCGCCAGGATGTGATTGATCTGGTCCGTGAACTGGGAGTGACCACGATTCGTTATCCGGGAGGAAATTTTGTGTCCGGATATCGCTGGGAAGATGGCGTTGGTCCAAAGGAACAGCGTCCTCGCCGCCTTGATCTGGCATGGCATTCCACAGAAACCAATCAGTTCGGTCTGCATGAGATGGTTGCTTGGCTGAACAAGGTCGGCGGCAACGAACTCATGGAGGCCGTCAACCTTGGCACGCGAGGGCTGGAAGAAGCGCTTGATCTCTTGGAATATGCCAATATCCCTTCAGGGACCGCATTGTCGGAGCAGCGACGTGCCAATGGCAGCGACAAACCATTCGATATTCGTATGTGGTGCCTCGGTAACGAAATGGACGGGCCGTGGCAGACTGGTCACAAGAATGCCGAAGATTACGGAACCTTGGCCGCCTCGGTCGCAGCGGGAATGCGCATGATCGACCCCGATGTGGAATTGGTGGTATGCGGCTCATCCGCTCACGGCATGCCAACATTCGGATCTTGGGAAGAAACGGTTCTGGAGAAGACATACAACGATGTGGACTTCATTTCCTGCCATGCCTACTATCAGCCGGAAAATGGTGATATGGCAAGCTTCCTCGCTTCAGGCGTGGATATGGATGGCTTCATTCGCGATGTGGCGGCGACTATCGATGCCACCAAGGCACGGCTGAAGAGCGATCATAAGGTCTACATTTCCTTCGATGAATGGAATGTGTGGTACCAAAACGCGGAGGCAAGCCAGACAGCGAAGGGCATCGGCAATTGGCCGGTGGCTCCGCATTTGCTGGAAGACGTGTATTCCGTGGCCGATGCCGTGGTATTCGGCGACCTGCTGATAACCCTGTTGAAGAATGCCGATCGAGTGCATGCAGCATCCTTGGCACAATTGGTCAATGTTATCGCGCCCATCATGACCGAGGCCGGCGGCGACGCCTGGCGTCAAACCACATTCTTCCCCTTTGCGCTCACTTCCAAATATGCCAAGAACGGCACGGTGCTGGCTCCAAAGCTGGATAGCGCACAGCATCATACCGAACGCTTCGGTGATGTTGACACGGTGAATGCCGTTGCCGTACGAGGAGAAGACGGTTCGATGACGGTGTTCGCGGTGAATCGATCACTTGAACAGACGGCTCAGTTCACGGTGTCTTTGCCCGATGATGGCGCATACTCCACGGTTGAGGCGCAGACGCTCCATGATGACGATATCAATGCGAAGAATACCGTCGATGACCAGAATCGTGTTGGCATGCAGACCAATACCAGTGCAGCAATAAGCGATGGAAAGGTAAGCATCACCTTGTCTCCAGTGTCGTGGACGGCAATTCATATTGCATAGTTTGAGGGATGAAGGGCTGTGTGCTCTGCCAAGGTACGACCTTCGGACAGGGCACACAGCCATATGGCATTCGCGATACGATGAAGTGCGATACCGATGATCCGTGCTGCAAATCGCCGGCTGCGGCGCTGGTATGGTAGGTACAGAAACGCGATATGACGCGAATCGAAATGGTAAACGGATGGCGGGCGAATGACAGTGGGTAAACGCGTAACAATCAAAGATGTGGCCCAGCATGCCGGTGTCTCTATAAAAACCGTTTCCAATGTGCTCAATAACACCGGAAGCATGCGGCCATCCACCAAGCAGCGTGTGCAGGAGTCAATGAAAGAACTCGGTTACGCAATCAATATTTCTGCGCGCTCGCTCAAAACCGGCAGCACCAAGCTTCTGGGCCTCGCCATATTTGACTTCTCTCAGCCTTTCGCTCCGTATCTCGTCGATACGGTTATTGCTGCGGCTCGCAAATGCGGTTATGGAGTTATCATCAACACCTACGGTGAGGACGGTAGGGGTTTGTCGGCAATAATCGATGAAACCCATCGTCTGCCTGCGGATGGTTGGATAATGTTTGCGGATAGGCCTTTTGAACAAGAGGGCGCATTGCTTGAACAGCCATATCCTATTGTGCTGGTGGGTGATTATCTTGCTCATAGCAAGACGGATTGGGTGACCATGCCTAATCGTCAAGCCATGCATGCGGTGACCTCTCGCCTTATTGAGGCGGGCTGTCGTTCCATAGCGGTGCTGGGCGTTCCGGAGCGTATCGGTGCGCATGGAGAGCATCTTGAGGCAGAAGAAGGCACGCAAGAACTGCGCATTCAGGGTTATATGCAGGCCTTGTGCGAGCATGATATCGAAGTCAATTGGGATCTGCTCTTGACATGGGAATGCATGTTGGGAGAAAGTGGCAGAAGTGCCGTGCGCAATATGCTTGATTCGGGAATACGCCCGGATGCCTTGATCTGCTTGAATGACGCCTTGGCTTTCGGAGCAATGCATGAGTTGCAAGTAAGTGGATTGCGCATTCCTCAGGACATCCAAGTCGTAGGTTTCGATAATGTGCCGGAAGCGAGCTACTCAACACCCGCGTTGACCACTGTGGATCCGTTCATTGACGACTATGCCAAGCATGCTGTGGATATGCTCATCGAACGCATCGAGGGATATCAAGGTGAAGCGCGCACGTATACCACTGATTTCACCATTGTGGAACGAGAGTCCACCGCGCTCTGACCGGTTGTGACCTCGATGCGCACCCGCTTTCTGAAGGCGTATTCGTTAACACATCGATACAATGGCCGCATAGGACAGGATGTGCAAAGTACAGGGTTATCACTGCGCGTGCCGGGCGGTACAGCGAGCTGTGGGTTGGTCAGGCTTGTAACCGCTGAATGCTGTGCTTGCAGATGGGCATGAAGAAGGTTGTGCAGAAAACAATGCAATCAGAGGGAAAACGAACTCAAGACGAGCGGAATATTCCACAAGCCATCGAAATTCGCGGCGCTCGCGTACACAATTTGAAGAATATCGATGTTGATATTCCGTTGCATGAGATCGTGGCTGCAGCAGGGGTGTCAGGCTCTGGCAAGTCTTCATTGGCTTTGGGCGTGGTGTATGCAGAAGGATCCAGGCGATATCTCGACTCACTGTCCATATATACGCGCAGGCGCATGTCCCAAGCATCCAAGGCTCAGGTTGATGAGGTGCGGTATGTTCCGGCGGCTCTGGCCCTTCATCAACGTCCAGGCATTCCCGGTGTGAGAAGCACATTCGGTACGGGCACGGAATTGCTCAATAGCCTGCGGCTAATGTTTTCCAGACTGGCAAGTCACCGTTGTCCCAACGGGCATTATGTTGCCCCGACACTGGATGTGGCAGCAGAACGTGAATTGGTATGCGATCAATGTGGAGAGCATTTCTACGCACCGTCTGCAGAAGAGTTGTCATTCAATAGTCAGGGCGCCTGTGATCGTTGCGGTGGCACTGGAATCGTACGGACAGTAGATAAGTCGACCTTGGTGCCGGATGAGTCCTTGACCATAGACGAAGGAGCTGTAGCGCCGTGGAATTCGCTGATGTGGTCGATTATGACGGATGTGGCCCGAGAGATGGGCGTGCGGACTGACGTGCCCTTTTCGCAGCTGAGCGACAAGGAAAAGGATATCGTTTATAACGGTCCACAGGAGAAGAAGCATATTCTCTATCATTCGAAAAAGACCAATCAGGCTGGGGAGCTTGACTTCACCTTCTTCAATGCCACATACACTGTGGAGAACGCCTTGTCGAAGGTCAAGGACGATAAGGGCATGAAGCGTGTGGAGCGTTTCCTTAAGCAGGAGACGTGTCCTCAATGTGGCGGAACGCGTCTTTCGGACGCTGCCAGGGCGCCGAAAATCCGTGATCTCAATCTTGGCCAAGTGTGTGCTATGACCTTGGAGAAGCTCAGTGAGTGGGTGACAGGTATTGAGCCAACATTGCCGGAAGCGATGCGCCCTATGGCTCACAGCATTGTTGAGTCCTACCTCACATCGGCGAAGCGATTGGAAGAGCTCGGCCTCGGTTACCTGACTCTCGACCGTGCAACCTCAACGTTGTCCACTGGTGAACGCCAGCGTATGCAACTGGCTCGTGCTGTGCGAAATCGCAGCACTGGTGTGGTGTATGTCTTGGACGAACCATCCATAGGACTGCATCCCTCCAATGTCACAGGACTTATTGGAGTTATGAGAGATCTGGTCGCGGATGGCAATTCCGTACTCGTGGTCGATCATGACACCCAGGTGCTTGCTGAGGCTGACTGGATGATCGAAATGGGGCCGGTCGCTGGCAAATCAGGCGGCAATGTCATCGCCCAAGGCACTATCGAAACGATAACGAATGATAAAAACTCCAGAATCGGTCCGTTCTTGAAACTTGATCATCCAGCTCGCGTGAGGGATCGGATCGAGAAGGATTCCATATTCGAGTTTGGACATATCCGCATGTCCACCGATTCAATTCACACCGTCAAGCCACTTGAAGTCGACATTCCCAAAGGTCGTTTGACGGTGGTCACTGGTGTATCCGGATCCGGCAAGACCACTATGGTTTTGGAAAGTCTCATACCTGGTTTGCAAGCAGCGTCTGCAAAAGAACAATTGCCTAAGCATGTGCGGAGTATCGAAGCTGCTGGCATTGAACAGGCGAAATTGATTGATGCCTCTCCGATTGGTATTAATGTGCGATCAACAGTGGCAACCTATGCCAATGTGCACGATGAGCTGCGCAAGCTCTATGCACGGACTCCTGAGGCCAAGCGCTTGGGATATAAGGCCGGTGCGTTCTCATACAATACCGGAGCGTTGCGATGCCCGGTCTGTGATGGAACGGGTGTTATCAGTCTCGATGTGCAATTCCTGCCTGATGTGGATATTCCTTGTCCTCAATGCCGTGGCTCGAGATATGCCAAGGAAGCGGGGAACATACGGCGAAAGGGTGCGGATTACAAGGAATATTCGTTGCCGGAGCTGATGTCGATGGATGTCGATTCTGCCTTGGAGGCGTGCGCCGGCTTGAAATCGATAAGTCGACGGCTTCAAGTGCTGCACGATTTGGGATTGGGATATTTGACGCTGGGCGAAGAAACTCCGAGTCTGTCGGGTGGAGAGGCACAGCGCCTGAAGTTGGCAAGTGAAATGGGCAAGGGGCAGTCGGCATCGCTATTTGTATTCGATGAGCCGAGCATTGGCTTGCATCCTTCAGATGTACGCACGCTTTTGGGGGTATTCCAAACACTTATTGACCAAGGTGCAACGGTTATTGTTATCGAGCATGATTTGGACGTGATTGCCAATGCCGATTACATCATTGATATGGGGCCAGGCGGAGGAGAATCAGGCGGGCGAATTGTCGCTATTGGAACTCCTGAGGAGATCGCTCAGTCTTCACAAAGTATTACGGGGAAGTATTTGCGCTAACGCTACGTGATCGTAATAAGTGATCTACTGTGGTGAAAGTGCACATGCAATCATCGGGCTTGATCCATGTGTTATTCGGATTCCGGCATGAGCGCCATACTGTGTACTTTGGGTATGCGCCTCGGATAGGGCAAAGTACTTGGGGAAGGCACCCCTCATGCCTTCGTCAAACTACGACTTGGGTGTGTCTATAGGTGTGCTTGATCTGTCTGGCCGTCGTTTTGTCCCTTCTATCATCCTGCTTACGGAGTCAAGCCAGCAGAATGCGACCGGCGCCACCAGCAGCCACGCGATCAATGCGTCACCTCCTCGCAGCCAGTACGCAATCGATATCACCGGAACGGTGATAGACAGGATTGCGCTGAACCAACCCCAGACATGTGATCGGGTCCATTCCGGACGTCTCAGTTTCAGGCGAAGCATGGGCTCTTCACCGCGCCTATGCCAGTTATCTCAGTCCCGAAAGCTGTCGCCGCGTCTCCTAAAGAGCGAACCTTCTCATAACTGAAGGATTCCCCGATCATAATCTGGATAACTCTTCTCTTCCTCAGCCCGTCCGACATAATCACCTCCATGATTATAGTAGGGATCGGTATTCGAAGTTTGGCGCTTCCATATCACATTGCTTTTCTTGAATGGCATGGCCATATCCATCACAGACGAACACAGTATTCAATACGACAGAGCTGAATGCGCATCGTTTAATATTGCCGTTACCTTATTGCCAATCGATATGCAGAGGAAGAGGCTCGATGACGAGCTGTTCGTATATGTGTGCGATGAAACATATTGGGAAAATTGAAATGGTTCAAGACCATCAATATCGCAGGTGAGCATTTGACGGCTCAGGGACATTGCAATGTGGTGTAAGGGGAATAGTAAATCGCACCCCCGAAAGCCGAACTGAAGCAATTCAGATTCGTTGATCGAAGGTGCGATTTTGATGCCGCTGCACCACATGTGTGGATGGTGTCGCGGCTTATTCATTCATTACTATTGGCCGCCACTTGTATCGGTGTTGGTTGAACCGTCTGTCCCGCCGCTGTTGCCGCTGCCGTTGCTTCCACTGGTTCCATCGGTAGGCGTGCCATTCCCGCTTTCAGGTGTGGTGCCGTTTGAATCCGAATCGGAGGAACCGTCACCGCTGCCACTACCGGAACCGGAGTTCTGCTGGGTGGAGTTTTGTTGCTCGGTATCCTGGCTTTCCTGGCGTGGGGTCTGCTGTTGCGTGCTGCTGCTACGCGAACCGGTGCCCCAAGTGCCATCCGTGCCGCCGATCTTGCCGGTGTCAGTAGGAGTCGGGAAGGCTTCGTCGGCAGTGTCTGCCAGAGCTTGCTTCATATACTCGGTGAACAGATGAATCGGGTAATCACTGCCGCCGCTGTATCCGCTGAATGATGGGATCTCCTGCGGATTGCCATCGGCATCCGGATACCACATGGCAAAAACGGTGACGGTATTCGGAGTGAAACCGACGAAACTGCCAGCGGTGCTATCGTTTGCCGTACCTGATTTGCCCGCCATTGTCTTGCCCACTGAACGAGCCTCGGTTGCGGTTCCATACTGGATGGTTCCGGTCATGGCCTTTTCTACCAATGATGTGTCGTTCTGAGTAAAGACCGACTCGGTGGAGGTAGGAGCTTGGTAGAGCTCTTTATTCTCGGAATTCGTCACACTGGAAACGATATGCAGCGTGGGCTTATTGCCGTTATTGGCGATAGTTGCGTATGCGCGAGCAACCTCGCTGACATGAACGCTGTCGTTGCCAAGAACCGTGAAGGGGTTGTCGCCTGTTACATGATCGGCATCCATACCTGCGGTAACTGCGGTTTCTGCAACCTTCGCGGCTCCCAGCTTCTCCTGCAAGGCCATATAGACGGTGTTCACCGAGTATGCGGTTGCGGTGGAAAGGTTGATGTAACCGTAGCTTTGGTTGCCGAAGTTCTGCACGGGTGAAGAGATGCCGGTGAAAGACTGCGGCGAATTGCCGTTGAAGGTTGTCTCAAGGCTGACGCCCTGCTGAACCGTGGCCAATAGCGCGAAAGGTTTCATGGTCGAACCCGGCTCATATCGAGCCTGTGTGGCGTTGTTCAGCTGTTTGGTCAGGTAATCATCGCCTGCATACAGCGAGATCATGGAGCCATCCTTCGGATTGACGGACATGCTGCCGATTTGCAATCCATCCGGAACGACGCCGGCTCCGCCTTGTGATGGGCTGGCCACCTGGAACATCAAGTCCTGCTTGGCTTTGTCAATCGTGGTGACGATTTTGTATCCGCCGGTATCAAGATCATCTTCTGTGAATGAGCCACTGCTGGTGAGCTCGTCGCGGACCATTTGCAACAAATAGCCCTTTGGGCCGCTGTAGACGTCTTCCTGAGTATTGGCGACTGTCTCCGGCATAGCAGCCTGTGATGCCTCATCTGAGGTGATATAGCCATCTTCTTTCATGATATTGATGACTCGATTGAATCGAGAGGTGGCCTGCTCGAGATTGATTGCTGGATCCCAAGAGCTTGGCGCAGATGATGCCTGCAAGCATGGCTGCCTCGGAAATGGTCAGGTCCTTGGCGTCCTTGTTGAAATAAGCCTTGGCTGCCGCCTGAATACCGTAGGCTCCGCGACCGAGATAAATGGTGTTCATATAATTGCATAGCACAGTGTCTTTATCCTGTGTCTGTGCGATTTTCAGGGCGAGAATGGCCTCATGGGCCTTGCCGAGATATGACGTTGTTTCACCCAGATAATACCGTTCGGCATATTGCTGGGTTATGGTGGATCCACCTTGACGAGAGCCGGTGGTGACGTTATTGAAGAAGGCTCGTGCTATGCCCTTGAGGTCAATGCCGCTATCGGTGTAAAAGGTTCGGTTTTCCGATGCGACGATGGCCTGTCCCACATATTTGGGCAGGACGGAACAGTCGATGATCTCTCGGTTCTGATCGGCGAATGAGCCATTTCCGTGGTGCCGTCCGAGTAATAGACCGTGGTCTTTTGGGACATGGCGATTTTTTCTGGCTGGGGGATTTCCGTAGTGATATACAGATATGCGAATGCCGCGACGCCGAGCACGATGATGGCGCCGATTATGCCCAAAATCCATTTGAGCAGAAGATGCTTCTTGCGTCCCTTTTGTTTCGGGCCGTTCCCCTTGGAACGATGAGTTCCGCCTCCTGCGTGACGGGACGCTGCGTTACGTTGTGTGGTGCTCCGTGTGCTGCGTGTTTTGTTGCCAGACAGATTGCTGGCACCACGCGAAGATGCGCTACGAGTCTGTGAAACCATGTCTCCAAGGTAACTGTTGCCCCTGAGAATGCCGCCCGTATGCTCGGAACTCTCACAAATGTACTCTTCAAGCAATACGAAAACCAAACGTAGCAATGATGTGTACCGGTTTACATTCCATGTGATTTTTCAGGAATTCGGGGTTATGCTTGAGCTTTGTAATGCAATGCTTGACAACATATCAGGAGGGATTCCTATGGGCATTCGCGTAGCCATCGCTGGCGTGGGCAATTGTGCCTCATCCTTAATTCAAGGCGTGGAATATTACAAAGACACTGCCGATGATGACAAGATCCCAGGATTGATGCATAACAATTTCGGAGGATACCGCGTCCGAGACATCGAATTTGTCACCGCATTTGATGTGGATGCCTTGAAAGTCGGCAAGGATCTGTCTGAGGCGATCGGTGCCTCTCAGAACAACACCATAACCTTTGCCGATGTGCCAAAGCTGGATGTTGAAGTGTTGCGCGGGCCGACATATGACGGTTTGGGCGAATACTACCGCGAGATGATCGAGGAATCCGATGCCGAGCCGGTTGATGTGGCGCAAGTGCTCAAGGACAAGCAAGTGGATGTGCTGGTGAGCTATCTGCCTGTGGGTTCCGAAGAAGCGGATAAGGCATATGCCACGGCCGCCATGGAAGCGGGATGCGCTTTCGTGAACTGCCTTCCGGTATTCATCGCTTCCGATCCTGAGTGGGCGCAAAAGTTCCGCGATGCCGGTGTCCCGATTGTTGGCGATGACATCAAGAGCCAGGTGGGTGCAACCATTACGCACCGCGTTATGGCTCGACTGTTTGAAGATCGTGGTGTGCGTTTGGATCGCACTTACCAGCTTAATGTGGGCGGCAATATGGACTTCATGAATATGCTCCAGCGCTCGCGTTTGGAATCCAAGAAGGTTTCCAAGACGAGGGCCGTCACTTCAGTGGTACCTCATGATATGGAATCGCGCAATGTGCATAT
Organism: Bifidobacterium tsurumiense; assembly: GCF_000741765.1. Classification (GTDB taxonomy): domain Bacteria; phylum Actinomycetota; class Actinomycetes; order Actinomycetales; family Bifidobacteriaceae; genus Bifidobacterium; species Bifidobacterium tsurumiense. The sequence goes on from NZ_JGZU01000019.1 coordinate 70,983, forward strand.
CGGTCCTTCTGATTATGTGGCGTGGTTGGATGACCGCAAGTTCGCCTTCGTGCGCCTTGAAGGCACCACATTCGGCGATGTTCCGTTGAATCTTGAATACAAGCTGGAGGTATGGGATTCCCCGAATTCCGCGGGAATCGTCATTGATGCCGTCCGTGCGGCGAAGATCGCTCTGGATCGTCATCTCTCCGGCCCGATTTTGGCTCCTTCAGCCTACTTCATGAAGTCTCCTGCTGTGCAGCACGAGGATAATGAAGCACGTCAATTGGTTGAGCGTTTCATTGCCGGGGATGTTGAAGCCAATGAGGAACAGTTGGACGCCGATGTTGCTGCCGCACAGGAAGCTGGCAAGGATGTGTGGCGAGCATAGGCTTTGCCTGTGAATTATCGCCTGTGAATATGGTGGCGGCCGTCCGACTCATGTGAGTGGACGGCCGCCACCATATTCATTTGCTACGAATGCTACGCATTGCGGCGATAGCAAAGCTCGCTCGAAAGGGGCGCGCGATGCGCTCCTATTGCGAACAATGAGCATGCTCTCATCCACTGGTGTCAGCGGTGATGCCTTGAGCATGCTTTGCGGTTTATTGACGTTCCTCGTTCGCGCCCAGCAGGGAAGCGATATCATGCTCATAAGCGTTGAGCGCAGTGGCAATCACTTGGTGCATGTCGTAGTACTTGTATGTGCCCAAGCGGCCTCCGAACACCACTGAGGGTTGCTGCGCCGCCGAATCCGCGTAACGTGCGTATAAATCCTTGTCGGTCTGGGTGTTCACTGGGTAGTAGGGCTCGTCTCCGCGCTCAGCAGTACGGCTGTATTCCCTCCATACCACGGTTTTATTGGCATTTTGCTGCGCTCGGCGCTCAGGGTTGAAGTTCTTGAATTCGATTGCGCGGGTGTATGGCACGTCTGCGTCAGCGAAGTTCATGACCGGGCAGCCAAGATGGTCGGCTTCGTCATAGCGAACCTCTTCGAAGTCCACTGTGCGCCACTTGAGTTCGCCAAGACTGTAATCAAAATAACGATCAACAGGACCTGTGTAGACCACCGGCACCTTGCCCACAATCGCGTCACGATTCAATGGCTGGGTAGTGTCGAAGAAATCAGTATTCAAACGAACATCGATGCGAGGATCATCGATCATGCGCTCAAACCAAGTCGTATACCCGTCTTCAGGCAGGCCTTCCCAAGTGTCCTTGAAATATCGGTTGTCATAGTTGAAGCGCACCGGCAAGCGGTTGATAATGCCAGCAGGCAGTTCTGCCGGATCGGTTTGCCACTGTTTTCCCGTGTAATTTTTGATGAATGCCTCATACAATGGGCGGCCAATAAGGGAAATGCCCTTATCGTTGAGATTCTGCGGATCGCTGCTCGCCAGCTCGCCGGCCTGTTCGCGGATAAGCGCTTCGGCCTCCTGAGGAGTGTAGTGGGCGTGGAAGAACTGGTTGATGGTGCCCAGATTGATGGGCAGAGGGAAGACTTCGCCACGATGGGTGGTGTAGACGCGGTGTACATAATTGGTGAATTTGGTGAACCTATTGACATATTCCCAGACCACCGGACTGGAGGTGTGGAAAAGATGGGCACCATACTTATGGATCTCGGCGCCGGTTTCCTTGTCAATATAGGAATATGCGTTGCCGCCGATATGGTCGCGAGATTCCAAAATCAACACTCGCGCTCCGGCGTGCTCAACGGCCTGCTGCGCAACGGTGAGACCAAATAGGCCTGCGCCTACAATCACTAAATCGACGTTTTCAAGTTCCTCTGTGATGTCGGCTGCCATGAAGCCTCCTGTGTGTGCGTTGTGCGTACGTATCTGCATTGAGAGGAACCGTTGGACAGTCCCTTGCTACGCATGCATTATAAGCGTACCTCGAAAGGGTTGAGTTGGATTTGCCGATGCTTTGCGCAATATGGGTACATGCGAACACTTGAATATTGACTGCTCACTAAGAGCAGGGTGGTATTACAGCGTTTTCACCATCCATACATGAGGACATCCCTCTTCTGGGAATGGCTCTCCTTGGGCATGGTATCCATTGCTGGCGTAGAACGGCATGGCACGCTGTTGTGCCGCCAACCGTATGCTGTCACCATTCAATTGCCGGATAAGTCGCTCTGCTTCCGCAAGCAGTGTCGAACCAAGATGCTGACCGCGGTATTGCTTGTTGACGGCCACTCGTCCGATAACATAACTTTGCTGCTCTTCGTCCCAGAAGAAACGACATGTTGCGGCAGGGTGCGATCCATCGTATGCCACGATGTGTGTGGCCTGCGAATCGATATCGTCAAATTCTTCTTCAAATCCCTGCTCCTCCATGAATACGGCTGTGCGTATTTGCCGTGCCTCTTCAGGCAATGAGTCGAAAGATTTCAGAGTGAATTGGCTGGTATTGTGCGACGAGGATTCCATGATGATGATTATACGGTTGCCATGATGAGGGCGATAGCTGATGCATGGCAAAGATATCCCAATACTGTCCCCAAATGGAATACTTCATGATATTCAAACCAATTGGGGATGGGGTTGGGCTTGCGTAATGCGAAGCATGCGGCGCCTGCAATATATGCCAATCCTCCAGCGATTATCAATAGTGCTGGTATGGCGCCTAAGGATGCCCATACCAAGGGGATTATGGCAATGCTCGATAATCCCAATACGACGTACACGATGGTGAAAGTCCAATCGGGGGCATTCATCCATATATTACGGGCTATGCCACCCAGTATCGCGGCAAACCAAATCGCGGCAAGATATGCCCATTGCAAAGGTGGTTGGGCGGCGATGATTATCGGCGTATTCGTGGCTGCAATCAGGAAGAAGATATTGGCATAGTCGATGCGGCATAGTGCGCTCACCGCATTGATATTGCGCCAATGTCCCACATGAAGCATGGCGCTTATTGAGAATAACGATGCTGAAGCGATGCCAAATATGATGCTCGCAACGGTGGTGAGAGTGGTAGGTGCCAGGAAGCTGATCGCAGTTGTTATTACAGCGCTTATTGGCAACATCACCGCATGCTGCCAGCCTCGCATTCGTGGCTTGTGATTACCGAAGGCATCGGTGGGGGCGGCCGGTGCGGAATCGGTATGTGCTGACTGTACAGAGGTGGATGCGGTGACGGAATTTGCTTTGTGGTCGATGACATTGCCGAGCGAATGTGCGCGTGTGCGGTGTGTATTGCCTTTGAGAGCTGTTGAAGAGGTTGGCGGTTTGTGAGGCGTCACGGAACCCGGACTTGCCGCAGCGTGAGGTCTTGGTACGGTGTCAGCAGTCATGGTCCATTCCTTGGTATTCGGGCTCGATGTTGGGCACCATGCTACTGAAATGCCATGGGTACGCGATGGGTTTTTGCTGAGCGTTGAATGAAGAGTTTCTCGAAGGTTGAAAGGAGCTGAGCGGTTGGATGGATGAGGAAATCCACAGGGTGGATTATTCGTCGATCGTCACAGTGTTATGGCGAAAAAATGATGGCATTTGCATGCTTCGCGAATCTATTCTCCGCTCGTGGCGTGCACTTTTCCAAGGATGGTGTATATTAGTAAAGCCTCCATGTGGCGTTATGTCACCCAACTCCCCCAGGGCAGGAATGCAGCAAGGGTAAGTGGCCTCTGACGGGTGCGTGGAGGTTTTCTATTTCGCCACTACAATGGCGCTATGTCGGGTTAATGGACAAAATGTGTGTCTAATACGGCGTGTCAGAGTGGTCGTCCTGCCCATCCCTTTCTGATGCCGAAACCTCCTTCCCATGCATCGATTCCGGGTGCCGGCCGTTGCACTTCGGTATGGTCCGTGCGGGCGACGGGATGCCGTGCCAGTTCGGCAGTCCGCCCGCCCCCATAGCTCCGGGGTGACGAATCGTTCCGGCCTCGGATCCGCGGTCTTCATGTAAAGCACCACGTCGCAGCAGCGTCGCATGCGC
>NZ_JGZU01000020.1 GCF_000741765.1 Bifidobacterium tsurumiense
ACGGGTACGCGGCGGCCATGGGCCACGGCCAGGCGGTGGACAAGGTCAGCCGCGGGCGCGCGGAGCGCATGGCCCGCCGCCTGATCGCGGCCGACCGTCATGACCCGCACATGGCGCCGGGCTACCCGTTGGGACGGAACATCGTGGACGGCACGGAGATGGCCACGAGCTGGGAGGACATGGCGATCGTGCTCGCCGGCCCGAGGTCGGGCAAGAGCCTGTGCTACGCGATTCCCGCGGTCCTGTCCGCGCCGGGCGCATGCCTGGCGACGTCGAACAAGGGCGACATCCTGGACGTGACCGCGCCGATCCGGCGTCTGAACCATCCGCAGGGGCGGATCTGGGTGTTCGACCCGGAGCGGATCGCCGACCCGGACCGGCGGCGCGCCCCGTGGGTGTGGGATCTGATCGCCAGCGTGAGGTCCATCGCGGACGCGAAAAGGATCGCGGACTGCTGGAGGTACGCGTCCGGCCAGCCGCAGACCGGCGGCGACGACTTCTTCCCGGGCACCGCGGCCCAGCAGTTGTCCGACTACCTGTTCGCCGCGCGTCTGGGCGGGCGGAGCGTGGGCGACGTGTTCCGGTGGGCGTCGAACGAGCGCGACACCACGCCGGCGGACATCCTGAGCCGGTATCCGGAGTACGGGGGCATCGCCGGTCGTGTGAGCAGCGTGATCGGCCTGACCCCGGAGACCAGAAGCGGCGTGTTCGGCTCGCTGCAGACGATGGTCGCGTTCCTCGCCGACCCGGACGTCATCGACTGGATCCAACCCCGGGAGGGCGACGGCACGCCGCAGGGCCGTGCCGTGTTCGACCCGTACGAGTTCGCCACGAGCGAGGACACGCTCTATCTGCTGAGCGCGCAGGGCCGTCCGTCGACCGCGCTGACCGCGTCGCTGACCGCGGTCGTCGCGTTCACCGCGTTCCAACGCGCCCAAAGCGAGTTCGCGGACAACAACCGGCGTCTGCCCGTCCCGTTGTGCTGCGTGCTGGACGAGGCCGCGAACATCTGCCGCTGGCCCGAGCTCAGCGATGTCTATTCGTATTTTGGCAGCTCCGGCATCCCGATCATGACGATCTGGCAGAACCCGGACCAGGGCAAGGCCGCGTTCGGCGAGACGAACTTCGGTTCCCTGTTCAACAACGCGAACGTCATGGTGTATCTCGGCGGCATCAAGGACAGCGGGTTCCTGGGCGAGATCAGCCAGCTGGTCGGCCAGAGGGACGTCGTCAGGAGCAACGTGACCGTCGACGGGCGCGGGTCGCGCACCGTGAACCGGACGGTCCAGCAGGAGGACATCATGCCGGTATCCCGGCTCGCGGAATGGCCCATCGGCCGCGCGCTCGTGCTCGCCTCGCAATCGCGCGCGCAGATCGTCGCCACGCTCCCGTGGACCGAGAACCGTGAATGGACCGGGGCATTGGAGAAGGCCGGGAAGACCGATCGGGGAAAGGCGGCGTGACATGGACGACATGACGAACCCCACGGGCGCGGAGGACGCTTCCGGCGGCGGCGCCGTGATGGACAGGGCGGTCAGGGCCGCCCGCGACCTGCTGGCGACGCTGGCCGAAAGCGGCGAGGGCGTCAGCCTGGTCACGATCCTGACCAAGGCCGTGTTGGAGAACAGGGCCGCGAAACGATCCGGCGTCGGCGCGACGCAGCCGACCCCCGCCCCGCCTGCGCAAGCAGACGGCCCGGCCGGCAGGTCGGAGGAGCCGGCCGCCGAAGGCACGACCTCCGGCGAACGGGACGCCGTGACGGGCGACGGCTCCACGGACGTCGCGTCCGGCGTCGTGAGGACTCCCTACGCGCCGTCCCGCCCCACGCCCGATGGAGAAGATGGGACGGATGATGGCGGAACGGATCCGGAGACCGAGGAGCGTTACGACGCGCAGATGGGCGCGCGCGTATCCACGGCGGAGACGTTCTACCCGTCCCTGCCCGCGTTCGTGGAATGCTTCCTCGCCCATGTGTTCCCATTCCACCAGTCCGCGTCCTCCCACATCCAATGGGTGCCGGACTGGTGGAGGCATCCGGCGCTCGTGCTCCCTCTGGACGCGATCTGGCGGTCGTACGAGACCGCGCGCAGAAGCCCCGGCCAGATGATGATCTGGTACATCCAGGCGTCGTCAATGCTCGACCGCGTGTTCGACAAGGACCGCGGCATCGTCGCCTCGCTGGACGCGGCGGCGATCACCACGGTCAAGGGCGCCCCGCTTCCATGCGAGAGGCCCGGACGCGCGTGGCGCGCCCCGATCGTGGACATGCTGTCAGTGCCGGCCTCGCCGGCCGGCCATAAGGACGATGTTGACAACGGCAAGGAGGAGAACTGATGGTCCAGGACATCGAGGACGGTCTCGACCAGGCCATGATCCAGGCGTGGCAGAACACCGCCATGTCGCTCAGGCAACTGGCCGTACAGTTGCGGCAGGACGTGCGGCAGAGCAAGCGGGAACGCCGGGCGACCATGGATCGGGAGAGCGTCAACCGCGAACGGCAGCGGCGCATGCTCGAAGACTGGGAGAAGCAGAACCGGCGGCGGTTGAACGACGGGCTCGAGCAGACGTTGCGAGCCACGGTCCTGCATCCCGACTTCCTGAAGGAGACGCGTCCGTCGGACGTGGACCTGCTGAAATCGTGGAGCGTGACGGACTGGCTTTCCCGCGAAGGCGAGCCCGGGTTCGCGGCGGAACTCCGACGCGCCCAGGACATCCTGCGTTCCGAGTGGAGGATGCGCCACGGATCGAATATCGAGGTGGAGGCCGACCGGATGACCAACAGCGTCACGATCTACCACCACGGCGTCACCGGCGAGATGCAGGAAACCATGGAACAGCTCCGCAAGGGCGGCGTCATGGGCATCGACGTGATCGAACTGAAGGACTCGGAATATCGGCATCGGTTCGGCGACAAGGCCCGATTCCACGTCGTGTCCCGCATGAGCGGCGAATGGGACGGCTGGGATCGGGACATGATCACCCAGGCGGTGCTCGTCAACCCGCTGTCGGGCAACGTGGACGAGCTGGCCGACCGGGTGGGCATGCTCCGGGAGATCGGTCTACCCGAATCGTCCGGCGCGGACAACACCGCGGTCGGCGACGAGCCATCCAGCGTCAGGGAGACAGGCGCATACGAGTCCCAACCCGCCGCGCCCATGGCCGACACGGAATCCCCGCGGCACGCGAAACCCGTCGAACCCGGCTCGTCGGACGAGGCTCCCATGAGTCTGGATGAACCCGAGGAATGGCATGGGCCGGACATGTTTGGCGCATACAGCGTCCCTCAAGAGGCCGGACTGGCCGAAGACAGGCATCCGGACGGGAACGCCGCGTTCACACCGGAAACCGTGCCCGACCGCCCTCATACCGCCGGTACGCGAAGGAAGGCGTGAGCGTCCTGCCGGATTCGGCGGCATGCCCTTGCCGGGTTTGCCGCGATGTATCCACGCCCGGTATGAAACGCACGGCGGGGCCATGCGCGGGCAGGACCCCACCGTGGTCAGATGATGGCGGATCCCATGCCGCGGTCGTTCGTGCCCGTCGCGATGTTCATCGGGTCGGCGGGATCCGTCGGATCCGACGCGGTCCCGTGCCGTGCGCGGCGGCTCGTGCCCTCGGGATCGTGGCCGGACCGCGCGGTCCTCGCCAGCCGTTCGATGCGCCGCTTGAACCCGGCCGCCCTGTCGAGCTCGTCCCGGTACGCGTCGCGGTCCCAGTCGTCGTCGTACGCGTACTCCAGCTCGTTCGCGGCCATGCGGTCCATGAAGACCTGTTTGTATCCGTCGCGCGCGTGCAGGATCAGGTCGACCAGCCAGCCGGGCTCCTCGGGGAACCTGTCGAGCGCGGCGACGTACCTGTTGTGGTCCTCGTCGCGGATCAGCGGCGGCACGGTGTCCAGGCGCAGGCATTCCTTGAACATGACCAGGCGGCCCACGCGCCCGTTGCCGTCGAAGAACGGGTGGACCTTCTCGAACATCCAATGGCACATGGCGATGCGCAGGGGGTCGTCGTCCAGCCGCGCGTACGCGTCGTACACCTCGTCCATGAGCGCCGGCACGTCCTTGGCGGGCGCGGTCGAGGCCGCGGACACGCCGAGCATCTGGACGATCTCGTTGTCGGCCGTCTTGTAGTCGCCGACGTTGCGCCAAGACTGGCGCTCCTGGCTGGTGCCGTGCTTGAGGATCGCCTGGAGCCCGCACACCAGGGTCCGGTCCACGGGCTCGTCGACATGGTCGAGCATCCAGTTGAACGCGTCGAAGTGGTTCGCGGTCTCGATCGCGTCGTCCAGGGTGATCTGCTCGTCCTTGTCGGTCAGGAACCGTCCCGTCTCGAAGATCTGCGCGGTCTGCGCCGCGGTCAGCGTGGACCCCTCCATGTGGTTCGAGTTGAACGAGAGCTGGACCTGGGTCCAGTAGAACATGGCGTGGTCGACGTGATGGTCCCGCTCCCACACCAGCCGGTCGACGAGTCTCGTCTTTCGTTCCGCCATGATGGCCGTAGCCTCCTGTCCGCCGATGCCGCCCGCTTGCCCATATGGGCGGGCTTGATTCCATCCTTCAACAATCATCCCACGCCCTCACGTCCGGCCCGACATGCGCGGGCCGGATTCCCCGCCCGGCCACGGGTACGCGATGGAGGGCGTATCCGTTCCCGGCGTCGTGCCGGGCATGTCCGTCCATGAGGGCTCGTCGAGCCCGTACCGGTCGAGGATCCGGTCGAGCTCACGCAATCCCTCGATGACCGCCCGGTTGCGCCCGGCCTCGTCCGCGGCGTCGATGCTGCGTGCGATCCGCCATGCCTTGTCGACGAGCACGCTCATGTCGTGCGTGGTGAGCGCATCCAGGTGGCGCTCACGCCCCTGATGCATGACGGGGCGCCGGTTCTCCATCGCGGCCCGCCATTCCATGACCGCGAGGTTCGAGTCGTTCGGGTTCGCCGACCATGTTTTCCGCAGTTTCTTCAACCGCATGTCGGGGCCGAGATCGGTGGCCGACAGGCGTTCGCGCCAGCCATCACGGCTCCGCCAGGTGACCGCGTAGCCGACGACCTGGGAGCGTTGCGTGAACGATCCCTTGCCCACGCCTTTGCGCAGACGCGGGTCGATGTTCAGTCCCTCGCGGCGCACGCGTCGGATGAACTCGTCCTCGCTGCGCGACGCCAGGGCGCATGCGCGCACGATCCGTCCGATCGCGTACCGGGGCATGGTGTCCGCCATGACCCGCGCGCATAATCCTGCCCGTTCGTCCTTGGACAGGTCCGTCCACGGCGTTGCGCCCCGATAATCCTGCCGGGCCTTCCACTCGGCCCACTCGCGCCACTCCCGGCAGCTGTAGCGGATGTGCTCACGGTCCAGGACGGCGCCGAGCTCGACGAGCTCGGGGCGTTCGCGTTCCATGTCCCTGCACGCCCGCTGCGCCTTCCTGCGGTCGTTGAACGGGTTATACCAGCCGTCGTCCCTGGCGAGTTGCACGACGATGTGCACATGGTCGTTGCCGTTGCGGGACAGGCCGTGCCGTACGGCGACCCAGGTCATGCCCGCGCCGTCCGCGTCGGCCATGCCCATCCGCTGCAGGAAGTCCTTGACGATCGAATCCCATTGCGTGTCCGTCAGGATGCCCTCGCCCGCACGGATCGCCAGCGAGCAATGCCAGATACGGTCCAACCCGGGACGGTTCTCGGGATTGTGCCGGCCGCTGCGCCGATCGGGAGGACACGACTTCCCGTCGATAAGACGTTCCCGGTATCGACGGTCGAACATGTCCGCCAGATCGGCGAACGACTTCGCCGGCTTCCCGTCGCAGTTGAAACCTCGTTGCATGTCAGGGCTCGACCCGATCAGGTGCTGGTCCCGATGCTCGTTGTGCCGTCCCTTGCCGAACAGGTAGCGCAGCAGTCCCTTCGGATCCGATCCTCTCGTGATATTGGGCATCATAAACCCATCGTCCGCTCCGCCTGGACTCGGCGCGGAGGACACCTATGTTGACCGCGCCGAGTCCAGGTGCCGTTGACCGGCGTGCGAAACGGCGTGTGCTCGGGCCCGGATGATCGCGGGTGACACGCCCTTCATCGGCGCCTCCCTGGAGAACAACGGCATCACCGCCCGCATCGGCAACACGGGCCACATCCACCCCGGTGGTCTGATGACCGTCGCATACAATGGACAGAAGGCCACCGGCAAGGCGTTCTACCAGCCCGTCCCCTTCTGGGCGTCCGACGATGTGAACGTCCTGTACCCGAAGTTCCATCTCACCGAGAACATCGCGCTGTTCCTCTGCCCCTTGTTCTGGGAGGCCGGCAGACCCTACGCCTTCGAGAACAAATGGGGCAGGGAGATCATGAAGGACGGCACGATCTCCCTGCCTGCTGGCGAGGACGGGCAACCCGATTGGCGGGTCATCGATTCCTGGATGATGGGAATCCGTTCAACGGCTAGAACGCATCTCGATCTGTTGGGTCGATTCATCTAGGGCTTTCTGCCGTCAACGCGTATATGCCTGTCCCTGTCCGGATGATTCCATGGCGATGTTGGCCGGATCCGCGGGATCGGTCGTTTCATATGGTGATCCGTGTCGTTCGCGGAGGCTGCGTAGTTGCACCGTGGGGTCGAAGAGCGCCGCCTGTACGAATCGTTGCAGCGGCTCGTCGGTCTGGAGTTCCGGGTCGCTGGTGTTCGCGAGGACCAGTGCGTCCCGGAAGTACTGGCTGTTTTCGGCGAACGGTTTGTTGTCGATCTTGAATCCGAGGAAGTTGAGGTAGATGATGCCGAACACGGCGGTGGTGCGCGTGTTGCCCTCACGGAACGGGTGGATCTGCCATATGCCGGACAGGAACCGGAACACGCTGTCGGCGACCTTGTGGCGGTCGGCGCGCCGGTAGGAGCCGATGCGGGCTTGTTCCGATCTGAAGTCGTAGTCGATGGTCTCGTCGATCCACAGGAAGTTGGAGTATTGCACGGTGTCCCCGTTCAGTACCGGTTCTTTCTTAGTGAGGTTCTCGACGCGCCAGTCGCCGACCCAGTCGTTGCGTATCGCTCCGGTCTCGTCCTGGAGCACGTCGGTGAACAATCGGCTGTGTATGGATTTCAACACGTCGGGTGCGAATGCGAATCCCGGGTTCTGAAGGATCTCGCTGATGCGCTGCGCGACGATGTCGGCCTCGCGGTGATCGTGTTGGTCGGGATGCTCCGCATGGTAGTCGTTGAGTTCCCTGGCGGCCTGGTCGTATGTGATCCGGCCGTTGATCTGCCTGTCGGCGACCTCGTAGGCGTATTCGGATGGTGTCAACCCGTCCGCGAATTGCAGTCCGAACCCGATACGCCAGCCTTGTTCCCGTGACTCCCTGGTGCCGTTGGGATCCGGCACCTCATAACCATCGATCATCTTGCTCGCCTTTCACCGTATGTCGCCGGATGCGTGCATGTCGCCGTCCGGTCCGATGCCTGTCGGGTCGTCCATGGTGATGATCTGCCTGTCCGCAAGATCGATGTCACGGCTTCGGCCCGCGTGTTGTTTCATGATCCGCGCGGTCTCGACCTTGGTCTTCAGTGCGTCGCGGATCGCGTCGATCCTCGCCGGGGCGTACATGCCGTAGGAGGCGAGCCTGCGGGCCGTTTCCTCCGGCCAATCGTCGAGCAGATCGAGGTCGTACCGGCCCCAGTTTCTGACCAGCGTGAGTTGTCTGCGCGCGGTGGGTGTCTTGTAGGTGGCGTAGAAGGGTTTGGACTTGTAATCCCCGGTGTCGATTCTGATCTCCCCGCACCACAGGGAGGCCCCGGTGTCGAACAGGGGCGCCGGCCGTACATGCAGCGTCTCGACGTCGCGGATGAGGCCGAAGTTGTTGTAGTGGCGGTCGGTGTTGCGCATGAGCCAGTCCACGAGCAGCCAGTCGTCCGTCGCGTCCGATGCCGCCTGTATGTCGCAGCCGAAGGATTGCGCGGCGAGCAGCCACGCGTCGCGGGCGTCGAGCCGGTTGTCGGTCTTGACGGATCCGAGCAGCTGCCATGCGGAGACGAGCTCCTCGGTGTCCGTGAGCATCTGCCCGCAGATCGACACGGCCTTGTTGTCCGTCTCGCCCAACCGGTATTCGACCGCCTTGATGCCGAGTCTGCGCGCCAGGCTTGTGGCGATGAGCTCGTTGACCGGCTCCTGACCGGTCCTGCCCGCCTTGATAAGGAGTCGTTCGCTGTTCTCCCCGATCGTCCAGCGTTTGGGCAGGTCGCCTCCGGTGGATGCGTCCGGCGCGTTGAAGCTGAAACGGTGCGACGAGGAGCGGAAGGTGAGCATGACGCGCCCCACCTCCTCGTCGAAGGGGTTATGGAAGAAGTTCACGTCCTTCCATTCGAGATCAGAGTCCTCGTCCCTGATCCAGTATTGGTCGGAAAGGCTGAGCCCGTGCGAGCGTTCCAGGAGTTCCGTGGCGGACCTCACCCCGAGGGCGTCCAAGGCGTTCCTCAGGCCGTCGCGGGTCGATGGGACCGCCCGGTGCCGCCACCATTCGTTGATCCGTCGCGCGTACACGGCCGGCTTGCCATGGTCCACAAGCTCCCGGGGCAGACGCCTCGCGTCAAGGATGACGCCGCTTGAGGCGCATTCGCCGGTACGCTCGTCCACCTCGTATGAGAGCACAGGTCGTGTCCGGCACATGATGAGTCGCCGTCGCATCGCTTGCCTCCATTCCCTTTTCTCCCCGAATCAGAGCCGAGCGTGTTCGCGGGTTCGTTCGCGCGCATGGCGATGGCGGTCGGATCCGATGCTCCCGCCACGGGATCGTCGTCAACGGACGTTTCCTCTTCGATGGGCCGGCCGTTGTCGTCGAGCGTCTGGTGGTTCTGGTTCCATGTGGCCAGCCATCCGATGACGGTGTCGTCGTCATTGAGATACCATGCGGCGAGCATGTCGTTGAACGCGGACCGGTCGGGGTCCTCCGTGGGCACGATGAGCGAATGGCCGTTGTCTCTCATCATCAGCAGTCCGTTTGCGGCCAGCAGGGCCGTGCGCTTGTTGCCGTCGCCGAACGGCTGCACGCGGGCGAGATACGCAAATAGCCTGCTCGCCTCGGACAACGTTCCTTTGCCGTTTGTGAGACGTTCGATGGCGTTTTCCATCTCGTCGCGTTCGGGAACGGGAGGATAGTAGTCGCCTCGTGCAGTGCGTACGAAGATGTTGGATGTGGTGCGGATCGTGCCGGGCTCGATGGCCGCGGTCCTGGTCAGTTGCGCGTTGATTCCACGCACGTAGTCCACGTCGATGCCGTTCTCGTAGTCGTAGTGCAGGGTCCATGCCGCGGCGTCGCGCAGATCCTGCAGAAGGGCGAGATCCTGACGCGAGCCGATCACCGCCGGGTTGTTCGTTCGCAGGAACTCCCTGGTCGCCATGTACGTGGAGGACAGGTTGTCGAACGTGCGCCCCATGGAATACAGCACGCCCGTCAACTGTCGTGTATTCAGGCTCTTCATCACCGCCTCCTCGATGCTCCGTCTTTCCCATCATCGCATATCCCGGGCATAGGGAGTGCTCGCGCCGGGCGAACGAGCTGCATCCGGCTTCGGTTTCCCCACGCGATCGGCCCGGTCTCCATCATCGCGCAGGCCGGCGGAGATGATCCGGTCGATCCCGGCCATGATCCGCTCGCATCGATCGACCTGATTGCGGACGGTGGTCACGTCCTCGTGTGCGGCGCCTAGCTCCGTGTTGGTCAGTCGTGCGATCTGGTTGATGTTGTGGCCGATCCGCCAGATCTCGCTGCGGATGCGCCGCAGTTCTTCGACCGTGGGGGAGTCGTGTTCCTTCTGTTCCCGGACCTGTTGTCCGTCTGCCTGCCGGTAGAGCTCCACGGTGGTTCGTGCGATCGACTGGCGGCGTTCCGCGGCGACGCGTCGCATGAGTTGTTTGGTTTCCGCGTCGACGCGCATGATGATCGTCCTGTCGCGTCGCACGCCTTCGACTTGCATCTGGTTCACGGTCATTGTGGTTTTTCCCGGGTTCCCGTCAAAAATTCCCGGCCGTTCACGGCCTTTTCTCGTTCTTGGTTTCTGTGTTTCGGCCTGTGGCACTCGGGTGTTTTTCCTCCGGCTCCTGCCGGAGGGGCAAGCATGGTTTGTATATACAAACCGTATAGCTTGCTCCCTCTGGATATCTGTAGGGGTACTTGTACCCGTATCTGTGCTTCTACCGATTGCCTAGCGCTAGCTGGCGTTATATGCCAGATGTGCCTGTACCTGTATCCCTACTTGTAGGGGTAGCTGTGTGGATACTTGTATGCCTATAGCTGTCTCGATGCATTATCTGTCGGCGTGGTGTCACGGTTTGATTTCCTTCCGTCCACGAATGGCATTGAGCAGTTCCCGGCATTTGCGTTCCACCTGCCAGTCTGTTCGTTCCACGATGATGTCGACCTGCGGGTCTTCGAGCGCCTGCGAAATCAGAAGACGCATGAGTTCGCTGCGCGTGAGCTCGCCTTTTATCGCGTATCGGGTCAGCACCTCGTGTTCCGCTTCGCTCATTCTCGCGGATATCCGGTCGTCGTTGCGGTTCTCCCCGGAATGCACGGGTGTCGGACGAGGGATGTCCGCGAAACCCAGGTCGTCTCCTTCGTGCAACGCTTCCGCATCGTCGGGGACGATGATGCAACGGATGAAATGGCCGATTCCTACGCCGAGCTCCTTGCATTTGTCGCGCAACCGTTGCGCTGTTTCATGATCGATCTCGGTGTTGAACTGCTTTTTCATGAACATGTCGTTCCTTTCGAATACGTGTCGTCAACGGTCATTGTCCGGCGCTTTCCCGTTTCGCGCGGAGGACAGGCTGCGCCGCCGGCAAAGGAAGCGGCCGGCATCATTCGACGCCGGCCACCGTTCGCTCCCGCGCCGTCATCCGTCCCCGTTCCGGCCCCGGGTGTCGACCGCGTCGTCGTCCATCGTGCGTCCGTGCCGTCCGTCCCGCGGAGGACATGCGGCGCGCATGAATGGGCCCCGTCCCGTTTTTCAGCGGGCGGGGCTTTCGTGTATCCGTGGTCAGTTTTCCCGGCCGGACGCGCCGGGTCACATGGCGATGCCGAGGAGAGGGGCGAACACGGCGGCCAGTCCGAAGACCATGAGGATCGTGAACACGACAGCGCCGATGTAGGCGATGACGGCGAGCAGGGTGCGTACCGCGGCGCTTCCGGCGCCGTCCATGATGCCGGGAGAGCTCATGCGACGGCCGATGATGCAGCACGCGCAGGCGGCCACGCAACAGACGAGCACGAGCGGCACCTGGAGAGCTCCGTTGAGTCCGACGGCCCAGTTCCAGGCGGATCCGAGCCATCCTCCGACGGTTGCAAGCAGGGGTTCCATACGGGTTCCTTTCTTTGGGTGTGTTCCGTTCCCATCCATCCTTGGTCCGGTTCGCGGGTGTCGCGGAGGACACCCGTCCGCCGCCGATGCCCGTCGTGGTGTCCTCCGTGCCGTGTGCGCGTGGGGCGGAGGATGGTCGTGAAAGCCGGTTCCTATATAAATAAGGAGTGATTCGATGTCCAAACGTGACACGCGTCGGGCGTTGACCAGATTGTTCGCGGATCGTGACGACGCCGTGACGGCGTACGCCGTCGCGTACCTGGAGAGGGAGAAGCTGAAGCGAAGGATCGCCGGTCTGGACGACGGGCTGCGGGAATTGAAACGCAAGGCAAGGGAGTGCGGCGCGCGCGCCGGCGACCTTGAGGCGGCGGAGCGGGCGATGCTGCAGGATCTCGACGGTGACGATACGGGCGAGGCGGACGGCGGCGGCCATGACATGGAAGCCGAGGGGGCGACGTCCGGTTCCGACGTCGTGGATGCCGTGGAACCGTCCCCGGTTCCGGTTTCCGAA
>NZ_JGZU01000021.1 GCF_000741765.1 Bifidobacterium tsurumiense
GGTGCGGCTGTTGGCGATGAGTCGGCGTTTGCTGTAGAGGTAGTCTTCGAAGGTGGGGTGTTCGATGGTCGGTGATGTGGTTCGGGCTGATGTTCAGGAAGGCTCCGATGTCGAAGGTTATGCCGTGGACGCGGTGGACTTTGTAGGCCTGTGAGGAGACTTCCATGACCAGGTAGCGCATGCCGTTGTCCACTGCCGTGCGCATCATGCGAAACGCATCCAACGACTCAGGAGTCGTCAGATGTGAGGGTGTGAAGGTTTTCCCATCCACACATGTGTGCAGAGAAGATGACAATGCGGCTTTGCCGTGGCTGTATTCATTCAGGATTGCATGGGTGAGATAGGCCGTGGTGGTTTTGCCTTTGGTTCCAGTAATGCCGATCATCGTCAGATCGCGTTCAGGATTGCCGTAATATGCCGCTGCGAGAAGGCACATCGCCTTATGCACGTTTTGCACGATAAGACCGGTGGACTGCGTGCATTCATCGTATGCGCTTTCAGCCACATATGCAGCCAAGCCCAGGTCATCTGCATCGCGCAGATATTCCGGACGGAAGCGTCCTTTGATGAAGAGCAGCGAACCTGCTGATATCTGACGTGTGTCATAGGTGAGTGCAGTGAAGGGGGTGTCCGCATCCGGCAAGGCGTATGGGTCGGAAGCCCACTGCTCACCACGGATGATTTCACGTAATAGATGATGTTCCGTAAGGATTTGAGCCGCCTTGGCAAGTGTCAAAGTGTATGGACGCGTAGACATAATGGCGGACGATCCTTCTTTCATGCACATATTCCTGCCGTCTGCAGGAATGCAGGCAGCACCCGAATATTGTATTACTACTTTGGGTCGTTCACTCGCCGTTCATACAAGGTGGCCATCACCTCCACACAACCTGCGGGTTATGAAAGCGCGTCGCTCAGTGTTTGGGGAACAGGTGTATAGGAAAACAGCCGTTGTATGAGACGATCGTCACCCTCGTATGCCGTGTGCTGGTTTGCATCTTTGATCCACCGTTCATCGCCTTTGCCGATTATGAGGATTATGGTGAATCGGTCGCGATGCTCGCGGGCATCCTCAACGGCGGCTTCCACAGCTTGGGTACGATCAACGATGATGTCTGACTTGACCGATGTGTTGCTCACATGTCGAGCCATATCCTTGCAAATATCGAGATACGGCTCGCTGTCGGTGTCCTCTGCGGTAAAGATAAAACGATCGATGCGATCCTGTGCTGCGCTGACTATTTGTTCGCGTCTTTCCAGAGCCTTGTTGCCGGCTGAACCGGTGACAAGGATGATATGGGGATTGCGGGAGGAATATCGTTTCTCCACGAAATCGAGCAGCGCGTTCACCGAAAGGCGATTATGCGCATAATCCACTATGGCGAGTGCCGAGCTCACTGGATCGGTGAATTGTTCCATTCTTCCGGGCACACGGACTCGCTGCATGACGCGCAGGGCCTCTTTGCCGGCACTGCTAGAGAAATCGACTCCTGCCTGTATTCCGATGGCTATGGCTGCGGCGGCATTGGCATAGTTGAAATCGCCCTCGATATCGAGGGTAATGGGGCCCATGGTAGTGACCGAGCCATCGGGCTCGCGATTTGAGATCACATATCCATCCGCTTCTGTTGCTGGATATGCCACCACAGAGGGTGCGTCGGTTGAGGCACCCACCGGGCTTTCAACTGCGGAGGTTCGTAGTGCGAAGGTTGTGGTGGGGGTGTGGTGTTGTTTGGCGTCTTGGGTGAGCAGGTCGATGTGTGTGCTGTCGGCGCCGAGGATGAGGGTGCGGCTGTTGGCGATGAGTCGGCGTTTGCTGTAGAGGTAGTCTTCGAAGGTGGGGTGTTCGATGTCGCTGATGTGGTCGGGGCTGATGTTCAGGAAGGCGTCCG
>NZ_JGZU01000022.1 GCF_000741765.1 Bifidobacterium tsurumiense
GGACCGGGCCATGGCCGCGGTGAACGATTCGGTCAAGGCCAGGCAGGACGCGGACGCCCGGGCCGCCGCCGAGGCGCAGGCCGCCCAGCAGCCCCAGCGGTCGTACACGCCGTCGTATTCGGGCGGCGGGTATCGGCCGTCCGGCGGCCATTCGTCCGGTTCGTCCGGCGGAAGTCCGTCACCGTCCGGATCGTCGGGCGGTTGGGATGTCCCGGTCCCGTCCGACGGCGACGTGTTCGGCGGGACGGATCCGAGTCTGTGAAACGAAAGGATGATGTGTGATGGAGTCGATGCCGCCCGTGACGACGCCTGGCGTTCCCGCACCGCCCCCTATTCCGGTGGAGCGGCCGGGAACGCGGCTGCTTCCCGTGTTCGACGCGCCCGTGACGGATCGCGTGTGGCTGGTGGCCGCGCATGGCGGCGCGGGGTGCGGCACGATATACGCGTCGTCGCCGGGATTGTACGCGGACGCGGGGCGTGCGCTGCCGTTCTGCGCCGGTCCGGCGAGGGCGCCGCGGATCGTGTTGTGCGCGATGGGCTCCGCTCATGGGTTGGAGTCGCTGCGCGCCTTGCTGGCCGAATGGGACGCCGGCGCGTTGGCGCCCTGCGTGCTGCTGGGGGTGGCCGTGACCGCGTGCATGGCGCGTCCGCCGCGTGCGCTGCGTCGCGGCTGTCTGCAGGTGGGGTCGGTGGCGCCGCGTCTGTGGCGTCTGCCGTACGTCGCGTCGATCCCTGTGGAGGGCCGTCCGTCGTCGTGGCCGTCCGGGTACCGGAGGATGTCGTCCGCGTTGGAGGGGGCGCGCCGTTGACGCGTCCGCCTGTCCTCCGCGGCGCGGCCGCGGGGGCGTGAGACTTGCATCGTACGTCCATTGACGGTTGATGTTTGGAGGATGAAATGAACCTGTTGTCCATCGTTCCGGCCGCGGCGTCCGTCGTGTCCGTCGTGGTGGCGGATGATCTGACGAATCCCGCGGCCTGCCTGCCCCCGGGGTTCTCCGGGCCGGTGACGACCGTGCTGGGCTGGGTCAAGGCCCTGGGCATGGTGATCGCGCTGGTGTCGATCATCCGCATCGGCGTGCATATCCTGCGCCAGCAGGGCGACGGCGTGCCCGACCGTGACGACACGATGGACAAGCTGTTCAACTGGGCGGTGGGCATCGTGATCGTCTCGTCCGCGGTGAGTTTCCTGAGCGCGCTGGGCATGAGCGTGTCCACGGCCTGCTGAGAGGGGCTCGCATGCGATCGTCACGCCGCCGTTTCGGCGCGTTGCTGGCCGTGCTGGCCGTCGTGTTCGGCCTGGCCTCGTGCGGCGGCCCGGATTTCAGCTCGTTCACGGATGCGTTGAAGTTCGGCGACCAGGATGTGTCGGACACGCAGGTCGTCGACCGGATGGTCATCCCGGACGGCGGTCTCGGCGACCTGGTCGGCGCCGACCAGGTCGCGTGGATGACGAAGGGGCAGGGCGCGGATTGGACGCTTTCCGAGGGCGCGGCGCGTCAGATCATGAAGGACCAGCCGTCCTACCAGTGCATGGCGTTGAGCCACACGAGGCAGGCGGAGTCCCCGGACGAGGGCCCGTGGTCGCTGGCCTCGTTGGACGGCGGCGGCCAGGCGTGCCAGAAGACCCGCAGGCTCAGCTGGCTGGAGAAGTCCCTGTGGAGCATGTACCGGAAGCAGTCGGATTCGACGATCGAGTGGCTGAGCACGGACCGGAACACGTTGGAGGCGTCCGAGCGGGGCGTGGACGTGCTCCGGCGGAACGCGTCTCCGGCGTATTCGTCGTGGTTCGGCGCGGTGCAGCCGTATCTGAACGTCTCGCAGGGCGTGCTGGTCGTGTTCGCGGCGGTGAGCCTGATCGCCCTGGCCGTGCGCATGGTGTGGAACATCCGTGACGCGGACGCGGACTCGCACCTGCTGGGCAGGTTCGGGTGGATCCTGCTGGGCTGCTTCCTCGGTTCGTCCTGTGCGAGCATCGCGTTGACGTTCCTGACCACGTCGACCACGGCCGAGGACGGCACCGTGACGCCCGCGCTCCAGTCGTGGACGCCGGGCGGGGGCACGTCGTTCTACGTGTCGGACTGGATCCGCATGCAGGTCGACCCGTTCATGCTGGTCGCCGCGGTCGTCGGCGTGATGGCGGCCGGCTTCAAGCTGGTGACCGCGCAGGAGGGCCGCGACCTGGTGCCGTTGGGCAAGTCCCTGGCGTGGGCGATCGCCACGGCCGTTCTGCTGGCGGGCGGGGTGAACACGTTCTCGAACGTGGTGGACACGTGGACCAGCGGCGTGCTGGAGGCGGCGAGCGGGATGATGAAGGACGCGTGGGAGTCGAACAGCCTGGCGGCGAGCCAGTTCTTCGAACTGGACGCGCCGATCGCGCTGCTGCTGACGATCATCGTGTGGATCGGCGGCACGGTGTCGAAGATCTTCACGTACCTGCGGGCCGGCCTGCTGCCGGTCCTGGTGGGGATCGCACCCATGTGGGCGGCGATGAGCTGGACCGAGCTGGGCAAGCAGGCGTTCGCCAAGACGATGGGCTGGCTGCTCGCGTTCCTGGCGTACAAGCCCGTGGCCGCGCTGATGCTCGCCGCCGGTTCGGCGATCATGGCGTCGGGCGGCGGGGACAGCGAGATCATCACGCTCGTGCTGACCCTCGTGGTCATCATCGCGCTGCCCGCCCTGGTCAAGACGATCGTGCCCGCGGTGCAGATGTCCGTGGGCGGGGGCGGCGGCGTGATGCCGTCCGTGCTCGGCATGGGCGCGG
>NZ_JGZU01000023.1 GCF_000741765.1 Bifidobacterium tsurumiense
CGGCCGCGCCACGACGGTTTCGCCGGGCCGTGCGCGGGCGCGGCGCGCAACGGTTCGAGATCCGGATCCATCGCCCTCCGCCCCGACSSCTCCCGGTCCCCATGCTCTCCGTTCCTTCCACCCGTGTCATTTCAGCAGCGAACCCAACAGGCTCGGCGGCGCGTACGTCTGCAGGTTCACGCCCAACGGCAGGCTCGCCGCGAACCCGGTGTCCTGCGCCCCGGCGCAGGGACGCAGGTCGATCTTCGCTCCGCCCGCAGCGGACTCGACCGCGCGCGACGCGGCCTCCAGGCGGTTCGCCTCGTCCCCGCCGGCCGCGACCGTCACGGTCACCAGCAGGCCGAAGAACACCATGACCGCGCCCTTGTTGGTCTCCACGGCCTGACGGTCGGCCTTCCCGACCTGGGTCATGCTGCCGACCGTGGCCCGCTTCTCCTGGCCTACCTGCGCGGACGCCTTCACGCGGTTCTGCTCGACCAGGAACGCGGTCCTGTCCGGGCTGAGCATGTGGAACACGACCGTGACCCGCTTGCGGTCGCAGTCCGGCAACGGCTCCAGCAGGCGAGCGAGGTTGCCGCTCGTGACGTTGCTGCGCGGCGGATCGCACATCTCCCACGTCCGGCTGACCCCGGAATCATGCCGATACCAGTCCCATTCCGCGACCGCCGCGACCGGGCCCGCATCCTCCCACGCGACCAAGGGCGGCTCGTCCGACGCCTCCAGGGTCTCCTGGGCGGCCGGATCGTAGCAGGCGCGCGTCATGCGCGCGACCTGGTCGACGTCCAACGGGACCGCGTCCCCTCCCCCGGCCTCCGCTATCCTGCGTCGCACGTCGGGCAGCAGCAGGCTGATCCGCCGCGCCGCCTCCTCGGGCTCCAGGAACCTGCCGCGCGCGTCCATGTACCGGAACGTGATCGTCATGGTCACGTCGTTGCGCGCCCCTCCCGTCGCATACAAATCCATGACCTGCGCCATCGCGCGCGCCGCGAGGTCGGGCGCGTCGGCCACGACGTGGCCGCCGAGCACACGGCGGAAACGCACGCCCGAATCCGGGCTCGTGTCCACCGTGACCGCCATCTGGGTCACGCCCTGCTCGACCGCCAGCGCCTCCATCAGCCTCGCCCACGAGGCCACGAGCGCATCCTCCACGTCGTCGTCCGCCAGGCCCGCGCCCTGCGGGTGGCAGGCGATCGGCAGCGAATACTCGCCGGTATGCCCGTGCCGGATCAGACAGAACGGCCGGCCGAGCCCGTCCACCGCATCCACCAGGCCCACCCGGGACAGGACGCCCGGCAGGGCCGTCTCGCCGCCGGGCACGCATCCCAGGAACCCGGACCGGTACAGGCCGCGACCCGTGCGACGCTGCTCGCGCATGGCGCGCCGTTCCACCATCCGGTCGACGACGTTGCGATGGCGCCGGTCCCGGACCGCGAGCACCGCGATCGCGCCCACGCCGACCACGGCCACGATCACGCCGGCCACCGGACTGAACGTCAATACGAGCAGCGCCATGACCGCCACGCCGAACCCGGCTATCGTCAACGGCATGCCGATGTTGCGGATGCCTCCGGGTATCCGGCGCATCCAATCGCCGTACGTCGTGTTCGACGCCATCAGAACACCTTCCCTTCATGCCTGCCCCTGCGCACCGTGGCGCGGTTCGCCCCATCGGGCGCGCCGCCCGACGCGACCTCGCCGGACGCCCGTCC
>NZ_JGZU01000024.1 GCF_000741765.1 Bifidobacterium tsurumiense
TGAGCAACCGGATGGGCCGGTTCGGCCGCCTGTTCAGCGAGCAGACCACCGAGGCGATCGACCTGACCCGTCCCGTGGACTTCGACATCAGCGCCCTCTCGCAGGCGGGCGACGACGTGGTCGCCGCGGTCCTCGCGGCCACATGGTCGGGCGCGTTCGCCGCGAAGAACGCGGCCGACATGCTCGCCGAGGCCGGCCTGGAGCCGCGGCGCAACAACGTCATCATCATGGACGAGATGCACCGGGCGCTGCGCGCCAGCCCGCTCATGGTCGACAGGCTCGACCTGCTGACCCGCCTGAACCGTCAGTGGGGCGTGGGCCAGATCATGATCACGCACACGTTCGCCGACCTGCTGTGCCTGGGCTCCGACAGCCAGAACGCGAAGGCGCGCGGCTTCGTGGAACGCTCGAAGATCAAGGTCCTCGGCGCGTTGAGCCGCACCGAGGTCGACCGCTACCTGCGTGGCGAGAGCGGCCTGCCGATCTCGATGCGCGAGGAGGACATGCTCGCCGACTGGGGCACGCCGACCAACTACGCGCAGGGCGCCAGCTACAAGGGCATCGGCAAGTTCCTCATCAAGCTCGGCGGCCTGCCCGGCATCCCGATCAACGTGCAGATGTGCGGGATCGAACGGTCGGGCTTCAACGACACCAACAGGAAATGGGAACGATGACGACAGGGAGGAACATGCCATGACCGACAACGCCCGCACCGGCGGCCCCGGTTTCATGCTCGCGTTGGAGGCGCGGGCGACCGGCCCGGACGAGCCCGACCTGAACACGGCGATCGCCGCGGCCCGCGACGAATACCGGGACGGCGACGCGGACGCGCGGCGCATGTGGTCGGACGCCGCCGCCCATGATTGGGACATGCTGTGCGCCGACCCGGTCACGCGTGGCGAGTGGGCGTCCGACGTGCGCCGTCTCGCGATCCTGGCGACGGTGTTCGAGGCCGTGCCGGAGCGGGCGGAGAGGATGATCCTGACATGGGCGCTTGACCCGGACGAGCCCTCCCGGGCCGACATGCGCGGCATGCTGGGGGACGAACGTCCCGTCGACTTCGACCGGCTCCTGGACGATCTGACGGACGGCGCCTGCGCGTACGCGCCGGGCGACGACCTGCTCGCCGACCGCATCGGGACCGCGTCGAACGTCCTCGGCCCCATCGCCGAGAACGCGCCCGACGTCGTGGCCTATGCGATCACGTCCCTCAAGGCGGCGTTCACGCTCGCGCAGGGCGACCTTGCGGAGGCCATGGACCTGATCGCCTTCTGCCGTCCGCACCTCGATTCCACCCGGCTGGCCGACGCCGTCGAGGCGCAGGCCAGGGCGCGCGCCCAGTCGGGCGGCGACGGCATGGGCGATGGGCATGGCCATGGGCGGGCCGACGCTGTAGGACGGTTGCCGCCTGTCCTCCGTGGCGCGCCGCGTCCGGCCGGACGATGGTTGCGGGGCCGGCGAGGGTCGGCGGCCCCGGAGGGATGGAATCATGCCACAGACACAGCAGGTCATGCGGGGCAATCTCGCGGTCAATCCGAAGTTCTTCCCGGCCGGCAGGGGCGAGGACGGCGTGCAGCGGCGCGCGTATCTTGAGGCCGTGGTCTACCGGTCGGTGCCGCGACGCGACCAGGACGGGAACGTGCAGCGCGGTTCGGACGGGAGCGTGGCGTACGGGGATCCGGAGAAGGTCACGGTGAAGTTCTGGGGTCGGAACGCGGAGGTCCTTCGCGATCTGGATCTCCGCCAGGGCGATCCGGTCGTGGCCACCGGCACGCCGGGACAGCCGGACGCGTTCATCAGCCAGCATGACGGGCGCGCGTACGCGCGGACGGTCATCAACGGGAGCACGCTGCAGATCGACGCGATCCGCGAGGCGC
>NZ_JGZU01000025.1 GCF_000741765.1 Bifidobacterium tsurumiense
CCGCCGTGGGGGACCCCGTCCGTGCCCGATCCGTCGGCGGGATGCCAGTAGGTGACGCCCCGGGGCGGGTTCGACGCGGACAACGTGGTGGCGTGGACCTTGCCGAACCCCGTGCCGCCCTCGGTGATGTGCACGGTGTCGCCGTCGACCTGTTCGACGACGGCCACGTGCCCGTACAACGCGCTCGTCGGGATCCCGCCGTAGACCACGCCGCCCTCGAAGCTGACGATGCCGCCCGCCTGCGCGCCCTGCACCCAGCCCGCCTGTTGGGCACTCGTGTCCCATTGGTTGCCGTTGCCCCAGTACTGGCCGACCTGATGGCCGAGGCTGCGTTCCCTCATGCACGCCCACCAGGTGCACTGGAAATCCGGACCATACGTGGAGCAGTACGAGCTGTGTTCGGGCCACTTGTCCTGGATCCGGCCCATGGCCATGCCCACCAGGCCGGTCCATTCACCGGACGCGGCGGACGCCTGCACGGTACCCGACGCGCCCTCGCCCGATGCGGACCGGCAGCCCGCGAGGAACGCGAGCACGTCCAACGGCCCGCAGCCGCCCACCGTCAGGATCAGCCCCACGATCGCCGCGATCGACGCCAGTCGGCGCCGCGCGCCGTTCACACGGGTCATGACTCGTCCCCGAACCACCAGAACGGCTTCTGCCCGCCGACCGTGACCTCCACGGTCCGGCAGGGCCGTTGGACCGTGCCCCAGCCCGTCGGGGAGATCGAGGTCCACGCCTCCCCGCGGCCGTCGAGACCCGTCAGCTCGTTGCCGTCGAGATCGGTGAGAGGCCCGTCCAACGTGGCGGGACAGTACACGGTCACGTGCCAGATGCCGTCGTCCATCGGCACGCCCACGACCCCGTACGCGCGGCTCGCCACGTCCTGCGGGTTCGTCAGCGAGTCGACGGTCAGCCCGTCCGGGACGGGGAAATCCGTCGACGTCGTGTCGTACATGCCCGCCTGGCTGACCGCCCTTTCCGCCTCGTCGTCCCACTCGCCGTCGTCGGCACAGCCGCCGCGGTACTGGCCCTGCACGTACGGGTCGGAGTCCACGGCCCTGCACAACGCGGTCGGGTCGAACCTGCGCTGCGCCCACCACCAGCGCGGCGCGTCCGACACCGGATGCTCGACGCCGCCGCCGTCCGCTCCCAGGGAGCCGAGCACGCCCTGCGCCCATGCCTGGTCGTCCATGGTCGGGTCGAGGAGCCTGTCCAGCGTGTCCAGCGCCGTGTCCGCGACGCCGTAGGACCCGGCCATCGGTTCCATCGACGCCTGTTCGGGCCAATCGGCCCGCCCGTCCTCGACCGTGACCCGGTATCCCGACTGGCGCGACCAGTCGCCCGGAACCGGGATGCCCGCCGCCCTCAACCCCGGATGCGCTTCCGCATCCACGGTCCCGGCATCATCCTTCGACGGGGCGGAACCCGTCGTGGAGGCGTCCCGCGCGGCGGTGTCGGACGACCCGTGCCGGCCGAGCACAACGGAACCCAACGCGCACACCAGCAGCACGGCCAATCCCAGGCAAAGGAGCCTCACGCCGCGGGAGACGGGCCTGCGACCCCCGCCCATCAGAAGCCGCCATCCTCATGCACGGTCACCGGCCCGGGCTCCGCGGCGGGCTCCCCGCCGGCCGGACGTCCGCACCGTCCGCCC